>DASXDY010000067.1:0-17479 GCA_036490405.1 Candidatus Sulfotelmatobacter sp. | reverse complement strand
ACCTGAAAGCGGCGCAGGTCTTCCAGCGGCAGATAGATGCGTCCCTTGGCGTAGTCGATGCTGATGTCCTGCCAGAAATTTGCCAGTTGCAGCGCGGTGCAGGTGTAGTCGGAAAGTTGCTGGCGCTCGGCGTCGCGGTATCCGCAGAGGTAAAGCACGAGGTGGCCGACGGGATTCGCTGAATATTTGCAGTAGCCCAAGACGTTGTTGAAAGTTTCGAAGCGCGTAACCGTCTGGTCCTGGCGGAAGGCGATCAGCAGGTCGGAGAATTCGTGCTTGGGGATATCGTAGAGGCGAACCGTTTCCGACAGGGCAACAAACACAGGGTGCTTCGGATTACCCTCGTAGCAGGCATCCAGTTCGCGCTGCCATTCAGCCAGCAATTCGAGCGACGCGGCCGCGTCGCCGACTTCATCGCCGAGATCATCGGAGATTCGACAGTAAGCGTAGACGTTATAGAAATCCTGACGCAGACGGCGCGGAAGAAACCAGCTCGCGACCGAAAAATTCTCGTAGTGGGTGCGGGCCAACCGGGCGCAGTATTCTCGGGCCTCGGACGGAGTGGGAGCGTGGGCAGGAGTACAGTACGACGGCGGGAGGCGACTCCAACCGCGCAGCAGGTGCGTGTTTACAGTGCCAGTTGCGGGCATACCTTTACGAAGTCATTGCACAAGCGTTTGTGGGCATCGTCGAGGTTTCCGGCCGCGCTCTCGGAGGTGTCCGTCCGGCAGGGATCCTTCGACTGCGGGACTGCTTCGCTTCGCGAACCAGTCCCTCCGCTCAGGATGACAAGACTCCTTTTTCATCGCATTGCAGAAGCGCTGCGCTACCTAAAGATATCAGTGGCCGGGGATGATCGCGGTCTTGATGTCGCCGCTGCGATTCAGCATGTGGCGCAGCACCTGTTGCAGGCGCGAGAGCGGCGCTTCGCCGGTAATGTAGTCCGTGGGCCGAATCTTCTTGGCGGCGATCAATCCAAAGGCGCGGCGAACGGTCTCCGGCGTGTGGTGGAACGTGGCCTTGAGCGTGATCTCGGAGTAGTGCAGGCGATTGGTTTCGAGCTGCACCTTGGTGCCGCTGGCGCATCCGCCAAAGAAGTTCACCGTGCCCCCCTTGCGCACCATCTCCACCGACCACTCCCAGGCTTCGGGGCGGCCGACGGCTTCGACGACGACATCGCAGCCGCGCTTTTGCGGAGAGAGAGCGCGCACGGCTTCAACTACGTTGGGCACTTTCGTTGTCTGCACGATCTCGTGGGCACCCATGTGCTTGGCTGCGGTGACCTGCTCATCGCGTTTCACGACCGCGATTACATTGCAACCGATGGCGCGAGCGACTTGCACGAACATCAGGCCGATCGGGCCCCCGCCAAGGATGGCGACGGTGTCTCCGATCTCCACTCCGGTTTCATGCAGGCCGCGCAGCACGCAGGCGAGCGGCTCGGTCATGGCCGCGTCTTCAAAGGTGACGTTGGGAGGAATGACCAGCATGTTGGCTTCGACAATACGCCGCGGCACGCGAATGTATTCCGCGTAAGCGCCGTTATTGAAGAGCAGGTCCTCGCAGAGATTTTCCTGGTGCTTGGAACAGTAGAAGCACATCTGGCACGGAGCGGAATTCAGGGCGACGACGCGCTGGCCGCGCTTGAATCCGGTAACGCCGGCGCCGACCTCCTCGATTACTCCGGCGAGTTCATGCCCGAACAGTGCCGGGGGGACGATCATGCGTGCGTGATATCCGCGCTGGTACACCTTGAGATCGGTGCCGCAGGTGAGCGCGACGGAAACTTTCACCAGGACTTCGCCATCGCCGACGCGGGGGATGGGGACTTTTTCAATCTTCAGGTCTTCTTTGCCGTACAAGACGGCGGCGGTCATCTTTCCGTTCACTGCGGTTTCCTTCCGGTACAGCGGGGGCTAAAGCCCCGACATCTCCAGCCTTAACGCGGCCCTTAAGGGCCGCTCTTCCACGATGACACTCTCACGCTGCGTCGAAGCTCGCTCTGCCACGGCTACACTCTCTGGGCGGCGCTGAAGGCCGCTCTTTCCATTTTCACGCACCGGGCTGAATTACAACTTTCATCGACGACGGCTGCGGATGGGCTGCCAGCGCCAAAGCCTTGGGAGCGTCCGCGAGAGGGAAGCGGTGACTGATCAGACGCTCCAAATCCATCTCGCGATTCATCACAAAATTCACCGACTCTTCCTGCAGGTCCACAGACGCGCTGTACGAGCCGACCAGCGTTTTCTCATCTACGCAAACTGCGGCCGGATCAATGACGGCCTCGCCGTGCTGCGTCTGCGCAAACAATAAAACCCGCCCACCCGGACGGGCCGCATCCATCGCGGCACGAATCAGCGCGTTTCCGCCTACCGCAAGGATGACAGCATCAGCGCCACGCCCTTCGGTCCACTCGCGGACACGCTCCACTACGTTTGCCTGCGAAGCATGAATTGTTTGGTCGAGTCCGTAACTTGCTCCTATTTTAAGCCTCTCCGCATACAAATCGGAAGTAATTATGCGGGCCCCAGCCCGGCGGGCAAGAACACTCAATAGGATGCCGATGGGGCCCTGCCCGATTGTAAGGACAGTTTCATTTTGGGAAAGACGGAGGGCATGGATGCCCTTCAGACAGGTGTTCACTGGCTCGACGAAACACGCCTGCTCGAAAGAAGTTTCGTTGGGGATGCGGACTGTACCCTGTTCGACAATCCAGTCCATTACGCGGACGTATTCGGCGAAGCCGCCTCCCGAGGGCTCGAATCCGGCGGTACAGCCGACTTTCTTGTAGGTGGCACACTGGGCAAAGGTCTTGCTCCGGCAGTAAAAGCATTCGCGGCAGGGGATGTGATGGAAGACCATGACGCGGTCGCCGGGCTGGAATTTCTTCAGGTTACGGCCAACTGCTGCAACGGTCCCTGAGGTTTCGTGGCCGAAAATGCGCGGGGCGGAGTGCGATCCGGTGGAGATTTTCTTGAGGTCCGTTCCGCAAACGCCGCAGGAATGGACTTTAAGGAGGATTTCGCCGGGGCCGATTTCGGGAACGGGCACGGTTTCCATGCGGACATCGTCGATGCCCCGGTAGACGGCGGCCAGCATGGTAGTGGGGATCGATCGCGGAGGGTCTTCGACCGCGTAGTGTCCGGCTAGGGCCATGAAATCATTTTAGATGATCGGGGGTTGGGGTTCGGTGCAAAACGAGCAGCCGCCCGTTGCGAGCATTCCGTTGCCGATTACTGGCGACTGGCAACTGGGAGCTGGCGGCTGCTTTTTCATGCTATGCTGCGCACAACTTTGGCGTTCCAGGACATCGTGTGCTGACTGAATTGCGCCTCGAAAACTACGCCGTGGTCGACAATCTGGTGGTGGAGTTCGGCCCAGGGCTGAACCTGCTGACCGGCGAGACGGGGGCAGGGAAGTCGATCCTGATCGATGCTCTGGCGCTGCTGCTGGGGGAAAAGGCGTCGAGCGACGTGATCCGGTCGGGCGCGGAGCGGGCGGTGATTTCGGCAGTCTTTGAGGCAGCGGGCGAGGCGGAGAAAAGCCTCAGCAAGATTCTGGAGAAGAACGGGCTGGATGAGTCCGACGATGGATCCTTCATCCTGCGGCGGGAGATTTCGGCTTCGGGTAAGGGACGAGTTTTTGTCAACAACCAGCCGGCGACCGTGGCAGTCCTGAAGCTGCTGGCGCCGCATCTGGCGATCGTGCATTCGCAGAATGAATCGATCCTGAATTTTGACGGGCAGGCGCGGCTGGAATTGCTGGATTCATTTGCCGGCAGCCTAGTCTCCGAGACAACGGCGGCTTTTTCAACCTGGAAGCAGATACGCTCCCGAATCGAGGAACTTGAGCAGGGCGAACAAGACCGGCTGCGGCTGGTCGATCTGTGGATTTTCCAGAAGCGCGAAATCGAAGAAGGCCACGTGCAGAGCGGGGAAGACGAGAAGCTCGAAGCTGAGAAGCGCGTCCTGGCCAACGCGGAGAAGATCTACAACGCCGCGATGAATGCCTTCGATCTGCTCTACGAAGGCAACAGCTCGACTGCGTCTTCGCTGCGAGCAGCCCAAAAGCAGGTGGAAGAGCTGGCCAGGTTCGAGCCCAAGTTTCAGGAGGCGCAGGCCGCCCTGGAGTTGGCACGGATCAGCGTGGAAGATGTCGGGGCGACCGTACGGGACTATGCGGGCGGGATTCAGGCCTCACCCGAGCATCTGGCGGAAGTGGAAGATCGCCTCGCATTGCTCGACCGGTTGAAGCGCAAATATGGGCCCACGCTGGATGAGGTGATTGCATTCGGAGCGGAGGTTTCGCGAAAGCTGTCGGAGGTCGAGAACAAGGACGAAATCCTGCAGGAGTTGAGAAAAGAACTTGGACGGGCGGCCGAGGACTATTTGCGGGTAGCGAACGCTTTATCGAAGAAACGTGCCGATGCGGCGCGGAAGCTGGAAAAGGTGGTTGAGGCAGAGATCAACGATCTGGCGATGAAGTCGGCATTCCGCATTGAGTTGACTCATTCGGAACAGGAGAGCGGCTGGAGCGCGTTGGGCATCGATCACGTCGTGTATATGATCTCGACCAATCCGGGCGAGCCTATGCGTCAGTTGGAGCATGTGGCCTCCGGCGGAGAATTATCGCGCGTGATGCTGGCGTTGAAAGCCGGCGTTCAATCGAATGAATCTACAGCCCGGACGAAAATCCCCACTTCTCGCACCAAACGCGAGAAATGGGGCACCCAGAAAACTCTGGTTTTCGATGAGATCGATACCGGCATTGGTGGGCGGGCGGCGGAGGCGGTGGGCAAGAAGCTGAAAACGCTGTCTCGCGGCAATCAAGTGTTGTGTGTGACCCATCTGCCGCAGATCGCGACCTTCGGCGATCAGCACTTCGTGATTGTGAAGAAGGAATCTGGAGGACGGACGCGCACCAGCGTTCACCCGGTGACGGGCGACGACCGCACCGAGGAAGTGGCGCGCATGTTGAGCGGGGCGAAGCTGACTGAGACTTCACGCAAGCATGCCGAGCAGATGATTAAGGCGAACGCCTAGCCCGGCCTGGGCTGGCGGAGTTGTGGCGAGAAAAAGCAGGTTCCTCGCTTCGCTCGGAATGACATTAATTTGAAAGTCGGAATGACAATAATGGAAATGACGATAATTTGTCGGAACCAAGATAGTTTGTTGGAATGGCGATATTGGCAGGATAGCTACAGATTTAGCGGCTGATGATCAGAACGTCTGAGGCGCGGCTCTCGGCCAGGGTGGTATCGGCGGCGTTGTCGGCGACCTTGATGGAGAAGTTCACGGTGATGCGGGCTTTGGTTTCGACGGCCTGCCCATTCTGCACGACAGGTTTGAAACGCCATTCGCGAACCGCCTGCTGGGCGGCCGCGCTAAGGATGGCCGGTCCACTCAGCACGCGGAGGCTTTGTACGGAACCCTCTGCGCTGATGAGGGCCTGAAGGATTACCGATCCCTGAACATTGGTGTGCTGCGAGAGCAACGGATAAGTCGCGTTGGCGTTGTGGTTCGCCTGGGGAGCGGCGGCTTCGGCCTGGCTCTGAATCGGTTCGCGCTCGGCGGCATTGGTTGTGGGTGCCAGGGCCGAAGGCGTATTCGGAATCTCTACGTGCGTCTGGTTGGTTCCAGGATGAACCCTCTTGTGCTTGTCGCCGGCCACCACCTCGACATCCAGTGGCGGGAGGACGGTCCGGGTCACGGTTAAGCCCGGGGCATCGGCGGACTGGGCGGTTGCCATCTGAGCGGCGGCCTTACGCGCCTGCTTCTTCGCGATAGCGGATTTTACCGGGGCTGCCTTGGTTGCCGACTGGACTGCTGTGGACTCCGGCAGGTCGGACTCGATGGAAGTCTCTTCCGAGCCGAACCAGAAGCTGCGATCTTTCACCAGCAGGGCGATGAGAGCAATCAGAAGGATTCCAAGGGCGAGCATCAGGCGGCGGGGCTGACGGTTTGGCATGCCGTTGCGCCCGGGCATCCGTCCCAACGAGCCTTGATTCGATCTTGGATTCAGCTCAAGCATTGCTGGTTTTTGTGATTGAACGCACCTAGATTGCCCGGTTACTGAAGTAATCGCAATGGCCCGACGTGGGTAGAAGGGGGCACGACCGAGCCATAACCAGGTTGGTTCGCAGAGGGCGCGGCGGTGGAAGATCGAAACTGCCAGACGAATGCGCCCAGCACCAGGCTCACTGCGGGATGCGCCGCTTCGCTGCTAATCCTTGCAATTTCTTGAGCTTACGTTGACCACGCGGGTACTTTTCTATAGTTTATTAGTATCGCCACCAGGGGAGTCGTGTACCTTAAATGTACTGATTCCGCAGATTCTGCGTGGCATCTAAAGATGAGAAAGCAGCTTCCTTCCGTCGGTCGGAATGACAAAAGGCAGGTTGGCTTTCCTGAGGAGAAATCCTGATCGTGGCTGGAATCTTGACGAAAACTGACCAGAAAACTTTGCTCCTGCTCAAGCCTCGTGGATTTTGCGCCGGGGTAGTGCGGGCCATCGACGTCGTGCGGATTGCGCTGGAGGCCTTCGGGCCGCCGATTTATGTGCGCAAAGAGATTGTTCATAACAGCTTTGTGGTGGAAGACCTGCGCAGCAAGGGCGCAATCTTCGTCGACAGCGAAGACGAAGTGCCGAACGGCGAGCGCATTATCTACAGCGCCCACGGCGTGTCACCCGAGGTGCGCGAGCACAGCGCCAAGCGCGGGCTGCGCGTCGTTGACGCGACCTGCCCGCTGGTCACCAAGGTCCACGTGGAGGCAGTGAAGTTCGCCAAGGAAGGCTATTCGCTGATCCTGATCGGACACAAAGACCATGACGAAGTTGTGGGAACTCTGGGCGAGGCTCCGCTCGTAACGCAGGTGGTGGGGTCGCCGGAGCAGGTGGCAGCGCTGAGCGTGCCCGACCCGAACCGCGTGGCCTATCTGACGCAGACAACGTTAAGCCTGGATGAAACAAAAGACATTATTGCGGCGCTGAAGGCGAAGTTCCCGAACATCAAGGGGCCAGCGGCGCAGGATATCTGCTATGCCACGGAAAACCGCCAGGTGGCCGTGAAACAGGTGGCCTCGGAGGCGGACCTGCTACTGGTGGTTGGCTCGGAAAACAGCTCCAATTCCAACCGCTTAGTTGAGGTTGCGCGCAATCTGGGAACGAATGCGCATCTTATCGATAGCTGTAACGATATCGAGCCGGAATGGCTAAAAGGCGTGAAAACCATTGCGCTCACTGCGGGAGCTTCCGCGCCCGAGCATCTGGTCGAGGAAACCATAACTTTCCTGCGAGGCAAGGGTTTCGACAATCTTCAGGAACTGGAAGTGATGCCGGAGAATGTGCGCTTCGGATTGCCTCCGGAGATTGTGGAAGCGATCGCGGCCGCGCCGGCGCCATAACGCCATGAATTACCACGGAGGCACCGAGGCACAGAGCAAGCTTCTTCATGAAGAGCTTACCGAGCGTGTCATTGGTGCTGCGATTGAAGTGCATCGCGCTCTGGGGCCGTTGGAGTCTTCGTATGAAGAGTGTCTCTGTCATGAGCTGAATCTTCGTGGGATCAGTTTCAAGAGACAACTGCCACTTCCGGTCGAATACAAGGGTGTGAGCTGGATTGTGGTTATCGTCTGGATCTGGTTGTTGACGACGTCCTGGTCCTGGAGATCAAGTGCTGGAACATGTCTTGCCAGTGCATGAGGCACAGCTTCTAACGTACCTGAAGATGACGGGCAAACGAGTGGGATTGATATTGAACTTCAATGTTTCGGTATTGGCCCGAGGCGGAATTATCAGAAAGGTTGTTTGACTCCGTGGCTCTGTGCCTCCGTGGTGAAACAGTTTTTCGGTAAGCGATGGAGCAGTGAATGGATAACAACTCCCCTGATTCTCATGTAGCGTCGGCGCCGGCAGGTTCATCCCCACAACTTCGTTTTGGAAAGATTGAAGGACTGGGCAGCCGTGTGTCTGCGGCGATCGCGGCGGCGAAGAAATATCTGTTTTCGGAGCAGGTCGACGAGACTTACTGGTGCGGCGAACTCGAGGCCGATACCACGCTCGAGTCCGATTACATCCTGCTGCACACGCTGCTGGGAACGGGAAACCAGGAGCGCTTCCAGAAGTGCGCGAACTGGATTTTGAGGCACCAGAATGAGGACGGCGGATGGGGCATTTACGTGGGCGGACCGTCGAACATCAGCGCGTCGGTGAAGGCCTATTTCGGATTGAAGCTGGCCGGTTACACGGCGGAGCATCCGGCGATGGAACGGGCGCGGAAAAAAATCCTCGAGATGGGCGGCGTCACCGAGGTCAATACATTTACCAAGATCTATCTTTGCTTCTTCGGGCAGTATGATTACGACGCCGTTCCGGCGGTGCCGCCGGAGATCGTGCTGTTTCCCAAGTGGTTCTGGTTCAATATCTACGAAATATCTTCCTGGTCGCGTGCCATCCTGGTGCCGCTTTCGATCTGCTACGCGAAGAAGCCGTTCAAGAAAATTCCCAACGAGATGGGAGTCGACGAGTTGTTCGTCGGCGGCCGCGACAAGTCGCGCATGCATCTGCACTGGTCGAAGAAGCTTATTTCGTGGCGGAATTTCTTTCTGGTGCTTGACCGTATGACGCACTGGTTCGAGCGCGTGCACGTGCGGCCTCTGCGCTCAATCGCGTTGAAGAGCGCGGAAAAATGGATGCTGGCGCGCTTCGAGATGAGCGATGGGTTGGGCGCGATTTATCCGTCGATCCTGAACTCGATCATCGCGCTGCGCTGCCTGGGATATTCGCTGGACGATCCGCAGGTGATTCGCGCGATGGATGAGTTCGAGAAGCTCGGCATCGAGGAAGAAGATACGTTCCGCATGCAGCCCTGCATGTCTCCGGTGTGGGACACCGCTTATGCGCTGTTCGCGCTGGGCGAGGCGGGCGTGCCGGCGAACGATCCACGGATGGTGAAGTGCGCGGACTGGATTTTGCAGAAGCAGGTGCGCAACGTCGGCGACTGGAAGGTGAAGAACAAGAACGGCCAGCCGGGCGGCTGGTATTTCGAGTTCAACAACGAGTTTTATCCGGACGTCGATGACAGCGCGATGGTGTGTTTGGGATTGAGCCGGGTGGAACATCCGAATGGCCGGTATCAACGCGAGTCGGTGCAACGCGCGATCGACTGGATATTGTCGATGCAGTGCAAGAACGGCGGCTGGGCGTCGTTCGACAAAGACAATGACAAGATGGTGTTCCAGCACATCCCGTTCGCCGATCACAACGCGATGCTCGATCCGGCGACGGTCGATATTACCGGCCGCATTCTCGAGATGCTGGCGACCTACGGATACAGCAAAGATCATCCCGCGGTGAAGCGGGCGCTGGAGTTCCTGAAAAAAGAACAAGAGCCCGATGGAAGCTGGTTCGGGCGCTGGGGCGTGAACTACATTTACGGAACTGCGCTGGTGCTGCGCGGCATGGAAGCGATTGGCGTGGATCTGCACGAGCCTTGCGTACAGCAGGGCGCGGAGTGGCTGCGCATGGTGCAGAATGCCGACGGCGGGTGGGGTGAGACGGTTGGGTCGTATGACGATCCGAACCTGCGCGGGCAGGGAGACAGCACGCCCTCGCAGACGGCGTGGGCGATCCTGGGCATTCTGGCGGCGGGCGATGTCCGCAGCGACTCGGTGGCGCGGGGCATCGCGTATCTGATGCGCACGCAGAAGCACGATGGATCGTGGGATGAGAAGTTTTATACGGGAACTGGATTCCCGCGCGTGTTCTATTTGATGTATCACCTCTACCGGCAGTATTTTCCGCTGCTGGCGCTGACTACCTACGCGAAGGTTATGGAAAAGCAAAACTAGTACCCAGTTGCCAGTATCCAGTTGCCAGTTGCAAGATTGTGGGATGTGTCGTGAGCTTGTCCTAATAGCCGGGCTTCCTGGGTGCGGGAAAACAACGTACCTAAGCCAGATGAGTAAGGACGGCTGGCTGGTCTTCGACGACTTCAAACACAGGGCATTCAACAACAACCGCGATTTTCGCTGGTCGCGCAAGCTGGCAAGTCTGATGAGCGCACTCCACAATAATCTTAAGTACGCAGTTGCCGATGTTGATTTTTGCAGAACCGAGGCCCGGGAAGAAGCGAAAATTGCTCTTTGCTCAGAGATTCCAGACCTGAAAGTCCGCTGGTTATTCTTCGCTAACGATCGCCCTGTCTGCGAAGCGAATGTCAGAGAACGTAACAGCGACAGCCTCCGCCGCGAATTAAGTTTGATCGCGGATTACTCGCCCCTTTACGACATTCCGCAGGGCGCAGTCGTGCTTCCAATTTGGCGTAGTGAGAACTGGCAACGGGCAACTGGCAACTGAGGACTACTTTGAAAGCTTTCGTTACCGGCGCCACGGGATTTCTTGGCTCGCACGTCGCGCGCGTTCTTGCCGAGCAGGGCGCCGATTTGCGCCTGCTGGTGCGCTCCTCGAGCAATCTGAAAAATCTGGAAGGGCTCAAGTCTGAGACTGTTGTCGGCGATCTGCGCGATCCGGCCTCGCTGGAGATGGCGATGGCCGGCTGCGATACGGTGTTTCACGTGGCCGCTGATTACCGGCTTTGGGTGCGCGATCCGCGGGAGATGTACCGCTCCAATGTCGAGGGTACACGGTCGATCTTGAGTGCTGCGCGGAAGAATGGCGTGCAGCGAGTGGTTTACACGTCGAGCGTGGCGACGGTTGGTTTCACGGGCGACGGGCATCCTGCCGATGAAGATTCGCCGGTTTCGGTCGCCGACATGATTGGGCATTACAAGCGATCGAAGTTCATGGCCGAGCAAGTTGCGATGGAGGCCGGGCGCGGCGGGATGCACGTGGTTACTGTGAATCCGACAACGCCCATAGGCGAGCAGGATGTGAAGCCGACGCCGACTGGGCGAATCGTCGTGGATTTTCTCAAGCGAAAATTTCCGGCGTACGTGGAAACAGGATTGAATCTGGTCGATGCGACGGTGTGTGCGCGGGGGCATCTCGCTGCGCTGGAAAAAGGGAAGACGGGAGAGCGCTATATTCTGGGCGGGGAAAATCTGACCTTGAAGCAGATTCTCGACAAGCTGGGCAAGATCACGGGACTGCCTTCGCCCAAGATCAAGCTGCCTTATTTTTTTGCGTTTGCCGCGGGCGTGGTGGATGAGGCGATTACCGGGGGCATCCTGCGGCGCGAGCCCCGGGCCACGGTCGAGACCGTTCGCATGGGCAAGAAAAAGATGTTTGCCAGCTCCGACAAAGCAGAGCGCGAATTGGGATGGAAGATCGTGCCAGTAGACGACGCCTTGCAACGGGCCGTGGACTGGTTCCGGGCGAACGGCTATGTCTAGAATCGCGATCGTGGCCGCGCTGGAGAGGGAAGTGCGTCCGCTGGTGAAAAGCTGGCGGGTGAGCGAGCGGGAGCATGACGGGCGGCGGTTTCGCTTCTTCGAGAATGACGACGCGGTCCTGGTCTGCGGAGGGATTGGTGCAGAGGCGGCGCGGCGGGCAGCGGAAGCGGTGATTGCGTTGTTTGAGCCTGCGACCATTTATTCCGCGGGCTTTGCCGGGGCGCTCGATTCTGCTTCGAAAGTTGGAGATTTGGTTCGGCCGGCACGGGTGGTCAATGCTGGGGACGGCAGCAGCTTTGCATTGGACGGCGGCGTCGGAGTGCTGGTCAGCTTCTCATCGGTTGCGAGTCCTGAGCAGAAGAGGAAGTTGCGCGAGTCTTACCTGGCAGACGCGGTCGACATGGAAGCGGCTGCTGTGGCGCGTGCGGCCGAACTACGCGGGGTGGATTTTGCGGTGATCAAGGCAATCTCGGATGAGGTTGATTTCGACTTTCCGTCGACAGAGAAATTCATTGACGCGTCCGGAAGATTCTGGGAGGGCCGGTTCGCGTTGTTCGCTGCAATGAGGCCCTGGCTGTGGTGGCGCGTTTTGCGGTTGGCTAGAAACAGCACGCATGCTTCGCGAGCCTTGTGCGAGGCATTGAGTCGCTCATGCACTTGCTTTGAAGAGTCAAAAACGAAGGCTTGAGCCACAGAGGTCACAGAGAAACACAGAGGACACAATAAGAATGCTTTCCTCTGTATCCTCTGTGGTTAGCGGTTTTCCACTGTTCAGGGAAACAAAATTTTCATTGGCACATCGGGTACATGTGGGAAATTACGCGTGTTCCTTCATCTATAATTATTGCAGGCGTTCTCCTAAATCCGATGCAATTTTGCTCCCTCCCAGCAGTGTTCGCCGGCGGCGAAATCGTCGACCTGGTTTCCAACAGCGGTCCCGTGGCCAAGCTGGTATTGCTTGTGCTGCTGGCCTTCAGCTTGATTTCCTGGGCCATTATCCTCACCAAATGGAGCCTGCTGCGGCGGGCCAAGGCGCAGAGCGGGCGCTTCGTGCGCGCCTTTCGCAAGGCGCAACGCCTGCAGGATATTGCTGCCGTAGCGGACCAGTTCAAGCCGAGCCCGCTGGTCGGAGTGTTTGAAGGCGGATATGAGGAATACCGCCGCCAGGGCGCGGCGCGAAACCTGGTTTCGATTCAGCGCGGAATGCAGATCGGCGCCTCGGAAGAGATCACGCGGCTGGAGCGGAATATGCCGTGGTTGGCGATCACGGCCGCGGTGACGCCGTTTGTTGGCCTGTTCGGAACTGTCTGGGGCATTATCGATGCTTTTCACGGGCTGGGCACAGCCGGGGCTGCGACGTTGCGCGCGGTCGCTCCCGGCATTTCTGAAGCACTGATCACGACCGCGGCTGGCCTGGCCGCGGCAATTCCTGCGGTTGTCGCCTACAACCTGATTGGCGCGTCTATTCGCGAATTCGCCGCGCGCTCCGACGATTTTGCGCTGGAAGTTCTGAACGCAGTCGAGCACAGCTCCGCGCAGACTGCTCCGCAGCTGGCGGAAACGAGGCGCTGATGGCATTCACCAGCTCCAGCGGCCGCACGCAGACTGCGCTTGCCGACATCAACATCACTCCGCTGGTCGATGTGGTGCTGGTGCTGCTGATTATCTTCATGGTGACGGCGCCGGTGATTCAGTCCGGCATTGACGTCAGCGTGCCGAAAACGAAAACGGTGAAAGAGATCACGCAGGAGCGGATGGTCATCACCATCAACAAAGATCAGCGCGTGTTTCTGGGAAACGATCCGATCAACGTCAATGCAATCGGCGGCCTGTTGCGCCAGAAAATTCGCGATCCGCGGAGCCAGTCGATTTTCGTGCGCGCCGATGAAAACGTTCCTTTTGGAGTGTTTGCGACCGTGATGGATGCGGTGAAGCAGGCAGGATTCGCCAACGTCAGCATCGTGACCCAACCCCTCGAGCAAAATGGCGGCAAACGCTGAAATTTATTTTGAACACGACCGCTGGGGACGCGCGCTAGCGTGGTCGGCGGTGCTGCACGGCGCGGTCACGGCCGCGTTGATCGTTTATGCGGCGGTGTTTTCCGGGCCGAGCGGCGGCGAGTGGGGAGCGGGCGGCGGAGGGGAAGCGATTGGAGCGACGCTGGTGAGCACGGTGCCGTTGCCGTCCGCGCCATCGCCGAAGCAGAACGTGCTGGCCAACCAATCGAAGGGCATCACGCAGTCGCAGCCGAAGGTCGAAGAGAAGGCGCCGGACGCAATCGAGATCCAGGGCAAGAACACCAAGATCAAGCCGCTGAAGAAGCAGGAAACGGTTGCCAAAGAAAAAGCGCAGCCCGCGCCCGAACCTGTAGACAATCAGGTCGCATTCGGCGAAGGCGGCCCGGTCAGCGGGCCCTATGGGACGTTCAGCGCGGGAGACGCCAAGGGTGGATTTGGCTTTACCGGCGGCGGCGGCGATTTTGGCACGCGCTTCGCGTATTACGTTCGCGGCGTGCAGGGCCGGGTGTCAGAGAACTGGCTCAAGTACGAAGTCGACCCGACCATCAAGAATGCGCAGCGGGTTTACGTCACGTTTGACATCGCGCGCGATGGGCATCCGAGCAACGTGCAGGTGGAGCAATCGAGCGGGGTCCCGTCACTGGACCAGTCGGCCGTGAGAGCGGTGCAGCGCGTGGACAGCTTTGGCCCATTGCCGACGGACTATGCCGGCGGCAAGGTGTCGGTAGAGTTCTGGTTCGACTACAAGAAGTGAGATGAAATGTACTTCCGGCGCGTAATCAGTTGGGTACGCGCATTCGCTGCGGCACGAGATGTGGCGCAAAATAGCACTACACGAACACTTCAAGGAGTAGAGAGGACTTGCAACTCGATTTCTATCGGCATACGATATTGTTGTATCCCAAACATACTTCTGCCAAGCGGATGGAAGAACCTGCCCGAGCAGTATTTCGACGAAATAGTTTTCGCGCTTGCCTAGTGGTCTGCCTGCTGTCGTCCGCCCTGTTTGCGCAGGACTGGGTGAAGACAGGAACAAGCCTGGGAGTGGAGAAAGTCCGGCTGGCGGTCCCCGATTTCAAGCAAGCCAACGCCGATCCGCAGAACGCCGCGCTGCTGAAGACCTTCGACGACACATTGTGGAACGATCTGGATGTTTCCGGCGTGGTCGAGCTGGTGTCGAAGAGTTTCTATCCTCTGCAAGTTCCGGGTCAGCCGCCCGATGTAAATTTCATGGCGTGGAATGCTCCGCCGCCGAATGCGGCGATGCTGGCTTTTGGTAATCTCGGCGTCACCAATGGCCGCCTTAATGTGCAGGGGTGGTTGTATGACGTGAAGAACACGCAGAATCCGCAGGTCCTGGGTAAGGGCTATTCGGATGCGGCAACTGAGATTGCGGCTCGCACGATGGCGCACCGGTTCGCCGACGAGATTATTTTCCGGCTGGGCGGCGGCATTATGGGCATCGCCGAGTCGCAGATTTTCTTTGTGAGCGACCGCACCGGCCACAAGGAAATCTGGGGCATGGATTACGACGGGTCGAACCAGCACCAGATCACGCGGCTGAATTCGATTGCCTTGTCGCCGCGAGTTTCTCCAGATGGCGCGCGGGTGGCCTTCAGCGCGCTGACCAAGACGGGCTGGGAACTCATGCAGTATTCGCTCGATATCAACCGCGCCGTCAGCTTTCCGCACTTTGGGGGAACGAATTTGTCTCCGGCATGGTCAGGGGACGGAACCAAACTGGCGTTTTCGTCTTCACGCGGAGGGGAGCATACGGAGATTTACGTTTCCGACGCTTCCGGGGGAAATGCGCATCGCCTTACCTCAGACCGCGGTCCGGATGTTTCTCCGGTGTGGAACCGGAAGACGAATGCGCAGATTGCATTTGTCAGCGGGCGCACGGGACTGCCGCAGATTTATACGATGGAGTCCGACGGCACCAACCAGCAGCGCATGACCGACCAGGGGTACGCGGTTTCGCCGAACTGGTCTCCGAATGGGCAGTTTCTGGCGCTCGCTTGGGTGCGCAAGTATGGCCCGGGAGAGCCGGGCGCGTCGGATATTTACCTGATGGATATCGCCAGCAAACAGTGGGTGCAGCTCTCACATGATGGCGGACGCAACGATTTTCCATCGTGGTCGCCGGACAACCGGCACATCGTGTTTCAGTCAAACCGCTCGGGCAGCCTGCAACTCTGGAGCATGCTGGCCGACGGTTCGAAAGTGCAGCAGCTTACTTTTACCGGACGTAATAGCCAACCGAATTGGAGTTGGAAATAGTCAATACACTTCGTCTTGCTTCGAGCTTTGCCTCGGGGCGCAGGGAGGAACAAAAAGTGACGCAATCGAAAATGAAGTGGGCTCTGTTGGTACTTTCATTGGGTGCGCTGCTCACGCTGGGCGCGTGCGGCGGCAAGAAGAAGGCCCCGGCACCTCCGCCACCACCGCCTGCCGCTCCGGCTCCGACCGCATCGATCGCTGTGAATCCGAATACGATTCAGGCGGGACAATCCGCGTCGCTGACCTGGCAGACGAGCAATGCGACTGATGTGTCCATCGACGGAATCGGCGCGGTGCAGCCCAACGGATCGCAGAGCGTGTCGCCGACGGACTCGATGACCTATCACCTGGTCGCGAAGGGTGCGGGCGGGACGCAGGAAGCGACGGCGCGGTTAACTGTGACGCCAGCGCCTCCTCCACCGCCACCGACGGCCAATGTCACGGACGAAGACTTGTTCAGCCAGAATGTGAAAGATGTTTACTTCGACTACGACAAGTCAGACGTCCGCGGCGACCAGTCAGCCTCCATTCAGGCTGACGCGCAGTTCTTCGCGCAGCACCCGAACATGAGCTTCACTGTGGAGGGACACTGTGACGAGCGTGGATCGACCGAGTACAACCTAGCCCTCGGCGATCAGCGCGCCAGTTCGGTGAAGAGCGCTCTGGTAGCGGCGGGAGTCAACGCCAGCCGCATCAAGACGATCAGCTACGGCAAAGAGAAACCGTTCTGCACGGAAAGCAATGAAGCTTGCTGGCAGCAGAACCGGCGCGGGCACCTGGTGCTTCAGAAGTAGGTTCCGGCTGTACTTAGTCCCACCCTTCGAAACCGCGAAGGGTGGGGCAGCCTCGTTTCCGAACCTTCAGAAAACCCCCACTTCTCGCAAAAGGCGCGAGAAGTGGGGCACCCTTGCGACGATTGCGCGGTATAAGATGCGTTGAATCTTACGGTTCCTGCCCCTCCCTTTGTGTTTGGAAAGCTCCCAGCCTGTGGGAGAATCGAAGCATCTAACTTCGCATGATCAGGAAATCCTCTATGAAACCGAATCGTTTCTCAGTGTTGATCGCGCTCCTGTCGGTGCTGTGGTTCGGCGTCGCCCCGGCCTGGGGCGTGAGTAAGGAAATGGTGCAGTTGCAGACGCAGGTGCAGCAACTGCAAGAGCAGATGACGGCCATGCAGCGCAGCTTCGACGAGCGCATGGGTGTGATGAAAAATCTGGTGGAGACGAATACCGATACGGTGAATAAAGTCGTGGGCGCGATGCAAACCATGTCGCAAACGCTATCGAAGCAGCAGGCGGAAGGCGGAACAAAAACCGACCAGCTTTCCGGGCAGATCCAGGCGCTGAACGACACGATGGATGAGATCAAAGTCCGGCTGGCCAAGGTTTCCAAACAGCTTGAAGACATGCAGGCGGCGCAACAGACGCTCACAGCGACGCAGGCCGCGCAACAGGCGCAGCAGCAGGCCCAGGCACAGGCCCCGCCTCCGGATGTGCTCTACAACAACGCGCTCCGCGACTACAACGGCGGCAAGAACGACCTGGCATCGCAGGAATTTTCCGACTATGTGAAGTTCTATCCCAACACCGATCTGGCAGGGAACTGCTACTTCTATCTGGGCGAGATTCAATTCCGGATGGGGAATTATCAGCAGGCCGCGCAGAGCTACGATCAGGTTTTGCAGAATTTTCCCAGCGGAAACAAGGCTGCTTCAGCCCAGTTAAAGAAGGGGTTCTCGCTGATTGAACTTGGGAAGCAGGATGACGGGGTGAATGAGTTGCGGCACCTGATCCAGCGCTATCCGCATTCGCCGGAGGCGTTGCAGGCGCG
>DASXDY010000045.1:0-19679 GCA_036490405.1 Candidatus Sulfotelmatobacter sp. | reverse complement strand
CCCAAATTAACAACGGCACGGTGATCGTCTATTCAGGCCTATTCGGCATGAAGTCGGCGACGCCGCCGGGGAAAGGCCAGACTCCTCGGTCGCGGTGAGGGAAATCGGGACACACGGGGCGTTCCCCCGTCCATGCCACCAAGTCGCAGCTTCACAGATATCCACAGCCCAGCCGCCAAATCTTGTGACATCTGACCTTGCGCTCACAGATCCGAATCTTTCAAAATGGACTTCCGCAGTAGCCTAGCGTGGCAATTTCCGTTTGGGCGCGGGCAGTCCCGGGACTCGGGATTCGAAGCTAAGTTAAGTTCTTTGAAATCAAGATTTTGAGATTTAAGTCTCCTGTTTTCAGGATTTTGCCGGGCGCAAATCGGATCAAAATCCAGCAACTCCCATGCAATCAGTATTTTGCAGAGATGTATCAAAAAAAATGGGGAGGGGGCGCCTCCTTTGCCGTTCAAGGAGTAACGGTGATGGTGGAGATGGCTTGGCCGGTGCTGCCGTCGAGGGTCTGCGCCACGGCAACAACAGGATATGTACCGGGCTGACTCGGCGAATAGTAGGTTGCAGCCGTCTGGGGCAACACACCGACCGTTATCGGTTCCTCCGAAATCCATCCAGAAAGGCAAGGAGGAGACGGCGGTTCCGGCGGCACGGACGAGGTCGTGCAATGGATATCTTCATCTTGAACCTCCCAAACAATGGTCGTGTATTTCACCAGAGACGAGCCGCTCGCCTGCATATCCACCGACGAATTGATCGGAATCGTCGTTGCCGCGGGACTGAGCTGAATATCGACGGGAGTGGTTTTCTTGGATGACCCGCCGCATCCGTCCAGAAACATGCTGGCCCCGATGATTGCCGTGAGCAGCGTGAGCAGAAGGGCGTGGCGACCGTAACGCAGAAGCCGGTTGACAACCGAACCTGTTGTCACGGTACAACCTCCAACGACTGCTTTACCGCATCTCCAGCGAGACCAGATCGCCGTCATTCCCGCTGCTTGCCTTGTAGTTCGCGACAACCTGGCGGTCGCGCCAACCACACGAGAAATCATCCGCCCCAATCAGAAGAAGAGATTTATAGTCGGCCGCATGCAGCTTCAGCGTGCCCGCGTCAGACCTCACGGTCAACACCGCGCTCGGGGCCTGTGAGCAATCCACGGCCACAAGCCTGCCTTTGACAAACCTGGTCACTCTTTTATCAGCGATGGTGCCGGGCTTTGGATTCTCCGCCGCGGCGCGCTTGGCTGCGTCCTGATCGAGCACGTCGAAGGGGGACTTCTGCGCTTCGAATTTCGGCTGGGCCGACGGCGGCGTATTTCCGGCGATGCCGTACTTGCGCTGCGTTCCAGCCTGCGTTTGCAGATCGCGCGCCTCGGCGGCAATCTGCGGATCGCCGCTCGCCTTCAGGCGTTCCAGCAAGGCATCGGCCGCCTCCCACTTCTTGCTGGTCACATAAGTCTGCGCCAGATGGTAGACGTAGCTTTCGTTGCGCGGGCTGAGTCGAATGGCGGCGCGCTGCGCTTCCAGCGCCGCCGTAGTCGTGCCTCCAGCATTGCGCGCCACGCCCAGAAGATCGTAGGCCGAAGCCATCTCCGAGTTCCATTCCAGTACGTTCTTCAGATCGATCATCATGTTGGAGAGGCCCATCATTTCCGTCTTCTTGGCCTGCGCCATGCGGAATTTCGCCACCGAGAGGTAATAACGCACCCACTCATCATGCGGATTCAATTCGGCCGCGTCGTTGAGTTCGTTGAACGCCCGTTCGAATTCGCCATGCTGAATCTCGTCCCACGCCAGCATGCGATGCGCGATCTGGTTACCCTGCGCGTTGCTCGGCAGTTGGTCGGCGTCTTCGCCCATCCGCTTATGGGTCTGCGCCTGTTCTTTTTTCTTGTCGGCCTCGGTCAATGTGCTGCCCAGATCGTTAAGGGCTTTGAGCCCGAGTTCGCGCCGCTCCGGAATGCGCACCTGCACCCCGGCGTAAAGCGCGCGCGCGTCGGACTCCAGCATCGGTTTCGATGTGATCGCGGAATCCTCCATTCCCACCGGCGCGGCAAAGTGCTCGGCCTGCGGCCCCGCGCGAAAATAATCCTTCACCGCCTGCTCCATCTGCGCCGAAGTCATGCCATACGCCTGCTTGATCGCGTCTTCGACAGGAAGATGTTGGTTCAGCACGAGTCCAAAATATGCGCCGGTTTCCGGCAGCTTTTTTTCGTGCAGAAGGTAATGCATCACGATCCACGACTCGGCCGGGTAAAGCGTGTCCTGCGGGTCCTGACTGCCGGGCACTGCCGCGTGCTTCATGGAGAAAAGTTCGGGCAGCGGAATCCACTCCTGCGCCTTCAGCAGTTCACTGAACGGCTTCTGCTTCCCGCCGGGATCGCCGCCAATCTCGCCCTGCTTGTTATCCAGGCGAATCGAGCTGAAATATTCGGTGAGGCCTTCGTCGAACCACCCCTCGGCGGGAGGATAGTTGTAGGTGAGAAGCATCAGCGCGAAATCGCGGGAAACCGCGCGCCAGGCGTCCTGCTCGCTCAGATTGAGCGCGATGAAATCCTGGTCTTCGCCAGTCAGCAGAAATCCGGGAACATCGATGGGCTGCCCATTGTGCAAGGGCGCAAGCTGGTAATACGACCGGTCATTATCGAAAGCCAGAATCGTCAGCGGGATCGACTGGTTCAGCCGGTCCCGGGTGAGTACATTCGCGAAAGAGGCGCGCATCTGTTCGAAACGCAGGGCCACTTCGCGGCCTTTGTTGACGCCCGCGTCGGTAATAACGGTGAAGTGCGTGGAATGGATTTCCAGCCACGGAGATGGCGGATTGGCCGCGGTCGAGCTTAGGCAGAACAAGAGAGCGGGTAGTGCGATCAAGAGCGAAATGGAACGAGCGCGGAACATCGCCACCCGAAGGAAAGGCCGTCAAGGAAATGCTATCACGGCGGTTCCAGGTACGCCCGAAGAAGGATTTTGAGCGAAGAGCAAAGGATTGATGGTTGCAATTTGGAAGTTGGGGCTCTGTCATCCCGAGCGCGGCGGCAGCCGCGCAAGGGACCGTACGGACGCGGAGAGCCCGCGATGCGGTCGCGAGGAACGCCCACTCCCCATGTTAGTGTGCAGGTCCTCGTCCGCTGCCGTGGCAGGGCTCGCGCTCGCTGAGGGATGACATCCTCCCGCGGATTACAAGAGATTCAAGCCGGGCCCTCGCCGACGAGGATGATTAGGTGGTGACAAGATTTTCTCCACGACCATATCTTCACGCTGGCCGTTATAATTCCTGCTTCATGCATAGGGGCCTGAGAAGTTTCTTCTTCTTCATTTTCTTTGCAGCCATCCTGCTTGCCGCATCTTCTTCTGAAGCGCTGGCCGGCGCTACCTGGTCTGGAAAGGTCACAGACAGTGCAGGCGCACCGGTCTATCGCGCCTTCATCGCCTGCGAAGCGCTGTCGCACGTGAATGACCACCAGGTGACAAGCGTGGACGACGGCGAGTTTGCGCTCACCGATCTGGAACCCTCCACCTACACGCTCTCGGTAAGCGTAGGCAATGAAGAATGGAAAGCAGACGCTCCGATTACGGTCAAAGATGATTCGCCGATGACGATGAACCTGCGGTTGGCAGCAGATCATCATTTGATCGTTACGATCATCCCGCCGGAAAAATCCAGCCAGTCCACCGGAGGCGAGCACCTTTCAAGCACGGAAGTTTCCAGCCTGCCTCTCAACGCCCGCGACTTCAGCAAGCTGCTCTTGCTCGCCGCCGGTACCATGACTGACACCAACGGCGCAGCCAACTTCACCCAGCAATTCGCGGTCAACGGCCAGCGCGGCGTGACCACAGTCTTCGCTACTGACGGCTTCGACACCACCGATCCCGAGATGGGCGGCGCAACGTTCTCGAATTTCAACGTAGACGCAATCCAGGAAGTGCAGGGCAGCTCCGGAGTCATGATGGCCGACACCGGCCACGGCGCAGCCAGTTCTACCAATGTCGTAACCAAATCCGGCACAAACCGGATGCACGGCAGCATCTTCGAATTCCTGCGCAATGCCTCCCTCGACGCCCGCAATTATTTCGATTATCGGGACCCAACCGGCAGCCATCGCATTCCTCCCTTTGCCCGCAATGAATTCGGATTCACCAACGGCGGCCCGGTCGTTCTGCCGGGAATCTACGACGGCCGCGGCAAGACATTTTATTTCGGCGAATATCAGGGATTTCGCCAGGTGCTGGGCACAACTCAAGTCATTCCCGTTCCGACCGCCAACGAGCGCCTGGGAATCGATACGACGACTTACGCAGGCGATACGCTCACAGTTCCGGTGAATGCCGACATTGTGCCGGTGCTGAATGGATACCCGCTGCCAAATGAGCCAACCGGCGCATTCGGAGATCGCACCTATGCGGCCTCGTCGAAAGTAGTAACCCGCACCGATCAGTTTTCGATCCGCGTCGACCACACGCTCTCGAGCAAAGCCTCGCTCTATGCCCGATTCAGTCTCAATCAAGTCACCGGCCCGCTGACCAATCCCGATCAGACCATTCTCGATCCCAGCTTCGGCATCCAGTTCTTCGATCATCAGCGGAACGCCGGTGTTCATTACACGCGAGCAATCTCGCCTCACCTGACTTCCGATACTTCCATCAGCTACATCCGCAGCACGCCGTTCTTCCCGACGCCCAACCACACCCAGCCCGGAATCGAATATGGCGACGGTTTGTTCCAGAGCTTCAACACTCCCGCCGGATCGATCTTCGGCTCCTACAGCAATCTTTATCAGTTCAAGCAGGACTTCGCTCTGACGCATGGTTCACACGGATTCAAATGGGGCGTGGAATTCCGCGCCAACCGCGACTCCACTATCTTCGGCGTGAATCCCAACGGCATTTATGAATTCGGCGGCGGCACGGCGTATTCGCCAGTAGACATTTCTTCCGCCAGCGGCACGCATGATATTCACGCCGGCGATCCGCTGCCCGATTCGCTCACCGGCCTGCTGACGGCAACGCCGTACTCCTACTCCGTCACGTCCGCCGCCAGCATTACGCCGGTCGGCGGCAAGTTCGACGAAGCCGGCGTCCGCCGCGAAGCTTATGCCGTCTATTTTCAGGACGCATGGAAGGCCACAAAAAACCTCACCGTCAGCTACGGCATGCGCTACGAAGTGAACGGACGAATCCACGAAGCCACGAAGCGGACTTCCGGAACATTTTTCTTTGGCCCCGATGGCAAGCCGACAGGCTATGGCGACCGCAACGCCACCCAGAGATATTTCGTCAACCCGCAGCCTCCCTACGATCAGGATTGGAACGGCTGGGCGCCGCGTCTGGCAGTGGACTACGGCCTGGGTCTTCACACGACTCTGCATGCCGCAGGCGCGATCACCACACTGTTGCCAAATCTCTGGCAAGACAACTTCCTGACCGCATCCATGCCGTATGTCTTCTCGACGTACGTAACCGCGCTGGCGAACGTCGCAGTGCCGTTCTACAACATCTACACGCCATTGACGCTGCCGACCGCTTACAACGTGCAAGGCCAGCCGATCCCCGCAAACGGCCGCAGTCAGGATGTCCCCGCAAACACTGAGATGGACCTGGCCCGCTTCCAGGCAGACCTGTCAGCGCTAACGCCGGGAGACGAAGTTCAATTGTTGACCGTCGTCGGCATCGCAAAGAATTTCGGCAATGGCTATATCGGCAGCTGGACGGCGGGCGTGGACCACGATTTCCGCGATGTGAAACTCAGCGTCTCCTACGTGGCCACAGCGGGCATTCACCTCGCCCGCGCCTATTCTCCCAATAGCTATCAGGGAGCCGATCCTGCATTCGCTCCCTTCACCGAATTCAATTCGTCCGGACAGGCCATCGGTGGACTCGGGGTAGAGTCGATCATGACCAGCGGTTCCCACTCGACTTATCATTCCTTGCAGTCGAGCCTGAGCAAGAATTCAGCGCGTTGGGGACTGGGCCTGCAAGGCAGCTACACATACTCGAAATCGATCGACGACACCAGCGCGGTGCTCGGTGGCCTTCTCGGTACCAACGGCACAGTGTTGCAGACGCTGCCGCAGGATCCCTGGGACCCATCGGCGGAAAAAGGCGTCTCCACCTTCGACGTTACACACGTCTTCTCGGCCAGCGTGATTCAAGTTCTCCCGCTCGATCGCATCGGCTTTTTGAGTTCGGCGCCGCGCGCTCTGACCAGGGGCTGGCAAGTGCTGAACATCACCACGCTAACCACGGGATCACCGTTCAGCGTGTATTCGGGAATCCAGCAGACCGGAGTCGGCGCCGGAGGCACCGACCGCCCCGATCAGGTCGATCATCCCGATTTCTCCACCAGTCGCACAGTCCGCGACGACTATTTCGGCCTGGGCGCCAACAATGCGTCGTTCTTCAACATCCCGATCAACGTCCCCGGAGGCACCGGCCCCAATCAAGGCCGCTTCGGCACCCTCGGACGCGACACCTTCCGCGGCCCCGGCTACCATGATTTCGATTTCGCCGTAATCAAAGACACCCCGTTCGGACATCGCGGCAACGCCGAGTTCGGCACGCTCGAGTTCCGTGGCGAATTCTTCAACATCTTCAACGGCGTGAACTTTGGCCTGCCCTCGAACATCCTGCGCGGCAGCGGCTTCGGCATCATCAGCAAGACCGCCGGCACCTCCCGGCAGATCCAGTTCTCGCTGAAAATAATCTACTGATCGCTGATCGGTCGCCGTCCGGAAAATATTCTGCAAACTCTTCGGCATTTCTTACGTAATACTTCTTTGGGGCTGGTTCCTCGCAGGAGATCCGGAATGTCAATGGTCAGACTGATGATTTTATTCTTGCTGGCGCCGCTCCCATTGCTGGCACAGGACACAACTTCCCCGCAAGTCACTCCTCCCACCGCCGCTGAAATCATGGCGCGCGTCGCGGTCAATCAGGACCGGAGTGAAACCTTGCGCAAGCAGTTTGTTTACCGGCAGCACATCCATGTCCTGACCCACAAACCCGGAGGCAGGCTTCAGCGCGAGGAGACTTCCGATTACGACATGGTTCCGCAGCCCGACGGTGTCGAAAAGAAACTCAAGCTCATCACCGGCCGCTACTGGAAAAAAGGTAAGTACGAGACGTTCGAAGGCGAGCCCGTTCCCGAGGCCGACAGCCTGGATGGTGACCTGATCAAGGGTTTCCGCGATGACCTCACCAGCGACAAAAGCAAAGACGGCCTGGGCAAGGATTTATTCCCGCTCACCAGCGAAGAACAGCCGAAATACGACTTCGAACTGCTCGGCCAGGAACAGCAGGACGGGCGAAATCTCTACCACATCGGTTTCAAGCCCAAGGACAAAACCGACCTCACCTGGGCGGGTGAGGCGTATATCGACGCCGCCGAATTCCAACCGGTGCGCGTCTTCACCAAGCTCTCGCGCCGCATCCCGTTCATGGTCCGGACGTTGCTGGGAACCGACGTCCCCGGCATCGGCTTCAACGTGACTTACAAACGCCAGGAAGACGGCGTCTGGTTCCCGGTTTCCTTCGGCACCGAGTTCCGCCTGCGTGCCGTTTTCTTCATCAACCGCAACATCTCGATCGCACTCGAGAACTCCAACTTCGAGCACACCCACGTCGAAAGCAAAATGAAGATGGTCGGCCCGGCGGAGTAGTCTTGAGCGGGCCGCTATCTTTAGCAGCGCGCTATCATCGGAGCTGTCATCGGACGACCTGTCATCGGACCTGTCATTCCGACCGGAGCCGCTTTTCAGGCGCAGGGAGGGATCTCCCGCACCACGAATCTGGATAGGCCCCTTTGCCCCACTGCCTACTGCTTCTGTCCCTTGAATCCCCTGCGCCGCTGCTCGCTATACCGGTGTAGCGCATCAAGGATGATCGGGTAAGCCTTCTCCGCGGGCAGAATTTCATCCACCTCAACGGCCTTGCCTTCCAGCAGCTTGTAATCCTGAAAAAACCGCCGCAGCATCAGCGAGCGGTGCGGAGGCATCTCCGCCGCTTCATGATACGAGTTGAATTCCGGGTCCTTCGTCGCGACCGCGATGATCTTGTGATCCTGCTTGCCCGCATCGACCATCGTCATCAGGCCTATGGTCCGCGCATGAATGATGGTCAGCGGCACCACCGTTTCCTGGCATAGCACAAGCACGTCCAGCGGATCATCATCCTCGGCAAACGTCTGCGGAATGAATCCGTAATTTGCCGGATAGTAAACCGCGGAATAAAGCACGCGATCGAGGCGGATCAGGCCGCTGGTCTTGTCCAGTTCATACTTCACGCTCGATCCAAACGGAATCTCAATCACGCAGTCAAATTCCTGCGGCAGCTTGTCTCCGGGAGTAACGTCATGCCAGGGATGAATCATCGGTAGCGCCGCACGTCCCGGCGGCTTTCCTTTCCTGAAGATTCATTCTAGCCGAGAACATTGCGATTCCCGGCGGGGCGAAATCGTGGGACGAAAAACGCCAACCACAGAGGTCACAGAGGATCACAGAGAAAAACAATGTGAAATCCTTGATACTGGTGCAGTTTGATCTCTTATCGGAGGTGTCATCCTGAGCGTAGCCGCTTTTCAGGCGGAGCGAAGGATCTCAGTCTGCATCGGCTCGGCGCGCAAGCCAAATTGCACCACTACCGAATCCTTTGTCCTCTCTGCTCCTCTGTGTCCCCTGTGGTGAAAGGTTTTTTCCAAAGCTACCGCAAAGCCTGCGCCTGCGTCAGCTGAAACTCCCCATGCAGCGTCGCGGCCGAATCCCCGCCAACCCAGACATCAAACTGCTCCGGCTCAACCACCCACTGCTTCTTCGTCGGACTCCAGAATTGCAACTCCTCCGGCCCAAGCTTGAAATGCAAGGTCTGTTTCGCCCCAGCCGCAAGACTCACTCGCTGGAATCCCTTCAACTGCCGGACCGGCCTCGAAGCGCTCCCGGCCCGCTGATGAATATAAAGCTGCACCACCGCATCCCCTGCCCGGCTGCCAGTGTTGGCGACGTCGACCGCAACATCCAGCGTCGATCCAACCTTGGCCGCGCTCTGGCTCAGCTTCAGATTGTGGTAAGCAAAGTTCGTGTAACTCAGGCCATACCCGAACGGATAAAGCGGGGTGCTTAGAATGTCCCAGTAGCGGGACTTGAACTTCGGTTTGGTTTCGGGATCCTGGGTCAGGGTGTGGTTGTAGTAGTAAGGCAGCGCACCGGAGCTGCGCATCCAGCTGACCGGCAGATGTCCGGCCGGATTGGCGTCCCCGAACAAAATATCCGCGACCGCATTCCCACCCTGGCTCCCTGGATACCAAGCCTCGAGAATCGCCGGCACATGCTCCGCCGCCCAGTTGATTTCCAGCGGACGCCCATTGATCAGCACGAGAACGACCGGTTTCCCGGTTGCCGCCACCGCTTCCAACAGAGCTTCCTGGCCGCCGGAGAGCTCCAACGACGACCGCGAGGCCGCCTCACCGCTCATCAGCGCGATCTCGCCCAGCGCCAGTACCGCAACATCGCTGCGCTTCGCCAGCGCGACCGCGTCGTCGATCGCTTTCTGCTTTTCTTCCCCGGTCTGCTGCGGCTGTTCTCTGATCTTGATGATCGGTGCGTCTTCAAACGCAGAGGGAATGTCCCGGCGGATATTCGGCCCGTGCGCAAACTCCACCAACACTCCGCTGCCAACCGCATTCTTGATTCCCTGGACAATATCTACCGTAGGCCCCGGCTTGTTCAGCGAGCCCCACATGTCGAGCAGATCGAGGTTCGCATCGCCCAGAGGTCCGATCACGGCGATGGATTTCAATTTCGACTTGTCCAGCGGCAGCAACCTCTGCTCGTTGCGCAGCAAGACAACCGAGCGTGTGGCCGCAACCCGCGAAAGCTTTTGGTGTTCCGGATCGTTCAGCACTGTATCCATTCGAGATTCATCCACGTACGGGTGCTCGAACAATCCCAGGCGGATCTTCGCTTCCAGAATCGGGAGCACGGCGTCGTCAATCTGCTGCATTGTGATTCGGCCTTGCTTCACTTCTTCAGGCAGATACTTCAGATAGGTCCCGCTCGCCATGTCCATATTGAGGCCCGCGGAGAACGCTTTGTAGGCGGCATCCTCGCCGTCGCGCGCGTACCCGTGCGTGATCAGGCTGTGGACCGCATTGGCATCGCTGACCACGAATCCCTTGTAGTGCCACGTATCGCGCAGCACCTCGGTCAGTAGCCAGTGATTTCCGGTCGCCGGGACTTCGTTCAGGTCCATGTACGCGCTCATGAAAGTCGCAGCGCCCGCGTCGGCCGCGGCCTTGAACGGTGGCAGATACGTATTCCACATCTGCTCTTCAGGAATGTAGGAGGAGTCGTAATCGCGCCCTCCATCCGCCGCTCCGTATCCGGCATAGTGCTTCACGCAGGCGAGCACGCGGTCCGGCGCGCCGATCTGTGTCCCCTGAAACCCCAGTACCTGCGCCCGCGCCATGGCCGCGCCAAGATATGGATCTTCTCCTGCTCCTTCGACCATGCGTCCCCAGCGGGCGTCGCGGGCGATGTCGACCATGGGGCCGAACGTCCATTCAATTCCCACAGCGCGCGCCTCGCTCGCGGCGACCGCTTGCGCCGACTCCACCATCTTCGGGTCCCACGAGGAGGCCATCGCAATCGGTGAGGGAAAAATCGTGTGGTAGCCGTGGATCACGTCGAGCCCAAACAGAATAGGAATATGCAGGCGCGTCTCATCGACGGCAATGTGCTGCCAGCGATTGATTTCCTTCGGATCGGAAACCCACAGCACCGATCCCGCGCCGTATTTGCGTAGCGCATCTTCAGGTTTGCCGTTCTGCTCGATAAACTCCGGCAGCGGAAATCCAGGCAGTTGCGAAAGCTGGGCGACTTTCTCTTCCAGCGTCATTTTTCCCAGTAGTTCCTTCGCATTAGGACGAGCTTGCGCGGTTGACGCGAGGTTAGACGAGAACACAAAAATGAGGGCGAATGCGAAACACTCCAGCGTGAAACGCGGGCGAGACATTTGGCCGGGGCTCCTTGGACAGACGGGGTCGAAGAATCGCGAGAAGTGTAAACCCAGCAAGTCCGAGGGAGAATCGATTTTCAGTCGTGCTCGATTTCCAGGAGGAACTCAATTGCGAGATCACCTCGTCCCGTTGTCATTCTGAGCCCGGCGACAGCCGGGCGAGAAATCCTACGCCGGCCGGTGCCATAGATGTCGTTAGCGGGAGTACCGGCGCCTCATGCGGTCAGGCGCTCCTCCATCCCTACAACCGATCTTCGGGTATCGTAAGGTCTCTCCGGAGCGCTTGGCGCTCCTGCGGGATGGCATTTGCCGGTGACATTTGCGACTGAATCCGTAAAGCACTCAACTTCAACAATTGCCTTTCGGTAACCTTGATTCGCGCCTGCGCGAAGGCTAGACTCTATAGGCGGGATTATCCGCGCGGGGCAGTCCATGTCGAGCCAAGCCAAGACCTACTTGAAATTCGGTGGAGCGACCGTTCTCATCATCCTCTTGCTCGGATACCTCGCCTACACCGGCGTCCAGGACAGCAAAAGCTATTACGTGACCATCACAGAGCTGCATAAAATGGGCGACACCGCGTACTCGAAGCGTCTGCGCGTCGCCGGCAATGTGAAGCCAGGCTCGATCAAACGCGTCGGCACCCATGTGCAATTTGTGCTGGTGGAACAAGACCAGAACCTGGCGGTCGATTACACCGGAACCGAAGCCCCTCCGGACACATTCAAAGACGAGTCCCAGGCCCTGGCCGACGGCAGCTTCGGCCGCGACGGCGTCTTCCACGCCAAGCAGCTCCAGGCCAAATGCGCCTCAAAGTACGCTCCCCAGCCCGGAGCAACCCCAGGCGCCCAGCCCACCAAAACGATGACGCAAGCCCAACCCGCGCCCCCGGTCGGAATGTCTAACTAAGGCTTTACCGTCCTAGATAACGACGTGGGGACAGCCGCCCTCGGCTGTCCAGTCGAGCGAAGCTCGACTCCCGCGGCACACTCCGGCCCGTTCCCGTTCCTCAAGTGACAATGCAACCTGATTCTTCCGTCCATTAGACTGAGTTATCGAAAGTCTCTCGCATCCCGTGACCCAAGCCACCAGCCCCACGATCACCGTCACCAACGTCATCAAGCAGTTCGGACGCTTCGCGGCGTTGCGCGGGGTTACGGCCGAATTCGCCGCCGCCCGCTTCCACGCCATCCTCGGCGACAACGGGGCAGGGAAGACGACACTATTGCGCGCCTTGGCCGGGCTCGCGGAGCCAACCCAGGGAACAGTTGCCATTTTCGGCAAGGATCCCAGGCAAGCCTGCCGCGCGATCGGATACATGGCCCATCCCTCATTGCTCTACGACGAAATGAGCGGCATGGAAAACCTCCGCTACTTCGCCCGGCTTTATGGAATTGAAGGCGATGCGAAGTGCGAAGAAGCGATCCGCGCCGTCGGCCTCGATCCGGCTTTGTCTCGGGCGGTAGGCCAATATTCACAAGGCATGCGGCAGCGCATGTCGCTCGCCCGCGCGATTCTGCATGACCCGCGCGTGCTGCTGCTGGATGAGCCATTCTCCAACGTAGACGTCAACTCGGCGCGCGAAATGGTCGCATTGCTCAGCGGCATGCGCGATGCGGGGAAAACGATCTTTGTAGTAACCCATCAAGCTCTGCTCCTCGAAGGCGTAGCTGACGAGTTCATCTGGATGCAGGCCGGCCAGATCGTCGACCGAACGGCAAGCATCGTCCGCCCCGGCAGCGAGGTTGCGCAATGACCTCGCTCTGGTCGGTCACGCTGGCCACGCTGGTCAAAGACATCCGCCTCGAATGGCGCTCCAAAGACGCGCTCAACTCCATGCTGTTCTTTTCGCTGCTGGTGGTCGTGATCTTTGTTTTCTCATTCGACCCGCTGGCAGAAGAATCACGCCACATCGTCGGCGGGCTTGTCTGGGTGGCATTCTTATTCGCGGCTGTCGTGGCGCTGAACCAAACCTGGGCCCGGGAGTTGCGCAATCAAGTTCTCGATGCTTACCGGGTTTCTCCATCCCCGGCGAACGCTTTGTTTCTCGCAAAAGTCCTGGGAAATTTCATCTTCGTCAGTGTTCTTGAAGCTCTGATGGCCCCGTTGTTCGTAATCTTCTACAACCTGCACGTGCTCGGGCCGGCATGGCAATTAATTCCCATAGGGCTCCTCGGAACCTGGGCGCTGGTTGTGAATGGAACGTTCTTCGCCGCCATGTCGGTGCGCACGCGCAGCCGGGAAATCATGTTGCCTCTGCTGCTGTTCCCGATCTCAATTCCCGCCGTCCTCGGCATGGTCGCCGGCACCACCGCGATTCTCACCGGCGAGAACTCCGCCCGCTTTTACATCGTATTGCTTCTCACCTACGATGTAGTGTTTACTACAGCTTGTCTCGCCTTGTTCGAAACGGTTCTGCACGCGGAATGAAGCGACTTTTCCCAATCCTGTGCGTCCTGACCGCTGCCTTTCTGGCCTACGCGACGTACCGCAACCTCGCAGTCGCTCCCACCGACGCGCTCCAGGGCGACGTCTACCGCATCATCTACTATCACGTTCCCTCCGCTTGGACAGCCTTCCTGCTCTTTTTCATCAACTTCATCGCCTCCATCCAATACCTGGTGATCGGTAAGCCGTCCGCCCGCTCGGTCATGAAATGGATCGTGATCGCGGTCGGCGTGCTCGGCGTCATTGCGACGTATCTCCCGCCAATCAAAGCGCAAATTCCAGCCGGGATGGAGCCCAGCGCTGTCGCAACCACGGTGCTGATGATTCCGGCATTCTATTTCGTAATCGGATGGCTCTTCCCCGGCCAGAAGCTCGACGTCCTCGCCGTGACCGCGGCCGAGGTCGGAGTAGTTTTCTGCACCATCGTTCTCGTCACTGGCCCGATCTGGGCTCGGCCAGTGTGGGGCATCTGGTGGGCCACGGGAGATATCCGGCTCACCTCAACGCTGGTTCTGTGGCTGATCTATGTCAGTTATTTGGTGCTGCGAAAATTTTCCAACAGCGCCCAGACCCAAATGCTCGCCGCCGCCCTCGCTGTCTTCGGCGCCCTGGATGTTCCGCTGGTCTATCTCTCGATCTGGTTCTTCCGCACGCAACATCCACAGCCCGTAATCGGTGGCGGAGGTTCCATGGATCCCCACATGCTGCAAACCCTGCTCCTCAGCTGGATGGCCTTCCTCTGCTTCGCCTTCCTCGTCTGCTGGTCGCGTTTTCATCTCGAGCTGTTGCAGCGGGAAGTCGAGCAAGCCCACGCCATGGAATCGCTGGCCGGAGCTTCCGCCAGCCCCAGCATGCCCCTGAGCAGGAGCACCCGATGAACGCCGTCAAGTTCCTGATCGCCGCCTACATTGCCACCTGGGTCATCCACGGATTCTATCTGACCACGCTCGTGCGCCGGTTCAGCAAAGCAAGGCGTGAATTGAGAGAGTTAGGCAAGGAGAAGTGAGCCCGAACAAACATTCCCGATTCGAAACAAAGCCAGGAAATTTTGCGCTTTCTTCTCTTGTCTCCACCAACCCGCTGACGTTCTAATTGAACCGGTTCGAACGGCACGGCTGAAGCCGTGCCCTGATACGAATCCCCAACCGGCTAACGAACAACGACCCGCTCCCCTCAATTCGCTTCCTTCCATTCCTTCTGCAACGCCGATAGAAAATCCGTCGTCCCGCCCGATTTCAGGAACTCATACTCTTCAATCATCGCCGCGGTGCCCACGCGCGACGACGGCAGCGGATTTTCCACCCGAATCACCCGCGCCTTAAAGCGAATGCGGACCGCGTCCGTAAGCGTGACATGGGGAGGGAAGGTCAGAGTAACGTCAATTTTTGTGCCTGCCTCGACGACCCGGTCGAGATAGAAGAACACTCCACGCGCGCTCACATTCTGGGTTTCAGTGTGGAGTTCGTTCGCGTCTTCCAGTCGCACGATTGCCGGCAGGCGCATGTCGAAGCGCCGCATCATCCGCCGGTCCTGTGAGTTCGCCTGCATGTTCGACCTGAAAGCTCGTAAAGCTGGATAAAACGAGCATAGCGGACAGCCCAACTTCTCAGTATTGAGAGCGAATCTGCTCTCAATTTATAGAATTGACAGCAGTTTGCAACAGCAAAGTGGGCTTCGGACGCCGATTCACCACCTGTTCGGAATTCGGAACGAAACGCCGCTCCGAATCAAAGGCAGCGCATCGGGAAGGGCTGCTCGCGTTCGAGCAATCTTTATTCCAGATTGCCCCGCCCACCGGACCGCATCGCGGGCCCGATTTACGCGAGTTTTTCTGTATCTTGGATCCCGCCTCATGCACCCTGTTGCAAGCCCTTGCAGAAGCTGGCAACGTTTTGTGCTTTCCCGCGGCATCTTTCAACATGGCGCGGCGCATCTGACGAATCTTGAAGTGGCGGGGGAGCGGACTCTGGGGCGGCGGTTGGCTTGACTTGTCTATCCGCAAGATGTTTAAGTAGTTATTTATTTTTCCGCCAGTCCAGTGACCAGATAGCTGCGGGAGAGTCTCGCTCGGCCAGGGCGCGGATTGCCGGGCCCGGCCGGACTCGTGCCCCTTCTCTCATTTCACCATCGATCAGCGCAATTGATCGGGCGAAAACAGGTTGGAACGAGTGCGGACTGAGCGGGCACCTGATTTCAAACAGTACCGGAGGAACGCAGCGTGAACGTTGATTGTCGTAGGGAATGGTCTGAGAAAAGATCGGTCGTGATCGGGCGCGCTCTCGCCGCCGTCGTGGTTCTGCTGGCCGCAGGAGGCGCGTTTCTCGGGCTTACCCCGCGTCACCCGCAGGCAGCCGAAGTGTCGTTGAGCGCTGCACTCCCCAGCCTTGCCCAGTCGGGCGGGATCGACCTCCCGGGCGCGCCCGCAGACGTCAAAGCCCGAATGCAGGCCACCTCGCTCTTCGACGGCCTTCCCATTATCTTTGAGCCCAATCACGGGCAGGCGAATCTCAATCCCGCCGATCCCAGGGCGAAGTTCGTTGCCCGAGGCTCGGGTTACAGTATTTTTCTAGGATCCGAGGGCGCGATTCTGAGCCTGGCTTCTCCCTCGGCACACTCGTCGAAAGCTTCCAGCGCCAGAGTTCAAATCAACTCCGTCCAGATGAAGCTGGCCGGCGCAAACCAGAATCTGACGCTCGATGCGGCCGGCCCGCTTCCGGGAAAGAGCAACTACTTTCTCGGCAATGACCCCGCCAAATGGCGGACGGGCGTGCCGCAGTTCGCGCGCGTTCGTTACAGCAGCGTCTATCCGGGAATCGATCTCGTATTCTACGGAAACCAGGGACATCTCGAGTACGACTTCAAGGTAGCTCCCGGGTCCGATCCTGCGCAGCCGGAACTCGAATTCAATGGCGCCCGCCAGCTCGAAGTAAGAGATGGCGCGCTGCTCATCCGCACGGCGGGGGGAGACGTTCAGCTGGAATCTCCCCGGGTTTACCAGGAAATCGGCGGACAAAAAAAGACCGTGGAAGGCGCATTCGTCCTGCGCGGTAAGAACCGCGCCGGATTTTCCATTGGCGACTACGACCGCTCGCGCGAATTGGTCATCGATCCAATCCTCAGCTTTTCCACCTATTTCGGCGGCAGCGGCAACGAGCATTCCACCTCCGTCGCGGTAGATGGCAGCCTCAACATCTACATTGCCGGCTCGACGACCTCTACCAATCTTCCGGCCAGCGGGACCTTTCAGACCACGCTGAATGGCGCGCAGAACGTCTACGTCGCCAAGATCACCCCGCCGCTCGGCTCCATCGTGGCCACGCTTGACTATGTGACCTATCTGGGCGGAGACGGAACGGACACGCCCGCCGGCATCAAGGTTGACGGCGCGGGCGATGCTTTTGTCGTCGGCACAACCTCTTCCACAAACTTCCCGACCAGTGTAGCGACCGCGTACCAGACCGTCCCGGCCGCAGGCAGTACCGGCACCGCTCACGTGTTCGTCACTGAGTTGAACTCCAGTGCCATCGCGCCGCTCAAGTATTCCAGCTATCTCTCCGGAAACGGCACCGACACCGCCAGCGGCATGACCATCGACGCCCTCGGCAATGTATTCGTCACCGGAACCACCACCTCGCAGGATGTCGCTTCCACTACCGACCAATTCCCGGCCAGCACCCTTCCGCAGGCGTTGCCCTATCAGGACATTCCACGCTCCTCCATCCAGTTCTTCGTAACCAAGGTCAACACCAATGCCGCCGGTTTCGGCAGCATCTCTTATTCGACCTACTTCGGCGGCTCGAACTTTGAGACTTCCACGCCGGTCGCCAACGGCGGCGGCATCGCCGTGGATACCTCCGGCAACGTTTATTTCAGCGGCACCACCAACTTCACCTACACGGGATGCGCGGGCTGTGCCAGTTCCGACTTCCCCATCTTGAATGCATATCAGCCCTGCCTCGATCAGGTTCCTACCGGCACCATCAGCGGTCCTCAGCAATGCACCACCACCACCGCCGAGACTGAATCTGACGGATTTGTCGCCAAGCTGAACCCCAACGCAGCCCAGGGCCAGCAGTTGCAGTGGTCCACTTACGTTGGTGGAACGGGAACGGACTCGAGTGCTGGCGTGGCTTTGGATCCGGGTGCGGCGAACGTTTATGTCGTCGGTACGACGAATTCTCCCGACATTGGAAAGGGCACGACGACCCTCGCGACGTCGGCGGCTTATCAGCCTTGTATTGATCAGCCGGGTGTGGTGCTGGCATCTTGTGTTACGCCTGCGAGTCCGGCGAACGACGCTTTTGTCGCCCGCCTGACCAATCCCACGAATACTACCGGCACTCCGGTCAACGTAGCGCTGAACTACTTCTCGTTCCTCGGCGGAAGCGGCAACGAAGCCGGACTCGCCATCACTGTCGACTCCGCCAGCGGCGCGCTGGTCACCGGCTGGACGCAATCCAGCGATTTCCCCGTCTCCCCCAATCCGAACTCCATCCAGAGCACATTGAATGGAACCCAGGACGCCTTCATCGCGCGCCTGAATTCGGCGGCTGTCGTTGGACAAACAACCATCGCCTCCTGGGCCAATTATTTCGGCGGCAGCGGTATCGACTCCGGAACCGGCATTGCGCTCGACGTAAACCAGAACGCCTATGTCTCCGGCGAAACCAATTCGTCCGACCTGCACGTCAGCTTGCCGCTCTCGACCAATGCAACCAACAGCGGCGGATACGATGCCTTCGTCACCCAGTTGGGTACAGCCGTCAGCCTTTCGATTCAAGGCGTGCTCACCCTCGCGAGCAATCAAACCTTTATCAGCGCGGGAAATCAGGCGACATTCACTTACACGATTACCAATAACGGGCCCGACCTGGCGAACAACATCGTGGTTACCGACAACCTGAGTTCCACCGTTACCGGAGTTCCGGTCAGCTTTGTCTCTGCCAGTTCCACTTCTCAGTCCTGTGGAACGGTTTCAGCCAACGGGACGGTGAGTTGCCCGATTCCCTCGTTGCAGTCCGGTTCTACCGCCACGGTCACGATCGTAGTCACGCCCACGGGCAACCCCGACGGTAGCTCCGCTACATTCAACGGCGGCACGGTTCAGGTAATGGCGCCGGGCAATATCGTGCTCGCGCAGACTTCGGTTCCGGCGCAAATGTCTGATTTCACTCTGAACGTCAGCCCTGCCAACCAGAGCATCCCGGCCGCAGGGGATACGGCGACCTACCAGGTGCAGTTGACCCCGCATCCGCTCTATACCCAGAAAGTCACGCTTTCATGCACGGGCCAGCCGTCGAACTCCTCCTGTAATTTCTCGCCGCAAGCAAGCGTCACGCTGCAGAGCACCAGCGGAGCAACTGCGGTCCTGAGCATCACCACCCAACCGCGGCCCGTGGTTACGCCTGCCTCCATCCTTTTCCCAAGGTTGTGGTTCGGATTGGGTCTGATGATTCCCGGATTGATCGTGACTGCCGGAATCGGCGGAAGACGCCGCCGGATGGCAGGCCTGATTATGCTGGTCTCGGTCCTCGCCCTGTTCGTGTTCCTGCCCGCATGCAGCCACACCAACACCCAGGTTCCGCCCGCCGGAACGCCCGCCGGAAACTCCACCATCACCGTAACTGCCACCTCAGGCAACGATTCCAAGAGCCAGGCGATCCAGTTGCAGGTACCGTAAGGCAGGAGCACCGCGCCGATAGGCTAGTCACGGCCCATAGGTTTGTCATTCCGAGCGAAGCGAGGAACCGGCTTTCCCTTCGCGCAACCAAAAAACCTGTTCCTCATCGCCGCGCGATTCGGAACGACAAAATTTGAGGAAGAATCCAGCGCAGCGAAGGGGCGAAAGAAGACCGAGAATCACGCCCCAGCCGACAGCTTGTGGTGCCCGCCCTTGGATTCGGCGATCCCATACTGCCGAATTTTGTAGAGTAGGGCCTTGTAGCTGATCTGAAGATTCGCCGCCGCCTGCTTGCGGTTCCAGTTGGTCTGTTCAAGGGCCTGCGCGATGGCCTGCGCTTCGGCTTCATCCTTCGCCGAGCGGGCCAGCGATTTCAATCCGCCCGAGTCGCCGTTCTTGCCGGGTTCGCCATGCAAACCGCCGTTGCCATCGTTCTTCGGCAACAACTCGCTCACCGCCAGGTTCTCGTCGCCGAGAATCAGGTAGCGCTTGAGGAAGTTATTCAGTTCGCGCAGGTTCCCCGGCCAGGTGTGGTTCTGGCACGC
>DASXDY010000030.1:0-336967 GCA_036490405.1 Candidatus Sulfotelmatobacter sp. | reverse complement strand
TATCGCGAAGACAGCTTCGGACTGGCGACCTGTTTTCCGTTTGCGTTTTTTATCAAGACCCGGCATGTCGCGCTGCGCCGGGAAGTAATGGTTTATCCGCGGATCGATGTGACCGACCAGGTGCTGGAAGTCGTGCCCATGGTTCGCGGCGAGTGGGAGAGTTTCATCCGCGGGCGGGGATCGGAGTTGTACCGCATCCGCGAGTACATGCCGGAAGATTCCGCGCGTCATGTGGACTGGAAGGCGACGGCGAAGTCGGGATCGCTGAAAGTGCGGGAGTTCGCGCGCGACGATGAGCGCCGCTTGTGCATAGTTTTCGACAACCCGGAGCCGGGGACAATTTCAGAGCCGGCGTATGAGCGGGCGGTGGACCTGACGGCTTCGCTGGCATGGCATTTCGCCTCGCAGGAGACGGAGACGACGTTCATTGTTCCGGGGCATCCGCGAACCCGTGACCTGCATGAATTTCTGGGACGGTTGGCGACGGTGAAGGCGGGAGAGGGCAGGAATGGAAATGAGGATCCGCTTTGCCACATGGGGCTGACGGGTTCCGATGATTACAACATCGTGATCACGGCGCGGGCGCGCGGGAGTTTGCCCATGGCTCTGTGGAATTCGTCGTATTTTGTATTTGCGCGCGAAGTGGAGTCGGTGAAGCGGGCGTTCAAGTAACCGCGGGCTTCTTCTGCTAACTTCTTCTCCGCGGATTTCGCGGATCAAACAACTTGCCATGGACGGTGGATACGCTAGGCCAGGTTCTCCGCGCTTCCCAAAGCAGGTTCCTCGTCGCTGCGCTCCTCGGAATGACAAGGTCCGGTGTGGAATGACAAGGTTCAGCGTGGAATGACAATGTTCAGTGCGGAATGACAAGGTTCAGTGTGGAATGCAATGTTCGGTGCGGACGGTATCGTCCTGTGAAATTACCTACTGCGGCGACCATTCGTAGGGGAAGGCTTTGCCGGCTTCTTCCTGGCTGAGCTTTACGCCGAGCATGTCTGCCGCTTTGGCGAGGACCGGATCTTTTCCTGCCGCGAGGGCGCTTCCATCGGGCAGCGCGAGTTCGTCCGGAGTTACGCCGGTGTGCTCGAGGCTCTTGCCGTCGGACATGATCAGGTCCCATTCGGTGATGGAGGAGCCGTAGAACACGACGGTGTCGGCGCCGACCTTTTCGTCGTAGCGTTTGGACTCCATCACGCTGCCGGAGCTTCGGTCGCCCACCACCACGCCTCGCTTTTCCAACTGGATGATTCGGGCGAAGAGCTCCGCAGCCGAGGCGGATTTGGAGTCCACCAGAACGACAATCTTTCCGCCGTAGGGATTGTGGATGCTCTTAGCCACTTCAGGTTTGGTGTCTTTGCGGCCCGCGCGGTCGGCGATCTTGACTTCTTTGTCGAAAATTCCCCCGATCAGATATTTGAGCGTCTCTACGCTGCCCCCGGGATTGCCGCGCAAGTCGACGATGAGGTTGGGATACTTGCGCGCCTTCGCAATCATGCCTTCGACTTCGCCGGCGGTAAAAAAGAATTCAGGCACCTGCAAGACCAACAACTGATCGCCCACGGCGAAATAACGGGCGCGCATCAGGCGGTCCTGGGTTTCTTCGTCGCGGATGAGGTCCCAGATGTCGCTGGCGCCGCCCTCGCCGGTCAGGTCGGTGACGCGCTTGGTGTCGCGTATCTTGGCCAGGACATCGAACTGGCGGGGAATCCCGGGCGCGTCGGCGATCTGCAAGTGCAGTCCCGCCTGGGGACGAAGAAGGTTGAACACGTATTGGATCTTCCAGTAGTCGTCGCGGGTCACGTTGTAGCCGTTGACAGTGAGGATTTCATCGCCCGGCTTCAGGGTTTTTTTCTCGGCATCGCTGCCGGGGCGGACGTGAGTGACGAAGCAGCGGTCGCCGATCATCTGGTAGGTGAAGCCATAGTCGTGGTGATAGGCGTGTTGCGGAGGCACGAAAAAAGTATGCGAGTCGTTCAGCGTGTCGAGCATGGCGGCGATGTGCGACATCGCCATGTTGAAAGAAGTGGAGGCTTGAATCTGCTGCTTGGCCTGCGCGATCTTGGCGTCGAAGTCGACGCCGTGGAATTTGGGGTCGTAGTAGTGCTTCTTGACGTCGTTGGCGGTGATTTGCAGCATGTCGAGGGCGCGGCCACGCTCGAGCTTCGACATCTGCGGCTGCTGGGCGACAGAGAAAGCGGCCAGAAAAAGAAACAATGTGCAGGGGGCGATACGCGCGGTGCGCAGGCGCATGAAGAGCCTCTCAGGTGCGGTGGTTTTGAACGGTCGAAGGGGGAAACGGCATTCTATCGGAAGCGGTGGGGCAAAGGGTAGTCATCGACTTGCTGCGTCATCGATCTGCCGCGGACGGCCACAATCCTTGAAGTCCCGGGGCTTCCGAGGAAGGGGAAGCCTGCGTCAAATTGCCCGGATTTGGTGGCGCAAGTGGTTATCTGGAGTCCTTCTGGCACGAAGGTAACTTGCCGGGGGAATGACCTTGCCAGTAACGTTACTTTGGATTACCACAGTGCATTGAACATCGGATAGGGACAGGCTAACGTGAGAATACGAGGCCGAAGCCGCACACCCTCCGTGACGATGTCACCGAACCGGCGCACGATCCGCAAGAAGCCGGTAAGCGGTTGATAACAAGAAGCGCATGAGCGAGAAGGTCAGAGTTCTATATTTCACGCTATGGCTCGCGCATCCCCTGTTCGAACTGGGGATCGCATCCTTTATGCTCAAACGCGGCTTGCTGCGGAAGTTCAAGTTCTTCTTCGCCTACGTCCTGACTCAACTGCTGACGTTTACGGTATTGTTTTCCTCCTACCACTGGGGCAGCGGCACGGCGTTGTTTTATGCGTATTGGGCATGCAACGCGATCAGCGTGACCTGCGGCTTCCTGGTGATTCATGAGATTTTCGTGGATGTGTTCCGCCACTTCCATACGCTGCGGGACCTGGGCACGGTGCTGTTCAAGTGGGCGGGCCTGGTGATGCTGCTGGTGGCGGGGGTGGTCTCGGTCTCGACCAACTCGTCGGATTTGTCGCCGTGGCTGCAGGCGATTATCACGTCGCAGCGCTGCGTACGCATGATCCAGGTGGGGATGGTGTTGTTCCTGCTGTTCTTTGCTCACTACGTGGGTGTGAGCCGGCGGCAACACAGCTTCGGGATCGCGCTGGGATTTGGTTCGTTCGCGGTGATCGAGCTGATCCTGATCTGTTCGTTTGTGGGCAAGCATCTGGACGGGCCGTGGATGAGCATCGTCAACATGACAGCCTACAACTTGAGCCTGGGGCTGTGGTTTGGGTATGTCATGGTGAAGCGGCCGGCGCGGGACGCGAACCAGTCTCTGCTGCAACCGCAGCGCTGGGAGCAAAGCCTTTCCGATATTCATCATCCGCTGCCGGCGGATTCGCTGATTCCCATGTTTGAAGGCATGGTCGATCGGGCGCTCTCGCGCACCCGGCAGGAGCCATCCCTGGTTTCCTCAGGACAGTCGGCGAAGGCGGCGGCAGTCTCTTCCGGCGGATTCAGTTTGCCCCGGGCCGACGAGTCGAAGAGCTAATTCCGGTCGTTCCTCCGCGCAACAAAAACATCGCCGCCGCCCCACGAGTTGAATCCCGTCGGTACGTCGGCGACAAAACCACAAAGCACACGAAGTTTCACGAAGTCGTATCGTTTCTTCCTTCGTTTTCCTTGCCTGTTCTTTGGTGGACGCCTTTATCTTTTCCGGAAAATGTAAATCGGAGTGCAAAGGGGTGCGCATTGGCCCACGCCTGCGCGACGCTCAAGATTAGCATCTGCGAATATGGCGTAACTCCTTGCAGAAAAAGAGGCTTCTTAGTCAATGCGCGGATGGGATGGGCGGAGTGGAATCCTGGCTAAAACGCGTTAGTGCAAGCCATTGCACACAAAACTTGACACTTGGCCTATAATTCCGCGCACTCGGAGTTTCCGAAAGGGGACTCTTGTAAGGAGAACAACCCATGAAACGCACAATCAGGATTGGAATCCTGATGGTAGGACTAGTGGGCACATTTATAGGAGCTACCGTCCAACAGGTTCCCGCCGCAGACGGTGGTCCGCTAATTTTGTGCCCACCCACACAACGTGGTTGTCATTCGACCCTGCCACCGCAGTAAACCCCAGGGCCCGGCGTGACCGCAAGGTCACTAAAGTAACCAGTCGACGTAACCTGTCGTAACTGCTGTTTGGGCCGAGCGCCACGGGCTTGCAATCTTCGGGCTGACGGGACTCATACTAACCCGCCGGCCCTTTCTTTTTTGCTCGGGTGAATCCTGTAGCAGGAAGTTGGAAATGGCTGCGAGTCGGCGGCAGATCGCAGGACCGGTGGACATCGTGAGGGCGGAGGATTTCCGGCCAATCGACGGGCCCCGATTCCAAGTTCCTTACCTTCGTTGACTTGGCCTGCCCCTCGACCTAACATTTCACTCCGTGATCGGCCAGATCATCTCGCACTATCGCATCGTCGAGAAGTTGGGCGGCGGCGGGATGGGTGTGGTATACAAGGCCGAAGATACCGATCTTGGGCGCTTCGTCGCTCTGAAATTCCTTCCTGACGACGTTGCGCAGAACGCGCAAGCCCTGGATCGTTTCCGCCGCGAAGCCCGTGCCGCTTCCGCGCTGAACCACTCCAACATCTGCACTATCTATGAAATCGGTCGTGACCAGGACTTCCAGTTCATAGCCATGGAGTTCTTGCAGGGCGTGACTCTGAAACATCGCATTGCCGGGCGCCCGATGGAGATGGAGGCACTGCTGCCTTTGGCGGTTGAAATCGCCGACGGACTGGATGCCGCCCATACCGCGGGCATCATCCATCGCGACATCAAGCCAGCTAACATTTTTGTTACTCAAACCGGTCGCGCCAAGATTCTCGACTTCGGATTGGCGAAGATGATAGGTAAATTGGCCTCGGCTGCAAGCGATTCGCTGACGGTTTCCCTTGGTTCCGATGCCTCGCAACTGACAAGCCAAGGGGCATTGGTGGGCACGATCGCTTACATGTCGCCTGAACAAGTGCGAGCGAAAGAACTAGATGCCCGAACCGACTTGTTCTCCTACGGAGCGGTGCTCTATGAGATGGCAACAGGCAAGCCACCGTTTGACGGGGCAAGTGCCGGGGAAATATGTGGCGCAATTCTTCACCAGGAACCGCTTCCGCCATCGCAAATCAACGAAGGAATCGCGCCTGCTCTGGAAGCAGTGATCCTGAAAGCGCTGGAGAAGGACAGTCGTCTGCGCTATCAGCATGCCGCGGACATCCGTTCAGATTTACAGCGGATAAAGCGCGACTCGGAGCCGGGAAGAGTAGCGGTGCAGCATTTGAGGGGACCGAAGCAGACTCTGCATGCTCTCCGGGGCGGCCGCAGCGGAATGCTCCTCGCGGCTGCGCTTGTGATCCTGACGGCAATCGGTTTTGGAGTTTACAAATACCGTGCCCTCCCCGTTCTGCCGGCCAAGGGTCGTGCCCCGTTGTATGCCGCGGAGTTCACCAACTCAACGGATGATCCGGTCTTTGACGATGTACTGCGCGACATTGTAGCCAACGAATTGAATCGCTCTCCGGCAGTCCATGTCATGGATCCCTCCGCCGAAGAGCTCGTGGAATTGTTGCAGAGCGCAGGAAAGAATCCCGATGAACGCTTTACCGCAGAGCTTGCCAGACGGCTGTGCGAACGCGATAAAGGGAGTTTCTTTACGGATGGAGAAATCAAGCCGCAAGGCGACGGGTTCGTGCTTAATCTATCGGTGCAGGAATGCAGATCAGGCCGAATTGTGGCCCAACAATCCGGCGACGCCAGGAGCAAGAACGAGGTGATGCTGGCAGTGAGTCGGCTTGCGGCAGCCTCGCGTCTGCAGCTCTCTGGCCAATCCGGCGGCTCTTCCGACACCGCTCCGGCGCTCTTGCCGACCGCTTCCTTGCCGGCCTACAAGGCCTACCTGGCAGGCGACCGCGCCTACGGAACCCAGATGGAGCAGGGCGCCGCTATGCTCCGCGAAGCTACCAAACTCGATCCCAATTTTGCGAATGCATGGAACATTCTGTCTTTTGCGGATTACAACCTCCGCGAAAGAAAGCTGGCGGCGGACGATCTCACCCACGCTTACGTGTTACGCGATAAGCTCATCGGCGTCGAGAAGGCGAGCGTCGAAGCCCGTTACTACCTGGAGGTCACCGGGGAGGTCTACAGGGGGCTTGAGGCTCTGCAAACCATGGAAAGACTACAGCCGAAGAAATTTGAACCGCACAATCTTCTGGGGTTGACCTATGAAGATATCGGCCTGTACGAAAAGGCAACGGATGAGCTTCGCAGGAACCTGGAGCTTTTCCCCACTACTCCTCTCGCAATTTCCAATTTGGCAGATATCCTGCGGGCGCAGGGACGCTACGACGAGGCGGAAGCTACCCTGCGGCGCCTTCCCGCCAATCAGGAGATGAATCCTGATCGCCATGTGGAGCGCTACACCCTGGCAATGTTGCGGTCCGATCCAGCGACGCTTGAAGAAGACCGAAAGTGGATGGAACAAAACGCCGACCAGCCGTCGGTAATCGCCTTTCTGGCGGCGATCGAACTCCATGATGGGCGGCTGGAGAGCGCGCGCCAACGCATAGCACACGGTGTGGACATGTCGGTCGCGTCCGGCATGGCGGAGTCCGGGGCCGGCATGGTTGTCGATCTCGCGTGGGGAGAAGCTCTGTACGGTCAAAGTTCCGCCGCCGCGCAGAGCTTGAGCCAGGCGTTGAAGCTGTCCGATTCAAGGGAAATCAAAGAGAGCGCGGCCAGAGTCATGGTCCTCAACGGCCAGGAACGCGAAGCCGGGAAGATTATCGCTGACCTGCTTCACGATTATCCCGCGGATACGTTTCTGAATGAACTGGACACGCCGCTTGCGTTAGCCGCTTCCCAGTTAAGTCTTGGTCACGCGGACGCCGCCCTGCGCACCCTTGATCGGACAAAGCCCTTCGAGTTCGGCCGGGAGGCGGCATACTTTCCAACCTACCTTCGCGGGTTGGCGCAACTTCGTCTCCGGCGCCCGGAAGACGCCGCCGCGGAATTCAATGCGGTTCTGGCGCATCGCGGCCAATCTCCTCTGAGCCCGATCCTGGTGGTATCGCAGCTCGCTGTGGCGCGCGCCTATGCGCTGCAACGAGACGTGGTTAAGAGTCGTATCGCCTACGAGAATTTTTTCGCAGGGCGGAAAAATGGTGATCTCGACCTGCCCATTTTGAAGCAAGCCAAGGCTGAATACGCAAAGTTGCCGTGACTCGTCCCGAGAAGATCGGTGATCTCGAGATCATTGTGGGAACTCCACGCGGTCGATTCATTGGAATTGTTCTCTAAGCCGGAAGTCACGCACCCCCGGGCCGTGACGATCCTTGCTTCGGAATCATGAGCCACGTGGCTGCGGCGCTTGCCAGGGCAAGGCCTGCGCCAATCAACATGACCATTCGGAAGCCGGAAGTAAATGCGGTGCCGATCAATTGCTGAATTGCGTGGTTCTTGCTTGGATCGAGACCGGCAGGCGCCTGAAGGCCTGCAAGTTTGGTTACGTTGGCTTGCAGTTCGTGCTCAACAGAGGTTGGTAGCGCCAGGCGGGCCAGGCCGTGGTTGAGGCGGGAACTGAAGACCTGCACCATCACGATCCCAAGCACTGCGATCGCCATCACGCCGGCTACGCGCGCCACCGCGTTGTTGATTCCCGATGCGGCGCCGACGCGGTCCTGGTCGACTGAATTCATGACGACCGTGGTCAGCGGTGCAACGGTGATGGCCATGCCGAAGCCCAGAACAATCACTGCCGGAAAAAACTCCCACCAAAAGCTGCCTCCGATCGCGGGAACAGCCAACAAAACGAAACCTGAGGCGACGATCAGAGGCCCAATGATCAAGGGACCCCTGCCGCCATAACGGGACACCAGTCCACCCGACCAGCGGGAAAGAGAGAACATGAGCAGAATGAAGGGAAGCATGGCAGCGCCGGCTGCGGTTGCGGAGTAACCCTGAACCTGGATCAAGTCCAGAGGAAAGAGGAAAAAGAACATTCCAACAGCAACGTACAACAGCAGCGTAAGCAAATTCGCACCAGCGAATGCGCGGGATTTGAACAGTTCCAATGGCAGCATGGGGGAGGCTATGTGGGACTCGATAAATAGGAAGGCTACAAGGCAGGCGAAACCAACGATCACGCTGCCAAACACCAGAGGGTCTTTCCAGCCCCGGTTGACCGATTCGATGAATCCATAAACCAGGCCGCCGAGTCCGAGGGTGGCAAGGATAGCTCCTGCCCAATCGACGCGGCCGGCAGTGGCCCTGCGGCTCTCGGGAACCTGCCAAAGGGAAATAAAAATCACCGCCACGGCCAGCGGCAGGTTGATGAAGAACACCCAGCGCCAGGAAGCGTGCTCGACCAGCCATCCGCCAAGAACGGGGCCAATTGCCGAGGTGATTGCCGTAAATCCCGACCAGGTTCCGATGGCCTTGCCGCGGCTGCTCTCGTCGAACGAGGTGCTGATGATGGCGAGGCTTCCGGGCACGAGCAGCGCTGCTCCGACGCCTTGAATGCTTCTGGCGATTATCAATTGAGGGACGCTCGCGGCGAGGCCGCATCCCATCGATGCCAGGGCGAAAATCACGACGCCGCTGACGAAAACAAAACGGCGTCCCCACAGGTCACCGAGCGACCCGCCCACCAGAATCAACGCGGCCAGAAAAATTCCATACGATTCGACCACCCATTGCACTCCCGCCAGGGACGAATGAAAGCTGGCCTGGAGAGCGGGAAGGGCAACGTTGACCACGGTGCTGTCGACGAAAGCCAGGCTGGAACCGAGAATCGTGGCGGCGAGGATCCAGATCCTTGCCTTTGGTGGGCACGTTACTGCGGCGCCGGCTGAAAGTATTACCGCTTTGTCGCAGGGAGTTTCCATGCAGGTTTTTCGCTGGCGAAGTCTACTGGCCGGCCGCGACCGGTCTCACAACGGCTTCCGATTGTGCACGCGGCGGTCTGTGGCCGGAAAGAAATCTCCGACGCGGTTTTTATGGTATCGAATCTTTCGTGTGAAGAGCGATCGTTCCGCATCTTGGCAGTGGTGCGCTTTGGCTCGCGCGCCGGGCCGATACAGACTGAGATCCTTCGCTCCGCCTGAAATGCGGCTACGCTCAGGATGACTGCGCCGATGAGAGGGCAAACTGCACCACTCCCCGCATCTCGCAGGCCCCGGGCGAACACTGTGCCAGCGCCATAAACCTGGTGAGATATTGCTACAAGGAATGATAATGAATGGGCGTTCTCGACAGCGACGAGCCTATTGGAGTGGTCACGCAAGCGGTTCAGAGACTCATTCCTGAAGCAGTCACAGAACAGCGAACCGGCAGTTGCTATGATTTCGCCATCAGGAGTTGCTATGGAACGAACGGCTTTGGGGAACAGTTCACCATTCTTCATCGTCACCGACGTTGTCCGGACGATCTCGTTTTATCGCGACAAGCTGGGCTTCGAGACGCGATTGGAGGAGCCCAAAGACGGCCCATTTTTCGGGATCGTCGGCCGCGGGGGCGCGCAGATATTCCTGAAATCACACGGAGGACTGGCGCCTGTGCCCAATCACACCCGTCATTCCTGGATGCGGTGGGATGCTTTTGTCTACGTGCAGGACCCTGATGCGCTGGCGGCTGAGTTTGCCGGCACGGGAACTACATTCATCGTGCCGCTGAAGGACACATCAGATGGCTTGCGGGGATTCGAAATCTCAGACCCTGACGGCTACGTGATCTTTTTTGGACGGCCGATCGCGGACGGCACAGCGTGAGAAGCTACTTCTCCGATTCGCGGAGCAGCACCACGTCGGCTTCACGGTGGCCGCGGATGATGGCGAGTTGCTTGCCGTCGTAGGAGTAGTCGAAGTCGCGGATGAACTCCGACTTGAAGTCGGTCAGCTGCTTTCCGGGTGAGCCGTCGAGATTCTGCTGCCAGAGGTTGTCGGTCTGGCCATTGCGCACGGGATAGACGATGGATTTTCCATCGCGCTTGAACAGGATGGGGCCGTCACCAAGGATGACTCCGTATTCGGCCCGCGGCCGTTCGAAATCAACGAACCGGATGGGCTGGCTGAAATCGAGAGGCTGGAGACCCAGCTTCTCCTTGGTTTCGCCCACGCGATTGGTGATGATCGCTACCACCTTTCCATCGGGAGAAATTGTCATTCGGCCAAAGTTGGCATAGTCGGGAAATTGTTGGGAGGCGCCGCCATCGATGCCAACTTTCTCCAGCTTGGAGTCTGCATCGGCGTAGATCACAGTTTTGGAATCGGGAGAACACACAGGCACAAAGTCGAATTTGCCGTGCGTGAGTTCTTTCACATTTCCGCCGTCCGCGTCCGCGCGGAATATGTGACCTTCGATTTTGCTTTCGAGAACCGCTGAGAATACGACATGCCCGTCGGGACAGGCGCGGGCGAATCCGGGGAAATGCATCTGAGATAGCAACGGAGTTTTCGAACCATTGCCGGGATTGAGCAGCACTACACTGCCTCGGATAACAGAGGTCAGAAGTTGACCGTCGGGGGTCCATCCCACTTCGTAGTTCGGGAATCCATCCGTGGGGAATTCGCGGGCCTGTGCGCTGCCAGCGCCGTCAGCCATGACATAGACCGTGTTGTGAGTCTGCCCCTCAACTGTTGCCATGGTGTGGCCATCGGCCGCGAGACTCAGGTCGGCATAGGAATTGGTGTCACGCGTCACGGGAGACACTTTGCCGGAGGGATAAGAAATATGAACGATTTGATTGGAACCTGCGAAAGGCTGCGCCAGCGCCAGCAGGCCGCTGCCATCGGGCAGCCAGGCTGTTCGTGAGAAGAACAGGTCCTTCGAAATCAGGAACAGCTTGCGCTTTCCAGTTTCTGCGTCGATTGCATCCATGCCGCCGAGTGCATCGCCCGGTTGTGAAACTGGCATCACGATCGTCTTGCCGTCGGGCGACCACGCCACGTTGGGCACGAGTTCGTTCACGGGACTTGTAGCTATAGTTTTTTCATCGCTGCCTTCGGTGGACCGGATGATGACGCGGTATTCACCGGGTTTTGGATTGTTGGCCAGGATATAGGCGAACTTCTTGCCGTCGGGGGAGAAGCTGATGTCGGAATCGATATCGGTGATGAGCTTCTGCGGCGTGCCGCCCAACACCGGAGCACGGTACAGGTATTTCAGAGACTGGCTGCCTGGCTCTAAACGCAGGAAATAGAGGTAATTGCCATCCGGCGAGAAGCGCACCCCCTGATAGTCGACGGCAGCCGGCGCCACTACCTGAGTATTGCTGTTAGTGGGAATGTTCTGGAGCAACAGGCTCTGCTGTCCGCCGTCATTCATGACATGAAGCAGATATTTTCCGTCGGGCGAGATGGCAACCAGTTTGGCCTTCCCGGTCTCGGTTGCTTTGCTGACGGTAAAGTTCTGGAACGGCACGGGGCGGCTGCGCGACAGCAAAGCGTAGATTCCGTAGGCGGCCGCCGCGAACACAAGAATTGCGGCCACGCTGCCAATGCCAAGGCCTAACTTGTGCTGCCTGGCTGCGGTGACCACGGCAGAACTGCCGGAGCTTTGCGCGGGCTGATGCTGCGCCGAGCTGGCAAGAGCGGCGTCTGGCGCCGCGGGCAACTGGCGGCTGGAATCGGTGTCGCGCTTGAGGCGCTGCAAGTCGGTCCGCACATCAGAGGCGTGCTGGTAGCGCAGGTCACGGTCTTTTTCCAGCGCCTTATGGATGACGTCTTCCAGTCGCGAGGGTAGATCGGGATTCAGGCGGACGGCGGAAGCCGGTGCGCGGTTGAGGATCGCTTCGAAAACGATCGCCGAACTGTCTCCGCGAAAGGGCACAGTACCGGTCGCCATTTCGTAGAGGACGGCGCCAAACGAGAACAGGTCGGAACGGCCATCGAGGTCTTTGCCTCTGGCCTGCTCCGGAGACATGTAAGCGACAGTGCCGATGGTCGACCCGGGATTGGTCAATTGCTGGTCTTCCATCTGCTGCATGGTGTGCGTCGCAGTGTTGGCGGATGCAATCTGGCTGGAGGACCCGGCAGGGGATGCGACCTTGGCCAATCCGAAGTCGAGGATCTTGGCGTGACCTCGTTCGGTCACAAAGATGTTCGCCGGCTTGATGTCGCGATGGACGATTCCCTTGGCATGCGCGGCATCGAGAGCATCGGCGATTTCAATCGCCAGCGACAAAATCTCGGATGTTTCCATGGGGCGGCCGGCGATCTTGTGCTTGAGGGTCATGCCCTCCAGAAATTCCATGGCAATAAACGCCTGGCCATCCTGCTCGCCGATGTCGTGTATGGTGCAGATGTTGGGATGGTTCAGGGCCGATGCGGCCTGGGCTTCGCGCTGGAAGCGAGCGAGAGCCTGGGGATCACGCGCAACGTCGTCGGGCAGAAATTTGAGAGCTACGAAGCGGTGCAGGCGAGTGTCTTCTGCCTTGTAAACCACACCCATGCCGCCGCCGCCGAGCTTCTCGAGGATGTGGTAGTGGGAAATGGTCTGGCCGATCATGGTTAAAGTGGCAGATTTCCGGTCGGCCCATCTTATGGTCGAGCGAGACGGGAGTCAATTTAAGCGTTGGCTTTGGCGGGCGCGGGAATCCCGAGCTCGGCTCGGAGTTCTGCCGCGGTGAAGATCGGCGGCTTGCAGGTTGATCCAGAGCAGAGAACGGCGAAGGACTTCGCGCCTTTGAGTTGCGGCAGATTGGGAATCGTCTCGGCGAGCGCGGGCGGTAGATTTACTTTGACCGCCTGACTTGCGTTGAGCCTGATGGTCGTCTTGTTGAAAGCGAAGGGCGCGACCGCGGTTTCGTACAACTCTTCTGCGATGTCTTTATCTTCTTCGCCTGCGACCACGACAACTTGTGTTGCAGGTTCGAGAAAATGCAGCGCGGCGATTCCGTAAGTGGCCGCAAAAATTCCGAACTGCTCGGCGACTCCGGCGAAGGTCTCAAGTGTCTGCTCGGCCTTGTCGCGATAGCTGGCATCGCTTGTGTAGTGATAGAGGCGGATCAGAGCGATGGCCGCCATCGGATTTCCCGCGGGCGTCGGCGAATCCTGCAGTGGTTTGCGCGGGGTGGAGAGCACGCCCAGTTGCGCGGCATCCGTCGCGGGTTCGCTGTCGAAGAAGCCTCCGGACGTGGGATCGAAGAAGCGGGCGATCATCGAGTCGGAGATGGCTTGCGCAAATTTGAAATAGCTGAGATCAGAGGTCGCCTCGTAGGCATCGAGGCAGGCGAGCGCGGTGAAGGCGTAATCGTCGAGCATGCCGGGAACTTCTCGATGCCCGGCGCTGGGATCGGAGTAGGCGACGACGTGGAGTAACGCGGCGGTATCGCCGACATCCCCACGTCTCAAAGGCGAGACGTGGGGCACCCGATCGTCTTGTGTGGAGCCGGCACTCCCTTCGACAAGCTCAGGGCAGGCTCTGCCCGCTTCTGCTGTCGGCTTCCATGCTGCCGACAAGACGCGATCCAGCGAGCGCAAGGCGAACTTCTTCGCGTCGTCGAGTTCCAGAACTTTCGCAGCTTCCAAATACGCGGAGATGCAGAGGCTGTTCCAGCCGACGTAGACGGTCTTGTCTATGTACGGCGTGGGACGCTTCAGGCGCGCGGCATACATCTTCGTGGTCGCGGAGGCGAGAAGGTCCATGACCCGGTCCGGCGATAGGTTCATGCGCTGTGCGATCTCGCCGATCGAGGCACGAACGAAAAGTACGTTCTTGGCGGGATTGTGGTGCATCTCGCCGACTTCGTTGATGTCGTAACGCAGGGCGACCGCTTGAGTTTCTTCTTCGCCGAGGACAGCCTTGGTTTCATCCAGCGTCCAGGTGAAGTAGTCGCCGTCGTCGTCCATGTTGATGTCGGCATCCTGCGAGGCGTAGAAGCCGCCGCGGTCGCGGTCACTGAGCCACTCGTCCATCCAGCGGATGATGTCGCGGGCGACTTCGGCGAAGAATTCGTTACCTGTCGCCTGATAGGCGTGGACGTAGTTCTTCAGCAGTTCGGAGTTGTCGTAGCACATCTTCTCGAAGTGCGGCACGACCCAGCGCTCGTCGACCGAGTAGCGATGGAAGCCTCCGGCGAGCTGGTCGTAGACGCCGCCGTTGGCCATGCGCTCGAGCGTAGTGGTGAGAAGAGTGTGAAGTTGTTCGGCGTTCTTGGAATCTGCAGGATTGTTCTTCGCGCGGGCGTAACGTTCGATCAGCAAATCTAGCGCGGATGGATGCGGGAATTTTGGGGCCTGGCCGAAGCCTCCGTTTTGCGGATCGAACATGCTGAAGGCGGATTTCTGGATTGCGGCCACCGCGCTGAGGGTGACATTGCCACTGCGTCCGGCGAAAGATTCCGACTGTGCGATCGCGCTCTCAACCATCTTGGCCTGCTCAACGACGTCGCAGTTCTTTTCTTTGTAGGCGCTGGCGATGCTCAGCAGCACGCGGCGAAAGCTGGGGCGTCCGTATCCGTCGCTGGGAGGGAAGTAGGTGCCGCCGTAGAACGGCTTGCCATCGGGGGTGAGGAAGGCGGTGAGGGGCCAGCCGCCTTGTCCGCTGACGGCTTGCACGGCAGCCTGGTAGCGGCTGTCGATGTCGGGGCGCTCGTCGCGGTCGACCTTCATGGCGATGAAATTCTCGTTCACGATCGCGGCGATCTCGGGATCGTCGTAGGACTCGCGGTCCATCACATGACACCAGTGGCACCACACCGCGCCGATGTCGAGCAGCATCGGCTTGTTCTCGCGCTGCGCGGCGGCGAAGGCCTCCGGGCCCCATTCGTGCCACTGGATGGGCTGGTGCATGGCCGAGCGCAGGTAGGCGGAAGAGGCGCGAGCGAGGGAATTGAGCGTGGAGGTGGTCATGGATTCAAGTCTACTTTAAAGGTCGATGAGAGTTATCCCTCCGACAACTCATCCAAGCGGGCCAGCGTATCCGGATAGCGGCGCACCAATAACACCAGCGCTGCGGCCTGCGGATTCGGTTTGGCGCGGCCCTGCTCCCATTTCTCCAGCGTTCTTTCGTTGATGCGCAGCTTGCGGGCAAATACCGCGCGCGAGCAGCGGAGTTTCTTCCGCGTGTCCCGGATGACCTTGGAATCGACTTTGGGCAGTGGCTGTGATTCGACTTTGTAGCTGCGAAGCGTGATCTTGCCTTCGCGATGGCCCTTCATGGCTGCCACTCCTTCCATCAGTTCGGTGAATATATTCCGCTTCGGCATTACTGAATCCTCCGTGATCTATGACCCGCTGCTCGCTTTGCGGCGCGTGCTTGCAACTCGGCTTCCAGCGCAAGCCTAAGCGGTCTTCTTTCTGTGGGCGTGAGATCGGATGCTTCGTTCTTGTCGTAAATCGTCATGAGCCATATCCGCTGGTCGGAAGAGAAATAGTAGTAAATGACCCGTAAGCCTCCCCTCCGACCTTTGCGCCGACGCGCATCTGTCCAACGCATCTTCCGAAAACCGCCCGTGCCCGGCATCACATCGCCGACTTCCAGATGGACGACGAGCGCATTTTGCAGGCGTCGATACTCGTCCTCTTCCAAATACCTGGGCAAGTAGCGCGTGAATGCGGGAGCTTCAAAAATCTCCATACGCCAATAGAGTAGACTCAGCAACTATACGCTATAAGCGTACATTTGTAAATGATAGATCAATGGTTGATAAGCTGCCTGGCAATCTTGGAATAAAGGTCGATCGCGTCGGAAAGCTGCTTCTTCACGATGTACTCCCCTTCCGTATGGGCGACGTGGATCGATCCCGGGCCGATCAGCAGCGGCTCGCCCCAGTTCGTTAGCTTGGGGATATCCGTGGTGAAGGCGGCGATCATGGTGGGTAAGCCGTCGATCTTTCGGAAGCGGAGGAAGGGAAGTTCCAGCGGGAACGTTACTTCAACTTGATCTCCGGCCGTGGCGATGATTTGGCGGAGAAGTTCGTCCGTTTTGCCGACTAGCCTATAGAGCAAATCAGCGTGGGCGTAGTCGGGGATGACGTTGGGGGCGCGTCCGCCTTCGATTAGGCCGATGTTCAGCGTGCAGGGGCCGACTTCTGGGTCGGAGGGGAGCGGCATGGCGCGCAGGCGAGTTAGAGCGGGAATCAGCTTGTCGATCGCCGACTCGCCGAGTTCGGGATAGGCCGAGTGGGCCATGCGTCCGCGGGCGGTGACTTCGGCGCGAAGCGTTCCTTTGGAGGCTAGCGCGATGCGATTTTCTGTGGGCTCGCCATTTATCAGGAATTTGCAGCTTGCCGGGGCGTGATCGTTGGCGACTTTTGCGCCCAGGCTGTCGCGTTCTTCACCGACTACGAACAGGAGGCCTGGATGAATTCCTTCGCGGCGCAGGCGTTCAGATGCCGCGACCTGCGCGGCGATGATGCCTTTGGCGTCGCACGATCCGCGGCCGTAGATGTTGTCGGCGTCTTCCGAGGATGGGATGAAGGGAGGGACGGTATCCATGTGGGTGGAGAAGACGATCGCGGGATTGGGCTGCTCGGGCGATGTTGCGTAGAGGTTGAAGCGATTGCCCTCTACGGGCATTTTGCTGGTCTGGTAGCCGAGGCGGCAGAGTTCTCCGTAGAGATAGTTGGCGACGGCGGTTTCGTTTCCGGAGATGGATTCGATGTCGATGAGTTGGCGGGTGAGCGTGACGGCGTCCATGGGGAACAAGGATAACGCAGGAATTGTCTGGGCCGCGGGCGCGCCAATTGTCATCTTCCACGAAGTGTCATCCCGAGCAGAGCGAGGGACCTGGGTCTCTGCCGGCGTTCCCGATGCTGCCAGCGAAAACCCAGGTCCCTCGCTCGCTCGGGATGACACTTCAAAAGGCGGAAGGGGATGGAATGGTGTTGTTGTCTTATCTCAGTAAGACAACACTGGAACGTTGGTTCTCCCGTTGCTTCACCTACATCATGTAATCTGGACGGTCGTGATGTCTCCAACCTCGTCAATCCGATCCTTCTTTCTTGATGGGCCGGCCGGGCGGCTGGAGGCGCTGCTCAATGCTGGCTCGGAGGGCGCGACCCATGCGGCGCTGGTCTGCCATCCGCATCCGCTGTTTGGGGGGACGCTGCATAACAAAGTTGTCTTTCACACCATGAAGGCGCTGCACAGTTTTGGATTTCCTGTGCTGCGGTTTAACTTTCGCGGGACGGGATTGAGCGCGGGCGAGCACGATCACGGTCAGGGCGAAGTGGATGATGTCCGCGCGGCGCTGGATTGGCTCGAAGCGGAATATCATTTGCCGATTGTGTTTGCGGGATTTTCGTTCGGCGCGGCGGTGGGGTTGCGGGCGGCCTGTCCGGATGAACGGGTGAAGGCAGTGATTGGGGTGGGAACGCCGGTGGCTCCAGTGACGGGCGGCGTGGAAGAGCCGCGGGTCTATTCCTTCGAGTTCTTGCGGGAATGCGCGCAAGCGAAATTGTTCATCAGCGGCGCGCGCGACAAGTACGGTCCGAAAGAGAAGCTGGAGGCGCTGGTGGCGTCTGTGCCGGAGCCGAAAAAGCTGGTTTTGATTGAAGGCGGAGATCATTTCTTCGAGGGGCGGCTGCGGGAAATGCGCGAGGCAATGGAGAAGTGGATTAGGGAAGCTGTCAGCTCTCAGCCCTCAGCTTTCAGCTGAAGGGCAGTTGGCCCGCGGTACGCATTCGATCAGCCCGGCGCGTGTGTGGACCGCGGGGGCTGAAGCCCGCCACGTCTAGCCGCTTACGGGGCGCTGAAGCGCCGCTCTTCCACGGTATTCCAACCGAATCATTTTGGTCTTCCCGCAATGCTCTTCCGATAATGCTCTTCTGCCATAATCTTCCTTCATGTTTGACGCTTCCAATGAAGAGTTGATTCGGTCGCGGCGGGAGGCTGCGCGATCCATCTTTGCTGCGGCGCTGCAAGAAGCTTCGATAGCCAGCGGATTTGCGCGGCATGTGCATTGCGAGCGCGGGATTCTGCGCGTGCGCGAAGACCTGTATGACCTGTCTTCCTATTCGAATGTGTTCGTGGTTTCGATTGGCAAGGCGGGGCACACCATGGTCGAGGCGCTGGGCGCGCAGGTCGGCGATTCGCTGCAAGGGATTGTTGCCAGTTCCGTCGAGCCTGCTACCCAGGTGAGGGGGTTGCGATATTTTCGCGGGGGGCATCCCACGCCGAATGAGGAGTCGATTGAGGCGGCGAATGCCATACTTCGCGCGCTCGATTCGCAGCCCGCATCGGCGCTGGTGATTTTCATGATCAGCGGCGGCGGTTCGTCGCTCGTCGAAAAGCCGATTGACGATGACATTTCGCTTGCCGATCTGATTGCGACCTATCGGGCGCTGGTCCATTCGGGCGCGCCGATTGCGGAAATCAACGCGGTGCGCAAGCATCTGTCCGCGGTTAAGGGAGGGCGGCTGGCGCAGGCAGCTTATCCGGCGCAGCAGGTTTCGTTGCTGGTGTCGGATGTGCCGGACGCGACTCCCGATGCGTTAGCTTCCGGGCCAACGATGCCGGATTCGACGAGCGTGCAAGATTGCCGGCGGATTGTCGAGAAGTATGGATTGCTCGAGCAGTTTCCGCTCTCGACGCGGGAGTTGTTCGAGCGTCAGGCGCTGGAGGAGACGCCGAAGTCGGACGATCCCGCGTTCGTGCGGTCGCGCTGGTGGACGGTGCTTTCAAACGATTCCGCCATTGCGGCGGCGAAGGCGGCGGCGGAGCGGGCCGGGTTTTTCGTGCACGTGGATAATTCCTGCGACGATTGGGACTATGAACGCGCGGCGGACTATCTGGTTGAACGGACGCGCGAATTGCGGAAGCGATCTTCTCCGGTGTGTTTGATTTCCGGCGGGGAAGTCACGGTGAAGGTTACGAACGGCGGCGTGGGTGGACGGAATCAGCAGTTTGCATTGGCTTGCGCGGAGAAGATCGCGGGTGAGGAAATCGTTGTGCTCAGCGCCGGGACCGATGGCGTGGATGGGAATAGTCCGGCGGCAGGCGCGGTAGTGGATGGAAGCACGGCGGAGCGGGCCGCGGTTTGCGGATTCAATGTGCGAACCGCATTGGAAACGTTCGATGCGTATCCGTTAGTCAGCGCTGTGGGAGATGCGATTGAGATTGGGCCTACGGGAAATAATCTGCGGGATTTGAGGATTTTGTTGGCGTACTAGATGCCGATCCGAACAACGTCACAGGAGTACTTCATGGTTGTCATTCCGAGCGGAGCGAGGAACCTGGGTTCTTGCCTGCGTCGGCGAAACCGAGGTCCCTCGCTTTGCTCGGGATGACCGCCTTGGAACAAGACTCCTTTGGGGATTCTTCGCAGCACCTTCACGATCTTGTTAGTGCGCTGAACTTCCTGCATAACGGAAAATCCCCACTTCTCGCGCACAAATCGCGCGAGAAATGGGGCACCTTAAGCGATTACTGCTAGGCGGTTTTCTTTTCGGCGAATTTGGCCATGGCTTCGTCCATGCCTTTTTTCATTTCATCCATGGAGAGGTCTTTGGTGTGGGTTGCGATGGACCACTTGTGGCCGAACGGGTCTTTGAGGCGGCCGTAGCGGTCTCCCCAGAACTGGTCCATGACGGGCATTTCGACCTGGGCGCCGGCTTTGACAGCGCGGTCGAAGGATGCATCGACATCGGGGACATAGATGTGAAGTCCCATGGGGGAGCCGCCGAGTTTTTCGGGTGAGACTGAACCGAAGTCGGGGAATTCGTCGGACATCATGATGATGGAATCGCCGATCTTCAATTCGGCATGCATGACTTTGCCGTCCGGCCCCTTCATGATTCCGCGGCTTTCGGCTCCGAAGGCATTCTTATAGAACTCGATGGCGCGCTCGGCGTCGCGCACGGTGAGGAACGGAGTGAGCGTGTGATATCCCTCAGGAACGGGCTTTACTGACATACATCCTCCTGGGCTGGAATTTCGATCCGACCGAGTGTAACGCAGGAGAGATGGAAAATTTACGGCAGTCCGTTGAATTGCGGACAGATTCTGTCCGCGAATAGGCTCAGCTCCGGAGAAAAGATTGTTATGTCTTTCGAGGCGCCGGGCTAGAAGAATCGGGTGACGCCTTCCTCGAGGACGACCACGCGGTCTTTGATTCCGGCGGCGGCGGCTTCCTGATTCAGCAATTGTAAGGGCTCATCCACCGGCTCGTGCGAAAGGCGGAAGGTGCCGTAGTGCATGGGGACCATCCAGCGCGATTTGAGGTCGAGGAAGGCCTTTGTAGCGTCGGCCGGATCGGCGTGAACGTTGCGGAATTGCGGTGGATTGTAGGCGCCGATGGGAAGCAGAGCGAGTTCAGGAGCCAGACGCTTCCCGATTTCCGTGAAGCCGGAGAAGTAGGCGGTGTCGCCGGCGTGGTAGACGGAGTGCTTGCCCGCCTTGAGAACGAATCCGCCGTAGCCGCGGTGGGAATCTTTCAGAATGCGCGCTCCCCAGTGACGCGAGGGAACGTGCGTCACCTGGAGGTTTCCGTGGCGCGAAGATTTCCACCAATCCAATTCGATGATCTCGGAGAAACCGAGATCGGAGACGAGGTCGGCGACGTGGGTCGGGATGATGATGGCCGGCGCGGCGCCGCGTTTTTTCAAGCTATGGCGCACGATGGTGCGGAGCGACGGGCGGTGCAGGTGGTCGAAGTGCGCGTGAGAGACCAGCACGAGGTCAATCGCGGGCAGGTCCGCGACCCGCAATCCGGCGCGGCGCAGGCGCTTGAGCACGAACAACCAGCGGGCAAAATTAGGATCGATGACAACGTTCTTGCCGCCGATCTGCACGAAGAAGCTGGCGTGACCAATAAATGTGATGCCCATCTCTCCGTTGGTGACCAGTTGCGGCTTGTGGGTTTCGCCGGAAAGGCGGGTGACTGCGGAGCGGCGCACGAGGCGCCCGAATTGCGTGGCGCGCTTGCGAAGGGCCGGGTTGCGGAGCGTTTGCTTGATCATTCCTTGCCGAGGGCGGCTCGCCCGTTTTCATACTAGCCTTTACGGCCACAACTACGTGGCGACAAAAGCGGTGCCGCCGTTTTTTCACGAGTTCTTAATGTTAGATGAGGAACGGGAATGGAAGACTCCTTTCTGTTTTAGAGATGAGTACGGCAGTAATCGTTGCTTGGCTTTTCAGGCGTTGCGGCGGCCACGCGATTCCAACCGGCCGGCTTATGGCGCAACGCATCATGATTACCGCAGGTTACCTCGGTGTGTGAGTTGACACGGTTTTGACGACTTTCCCCGCGCGGTTCGATAGGCTTTTCCTGTCTCCCCGACAACTTGAGAATCTGGAGTACGGATGATGAGAGTTCGCGCAGTGGTGCAATCTCTGGCGTTCGTTTGCTTTTGTCTCGCGCCCTGTTTTGCGCATCACACGGCCGTGATCGTCAACAAGGAAAATCCCGCTGACAACATCGCATCGGCGCAACTGGCCAGGATGGTCCGGGGCGAGGTGAAGAAGTGGCCGGACGGCAGGAACATCACCTTGGTAATGCACCGGGACTGGGCAGGAGAAAATGAGACGCTGGCCCGCTTGAATAAGATGACAATCGCGGATTGGAAGTTATTTCTGGCGGCGCATAAGAATTCGATCACCTTCGTCGAGACCGACGCCGATGTTATTAAGGCCGTGCAGGCCGACCCAGGAGCGGTCGGGCTAATCGAGGTTCCTTCCATCGATAACAGCGTGAACGTGGTGCGTGTGGATGGGAAGCTTCCGATGGAGTCCGGGTATTTACCTCACTAAGCAGTTACAGATCGTGATTGCCGGCGGGCCGCTTTTTCCAACCAGCGCTTGATTCCTGCTCATCCGCGTGATATCTGTTTGCCCTCACGCGATGGCCGCGACACTCAAACTCGCGCTCAAAGTCCTGGCGGTGATTTTGGGGCTGGCATTCATTGTGATGTCGCTCCTTCTGTATCCCAACGAAGAAGGGCAGATCGAAAGCCGGCTGGGAACCCTGTGGGAAAATCTAAGAAAAAAGCAAACCGCGGCCCTCTCGCTGCACATCGCCTTCATGCAGGGGGTAGCGGAAGGGGCAATCCAGATATTCGACCGGCTATTTGGGGCTAAGCTCTTCTCGCGACGCGCGCTGGGAGTTTCGATCTGCTATTCGGCGGCATCGGTGGGCATCGTTGGCATGTTTCTTAGCCTGGCCGAGAGCTCTGAAATCTACTGGTCCGGTACGTTTGTGGGGGGCGCATTTTTTGTATTTTTCATTGCCTTGGGTACGATTCCGGCTATCGTTCCAGGTTTTCGATACCTGTGGACGTGGCTGTTGCTTGTGCTTTCCGCCTCGTTTGTCCTGTTGATGATGTTTTTTTCAGATGGCGATCCCAGGCCGGGGACCCGGCTGTTCATCGGACTCTCGTCCGCATTGGCAATGGCGGCCAGTTTCACCTCCGACATTCTTTTTATCGCACTGACCCGCCGTTGCCTTCGCTGGATCACGCAGGCGAACCGGTTCATCTGGATTGCGGCCGTGTTATTGCTGAATTGCCTGCTGGCGACTTGCCTGATGGGACTACCGATCTTCTGGTCGGGGAGAGCCATGGCGGACGAAATTCTCGGTTCCGCGTTGGCCGGAGGGGGCCCGGTGAGCGGAACGTTCCCGGTCAGTTTGCCGGATGAAGTTTTCATCATTTCCGCTTCCAACACCATCGATGCGCTTTCGGCCTCGCTGTTCTTCATGTTGGCTATTCTGCTGCTGGTGCATTTGATATTTTGGCCGGTCCTGAACCGCACGCTTTTTCGGGTTAAGGAGATCGGTATAAGAGGGCGGCGCGGCCTGTTGTTGGCTATTGGTATTGCACTGCTGGCGATCTCCCATGAACTTCCCGATTGGCTGAAGGAGGTCTTCAAATCTCTTTCCAGTGGCTGAGGATGAATGGCTTTAGTGGAATTTCCAGCTGGCCTACAACGTGGTCAGCAGGTGGAAATAACGGCGGGCCTTTTTTACGTCGAGGGCGATCTGCTCGCGCAGGGCTTCGACGGAGGGAAACTTGATCTCGTCGCGCAGCCGGTCGAGGAAGCAGATTTCGATTTCGGTTTCCGGGGTCAGTTCAATTTCGTGGAAGTTGAGCAGGTGGGTTTCGACCGCAAACAGTTCGTTGCCGAAGGTGGGGCGGTTGCCGACGTTGGTGACGGAGTCGAAGCGTTCGGCGCCGACGCGGGTCCAGGTGATGTATACGCCATCTTTGGGTACGAGTTCTTCGTAGCGTGAGAGATTGATCGTCGGCACCGTGTATTTCGAGCCAAAACCGCGTCCGCGGCCGGGCGTGCCGAGAATGCAGAAGGGACGGGCGAGAAGATGGCGGGCGCGGCTCACGCGGCCTGCGCCGAGCAACTTCCGAATCTGGCTGCTGGAAACGCTCTCCCCGCGCAGCTTCATTTCGGGATAGACCTTCACTTCAAATCCCATCTCGCGGCCGAATTCGGCGAGCAGGCTTACGTCGCCGGCGGCCTTGTGTCCGAAATGAAAGTTATAGCCTTCGTGGACGGCGCGGGCGTGAAGCTTCTTTTTTAGAATGCGTTCGGCGAACTGGCGCGGCGTCATCAGCGAGAGATCGCGGCCAAAGGGAAGAAGCAGGACTGCGTCAATGCCCGTGCCTTCGAGCCAGCGCAGTTTTTCAGGCGTTGGAGTGAGCAGCTTGAGACCGGCTTCGGGCCTGAGGATTCTGGTCGGATGGGGCTCGAACGTGACAGCTACCGCTTTGCCGCCGTGGGCGCGTGCCTGCGCGACGATTTCTCCGAGGACGTGCGCATGGGCGCGATGCACGCCGTCGAAATTGCCCACGCTGACGTAGGCCGGGCCGTATGCCGCCGGGACATCGTCGATTGAGTGGAAGATATCCATGATTGAGAATCAACCGCCGAGATCGCAGAGGCCGCCGAGGAAATTCGGTCGGGCATCCTTTTCATCTCGGCGTGCTTTGCGAACTCGGCGGGACAAATTGCTCAATCCGACCGTGACTAATGTACGCAATCCGCGCAAAAGAACTCAGATTTCAAATTCCAGTTTCAATCCGTCGTAAGACAGCCGCACATTCCTGGGGAGCATAGCATTGGTCGCCTCGTGCCCCAGGTCATGACAAATATGGGTAAAGAAGGCGCGCCTGGGCTTCAGCTTCTCCACAATCGCCAGCGAATTCTTTACTGTCGAATGCGTGGGATGCGGCTTGTGACGGAGCGCATCGAGAAACAGGATGTCCAGTCCCTCCAGTTGATGCATCGACGGGGCTGGAATCTCGCTGTGATCCGTGAGATAAGCGGCGGAGCCGAAGCGGTAGCCGTAGATCTGAGTCTCGCCGTGAATCAGAATTACCGGCTCGAAGCGCACGCCGAACAATTCGACCGGGCCGTCGATCGGCTTGAGTTCCAGCAGAGGCAAGCCGCCAAATTTGTAGTCGGCGTCGAAGATGTAGCTGAACATGCGGCGCAGGAAAGCGCAGGAGTCGGGACGCGCATAGAGCGGCAGCTTCCCCGGCTTGTGCTTGTAGCTAAGTGGCCGCAGATCGTCGATGCCCAGAATGTGGTCGGCGTGCGTGTGGGTGTAGAAAACGGCATCGAGCTGGCGAACGTTTTCACGGACAGCCTGCTGGTAAAAATCAGGAGTGGTGTCGATGATCACGACCTTGCCGCCGTACTCCAGCATGATCGACGGGCGGGTGCGCTTGTCGTGAGGATCGGTCGAGCGGCAGACGGCGCAGTCGCATCCCAGCGTGGGCACGCCCATCGACGTCCCGCTGCCGAGCACGGTCAAAGTCGCTTTCATCTTGTTACTTTCACCTCCCGGTGGTTCCCGTGGCTGGTCCTTTACCGGGCTGCGGAGGCCGCGCCAGCGCGTTGGTGACTTCGACGTAGGCCATGCGCAGTTCGTAGAGGCTGTTTTGCAGGAAGTTTTCTTCCACCGGAGTGAGGTTGCCCCGGGTCTTTTCTGAGATGAGACTGATGGTGTCGATGGTCTGGCGCGCGCCGATAATATCCACGCGTGGCTGCTCGCCCTGCTGGCGCATGAGGCCGAGTTGCAGCATGGCGGTCATGTAGAGCGAAGCGAGAAATTTCTCGAAGGTCATCTCAAAATCTTTCGCCGAGTGGCCACTCAATTCGACCTGTGCATCCACATCCTTGTTGGAGCTTTTGTAGGCCGCGGCCTGGGCCTCCTGCTCAGCATTGGTGGGCGGTGGAGGCATTTCGCGGCCATCGTCGGGCGCGGCAGGAGTTTCAGCGGCGGCCATTTCAGCCGCAACCGGCGCAGGAACCTTATCGTCGGGCGCAGCGTCTTTGGGCTGGGCTGGGGGCTTCGGGGTTTCCTTTTCTTCCGGGATGTCGGAGCGAAGCTCTCCGTCGGAGGTAAACAGTCTTCGGTCAGTTACGGTAAAACCGGATTGCTCGTGTTTTTTCTCAGCCATTGGTCTTCCTCAAATTGTTTTGCGATGAACTGATTTGCTTATGCGGGCCGCTCGGCCAGCGACGCCTCTTGGGGCGAAAACACCTCGTCGCTTACCGGCAATGAAACTACGGTTGCCTTGGCCGCGCCGATCATCACCTCGCGGCCGGGTGCGCCGGCCTCGCGGCGAATGTAGCCGAGGATGGCGGTCTTGTCTCCATACGGCGTGGGGATGCCGGCCACGCTGGTTACTTCTCCAACTTCTTTTTCGCCCGCGACAATTTTTGCGCCGACCGCAATGGGCACACTTGCGTCCGCGATAAATCCGGAAAACTTGCGATGCACAGCCCCGCGCGAGCGGATGCGCTCCACGATCTCCTGGCCGACGTAGCATCCCTTGTTGAAATTCAGGGCGCGGGCTTGTTCTGTCTCCTGGGGCAGATCGCGTTCGCGGATGTCCACTCCGTAACGCGGCATGCCGGAAATAATTCGATGCATTTCGAGCGCTTCCGATCCAACCGGCGTGGCTCCGGCCAGGAGCAGTGCATCCCAGAGCAGGCGGACTTTGCCGGCCGGAAGCCATATTTCGTATCCGGTGAATTGGGGATCGTCGCTGCGCACAATGGTGCAGTCAATTCCTTGCCACAAAACGGATTGCAACTGCAATGGGTCGAGTTCGGCGATTCCGAATCCTGCCTTACCGAGGACTTCGCGGGCAATGGGACCGCTGAGCCCGAGCGCGGTGGTCTGGCCGCTTAGATTGTTCACCTCAACGTCGTCCATGATGATGTAGTGGTCGAATGTCGCCAGCATTTTGTCGACCTGGCTACGATCGGTCTCCACGGCAATGGATTGGGCGCGGTTGTAGGCGTAGAGATCGCCGAGGATGTGTCCCTGGGGGTTGAGTAGGAAGGCGTAGATCCCGTGATCGGGCGCGAGGTCGCGGATGTTGTTGGTGACCATGCCGTTCAGCCAGCGCACGCGGTCGCTGCCGGTCAGGGAGATCTGAGCGCGGTAACCGAGATCGTAGACGCCGCATCGGGTGCGCAGGGCGGAGTATTCCGCCTGCGGATCGCCGAAATGCGAGGCAGTTTCGGCCCCGCGATAGTCGGTGACGGCTTGCCCCAAACCTTCCGAATGTACCTGTAAAGCTGTAAGACCCATATCTGTATTCAATTATAGCGATTGTGTTAACGTTCAGGCCGTGGACACGAAGAATCAAAGCAAGAAGCGCATCGCCGTCATCGCCGGCGACGGCATCGGCAAAGAAGTCATCCCGCAGGCATTGAAGGTCATTCAGGCGAGTGGGGCGGCGGTCGAGATGACCGAGTTCGACTGGGGTGCCGATCGCTATTTGCGCGACGGAACTACCGTGCCTGCCGATGGATTTGCCACGCTTACCCGCGACTTCGACGCGATTTTTGTGGGCGCGTTCGGCGATCCGCGGGTCAAGACAAACATTCATGCCAAGGAAATCCTGCTGGGCATGCGCTTCAAGATGGATTTGTATGCCAACGTGAGGCCGGTGCGGTTGCTCGATGCGTCGTTGTGTCCGCTGAAGGGCGTCGAGCCGAAGGACGTGGACTTCGTGGTGCTTCGCGAGAACACGGAGGGCGTTTACACCGACGCGGGCGGCGTTTTCAAGCAGGGAACTGCGGACGAGATCGCCACACAGGAAGACATCAATACGCGCAAAGGCGTCGAGCGGATCATTCGTTATGCGTTTGAGTACTGCCAGCAGCATACGAAGCTCGACGGCTCGGGACGCTCGAAGGTCCTGATGTGCGACAAGTCGAATGCCATGACGCATGCGGGCGGACTCTGGCAGCGCGCGTTCAAGGAAGTGAGCGCGGAATATCCGAAGATCACGGCGCAGCACATGTACGTGGACGCGCTGTGCATGCAGATGGTGCGCGATCCGCGGCAGTTCGATGTGATCGTGACCAATAACATGTTCGGCGATATCATCACCGATCTTGCCGCCGGGTTGCAGGGCGGGCTGGGCATGGCTGCGAGTGGGAATATTCATCCGGGAAAGACTTCGATGTTTGAGCCGGTGCACGGCTCGGCGCCGCCGATTGCGGGAAAGAATCTGGCGAATCCGCTGGGCGCGATTCTGACCGCTGCGATGATGCTGAGGCATCTTGCCTTCGCAAAAGAGGCAGACAGGATCGAGGCGGCCGTGCTGGAAGCAGTGCGAGCGCAGAAGACCACTCAGGACGTAGGTGGAACGCTGGGAACCAAGGAAGCCGGGGAGTGGGTGGCGGAGAAAATCGCTCCGTGAGGTTGGAGCGCTGTCCTAATTTTCCCCATGTCGGAATTGGTGAGGAGCACGTGCATGCAAGCTTCACAATCCGATGGTTACATCTATCTCATTAGCTTGAAGCACCTCTTGCTTGGGATTGGTGCTATTGCTGCACTGGTTTGGCTGCTCGTTGACGTGTGCCGGAAAGCAAAATAACCTCTGTCATCGTCTCCCTGCCAGCAGCGCCAATTCCCTCCATTTCCAGTGGCAGTCCACATCGAGAAATCCAATCTCGCGCAACCAGCCCAGCTGGGTTTCCAGGTCGAGCAGTTTGTTCGAGGGGTCTTCAGTCTCGACCGTAAAGCCGATTGCGTGCAGGAACTCTTCGTGCAGGCGCGGAGTCGATGAAGCAACGTGCTCCAGGTTGCAGAAGGCTCCACCGGAGTTCAGTAGCCCGTAGATTTCTGCATAGAGCATCCGCTTGCGCTCGTGCACCAAATGATGGATCGCGAAGCTGGAAATGACGACGTCGAATTTTCCAAGATTGGGCAATGGTGAGTCCATGTTGTGCTCGACGATTGTCACTGAGGCATCGCCGGCAAAACGCTTTCTCGCTGCCTGCAACATTGCCGGGGAGAAATCCAAAGCGACGGCTTCCGTCTCGGAATGTTGGACCCGTACCAGCGCCAGCAGTCTCCCATCGCCCGTGCCCAGATCCAGGATGCGACGTGCCTGCGGCGGGATGAATTCCAACAAGACCGCCTCACCCTCGGTCCGATGCGGGATGTGATTGGCTCGCTTTTCGAGATAATCTGTGGCGTGGTCGGCGGAGGTCCACAGGTTTACCGGCTTGGCAGTAGTCGCAGTAGTCATGGGTGAAAGTATAGGGAAACGTATACACTCAGTCTTAATGAATCGGGTGGAAGTGTCTTCAGGAGTGATTTTGCGGTCGATTTTTGCGGTCGTGCTGCTCGTTGCCTTGGCGCCGTTTGGCGCTCGCGGTCAAGCCTTCCAGAATCAGGATACGCTGCCGCCCCAGTCTCCCTCCGCGCAGCAGCCCACCAAGCCAGTGCCTCCGGCGGAGCAGGCTCCCGAAGACAGGGTCAAGATCACTCCCCGGCAGGCTGAGGAATTGTTTCATTCGGTCGACGAGATCATGCAGTTCGACAGCAAAGAGACCGGGCTGCCGATCAAGCGGGAAGTGAAGCGCAAGCTGACCAGCCGCGATGAGGTCGAGTCGTACCTGACGAAGCATTTGAACGATGAGGACACGCAGCGCCTGCGACGCTCGGAGCTGGTGCTGAAGAAGTTCGGGCTGCTGCCGCGGGATTTCAATCTGGAAACATTTCTGGTTGCGCTGCTGAAGGAGGAAGTCGCGGGCTACTACGACCCCAAGACGCGGACGGTGAACCTGCTGGACTGGGTTCCGATGGAAGAGCAGGAGCCGGTCATGGCTCACGAACTGACGCACGCGCTGCAAGACCAGGAGATTGGGCTACAGAAATGGATGAAGAAGGGCGACAAAGATTTAGGAGAGATCCGGAAAGATCCGACGCCGGCGGACATCGAAAACGACGAAATCGATAATGCCCGAGAGGCAGTGGTCGAAGGGCAAGCGCAGGCGATGATGTTCCAATATGCGCTCGCACCAACCGGACACACGATCACCAATTCGCCGACATTGGTCGGCGCGATGGAAGATGAAACGCTGACCGGGACGGCGGGGACCAAGGTGTTCAACGACGCACCTATCTTCATGAAAGAGTCGCTGACTTTTCCTTACAGCTACGGGATGGATTTCGTGATCAAGCTGATGCAGGCGGGGGGCAAGGAGAAAGCGTTTGCGGGCGTGCTGCAAAACCCTCCGCACACCACACGGCAGATCATGCAGCCGGAGACCTACTTATCGGGCGAGAGGATTGAGCCGATGCGCGTGCCCGATTTCAAGCACGATTTCAAGGACTACCAGAAGTTCGACATCGGGGCGATGGGTGAGTTCGACGTAGCGGTGCTGATCGAACAATATGTCGGAAGGCCGATTTCGAAATATATGTATCCGGAGTGGCGGGGCGGATATTACTATGCGGCGAAATCGAAGGCCGACGCGACCGCGCCTCTTGGGCTGCTCTATGTATCCCGGTGGTCGAGCCCCATGACCGCATCGCAATTTGCGGGGATTTACGCGCACTCGCTGAAAGACCGCTACAAGAAGGCCCAGGAAGTTGGCGCGCTCAAAGATGAAAACGCGAGTGACGAGCACAAGCATGAGGGCGCGGCGGCGTCTTTGACCGGGCGCCATGCCTGGGACACCGACGAGGGTGTAGTCGTGATCGAGCAGCAGGGCGATACGGTGCTGGTGAGCGAGAGCCTGGATGCGACGACGACTGCGACGCTGGAGAAAGAAGTGTTCGGGAAATAATGGAGAGGCGGACGCCCTCGTGCATCCGCTGTCACGAGTGGGCCCAGAGAGTTTCGTCATTCCGACGAGCGCGCAGAGTGAGCGAGGAAGGATTTGCGTTTGTGCTGGCACCTGGAAAAGCAGGTTCCTCGCTTTGCTCGGAATGACAAATCTTTTTTTGTTCGGAAAGATAAATCTTATTGTTTCGAATACGGCAAGTCTTATTTTTTGAAATACGACAATCTTATTTTTTGAATAGGAAGTTTGCTTAGGCCTTGCGTTGCGATTCCCCATTCCCGGACGAGGGCCTGCGGCGGCGCGTAAGACTACTTCTTCCTTTTTTTCTTTTCGTCCTCGCCGGATGCCGCAGGCAGGAAATGCTGCACTGTGGCTGAAACCACGAATTGCTTCCCAGCGCGCTCGATTGTCAGCTTCCGCTCCTGACCCGGAGTTCCTCCCAGCAAAGACCAGACTTGTCCCATCGTCGATCCATGGACGGGGATGTCGTTGATGGCAACGAGCGTGTCGCCGGCCTGAATGCCCTCGGGACCGGTGGGAACGGAAGGCTTGCCTTCGAAGTCTGCAACGCCAAGGATGGTGAAGCGCCCGTCGTTTTCGGGGCGAAGAAATAATCCGATCACATCGAAATCGGGAAAGTTATATAGGCGGCCAATATCGAAGTAGACGGTAGAGTGCGCGTAGTCGAGGCCGACGCGGTAGTTCTGAAGGATGTTCGCTCCGATGAGGCCGATGGTGGGCATTGCCGCGCGCTTTTCGAAGAAGTCGAGTGTAGCCTTGGGAAGGGAAGCCATCGGCACATCGGTCAGAAACAGCGGTCCGAACTGAACCCGATCGAGACGCATGACCTGCCACTTCGTTTCTTCGTCCGCTCCCCACATGCTGGCAGCGCCGACGGCTCCGGTCATGTGCGGCCAATCGGGATGGGCAGTTGCGAGAGTGCTGAACAGTTCCTCGGACAGAAAGCTGATGCTCGATCCCAGATCGAGCGCGAGATTGTATTTTTTGTCGGCGATCTTGCTGGGGACTTGAATCAATCCATTCCCGGCATTGATGTGCACTTTCCCCGCGCTGCCCAGGAAGTGAATGCTGCCCGGCGCTCCGATGGTGAATTTGCGTCCGGGATAATCGATCAGAACGTCGTAGTGGCGCAGGATGGTGGAGGGAATGTTGATATCGGCATCGAGCCCCCTGGCCAGCGGTTCGTTGGGGCCGACCGGCACTTTTGCCTGCTTTACGTCGCCGAACGAGATTGCCAGACCGCCAATCGTAATTCCGGCGGGCGCAGTGGCGGCGCAGGTTTGTCCACCACAAACCCCGCCCAGGTCCAGTGACTTAACCAGGCTTTGCGATATCTCAAGTTCGGGGTTGCCGTTGTCGACCCATGCACGAACCCGTTTTGTGGCGCCGTTTTGAGCTGGGACTTCCACGTCAATGAGGACGCGGTTGTGGTCGATGGTGGCTGGGACGGTTACGGACGTGGGCTGGGGTTTCTGCTGCGCCGAGCCGAATTGGCTGGCGAGAGAAACAAGGCAGAGGACAGCGATGAATCTCATTTACCCAGATTGTACCGCCAGGTCTCCGCTGGAATGCACGCGCTGCCCCCGACATCACTCGGCGAGGAGAAATATTCGTGCGCCAATCCGATTGGAGCAGCGCCGTTCGGCGCGTTTCGCTCCTGTATAATCGCGGGTTTGGCTTACATCGTTTAACGCGTTCGGAGGGGCATTGCCACAGGCGGAAATTGGAATCATCGGCGGAAGCGGGCTGTATTCGATGCCCGGACTGACGAAGGTCAAAGAAGTGCGGCTGAAGACGCCGTTCGGCGCGCCATCGGACGCCTATGTTTGCGGCATGCTTGAGGGCCGCAAGGTTGCATTTCTGGCGCGGCATGGGCGCGGGCATCGCATTTTGCCCAGTGAATTGAATTTCCGCGCAAACATTCATGGGTTCAAGCAACTTGGGGTCGAGCGCATTGTGTCGATGTCGGCGGTGGGATCGCTGAAGGAAGAGCACAAGCCGCTGGACTTTGTGATCCCCGATCAATTTTTTGACCGCACGCGGCATCGCATCGATACGTTCTTTGGCGGGGGGATCGTGGCGCACATTGCGTTTGCCGATCCGGTGTGCGCGGAGTTGGGCGCTGTGGTCGAGTCAGCTTCCAAACAGGCGGGAGTGACCGCGAAGCGTGGCGGGACGTATTTGTGCATGGAAGGGCCGCAGTTTTCGACGAAAGCCGAATCCAACGTTTACCGCGGCCTGGGCATGGATGTGATCGGAATGACGAACCTGCAGGAAGCGAAGCTCGCGCGGGAGGCTGAGCTTTGCTACGTCACGGTGGCGATGGTGACGGATTATGACTGCTGGCATCCGCATCATGATTCGGTGACGGTGGACCAGATCGTGGCGGTACTGAACAAGAATGCGGAGAATGCCGCAAGAGTTGTCCGGCATACGGTTGCAAAGATGCCGCGGGATCGGTCCTGCCGCTGCGGATCGGCTTTGGCGCATGCAATTCTGACGGACCCGAAGAAAATTCCTGCCGCTACAAAGAAGAAGCTGAGGCTGATCGTTGGCAAGTACGTGAAGTGATGCTTCGGTGGCGGTTGCCCAAAGCAGGTTCCTCACCGCCGCTTCGCGCCGCTTCGGAATGACAGAATTCATTTTTACTGGTGAATAGATTCTTGCGTCGATAAGGACGGCATGAGCATTCTCGTGGTTGGTTCGGTTGCGTTTGACGACGTCACATCCCCTTTGGGCAGCGCGAAGAATATTCTGGGCGGAGCTGCCACATACTTTTCACTGGCCGCGTCCTATTTCACCGAGGTGCGCATCGTTGCAGTCGTCGGTGAAGACTTCGGCCCGGAGCAGGAAAAGGTTTTTCACGACCACCGCATCGATTTGCGCGGGCTCGAGCGCGCGAAGGGCAAGACCTTCCGCTGGGGCGGCACCTACACCGACAATCTGAACGAGGCGAAGACGGACTACACTGACCTGAACGTCTTCGAACAATTTCAGCCGCGTATTCCCAAAGAGTACGAAGACACGGAATTTCTCTTTCTCGCCAATATTCAACCGACTTTGCAGGCGGAGGTCCGGCGCAAGATGAGCCGTGTGGGCCTCACCGGCTGCGACACTATGAATTACTGGATCAATCGCACTCCGAAGGAACTTGCTGAGACCCTGAAGCTGGTGGACGTTCTGCTGATCAACGACACGGAAACGAAGATGCTGGGGCATGAAAGCAACCTGCCGCGGGCTGCGCAGAAGGTGCTGGCGATGGGGCCGCGGGCGCTGGTGATCAAACACGGGGAATATGGGGCGACGATTTTCTTTCGCGAGGGAGCGTTCGGGATCGGACGGCATCCGTTTCGGGCCCCGACACTGCCGATTGACGAGGTGCGCGACCCCACTGGGGCGGGAGATTCCTTTGCGGGCGGCTTTATGGGATATGTCGCATCGCAGGGAGAAATCAACCGCGAGGTGCTGAAGCGGGCACTATTTTATGGCGGAGTGATGGGATCGTTCGCCGTGGAGCGCTTCGGTACGGAGCGTTTGCAATCGCTGACGCGGGAAGAGATTGAGGAGCGCTTTCAGATTTTCCGGGAGTTGACGCACCTGGAGTAGCGCAGGCCGCAAGTTTTGGGTCTTGGCCTCGGGACCTCAGTATTGCTAACGCCTCACGCGCATTGTCATCGCAGTGGCAAAATGAATCTTTTGAGGCGCTCCTGAGGACCACGGCTGAGACCGATCCATGCCGAAGGTGAAGAAAATCGAAGCCGAAGATCCCGCGTGGGATTCGGAAACCCGGTTGCTTGCGTGGCTGGCGACCTGCGTTTCCATTTTTTCCTTTCTGTTTTATTTCAGAAACGGCGATGTCCTGCTCTATGGCGATGCGGTGGCGCACATCAATATCGCTCGCCGCGTTTTTGACTCGCAGACTCCCGGGCTTCTGCAATTGGGAACAGTATGGCTTCCGTTGCCGCATCTGCTGATGATCCCGTTTCTGATTTCGAGGCATATGTGGCAGAGCGGTGCGGGAGGCTCGATCCCGTCGATGGCCGGATATGTCTTTGGCGTGATCGGCATTTTCCGGTTGACGCGCAATACGCTGTCACGCCAGACCGAACCAGACCGGGTGGTGCGGGCGGTGGCTTGGGTGGCGGCCATCACTTATGCCGCCAATCCGAATCTGATTTATATGCAAGCGACTGCGATGGGAGAGTCGCTCTACCTTGCGTTCTTCATCTGGGCGATTGTGTATTTTGGCGAGTGGCTTGGCGGGGGCGCGAAATCGCTGACCCGATGCGGCTTCTGCCTGGCGGCGGCCTGCTTGACGCGTTATGACGGATGGTTTCTGGCCGCGGCGATGGCTGGAGCCGCAGTGATTCTATACGTTGTCAAAAGTGAATCTCGGCAGCGGCGCTCAGCTCAAGGGCTTAAGCCCGAGTACTTGCGCGGCGCTACTGGCGCGAGTAAAACTCGCGACCTTCGCGAAGTGTCTTACAAGAGCAGTTTCAGGGAATCATCTTCACGCGCTTCTCTAGTCAAATTCGTCTTGATTGCCGCCGCTGCGCCGGCTCTGTGGCTGGCTTACAACGGACTGGTCTACCGCAATCCGCTTGAATTTGCCAACGGGCCGTACTCGGCCAGGGCGATCGAACGGAAGACGCAGAGCGCGGGGGATATAGGGCATCCGGGAAGCGGGAATCCGCTGTTGGCCGGGCTGTATTTTGTGAAATCCGGCGAAGCCAATGTTGCCCAGAACGAATGGTTGCAGCGTTGCTGGATCCTTTTGCTGGTCGGCGGCATGGTCTCGATGTATTGGCTATGCCGGGGATACGTGGAATCGAGAGCAGCGCTGACGTTTGCTTTCCTGCTGCTGCCCGTTCCGTTTTACGCGCTCTCGGTTGCGTACGGCGGAGTGCCCATCTTCGTTCCATATTGGTGGCCCTTTAGCCACTACAACGTTCGCTATGGATTGCAATTGCTGCCGGCATTTGCCATGGCGCCGGCGCTGCTGGTGTATTTGGCGATGCGGGCGGAAAGCGCCAACGCGCGATTGCGCCTGGCCTTTGGAGTTGGGATCGGGCTTGTGGTCGCGGCAAGCTACGTTTCGGTGTGGCGCGCGACCCCCGTCTGCCTCGAAGAGGCGCGAGTCAATATGAGAACGCGCACTCAGTTTGAAAGGGAACTGGCGGTGATGCTGGGAACGCTGCCCGACCGGTCCACGATTCTGATGTATCTGGGCGATCACGTTGGGGCGCTGGAACGAGCGGGAATTCCGCTGAAGCGCACGATCAATGAAGGCAACCATCGCGTTTGGAAACAACCGTCGGATCCGGACGGATTGTGGGAGCGGGCGCTGGCCAATCCTTCGCAGTATGCGGACTACGTGGTTGCTTTCGAGGGGGATCCGGTGTGGAAGGCGGTGCAGGGAAAGAATCTCCGCGAACTCATCGAACTGCATGTCAGCGGGCAGGCGCGGGCGGCGCTGTACAAATCGCGGTAATCACGCGGGTTAACGCGGGGCGCAGCATCCGCGGTGATAAAATCCGGCCATTCGAGACATGTCTGAAACAGGCAATCACCGGTTATGACCTGGCAACACTTTCTCCAACTCCTGCACGGGGAGATGGCGAGCGGCATCGTCGGCAGCTCGTTGACGCGGCTGATTTTTGCCGCGCTGCTGGGGGGAATTATCGGGCTGGAACGGGAGCTGAACCATCGTCCGACGGGCTTGCGCACCAACATGTTTATCTGTTTTGGCGCGGCGCTGTTCACGGTGCTTTCCACCGCACTAGCGGGCGTGCCGTCGGACTCAGCGAGAATTGCCGCGCAGATCATCCCGGGAATTGGCTTCATTGGCGCGGGATCGATCCTGCACACGCGCGGGCTTACGTCGGGGCTGACCTCTGCGGCAACACTATTTGTGGTTGCATCGATTGGCATGGCGGCGGGCGGCGGGCTCTACATGACCGCGATGTTTGCGACCGGGGTTGTGCTGATCGCGCTGTTTGTGTTGGGTCACCTGGAAGAGACATTCAATCTGAAGATTTTGCTGTCGAGTTATGAGGTGACGGGGCCGAGCGTGGAAGAGATCGGGACTGAGGTCAATCGAATCCTCGAGAGCCATCATCGCTTTATGCAGAATGTGCTCAGCGGAAGCACCAGCGCGCACGTTCGCCTTCAATTCGACGTGGAGGGTTGTAACCGCGAGCAGCGAGAACTGCTGCGGGAGCTGAAGTCGTCGACAGTGCTGGGCAGCGCAATCTCTCTAGGACGCGTGGAGCGCGATTGAACCACGGCCTGCATACCATTCCTTTCGTCAAAGCCAGCGCCTGCGGCAATGATTTCCTGCTGATCGATGCTGCGCAGGCTCCGCCGGACATTTCCGAGTTTACGCGGCGCATCTGCGACCGGCATGAGGGCGTTGGAGCGGATGGAGTGGAGTGGATGTCGCCGCACTTTTCCGTGGATGTCGAGATCAAGCTGATCAATGCCGATGGATCGGCGGCAGAAATTTCGGGCAACGGCACCCGGTGTGTGGCAGCCTACGTCTGCGCGGAACAGGGGAAAGAGCGCATTTCCATTCTGACCGGCGCGGGGACGAAGATTTGCACGCTGACGTCGCGCAGCGATTCGGAGTATGAATTCGAGACGGAGATGGGCAAGCCGGTGGTCGATTCGGAACTCACGTTGAAGTTGGGAGCCGGGGAAGTGACGGGAATTCCGGTTTCGATGGGGAATCCGCATTACGTGATGCTGGTGGCGCAGTTTCCGGAGGACTGGCAGGCGCATGCGGCGCGAATTCAGCGGCTCCCACATTTTAAGGAAGGTGTGAACGTGGAGTACGTGACGGCCAACGGGTTGCACGACATCAGCGCGCGATTCTTCGAGCGGGGAGCGGGCGAGACGCAGTCATCGGGGACGGGATCGTGCGCTTCGGCGGCTGCGGCCATGGCGACCGGGCACGCCGAATCACCGGTCCAAGTTCATGCGCCGGGCGGAGTGCAGACTGTCCGCATGCTGGGGGGGAACATTTTCTTGCGGGGTCCGGCCAAATTGATCTGCCGCGGAGAATTTATTCTTAGCTGATCCAGCCTATGCCGATGACTCCGCTGATCAAACCGCCCGCATTGCGAACCGGCGACACGGTCGGCATCGTCGCGCCGGCCAGCAATATCAGGCAGAGCGATCTTGAGGCCGGATGCGAAGCCTTGCGGCGGGCAGGGTACAAACCGGTCTACCTCGATTCCATACTGGAGCGCGATCTTTATTTCGCCGGATCGGCCAAGCGGCGGGCGCGGGAACTCGAGTCGATGTTCGAGCGCGACGATGTGCGCGCGATCGTTTGCGCCCGCGGCGGATATGGCTCGAACTATCTGCTGCGGGAACTGGATTGGCCGAAGATCAAAAGGCATCCCAAGATATTTGTCGGGTACAGCGACTTGACGACGCTGTTGACTTCTCTGCTGGACGCCGCGGGCATGGCGGCGTTCCACGGCCCCATGGCAGCAAAAGACTGGGCGCATGCCGGCGGAGTGGAGATGAATTCCTGGCAGGGTGCGCTATCGCAGACATATCCCTGGGATGTGCCGGTGAACGAAGGCGCATTTGGGTTGACGGACGGGGAAGCAGAAGGAATCTTGTACGGCGGGTGCCTTTCGATTCTGGTGGCGTCGCTGGGAACGCCGTATGAGCTTAAAACTGCCGGGACCATCTTGTTTCTCGAAGATGTGGCGGCCAAGCCCTTTCAGATTGACCGCATGCTGATGCAATTGAAGCTGGGCGGGCATCTTGACCTTGTGCGTGGCATAGTCTTCGGCGAGATGCTGGATTGCGTGCAGGATCCGAATCAGGATTACACGTTGCAGGAGGTTGTCGGCCGAATTGTAGGCGACTTAAAGATTCCCATCGCCTATGGATTGAGGTCTGGCCACGTGTCGTCGGGGAATATCACGCTGCCGTTCGGGGTAAGGGCGCATCTGGAAGTATGCGGCGGGGATGTGAGGTTGAGAATTCTAGAGGCTGCGGTCAGGCCGTAATTTGTTCCAGAGCAAATCCCCACTTCTTGCGCCAAGTACGCGCGGAAAATGGGACACCCTGCGCGGATGGGTAGATTGGAACACGTGTTCCGTTACGGCTTCTGGGTCGGGCGGATCAAGACTTCGCTGACAAATGACTGCGGGGCCTGGGTTACCAGCATGGCTACTGCGTGGGCGATGTCTTCGGATTGCAGCATCTTGTTGGGATCTTTTCCAGCGTGCGGGCTCAACTCGGTGTCGACGGAGCCGGGGCAGACCGTGGCGACGCGGATATTGTGCGGGCGAAGCTCCTCGGCTACGGAATAGGTCAATCCGTTCAATCCCCATTTTGACGCGGCATAGGCTGCGCCGTTGGGCAAGGCATTTTTCCCGGCGAGGGATGAGATGTTGATGATGTGTCCGCCGTAGGCGCGGATCATCATCGGAGCGAAGCACTTGATCGCGTAATAAACGCCGCGAAGATTGGTGTTCAGGATGCGATCCCACTCTTCGGGCAGAAGGTTGTGCAGGGCGTCGTTGAAACCGCCGACTCCGGCGTTGTTGATCAGGATGTCAAGCCGTCCGAAGGTGCTGTCGACGCGGGTGGATGCGTATTCAAGCTGGTGCAGGACGCTTACGTCGCAGGGAATGACTTCCGTCTTGCCGCCGGCGCCGATGATCGCCTGAGCGGTTTCCTCCAGCGTGGACTGGGTGCGTCCGATCAGGACGGCGGTGGCGCCCATGGTGGCGAGTTTACGGGCGATGGCGGCCCCGATGCCGCGTCCCGCGCCGGTGATGACTGCGACTTGCCCATCAAGGGGTTGCCTGGTGTCCATATAGAAATATCGTCTCCTTGCGCACTGGCGGGGCAGAGAGGAAACATCCGCAGCTTCCGCTATGCGCATCTTAGCAATAAGAGGGCGCGGAGCGGGTAGTCGCTTGCCTTCAGAGAGAGAGGTACTTATAATCCCGCCAGCCGGGATAAAGAGTTTTCCTCTAAAGTGTGGGGCGAATTCTTGTCTCCCGGATCCCCTGCCAGGAAGCCGGCGTTCCAAAGCAGGATCCGAACGCAATGCGGTCCGGCGGAATGCAGTTGGTACTGATTCGTAAAGCTTAAGCTTTCTCAGAAGGCCATTTCCCACAGAGTTCAAGGAGCCATAGTGATGAAAACGATCCTGCTTACGGTTGTGCTTGGGGCAACGCTGGCGGCCATGGGGCAAAATGCGCAGCCGGCTCAGGGACAACCGGCCGCGCCCGCGGGCCAGGCAGCGCCTGCGTCGCAGGCGCCGGTAATCAAAGACCCCGCCGAATATAACGCCTATGTCGCGGCGGTCCAGGCCAAGGATGCCAACGCGAAGATCAGCGGGCTGGAGGCGTTTGTTACGCAGTATCCCAACAGCGTGATGAGGAACCAGGCGCTGGAAATTCTGATGGGGACGTACCAGCAGGCGAACAATCCCAAGAAAACGATGGAAACGGCCCAGAAACTCGTAGCGGTCGATCCGTGCAACGAGCGGGCATTAACGCTGCTGGCTTACTTTGATCGCATCATGGCGCAAAACGGCGATCCGAATTCGAAGCAGGAACTGGCAGACGGAAAGAAGTATGGACAGGCGGGGCTGGATTGTCTTCCCAAGGTGACGGATGCGGAACTGCTGAAGAGCAAACCGCAGATGGAAGGAATTTTTCATTCCGCCATTGGAATTTCGGACATGCAGGACAAAGACTACGCGGGGGCAATCGAGAACCTGAAACAGGCTGTGGATGCGAATCCGCAGGATTTCAGCGTGGTTTATCCGCTGGCCCTGGCGTATTGGCCTGATCCGAAGACGCCAACGGCTACGCCCGACAATTCTCTGAACTCAATCTGGTATGCGGCGCGCGCGTCGGCGGTTGCCCCTCCGCAAGCTCAGGCCCAGATCGAAAAATATGCACGGTCGCTATATATGAGATATCACGGTGGCGATGATGGATGGACCGATGTGCTGGCGAGAGCGAAGGCCGGGACTGCCGCGCCGCCGGATTTGGCAACTCTGATCAAGCCAGCTCCATCTCCAGCCGATCAGGCCCATGATATGGTCACGAAAACTGCGCCGGAACAAATGGATTTTGCAACCTGGGAATTCATTTTGACCAATGGAAGCCAGGCGGACCAGGACACAGTTTGGAACGCGATTAAGGGCAAGGCGGTGCAGATGGTGGGCACGGTCATCAGCACCGAACCCGATACGTTCATGATCGCGGGCAGTTCGGATGATATTACCGACAAGAAAGCAGACATCACGCTGAAGTTCGACGAAAAAGTCCCGACGAGGATGATCCCCAAGACTGGAGACGACAACTTCCAGTTCCAGGGCGAGCCCGCTTCGTACACTCCCAATCCTTTCATGATGGTGATGGAAAAAGGTCAACTGCTGAGGGCCAAACCGGCGGCTCCGGCGCACAAGCCGGCAGCGAAAAAACCTGCGGCTAAGTAACTCGAAGGTTGGGCAGGAATCGGGCAGCCAGGAATGGCTGCCCTTTGTTTTTGGCCCAGCGATAGCCACGAGGGGCGCAAAGGCGCGCGGGGGAAATCCCTGGCTTCCCTCGTGTGCCATCGTGTCCGTGGTGGTCTGTTGCTGGATCTAGCGGACGATTTTCTTTTCGAAGGAAACGGGGCGGGCGCTGCGCACGGGGCGCTTCACGCCATCGCGCAACTGGCGAACGTCAATTTTGAGTTCGGTGATGGTGCGGCTCAGCGTGTTGCGATGCATGCCCAGCTCGCGCGCGGCGCGACACTGGTTGCCTTTGTTCTCCTGCAAAACGGTGAGGATGAAGCGTTTCTTGAATTCCCGCACGCCTTCAGAATAGAGGATGTTGCTGCGATACATTTGCAGGACGAGTGCTTCCAGTTGATCTTTCACGATGGGTCTCTCTTTGCTTTCGCCAGAAATTTTTCACTGCACCGCAGCCTATTTCGGCGGAGAAGCCGGGGAATTGCTTAACTTTTGCGGCGCCTGATGGAGCAGGTCGAGACCCTGATAGAAACGCTGGCGCAGTTCGGTAGGTGCCAGATAAATGGCTCCCTGGCCGACTGCGAGGAAGTACGGGGCCAACTGCGAATTCTGCAAAAATCTCGAAGTTGGTTCAAACACCGTCATTCCCATCAGGATCACAGCCACCATCAGTCCGCCCTTCAGCAATCCCAAGACAGCGCCGAGGAGACGGTCAAATCCGCTGAGCCCGGTCTTTTTCATGATCCAACGCGCGATCTGGGCGGCAAGGCCGAACAGGACCGCAATGGCGAAAAAGATAAGCAAAAAGCCGAGGATCTCAGCCAACCATGGGTTCTTTAAAAATGATTCAAACCAACCTGCGAGGCTGCGGTACTTCCAGGCAGCCACGATGTAACCGACAATCAGGCCAGCAATGGTCAGGGCCTCGGAAAAAAAGCCCTGCATCGCCGCCCCAATTACATTTAGGAGCACGACGGCACAGATAGCCCAGTCCGCGATGGTCCAGCCTGCGGTAGTCATATAGCTGACCCGGGCGAGATGGTCCAAAGCGGCCGTCTATACATCCAGCTTGTGCCCCGTAAGCTGGAAGTAGGCCTCGAGGTACTTTTCGCTGGTGCGCCGCGCTACGTCCTGGGGGAGGGCTGGCGCGGGCGGTTGTTTGTTCCAGTGAATATCCTCGAGATAGTCGCGGACATATTGCTTGTCATACGAGTCCTGCGCCCGTCCTGGAGCGTACTTGTCTGCTGGCCAGAAGCGGGATGAATCGGGAGTGAGGACTTCATCGGCCAGAGTGATGCCCTGGGGGGTGCGTCCAAACTCGAACTTGGTGTCGGCGATGATGATGCCGCGTTGCCGGGCATAGGCCGCGGCCTTCTTATAGATACGTAGCGTCAGGTCGCGCAGATGGCTGGCAGTCTCGACGCCGACGATGTCGCACATCTGGTCGAATGAGATGTTTTCGTCATGACCGGAAGTCGCCTTGGTCGAAGGCGTGAAGATCGGTTCCGGAAAGGCTTCCGACTCCTGCAACCCGGCGGGAAGAGAGATACCTGAGACTTTGCCGGTCGACTTGTATTCTTTCCAGGCAGAGCCGGAGATGTATCCGCGAACGATGCACTCGACCGGGAAAATCTCTGCCCGGCGGACGAGCATGGAGCGGCCGCGAAGCTGATCGGCGTACTTTTGGACGTTGGCTGGATACTTTTCTACGTCGGCGGTGACCAGGTGGTTGGGAACAATGTCGGCCAGGTAGTCGAACCAGAAAAGCGAAATCTGGCTGAGCACGCGGCCCTTGTGAGGGATGCCGGTGGCCAGCACGTAGTCGAACGCGGAAATGCGATCGCTGGCGACGAAAAGCAGGGTGTCGTCATTGATGTCATAGACGTCACGCACCTTGCCGCTGGCGCGAAGCTTGAGATCGGGAAAATCAGTCTTTAGGAGAACGGGGTCGAGTAGGTCTGTGCTCATGATCTAGGAATTCTACAGGCAAGAGGCGACGGGTATTCTAGCCTGTCAGAAGAATTTGTCAACGGTTGTTGCGGTGGTTTCGGCGCAGGGTGTGGATGGCCCGCGTTGAGGGCAACGCGCCTGCCAAATCGGTGCCTGCCAGCGGGATAATCGTCACTCGGCTTGTGGAAAACCTGAGGATGGGAGTGGATAACCGAGCCAGACTGACGTGAAACTGGGCGCAGGCGTTAAAGCCGAACTGGCCACTTACGTGAGGTGTGGAATATCCGCAACACCTCGACCGATTTCTCTCGTACGCGATAAGGGATGATGTAGGGCAAGCCGCTAACAACTAGTTCCCGCGTTCCGAGAACTCTATCGGGACGACCAACTGCAGGCTGACGCCTGAGCACGTTGATTGAACCGACAATTTTGGCGACTACTTTGTCTGCGGCTCCGAGCTTTCCAGCGCTATATAGTCGGAGATTGACTCCAGATCAGTGAGGGCGGTTCGGAGATACCTAACGCGCACGCCGTTTCCATTTCTTTATGACCCGCTCCACCTCTTTGTCGGTGGCAAAATCTCCGCGATCTGCTTCTGCCAGTGCTTTCTCGGTCTCCTGAACCTGCCACTCATTAAGCTCAATGTATTCGCGGATTGCCTCAGTCGCGACGAAGGAACGGCTTCGGCTTGTGGATTCTGCGAGGCGATCCTGCCGGTTCTTGAGTTTTGGGTCGAGTCGAAGCGTAACCAAGGCAGTTCCAGCCACCAGTCTCTCCTGTATACATTCTACGCAAATGTATTCGCTTGTATTCTCGGAGGTTAGGCTGACTCCCCGAACTTCACCGAGACCAGCTTCGACACGCCCGGCTCCTGCATTGTGACTCCATAGAGGACCGGCGCGATGCTCATTGTTTTCTTGCTGTGGGTGATGAGCACGAACTGGGTCTGCACGCTCATCTCTTTGACCAGGTCGGTGAAGCGCCCGACGTTGGTTTCGTCGAGCGGGGCATCGACTTCGTCGAGGATGCAGAAGGGGCTGGGCGCGAACTGGAAGATCCCCACCAGAAGAGCCAGCGCGGTCAGGGCCTTTTCGCCGCCGGAGAGCAGCAGCACGCTTTGCAGGCGCTTTCCCGGAGGCGAGGCGACTACGTCAATGCCGCTCTCGGCGCTGTTTTCTTCGTCAGTCAGCTTCATGAAAGCGTGGCCGCCACCGAAGAGCTTTTTGAATGTGGCCTGGAAGTTGTCGTTGATCTTGTGGAAGGCCTCTTCGAACTTCTGGCGCGAAATCTGGTCGATTTCCTTGATGGTGGCCGTCGTATTTTCGATGGAAGAGATGAGGTCCGTGCGCTGAGTTTCGAGGAAGGAATGACGCTCGGCGGTCTCCTTGTATTCTTCGAGCGCCATCATGTTGACGGGACCCATGCCGTCGAGTTTCGTGCGCATCTCGTGGTAGAGCTGATCCTGAGTCGCTAGTTCTTCGCCGGCGAGAGTGGTAAGCGAAGTATCGGCCATGAGGGCGTTGCGCTCGATGCTCAATTCGTTCAAGCAAGTCTGGGCCATGTACTCCGCGTCGGATTGCAGCTTGGCTGCGGCGGCTGAGAGTTCTCCACGACGGTCGCGGGCTTCGTCGAGCACCTGGCGAGTGCTGTGCAAGAGTTCGTCAATTTCCGCCAGACGGGCGCGAAGCTGTTCTGTCTCGAATTGCAGCAGGCCGTCTCGGGCTTGAGCGGCGTTGCGCTCCGCTTCCAGATCGCTCGCGGATTGTGCGAGCTGCACGTTCTCGGCCTCGCGTTGCAGCTTCTCCGCGGCTGCGCCTTCGATCTGTGAGGCAAGCGCGTGCACGCGCTCGTCCATCTCGGCGAAAATCGATTCGATTCGTTGCAGGACGGCGGCCGCCGAACGATGACGCTCTTCCAGCGTAGCCACTCGGGCTGCATGTTGTGATGTGGTCTGGGCCGATTCCTCGCGGCGCTGGCGAAGCTGGGTGAGCAACTCCTGCGCGGAGGCGAGCCGCTGCTCGATTTCTGCCCGCTGGAGTTCCAGGGTTTCAATTTGCGACTGAAGCGAGCAGAGAATGCCCTCGTGCTCAGTGCGCTCCGAAGCCAGACGGCGCAGCTCGAACTGAGAAACATTCAAGCGCTCGTTGACGCGCGACATTTCCGAATCAAGCTGCTGAAGCATGTGGCTGGAGGTCATCGCATCGCGCTCGGCGTCGCGCTTTTCCTCTTCCAGACGTTCGAGCAGGGAAGAGAAGTCCCGGATTTCGTGCCCAAGCATGAGCACACGAGTTTCTTCCTCGCGCAGCGCACGTTCAAGGTCTTCGAGCCGGCGCATGACTTCGCGCAGTTCCCGCTTCATCGAGAGCGGCCCTTCGCTGCGCTGCTTGCCGCCGGTGACGGTGACGTTGTGGAAGCACTCGCCGGCTTGCGACAAGAAGAACGCATCGGGATTTTCGAGGGCCAGATTGCGGGCGACGTTCGATTCGGGAACGATGTAGCCGTCGCGCAGCTTGGGCAGAATCACTTCCAGCGACTTGCCGAAACCGTCTAGGACTCGGATCGTATTCTTCAAAGGAATGATTTGGGCGGCGGGCGGAGCTGAATGCGCAGCTTCATCGAGGATGAAGGAAAACTTCGCCTGTGCGTCCTCGGGATGCACGAGGAACGTCGCGCGGCCGTCCACGCCGGTGCGCAGCATGCGGAGTCCTTCGTCGGCGGCGTCCCAGGACTTGACCACGACGTAATTCAATTCGTCGCGAAGGAAGTCTTCGACAACACGCTCGAAACGGGGCTCGACTTCGAGGAAGTCGGCAAGCACGCCGACCGGCGCGAGCCCGCCTTGCATTACCCCGGATTGAAACAACCGGCGAACGGATTCGGTCGAGTATCCGTGTTCGGCGATGACGGCTTCGAGCGAGCCTTTCTTGCCTAATCCCGTGGCATATTCAGCGCGGAGGGAGTCGAGGTTGGTTTTGGCTTGCGTCTCCTGGCTCTTCTTGTCTTCGATCACGCGGCGGAGCTGGCTGAGTTCTTCTGTGATTCCGCTCACGCGCTGGCTGACGGTTTCAAATTCGAGTGCGAGCTGGCCACGCTGTCCGCCGAAGGCTTCGACTTGCGTGTTGGAGTTGGAGATTTCAGCTTCGAGGCGGCGAGATTCGCGATCGACTCCTGCGAGCCGCTCTTCAGCCTGCGCGAGCTGATTGCGCAGATGAGAGGCGGAAGAAACCGTATCGAAGATGGCCACGCGCGATTCTTCCTGCTGGCGCTCGATTTCGGCGAGTTGAGCTGCCGCTGCGGCCGCTTGCTGCTGGCAGAGGACGAGATCGCTTTGCGCAGCCGCAAGATCGGCTGCCGCGGATTCGAGAATCCGCCGGTTCGATTCGCGCTCGGCTTCGAGCGTGGTCAGACGGTGCTGGGCCTGCGCAAGTTCGGCTTCTGCCGATGCCGAACGCACCAGCAACTCAGAGCACCGTTCTTCATTGTTGCGGCGGCGGGCGTGGGCACGATCGATTTCAAGCGCGATCTGGCTGATGCGGTCGCGGTTCTCGCGCAATTCGGCTTCGATGGTATATCCGCGCCGGGTACGCTCCGAATGCTCGGCTTCGAATTGCTGGACTTCTTCGGCGCGATGGCGCATCTCTTCCGCGAGAGTATTCAGTTGCGTGTCGAGTTCGGCGCTTTCGTGCTCGATGGCGGCGAATTTGCTGGCCAGGACGACACGCAGTTTGGCGCGCATCTCGTCGCGCAGCTTCGCATAGCGCTCGGCCTTCGCTGCCTGACGCTTCAGGGAATTCATCTGCCGGGTGACTTCTTCAAAGATGTCGTTTACGCGATTCAGGTTCAGCTTGGCGTCTTCAAGGCGAGCTTCGGCCAGGCGTTTCTTCGTCTTAAACTTTGTGATTCCGGCTGCTTCTTCCAGGATTGCCCGGCGGTCGGTCGGGCGGCTGCTGAGAATCTGGCCGATGCGTCCCTGCTCGATCAGCGCGTACGACTCGGGGCCCAGGCCGGTGCCCATGAAGAGGTCCTGAATGTCGCGCAGGCGGCAGAGCTTGTCGTTCAGCAGGTACTCGCTGTCGCCGGAGCGGAACAGGCGGCGGGTGACAACGATTTCTCCGCGATGGAACTGTTGCTGGTTGAACTTGCGGCGGCGAATTTTCAAAACGACATGGCTCGGGGCCGTTCCGACCGAAGCGCCCGGAGCGGGGGCCGTCACGTTGTGGGCCGGCAGCGCGAAGATCGGTTCGTCATCGGGGAAGGCGATGGCGATCGTGTTGACCTTGGAGCGAGGAACCTCGACTTCTTCTATTTTTCCCGGCTGGGCGTCTTCTACCGCCCGCTCGGTGTCGGCAGCGGCGCGGGAGCGGATTGAGGCTTCGTCCCAGTCGTCGGCATTGCTGGTTCCGGCCGGCTCGGGCATTTCGTCTTGAATATCAATTTCGATCGCGGCGCTGGTGTCGACTCCGCCATAGACTTCGGGATCGATCAGGGTCAGCGAAACTTCAGCCATGCCGGTGGGTTTGCGGTCGCGCGTGCCGGCGAAGATAACGTCTTCCATGCGCGCGCCGCGCAACGTCTTGGCCGACTGCTCGCCCAGCACCCAGGAGATGGCATCGGAGATGTTCGACTTGCCGCAGCCGTTGGGGCCGATGATGGCGGCAACGCCATCCCCGTGGAACTTGAGTTCGGTGCGGTCGCAGAACGACTTGAAGCCGAGGATCTGAAGTCTCTTCAGTTTAAGCAACGCTTTAACTCCTTCGGACCAGTTGCCAGTCTGGACGCCGCGTTACGCCACTGCGCCAGCAAGCAACATGCGCTCGGGATCGCCTGTTTACCAGGCGGATACCCGCTGTTGGTTCGATGCTTGTGCTGCGCTTTTTCACGCGCGTTCCTGCGTCGTCCGCGCCCCTGGCTGGGTAGGGCACACACAAAGTTAAGCTACTGTAACGGCGAAATTCAGGCGGCGTCAAGGAATATAACACTATATGTGGTATGCCCTTACGCATTGCAGCATGGTATTGCACAGGCATTGCACATCCGGGGCACAAGTTCAGTGGAGACGGAAAAAGAGGTGGGAGAATCGGCGAGAGCAGATCTAGGTTAGCGCAGTCGAACCGACGAGGCAACGAGGATGTTTTGCAACTCGAGCTGTTATCTCGCCTGGAACACGCTAGAATTTCGAAAGCAGGTTCGCCTTCGGGATGTGACGGGCAAATCCATCCAAAAGGAGACACTGCTATGAGCACCGAAGTCTACTTCGAACACAGCAGCAAACGTCGCAAGGGATTTCCGTCAGAGGCGAAAGTCAAGCGCGGCTTTCCGGGTAGTTCACTCAGATAAGGAACTGCTCGAGAAACTGGGACGGAAGGACCCGTGTCCGTGCGGATCTGGACGCCGGTTTCAAGAATTGCTGCATGCGATCTGGCCTCTATGACGGATCGCTGCGCAACCACTACCAACGATAGCTGGAAAAGGGGCACGGCTCAACGCCGTGCCCTTTTTTTAGCGCCAAAATTTACAGGCTACTGTTCGTAGGCCCCGATGTTGATCTGCCCGCTTCCGTTGATGCGTGGGTTGCCGGTGTAATCGACGCTGCCGTAGATCGAGCTGCCGTTGCAATACCCCACGCTGCACGTCAGGCTGGTGCTGCCCGCATTGATGGCCGGCGACCCGGACTTCACGTCGAGATTCGGAGGCGTGGAGGTCAGGTTAACGAACATGGGATTGGCGTTCGGCGAATTGGTGTCTTCGGTGCTGCCGGATTGGTAGGCGGCATAGGTCGCGTAATTGTATTTGCTGCCCCAATCGATGGACGTGCTTTTCACATAGCCTTTAATGGAATAGTAGAGGTTCCAATTGGCGGTGTCGGTGGAACCGCTGACATAGCTGTAGACCCAGACGTTCTGCGTGCCAGCGTAGACGATATTGTTTTCGAAGATGTTTCCAGCGCTCGGCGGAGCGTTGTGCTGGATCTGAAATTCACCGCCGCCATTCTTCGTGTTGTTGTTGTAGAGCGTGTTGTTGACGATTACGATGTGGTCGCTGCCTCCGACGCCTGCGGCATAGCCTCCGATTGAAATGCCGACCGTATTCGCATCATAGAAAACATTGTTGCGAATGGTGACATAGCTGGCGTTGTGGCCTTTGTGCTCGCTGGCCGCTTCCATGTTCAGGTCGCAGTTGTAGACGGTGTTGCGTTCGAAGACGACGTAGGCGCAGCCGTCGCAATAGAGGCCGTCGGCGTCGTAGGATTTTCCCTCGCCCGGATTGTTGATCCCGGTGATGTTGTAAACAATATTTCCGGTGACGAGGCCGTGATTGGCCTGATCCATGCCGGTGGGGCCGACACCCTCGAATCCAATGGCGTCGATGCCGATGTTGTCGTTGTCGTGGACGATGTTATTCGAGATGGTGAAGCTGGTGACGTTGCCATCTACGTTCATGGTCTCGCTCTCGCCCGTCTTCATGTTGTAGAGCTGATTGTTGCTGATGGCGATGTTGCTGATCGGCGTGCTTGATGTGCCATAGACCGCGATGCCGAAGGCGTTCCCGTTCTTCTCGGATGAGGTCGTGATGTCGTGGACGATATTACTGAGCAGGTTCAATCCGGCGCCTGAACCCGTGACCCAGATGCCGGCCGGTGTGAGGGCCGCCTTGCTGGTGGTGTAGTTGCGGATTTCAAAGCCGCTGACCGTAACGTAGCTTCGATTCACGAGATTGACGAGGCCCTGGGTTCCAGTCACGGCGAGCCCGGTGCCGTCGATGATTGGCGCCTGTCCCGGATAGTTTTCGAAAGTGATGTAATTTGTGGCGGTGCCGTTGGTGGGGAAGGTTACGGATTCGTTGTAGACGCCGGTTTCCACGAACACGGTTGCTCCCGCTGTAACAGTGCTGGCAGCGTGTTGAATGGTGAGCCAGGGTGCGGTGAAACTTCCGGAGTTGCTGTCGCTGCCACTTTTCGCGACGTAGAAGCTCGATCCGGATTGAGCGAAGAGTGAAACCGCAGTGAATACGACGAACAAGACTCCAATCTTCCGAAATGCTGACATGAACAAAACCTCCTTGTCGGCCCCTTAAGGCGAAGGAGAGCAATGCACCGCACGGCATTTTTCAGGTTCGCGAGAGCCGATGGGTGAACGGTAGGCCTGTTGCGAATAGTTGTCAATAGTTATGATTTAGTTCGGTAATTGGAAGAACATGCTTTCGTTTGATTTCATACTGGGAGGAGGAAAGATTATCGCGCACGCGCCGCCGAGAGCGGTAGGGTGGCCTCTAAGACTCTGAGGCGGAGCTTTTTTGCGGGTTTCAGGCAAACGTGAAGATGTTCTTGCATGGGACAGCCGAGGATGGCTCTCCCACGAAATTGATTGACTCTTTTCTACGCGCCCAGCTTCTCGAAAAAGCGGCAGATGGTTTCGATTCCCTTGTGGAAGTTCGAAATGTGGAACTTCTCGTTGGGGGCGTGAATGTTGTCATCGGGCAGGCCGAAGCCCATCATGACGCTGGGAATCTTCAGCACGTCCTGGAAGTCGGTGACGATGGGGATCGATCCGCCGCTGCGGATGAAGACCGTTTCCTTCTTGAACGTGTCGTGCAGCGCCTCGGTGGCGGCCTTGATGTAGGGATTGTCCGTACCGACCACGCAGGCCGGGCCTTTGCTGTGAACCTTGATTTTGATATCGATTCCCTTGGGCGTGTGCTTCTTCACGAAGGCGGAATATTTCTTGAAGATGTCGTTGGCATTCTGATTGGGCACGAGACGCATGGAAACCTTCGCCTGCGCGCGGGCGGGGATGACGGTCTTTGCGCCGGGAGCGGTGAAGCCTCCGGGAATGCCGTGCACTTCGAGCGTCGGGCGTGCCCAGGTTCTGTACAGAACCGAATATCCCGGCTCGCCGGTGAGGACTTTTGATCCGACTTCCGCTTTGCGGTAGTGCTCTTCGTTGAACGGCAGGCGCTTCCAAGCCTTCAGTTCATCTTTCGTCGGGGCCTTCACTCCTTTGTAGAAGCCGGGGATCAAAACCTTGCCCTTGGCGTCTTTCATCTTGCTGATGATTTCGATCAGAGCGAAGAGCGGATTAGGCGCGGCGCCGCCGTACATGCCGGAATGCAGATCGGTCTTTGCGCCCTGCGCTTCGATCTCGGTGTAGACCAAGCCACGCAGTCCGACGCATAAGGTCGGAAGATTCGGCGCAAATAATTCGGTATCGCAGACCAGCGCGAAATCGGCTTTCAGCTTGGCTTTCTGCTTAGGGAGATATTCGGAGATGGCCTCTCCGCCGACTTCTTCTTCGCCTTCGAAGAGTACTTTCACATTGACGGGCAGTTTGCCGCCGCCGGCCTGCATAAGCGACTCGAGGGCTTTCACCTCCATCCACAGCTGGCCTTTGTCGTCCACTGCGCCGCGCGCGTAGACGTTGCCATTGCGCTCGGCGGGCTCGAAGGGCGGCGTGATCCATTCGTTTAGCGGCTCGGCGGGCTGCACGTCGTAATGCGCGTAGCAGAGAGCAGTCGGCTTACCCGAGGCATGCAGCCAGTCGGCGTAAATGAGGGGGTGTCCTTTGGTCGGGATGATCTCGACGTTTTCCATGCCGATGCGGCGCAGTTCGCTGGCCACGAAGTTGGCGGCTTTTTCGATGTCGGGCTTGTGCTCTTCGAGCGTGCTGACGCTCGGAATACGAAGGAGGTCTTTGAGTTCGTTCAGAAAGCGCTGCTGATTATTGCGGGCAAAATCGACGGCTGGAGAAGCCATGAGAACGGTCCTTTCTTATGATCGACGAGGAAACGCAAGATGGCGGAAACAAATCAGTATAGCGCGAGACAGCGGCGGAGGACCGGGAGTGAGCCTTATGGGCTGGCGATCAAATCAATCGTCCAAGGCTTGTTCCGCGGCTCGTAGTACTCGTTGCATATGGAGACGTTGTAGAAGGTTGTGCGTTTGGTCCGTGTGGTTCCGTAACCGCCGTGGATGTGCCCGAACACATGAATCCGGGGTTGAGCACGTTGAACAGCGGAGAGCAGTTCGTCATCTCCAACATGTTCCGATCCTGCGGAGTGCTGTTGGTCTCTAGCCAGCGCGTACTTGGTCAGGCCATCGGGAATTGATTGATCCAGAACGCCGTAGGGAGGACCGTGTGTAACGAGAATGTCGAGGCCTTCCGGGATTTGGTCCCAGTATTTGCCCAGCTTGCCGCGGGGGACATTGAACGCCCACTGCATGAATTCCGGCTGCCAGGGACTGCCGTAGATGGACAGGCCATCAATGTTGATGCCTGAATCCTGCAGGTAACTAATTCCGGCATCGCGCATCAGAACGGCCGCTTCGCTGGGACTCTTTTCAAAAAGCCAGTCGTGGTTGCCCGCGACCACGATTTTGTGGCGATGCGGAAGGGATTTCAGCCATTGCGCCGCTGCCGCAACTTCGTGAGTTTTGCCCGTGGAGGTGATATCTCCGGCATGGATGAGGATGTCTCCATCCGGGATTGGAACCGAGTTGTGCAAACCATGTGTGTCGGAGATCGCGACGATCCGCATGTGCAGTCGAACTTGCCGGATGATTCTACGGGAATCTCGTGGGAGAGAACGGGCTGAGATCATGCTCCGGCTTGCGACCTTCGATTACATCTGCCATTACAACGGCGGTGATCGGAGCGAGCAGAATGCCATCGCGGAAGTGGCCGGTGGCGACGTAGTAGCCAGGGGTCGAACTTGCTCCGAGGATGGGCAGATTGTCGGGCGTGCCGGGGCGCAGGCCTGCCCAGTCTTCGAGAATGCGGGCGTCGGCGAGCTTCGGGACCAATTCGATCGCGGACTGATGGAAGCGCTTCATCGTTTCGGGATCGGTGCGCTTGTCGAATCCGGCTTCTTCGACGGTTGCGCCGACGAGCAGACGTCCGTCGCTGCGAGGGATGAGATAAATCTTCGGCGATCGAATCACATGCTTGAGCAGATCGCGAGGATGCATCGCGAGGCAGAGCATCTGACCCTTCACCGGACGCGTGGGGATCCGATGCGGGCCGACCTGCGATGACCAGGCACCGGCGCAGTTAACGACTTTTCCCGCGAGAAAACTTGTTTTGGTTGTGGTAACGCCGGAGATGTGCTCGTCGGAAAGATTGATTGCCGTAACCCGATCGCCGGAGGAGACATCCACGCCCAGATTTTTAGCGGCTTTGAGCGCCGCAGCAGTCAACGCGCGCGGATCGATGCTGCGCTCTTTCAAATAGCAGGCGTGATAACCGTCGGCGGGCTCCGCAAGCTCCGGTTCGAGTTTGGTAAGAAGGGAAGACAGGGAGTCGTTCTCGGAAGAGTGCAGTTCAGGCGACAGGAGAATCGTTCCTTGATCGCGAAGATCAACTTTCATGCCAGATTCGACTTCTACCTCGCGAGCGAACTCGGGATACATGCGCGCGCTGGCGCTTGCGAGCTCCTGCAAAACGGGAGATGTTTCAAGCGGGCAGTCGACCAGCATGCCGCCCGCAGCGCGTGAGGCCTCATGTCCGGGCTCTCCGCGTTCGACGATCAGCACAGCCGCGCCGCGCTTGCGCAGGGCAATGGAGAGCGAGACGCCGATGATGCCTCCTCCGACGATGATGACGTCCCAGGACTTCACCGAAGCATTCTAAAAGTGCAACGGCGGAAACCACAAAGGACATGAAGATCCGCGAAGGAACGCATTGGCCGGCCGGGGGTTGTCGTAGGGCGGTCCGGCGTCATTCGATGATGTGGAACGTGACAGCGACCGTCCGGCTGCATAAAATGGCAGGCATGAACAGAATCCTGGCAATTGGGGCGGCGCTGCTGATGCTTGGATCGGCCAGTGCGGCGTTCGGGCAAAAAGACAAGGACGACGAGCCCACTTCGTGGCTCTATTTTTCTGTGATCAAAGATGACAACGGCAAGCCGGTGCGTAACGCGGCGGTCGTCCTGCATCCGGTCAATCCGAAGGGGAAGCAAGAGCGCGGAGGACTGGAGTTGAAAACGGACGGCGACGGGAAGGCCAATATCGACGGAATTCCCTACGGGCCGCTGCGGGTGCAGGTGCTGGCGCACGGCTTTCAGACCTATGGAGATGATTTCGATGTCAGCAAATCGAAGACGGAAATCAGCATCAAGCTGAAGCGGCCGCAGGGACAGTATTCCGTGTATGAAGACCATCCGAACGATGCCAATGCCCAGCCTAAGCCCGATGCTCCGCCCGCCGGAGAGGCGAAGAAACCGAATTAGTTCTTCTGGAAAATCATGGACTATTTGCTGAAGACCGAGCCCTCGACCTACTCCTTCGCGGATTTGCAGAAGGAAAAGACGACCGTGTGGGATGGCATTTCTAATCCGGTCGCGCTGAAAAACCTGCGGAGCATGAAACCGGGCGAGCGGCTTGTGATTTATCACACCGGCGATGAGAAGAGCGCGGTCGGGACGGCCACAGTGGTCTCGGTGGATGTGTCGGACGCGAGCAATCCTCAAGTGAAGATCAAAGTGGGCAAGGCGCTGGCAAAGCCGGTGACCTTAGCTGAGGCCAAGGCAAGCACGGTGTTTGCGGATTCTCCGCTGGCGCGGCAGGGCAGGTTGAGTGTGGTGCCACTGAATGCGGCGCAGTACAAGTTCCTAACCGGGGAATGAATCTTCATTCATTTCCAGAAATCAAAGGCCCCGCCCTCCCGTAAAAAAGCGCGGGAAAGACGGGGCTTCCACTTTCAATCCATCTCCTTCGTTGTTGCTCCGCTTACTGTGCGCGCGCGTCGCGCTGAATCAATGCGGAATCCAGCAGATATCCCAGACCGAGGGTGAACGGGATCGCTCCGAAGGCGGTCAATACCATGGCGTCGGGTTCATAGTGCGCGACGATGGTGAAGGCGAGCATGTAGCCGATGGCGGCTGAGAGCAGCAGAATTCCAGCCCGGCGGGATTGAGCCGCCTGGCTCAGATCGCCTTCCATGGGAACCGAAACCCCGCGCTGAATCGCGGCCAGGCGTTCGTCTGTGCGCAACTTGCGCACTCGATAAAACGTGTACAGGGCACATGCTGAAATCGGTATGGACAGGGCCAAAACAACCGCGGCAAAACCGGTGAGATCCATGATGGTGCTCCTTCTTTCCCTCGCTCTGGAAGTGGCCGGCAGGTTCGCTATCCGTCCGCTACCTGAATTGAAGTACGCAGGGGAGGCGCAGAAAGTTCCTCGCTGTGGCCAACTTCAATCCGGGTGGCCGCTTCCAACCAGATGATTGGGTCTGGCATGGCTGGGGCGCTGGGAGACAGCATGAAATTGGGAAGAACACACGGGCTTGCGGCGGCAGCGGTTGCCTTGCTGCTGGCGGCAACGGCTGCGGCGCAGGAAACACGAGAGAAGGTTACGGTCGACGATGTCGATCGCAGCTATACGGTGCGGTTGCCTCGGGGCTACGATCCACAGCGGCACTATCCGGTGGTGGTTCTGCTGCACGGCAAGAACCAGGATCCGGAGGACATGGAGCGATTGACGCGCTTCGATCAGTTGGCCGACAAAGACGGAATCATTGCGGTTTATCCGGCGGCGCTGCATGGGCGCTGGAATGTTGGCGTGCATCCGGAAGAACATCCGGCGATGATGAATCCGGGACGAAGGCGCTATGGATATCCGGGCGGGGGTGGGGGATACCCAGGCGGAGGCGGCGGATATCCGCGAGGCGGGGGCTATCCCGGCGGGCAGCAGCCGTCTCAGAGGGAGGATCGCCATCAGCCGGAAACCGATGAAATCGGATTCTTCAATCAGATGCTCGATCAGCTTGCGTCGAAGTACCCCGTGGATTCTTCTCGAATCTACGCGGCCGGGCTTTCCGAAGGCGGATTCATGAGCCTGCGGCTGGGATGCGCGCTGGGCGACCGGTTTGCGGCCGTGGCCGCCGTTGGGGCGGCGATGCCGAAGACGATGATCTGTCTGCCGGCACGGCCGGTTTCCGCAGTCATCATCGCCGGCACATCGGATCCCGTTGTCCCTTACAACGGCGGAACAGAGCACAACCTGAGCGTGAAAACGCTGTCGGTCGAAGACAGCGCAAAGGCGTGGGCCAAAATCGACCGCTGTGGAGAAAAGCCTGAAAAGAGCAAGCTGCCCGAAAAAGGCAAGGGCGGCATGGAGACAAAAGTTGACACCTACACCGGCTGCCAACAGGAATCGCAGGTGGTTCTTTACAGCGTGAAGGGCGCGGGCAATACCTGGCCGGGCGGAGAACAATATGAGCCGGAGAACACGGTGGGCAAGACGAGTTCTGATCTCGACGCGAATGAAGTAATCTGGAATTTCCTGGTCACCAGAAAACTCCCCGAAAACAACCCGAGTTCGAATTAGCCCGGTTGAATTATTCACCGCCGGAAAGCAGAGGCCTTCGAAAATGCCGCTTGCGAAAGCGGCCCGCTTTTCTGGGGCATTCTTTGCGTTCCGGCGGTGAATCTCTCTCCGCTCGAATCAGAGCGAGCGCAGGAAGTTGATCAGATCCTGCTGCTGTGACGATTTCAGCTTGTTATAGGCCTTGACCACCTGATTGGCTTCGGATCCCGAGCTGTCGTGCGCCTGAATTGCCTGGATCAGGTCCGCTGTCCGGCCGTCGTGCATGAAGAACAGCCGCTGCCCCAGTCCCCAGAGCGGAGCGGTCCGGAACTGCTTCGGGCCGGCTGCGCCCTGGGTGATGCCGTCCGACAGTCCGCTCCCCATGTTGTGCACTGCGAAATCGGAGTAGGGGCTGTAGGTCACGTTCGACATGCCGGTATAGGGCGACGCTCCGGTGGTCAGGGTTGGAGTGTGGCAGAGCGAACAGCCGGTTGAGACGAACAGGGCCGATCCGTTCTGGGTCGAACTGGTGGATGGGCCCGGCGTCGGCGGCGCCAGCAATCGTCCGAAGATGGCGAAGTTGACCGTATCGGAAGACATCTCAGACGCGGTGCCGATGGTTGTTCCAAAGTTCGGGCTGCCCGAATTCGGGTTGAGAATGTTTGTTCCGTCTTCGGGAGAGCTGTTGAATACGCAGCCTGTCACGGCACTGCGCTCGTTGGGGAAGACTTCGTTGCTGACGCCCTGCTCGACGTTATAAGCCTCGCCCACGAAGACGAACAAGGATTTGTTCTGGGCCTTCCAGCCGAAACGCGTGATGGTACCGTCGTTTCCGCTGGTGTTGAACGAGCCCTGGATTTTCAAGGCGGCTCGGGCAGATGCAGTTGCGCTGAAACTGCTCTGCAGAGTCGCGTCGGGCGTCATCTCCACCAGGCCGAGGCCATACAGAGGCGTTGGGATGCGGTAGATGATGTTGGCGCCGTTGATGGCGGTGGTGAAATCGGGCTGCGCGAGAACACAGCCTGAGGCATCGGAGCGGCCCTGGATGGTGTAAAGGTCGTGGACTCCGCCATCCGGGGAACCGGCCGACGTGTTGATGAATCGGGCCTCTCGGATCGGTCCATCGGTTGTGATGAAGGACGGGACAGTGTTAGTTGCGCTATCGAGCGTTGCCAGCGCAACCTGCGGATTGGCAATCGGGATCTGCGGACTCTTCAGGCCGGGACTGCTTCCGCCCACCGCAGGCTGGGCATGGCATTGCGCGCAGCTATTCCCGTTGAACGTTGGGCCAAGGCCTTTTCCGTCTTCGCCCGACAGAGTGCCTTGAACGGAATCGACTTCGAGAAAGCGGCCAAGGGCCTGACTGAAAAGACCCTGTTCGTTGCCGTTCAGCGTGGGATAGGACCCTCCCGCGCCGGCAGCGCCAGTGCGAGGGCCGGGATCATCTTGCGCGACGGTGTTGAGACTGAGCAGAAGGAGCGGAACGAGAGACAACAAGACACAACGCAGAAGACGGCGAGACATGGATGCACCTCCAGGTGCGGTGAGCGGACACACTTCGGCGACAGGACGTGCCACTCGGTTTCGAAGGCGGGCGCGGATCGATCCACTGTTTCGCCCAAGCTGCGGGCCAGCCGTTGCGGCCAGTCCCGTGCCCCATCGCGGACGAGACAGCCCTATGGGAGAGATGGGAGCCCCACTGGGATCGTTATCCTCGGACGAGGAAAGAACGGAGTTAACTTGCCGAGCAATCTAGTCCGGCGCAATCACCATGGTCAAGACTCACAAGTGCATTGGGAATCGAGGTGTGAATGCCGCTGGCAGCGATGGTGCAATATTTTCCGCGCGATTCAATTGCGCGTGAAGACGGGCCTGAATCTCGATCGAGTGGATTCCGACCGGCTTACACCATCTGCTTGCGCAGTTCGCGGCGAAGGATTTTTCCAGAAGCAGTCTTGGGAACTACGTCGATGAAGCGCACTTCGCGGGGCTGCTTGTAATGAGTGAGGCGGTCCGCGACGAAGCCGCACAGTTCATCCTTAAGTTTGCCGGTGCCGGAGAAGCCCTCGCGCAATGCAACGAACGCGACAGGGATCTCTCCCGCTTCCGGACAGGGAAGTCCGACCACGCCGCACTCTTTCACCGCCGGGTGCTCAAGCAGCACAGCTTCCACTTCGGCGGGGGCGACCGGAAATCCTTTGTATTTGATCATCTCCTTGCGGCGATCGACGACGCGGTAGAAGCCTTCGCGGTCGCGGGTGACGATATCGCCGGACCAGTACCATCCATCGCGAAGAACGGATTCGGTTGCTTCTGGGGCATTCCAGTAACCGAGCATGAACTGCGGTCCACGCATGACGAGTTCGCCGGGCTGTCCGGAGGGCGTTTCGGTGAGATCGTCGATCGAATCGGCGGGCCCGAGATCGGATTGCGCCAGGACCCGGCAATCTGTCTGCACCACGGGATGCCCGATGGAATCAGGCCGGTACATGTCTGGCCTGAGAAATCCGACGTGCGTGACCGGCGAGGCCTCGGTCATGCCATATCCCTGGCAGACCAGAATGTTCGTGAGAGCGGTGAAGCGACGCGGAAGGTCGGGAGCGAGAGGCGCTGCACCGGATTTTACCCAACGGACTTTGTGTTCGCGCGGAAACTGGCCGGCTTCGGCCGCCTGGCAGATTGCGTTCACGGCGGGCGGAACGAGGGGCATCATGGTGACTTCTTCCTCGACGATGAGGCGGGTCAATCTATCCAGCTGGAATCGCGGCGAGAGGATGAGTGTCGATCCCAGAAGCAACGACGGATTCAGCATTACGTTGAGGCCGTAAATGTGGTAAAGCGGCAGGCAGCACAAAATCCTGTCAGACGAATTCAATTCTGCCGTATTTGGCGCGAGAAGCTGGTAGACGTTGGCGATGAGGTTCAGATGCGACAACATTACGCCCTTGGGCATGCCGGTGGTGCCGCTGGAATAGGGAAGAACGGCGAGAGTTTCGGCAGGGGGCTTGTCCGGCTTGGGGAAGCTCGCAGACGAGGGATGCAGCAGCGCGGAAAAAGACGTGGCCCCGGAGGCGGATTGGCGCGTGTGATAGACGCGGCGCAAAGAGGACAATCCCGAGAGGTCGATGCCTTCGATGTGGGCTCCGTCTGTTATCAGGAAGGCGGCGCCTGAGTTTTCCAGTTGATAGCGTACTTCACGCTCGCGATAGGTTGGATTCAGCAAGGTCGGAATCGCGCCTGCCAGCTGCGCCGCGTGGAATGCCGCGCAGAATTCCCATGAGTTCGCCAGGAAGATGGCGATGACCTCGCCCGGCTTCAACCCGGCGTCGATCATGCCTCGTGCAAGTTGCTCGACGATCTCGCCATATTCGGAGTAGGTCAGGCGGCGATTGCAGGAGGTGTCGAAGATCGCGGTTTTGCTGCCCTGACGGCGGCAGGAATCGAGCACGAGGTCGTGCAGAAAAAGATTCTGTGGATCGGCGTAATAGCGGCTGCGCAGCATGCCGCACGCGATTGTATACGGGTTCGGGAAGGCAGGCTAGCTGGCAAGCTTGCGCAGGAACTCCTGCTCGTCCATGCGATATTTGAAGGCCTTGCGGCCGTCGATGAAGACCACCGGCACTTCATCATTGAACCGGCGGCGAAGTTCGGTATCGCTGTCCACGTCAATTTCGCGCCAGGTGAAGCCGCCACGCCGTGAAAGCTTCGAGAGGCTCTCTTTGACGACCTCGCAGAGGTGGCATCCCTTGCGGGAATACATCACGACGCTGCGGGGTTCTGGCATTGGCGAAGATTCTAGCGCGCAGGATTGACGTTTTCCAGAAGAAGTCAAAGGAAATGGCTGGAATCGGGGGAACTTGCGCCTGGCGGCTGGCGGGAAGGTAGAATTTCGGCATGCACGAAACTTCTAGACTGCCCCTCAAAGGCAAGACCGCTCTCATCACCGGAGCTGCGCGCCGGCTGGGCCGCGCTTCGGCACTGGCAATGGCGCAGGCGGGAGCGGATGTGGCCATCACGTTTCGGAATTCGGCCCGCGAAGCCAGAGAGACTGTGATTGACCTTTCGAGTTGCGGGGGGCGCGCGTTCGCTTTGCGCTGTGACGTGACGGATGAATCGAGCGTGCGGGCGATGATGAAGGAGGCCGGGCGTGAACTCGGCCGCATCGACATTCTCGTCAACAACGCGGCGAACTATGAAACCGCCGAATTTGAAAAGTTGACGGTCCGGCAGTGGGATGCGATCTTTGCCTCGAATACGCGCGGACCTTTCCTGGTAGCGCGGGAGGCGTTGAAATGGATGCGCCGGAGCCGGGGCAAGGGAAGCGGACCGATTGAGGCAAAGATCATCAACATGGGCTCGTTAGGCGGATTGCGCCCGTGGCCCACGCATGCCCACTACTGCTCGTCGAAGGCCGCGCTGCACATGCTGACGAAAGTGATGGCGAAGGCGCTGGCGCCGGAGATCGCGGTGAATGCGGTTGCTCCCGGAATGATCGATCTCGGGGAAAAATCGGCGGCGGCGTTCATGCGCAAGATGGCAAAGCAGACGCCGATGCTGCGCAATGGCCGGGCAGACGAGATCGCCGCAGCCGTTTTGTTTTTCGCGACCGCGCCCCAGTTCATTACGGGACAAATCCTGGCTGTGGACGGCGGTCTGGGACTGTAGGCGAGAGCGAGTGCGCCGGAAAGGTAGGTATAGTTAGGGCGAATGAAGAAACAGAAATTCAGTCCGAGTCAGACCAGATCGTCCGGAAAGCTGCGAGAGGCGATGGCGCCGCGGATTGCAGTGGCAATCATGGCCGCCGGCAAGGGCACAAGGCTCAAGTCTCAAATCCCTAAAGTGCTGCATGAGGTCGGCGGAAAGCCGCTTTTGGAGCATGTGATTCGGGCGGCGGTGCGTATCGTCCCCGCATGTGACGTTTTTGTAATCATCGGCTATGAAGCCGAGCGCGTGCGCGCTGCGACCGAGCATAGCGGTGTCAACTTCGTCCAGCAAAGCGAACAACGCGGAACAGGGCATGCTTTGATGGTTGCCGACGACGCCCTTGCGGCGTACGACCATGTGATCGTGCTCTCGGGAGACGCCCCGCTGATCACTCCGGAGACGATTGCTCGGCTGAGAGATTTTCATTTGCACGAAAAGGCTGCGATGACTTTGCTCAGCGCGGAGCTGGAGAATGCTTCCGGCTATGGCCGCGTGCTGCGTAAGGCACCGCGCAGCGCCGAAGTGAGGGCAATCGTCGAAGAGAAAGAGGCGAGCGCGCCACAGAAGAAGATTCAAGAGATCAATTCGGGCTTCTACGTTTTTTCTGTGAAAGATTTGTACGAGAACGTTAACAGGCTCTCTGCCAGTAACGCGCAAGGCGAGTATTACCTGACGGATATGGCGGAGGTTCTGCGAAAGGCTGGCCGGAGAGTTGTTGCATGGAAGACGCAGCCGGGTGAAGTCGTGGGGGGCAACACTCGATCTGAGTTGGCGGATATCGACCAGCGGATGCGGTTGGAGAAATGCGGGCAGTTGATGGCAGATGGCGTGACGATCTTTTATCCGGCGACCTGCGTCATTGATGCCGATGTGGAGGTTGCGGCGGACACGGTGATTGAACCTTACGTGCAGCTGCTGGGCACGACCAGGATCGGCGGCAATTGCCGGGTACGATCTTATTCCGTGATTCGCGATTCGGAGATTGGAGATGGCGTGCTGGTCCGTCCGGGCTGCGTGATCGAAGGAGCGAAGATTGGAGCGGGAGCGTTGATCGGGCCGTATTCGCATCTGCGCAGTGGCAGCGACATCGGCGAGGGCGCGCACGTAGGAAACTTCGTTGAAACCAAGAAGATCCGGCTTGGCAAGGGATCGAAGGCCAACCACTTGACTTACCTTGGAGATTCGGAAATCGGTGCTGGAGTCAACATCGGGGCCGGCACCATCACCTGTAACTATGACGGAGTAAACAAGCACAAGACAATCATCGCCGATGGAGTGTTCATCGGCAGCGACAGCACATTGGTCGCGCCAGTGAAGATCGGTAAAGGCGCATACGTTGGCGCGGCTTCCTGCATTACCGACGATGTCCCGGAAGATTCACTTGCCATCGGTCGGGGCCGCCAGGTGGTGAAAGAAGGCTGGGTAAAAGCGCGCCGCGGAAGCCAGAAGAAATAGTGCACAGCCGGACTTTCAAAGCCGTCGAGAGAAAAATCTTCGATCCAGCCGCCGGCTTTGCGCCTCTCACCAACGTCGGCGAACTCACCGATGCAACTCTGGCCCACCGTGGCGACCAATGGTGCATGTTTCTGGCTGGCGAGGCCGGCGGATGCGAAAGTATCGAGCTGTTCAGCGCCTGGTTGCCGCGACACGCGCCGCTGTCTGCAGATGGATGGCGGCTGACCGGTTTATCCGGCGATCCCCAGAAAATCGCTCCGCTCGCGTCCCATGCATTGAGCCAAGGCTGGGATTTGCGCGGGGGGCGTCATTGTCCGGCGTACATCAAAGGCTTCGATCCGAGAAACAATTCCTGGGTTGAGCGAATCTACTATGCGGGCGCGCCTGAGAACCCGTGGGGGCCGTATTCGATCGGCTATCTGGAGTGGGACGGACAGGGCTGGCGGGACCAGGCTGGGCCAGTTTTTCGGGCGGCCGAAAACTGGGAACATGGCAGTGTCTATGAACCTAATCTGGTCTACGCTGACGCCAAATGGAAGATGTGGTATGTCGCCGGATCGAACGTCGAGGATTATCTGGTCCAGGCTTTTGTCGAAAGTGACGACGGCTGTAATTGGGGCGCACGCAAGATATTCGCACCGGCCGGGGAGAAGATTTTCGATTTCTACGTGCTGCGCTGCGACGGCCACTATGAAGCCATCTTCTCCAAAGTCTGGCTGGCAAAGACGGCAGCTCCTCCCGATACCGGGCTGTGGTGGTGCTGTTGCGACCGGCTTTCAACCAACTTTGAGGATTGGACGGATCGCGTCCAACTGATGACGGCTGCCGACCGGGGATGGCATGCGGGGCCGTGGCGGCCATCGTTCCGATATCTCGATTCGGACCGCCGCAAGATGATCGTGTTCTTTGATGGCGGCTACATGAAGACGGGCGAAGCCAGTGGATTTCCCTATGCCTTCACGCTGGGATGCCTCGAAGTGGAGTGGTTGGAATAAGGCCGGCCGGGTTCCACTCTTCATGGAGCGGCCAGATTTAGCGACCATCTGGGAGTGGGGAGCAGAATGCTGCTGCCTCTCCATCGGGCCACCGCGAAAACTGACGAGATAAAAAAGTAACGGCCTGAAAAAAGAAAGGCACTGAGAACCTCTCAGTGCCTTTCTTACTTTGCGTTGGGGTAATTAATGGGAAACTGCGGCGAACAGGTCGGAGTGCATCAGCGCCTGAAACTGCTGGTCGTTGGCTTTGAAGTGGATTTGTAAATTGGAGCCGTCGGAGTCAACCGCGGTGTTGTCATACGCGACCTTTTCGACGGGTGTGGCATTCATTTTCTTGAACACAATCCCGGCCTTGACGAGCGAAGACATGGAGCCGGCGGTGACTGCATCGGAAGTGAGCACGGTAAGGTCGAAATTTACGCCGCTGCTGAAATTCATGGTGTAACGTGAGCCGACCAGCCGCTTCTTGATGGTTTCGTAGTCGGCGACTTTAGCGGCGTCGCCGAGCGCAGAGCGCATCATGTTCTGCGTGCCCTGCTGATCGAGAATGCTCCATACCGGAGCCGAATCTACGTCGGCCATCATGTCGGCCATCGTTCCGTTCGTATCCAGGCTCATGACCTGGCCATCCTTGGTATCAAGCGCGACGCGGACCGACGTCGAGTCCCCGAAGAGCAGCGAGCTGTCGTCGAGGAAGCTCATCACGAAGCCGCCCTCCATGGGATAGATGTTGTTGTTGTTGTACTTCTTGGGCACATATTTCTGGAGTTTCATTTTCTTCAGCACGCTCTTCATGTTGAAGGGGCCGCTGGCCACGCCCACGGTCTTGACGCCCTGTTTGCCGGAGCGGAACGAGGCGAAGGTCAACGTGTCGACGTCTTTGTCGGGATCCAGGCCGATGCTCTTCAGCGCGGCTTCAAACTGCTTGATGTTATCGGGCATCAGTTGCTGTTTGAGCTGCATCGCCGTCGGCGAATCTTTGAGCGCGCGATAGTCCACCGAGATCAGTTGCAGCAGGTCGGCTGGAACACAGGAGCGGGCGGCGGAGTTCAAGGGCAGAGCGTAGGCCATGCTCGCCATCAGAAGGGCCGCCGTGCAAATCGTTGAAAGTTTCACAGCGAAAAGTTTCATAACGCCTCGAATCGGAAAATAGGCGAAGACCCACACCTAGGAGTTTGATGCGCGGTCAGGCCTTGTCGTAACCAGATCGCTTCATTCTATTTTACTTGCAGCCGAAATCGATGAAACAAAAGGCCATGTCCGTTGACTGGCTGGAGACCTGTCCGGAACCAGGGTCTGGAACCTAGGGGATTAGGGCGCGAGTGCGCTGCCGGATTTCTGCGGCGAATGCTTCATCTTTGATCGAGGCGAGGTTGATTTCTACATTGGCGAGCGCGCCTGCGATGGCGGCATGGGCGAGTGCTTTGGCGGTGGTGAGATCAGACTTCATATTGGGATTGGTGATGGGGCCGAGCGATTGCACGGTTTGCGCGACCTGGCGAGCTTTTTCAGCCACACCCAGAGGCACCGCGGTGGCTTCTTTAAGAGCCGCTTCAATCAAGGCTTCGCCCGATTTCTCATCGGTGCGAGCGGCTTTATAAGCTTTCATGACCGAGTTGTAGGAGTCAGCGTCGGCGTCGATCGCAGCTTTCAGTTCTTCGCGCAGCAACGTGAGCTGAGCGATTGCGGCAGAAAGCTGGGATCCATACTCCAGGTAAGCCTTCTTGCCGCGCGACATGGAAGCGACCATGGTCGCCAGGCCTGCAGCCATCGCTCCAGCCGCAGCCGATGCGCTTCCGCCGCCGGGAGTAGCTGTCGGGGCAGCCAGTTGCTCGACGAATGGCTCAACGCCCGCGCGCAGGCCGCCAACCGCCATTTTGCCGCCCATCACCGCAGCGAGGCGATTTTCAAGAATCAGAGACGAATCGAAATTTTCTACCTGCAGGAACCATTCAGCGGCCTGCTCGAGCGCTTTCTTCGGAACCAACCCTACGATTTCGCTCGATACCGGCATGACCCCATAGCGGGCGGCTTCACGCTTTACCATTTCGAACACGCGGTGGATTGGCGTCTGCTCGAAGTCGGTGAGATTCATCGAGACCTGCGCCAGTCCGCGGACGAGAAATCCCGCGCCCTTCACGAAGCGCATTCCTCCACTGGAAAAGCGAACCGCTTTGGCGATCTTCTTGGCGATCTCGACATCTGGCGTGTTGAGGAAGACGTTGTAGGCGACGAGGAACTTGCGCGCGCCCACGACGGTGGATCCGGCTGTGGGATGGATTTTGGGGTCGCCGAAATCGGGGCGCCGCGCGGGATTGGTTTCGATCTCAGCGCGAATGCCTTCAAATTGCCCGCGGCGGATATTTTCCAGACCTTGACGCTCAGGAGTTCTTGCCGCAGCTTCATAGAGATAAACGGGAATCTTGAAGCGTTTCCAGATCTCTGCGCCCACGTGGTTCGCCATGGCGACGCAATCTTCGATCGTGAGTCCGTCGATAGGAATAAAGGGGACGACGTCGGCCGCGCCCATCCGCGGGTGGGCTCCGGTGTGGGTTGTGAGATCAATCAATTCCGAAGCCTTGCCCACACCGCGAATTGCGGCTTCCTGAATCGCGTCGCGCTCGCCGACCAGCGTGATGACGCAGCGGTTATGGTCGGCGTCCATCTCGCGGTCGAGCAAGTAGACGCCGGGCATTTTCATGGCATCGATGATGGCGTCAACTTTGGCTTTGTCTCGGCCTTCGGAAAAATTGGGAACGCATTCGACCAGCGTGGACATAAGGGAAGAGAATAACGGTCGGCGAACTAACGATGCAAGGTTGCAAGCCGCGTAGTTGCTAATGCCTGACTAGAAACTTGCCGACGCCCAACCGCACCTGCACCGTATTCACGCCGGGATTCGGCGTGGCCAAGCCTGCGTTGGAGATGTGCATGTAGCGCAGCTCAATGCTCCAGTTGTATTTTGCGCCGAGGATGTGCGTGCCCAAGGCAGCCTGGTCCATAAAGTTGACCGTGTTAGTTCCGGTGGGCACATCGTGGCTAGTGAAAAGAACGCCGCCGGTCAACTCGAGATAAGGAGAGAGCCGGCCATGGCGCTCGAAATTCCATTTGAGGCCGAGCGGATCGAAACCTGCGCCATAGGCGGTGTTCGCTGGCTGGAACGCGAAAAACACTGGGACTGCATCTACCGCGTACTCAAATCTTCCGCGAAGAAAGCTTGGAAGATGCGCGTCCGTCAGAACCCGTCCGTAGCGCAGGCCTGCATTGAATGCGCCGGTGTTGCCACGGCCGCCGGCGACGGAGTGTCCACCGCCCGCCCAGAGTTCGATTTCTTGTCCACCTTTTTCCGGGCCGGTTTGAGCGGCGCTCATCGCGCTCGCGATCAGCAGGGCAGAGATCAGGAACAGGGAAGAGCGCATAGGCTGTTTTCGAGGACGGTGGCCTCGCGGGGAACCATCAACATACAGGAAGCAGCAGCGGGAAAACAAACGTCAGGGCTCAACGAAGAAAAAGCAGGTTCCTCTCTTCGCTTCGCGAAGTTCGGAATGACAATCCTGTATGGATTTTCGCAATGACAATGGTGTATGGAGTGTCGATCTCTATGGAGTGTCGAGGCGCTACCGAGAATTGCTGCCTGCTGCGCGCTCGCTTCGCGGATGCTCAGTGGCAATCTGCATCAGGTCGCGGGCGACGCGGGCGGTGTTGTGGCGGGCTGCGCCGGCTTCTTCCAGATAATCGCCGAGAACGGGAATTACGCCCAGCGACTCAATCGCATCCAGATCGTTCACAATCTGGCAGGCGCCTTCCAAAGCGTATTTGGCCTTCAAGTCGTTTGACGCCGGAGTTCGATTGATCAGCGCGAAGTCGAAGAGTGGCTTCTGGGCATGACGGTTCAGGGCGCGGATATGATCGGCAGCCGTGAGGCCGAGGCTCTCATTGGCCTGCGTCATCAGGTTGCACACGTAGACCTTCGTCGCGGGCGATTGAACAATCGCTTCAGAAATTCCGCGCACCAGCAAGTTCGGAATCAGGCTGGTGAAAAGCGATCCGGGCCCGATGGTGATGAGGTCGGCGTTCGCGATGGCATCGAGCGTTTGCCGCATCGGGCCGACGTCGGGCGGCACAAGAAACAATTCGCGGATGCGCTCTTTGCTGGCGGTGATTTTGGTTTCGCCGCGCACCCGGCTGCCATCTTCCATCAGGGCTTCGAGTTCAATATTGGACGTGGTCGCCGGATAAATGTGGCCACGCGTCAGCAGGATTTCAGACGACAGGCGGACCGCTTCAGAGAAATCTGAGGTCAGGGAAGTGAGCGCGGCCAAAAACAAATTTCCGAAGCTGTGACCTTCGAGCCCCGAGCCTTTTTCAAAGCGATGGCGAAACAGCTTCGAGAGGAGCGCTTCATCCTCGCTCAGCGCGACGATGCAATTGCGGATATCGCCGGGCGGAAGCATGTTCAGTTCTTTGCGCAGGCGTCCGCTGGATCCGCCATCGTCGCTGACGGTAACGACGGCCGAAAGGTCACGAATGACCGGTGTTTCACCGTGCCGGGAAGAAATCTCGCTGGGCGAGAGAACGTATTGCTTCAGGCCCTTGAGCAGTGTGGAAAGCCCGGTGCCGCCGCCGATCGCTACGACGCGCGCGCCGCCCGTTGGCACGGGCGGTTGCTGAGTCCCGGACTCGGCGACTTTGGTTAGCACTGGATTCCTCGCGCGAGGCCTAGATGGATTCTTCTTCGCCTATGCCTTCGGCGTCGAGTTCTCCACCCGGATCCGGATAGAGCAACTCGGTGAAGCGAGGGTCCTCGCCCAGATTCTGAAAATCGGAATCGTTGCGCGCCTGGAAACGAAGCTGGGGATTCAGCCGCAAAGCTTCATCCAGCCGGCGAAGCGATTCTTCCACATGCCCGGTAAGGCAATCGAGAGCTGCCAGACCGTAGATGACATAGTCCGCCTTCGCGTTGGCCTTAAGCAGTTTGTCGAGATGCTCGCGCGCGGTCACATAGTCGCCCACATTCATCAGTGAGACGGCATAGTCGAAGTGCTCCTCCGACGTCTTGAACTGGGTCGCAGTAGTACGCTCCAGATGCTGATTGCAGATACTGAGATGCACGTTGGCCCGATCCGCCAGTTCTTTGCTGGAACCGGAGAGGACCTTCTGAAAGTGAGGCTTTGCCTTGTCGAACTTGTGCTCCTGCATAGCGCGCAGGCCAAGCTCATAGCTCTGGAGCGCCTGGGTGTAATGCGGGTCTTCCGCCATCGTCTTTTTCGCGGTGGTTTTCTGAGCCATGTGCAAAACTCTTCCTGTGCTCTTAGTGATAGCGAACTCCTTGCAATCGCCTAGTTTGGTTAAAGAATAAAGTATTACTCAAAGTGCGTGGAGAGGGCAATGTCACGGCAGAGTCGCGAGTCCGCCGTCGCTGGTTCCCGAGTACTAACGAGCGCCCTGTTGCGATGGGTTTCTCACGACCCGGGACTCGCGGCTCAGGACTAATTGATTGCCGCGGCCGATTCCAGATCGATCTGCTTCCACTCGCCCTTGATAATCCCGGCGCGAATCTGGGCCGCTGTCTTTCCGTTCTTGTTCTGCTGATAGGTGTAATAGAGCTCTTTCAGGCAGGTTGAGCAGCGGGCCCCGTGCGTGTTTTCAAAGCAGCTGTGCAGGCTGTTGTGGCCCATGCGGTCGCAATAGCAATAGCAGGGCTGCTGATGCAATACAGCCGGAATTTTGGCCGCCAGCTCATAAGCGTGGGTCTGGTAAGGATACTGCGCATCCGGGCCCCACAGGTCTGCTTTGGTCAGAGTCGGAGGCAGCTTCGTCCCTTTGGGCGGAGGCGCAGAGTTGTACGCCGGCACTCCGCTGCCCTCTTCCTGGGGGCTGGCCCATGCGGCGGTGAGAGTAAGAGTCACCAGGAACAGAAAAGCCAGGGTCAGACCGCGTTGCGCGAACCTGTTTTTGATGAGCATACGCATCGAGAAACCTCGCACTCCATTGTAACCCGGCAGGCAGCGCTGATTCGAGGCCGGACTCCAGGACGCAAATGAGGTCGCCCCGGCCGGTTCTGTATACAATAGACTTGCATGCCGGATACCGAATCTCTTCCAGGTTCAGCGGACGGAATGGACAGGGCTCCAGTCGCGCCTGTTCCGGCCCCGCCGGCCTCTCCCCATCCTGCTCCGGTTCGTGCCGGCATCGGAGTCTGGCTGCGCGACCTGATCATTTCGCTGGCAATTTCGGCCTTCATCATCATCTTTCTCTACCAGCCGGTGAAAGTGGAGGGCACGAGCATGATGCCCTCGCTCGAAGACCAGGAGCGGATCTTCGTGAACAAGTTTGTTTACCGGCTGGAGCCGATCGAGCGCGGAGATATCGTGGTTTTCCGCTATCCGCGCGATCCTTCCAAGAGCTATATCAAGCGCGTCATCGGAGTCGCGGGCGACCACATTCGGATCGATGGTGGAGACGTTTACGTCAACGGACAACTGCTGGACGAGTCCTATGTGCCAGCCGAATATTCCGATACGCGATCGTATGCGGAAGTCGTTGTTCCCCCGCAAAGCTACTACGTGCTCGGCGATCACCGGTCCATGTCGAACGACAGCCGCGACTTCGGCCCGGTGAATCAGAGCTACATTTACGGCAAGGCGGTGTTCGGCTACTGGCCCATGGACAAACTGGGCCGCGTACGCTGAGTTGCCGTTGAAAGGCGACGGTATGGTTACACAATCCCAAACAGCCACCGAAATTGCAGCCAATGTGCAGCAGGCGGTGCCCTTCTTCATGGTCTCGGACATCCAAGCCTCGATTCGCTACTACGTGGATGGCCTCGGCTTCGAAATGACCAAGAAGTGGATCGACGAGGGAAAGCTGCAATGGTGCTGGCTGCAAAACGGCGGCGCGGCGCTCATGTTGCAGGAGTATCGCAAGGGAAGAATGCCGTCGGGCAAGCGCGGAGAAGGCGTATCCGTCTGTTTTCAATGTTCCGATGCTCTCGCCATCTACCGCGCAGCCGCGGCGCGTGGAATCGACGCGAAACGGCCGTTTGTGGGAAACGCGATGTGGGTTGTAAGCTTCCTGGATCCTGACGGATATCGCATCGACTTTGAAAGTCCGACGGATGTGCCGGAAGAAACGGAATACGTCGAGCCCTAAGGCTGTTTCGCCCCCCGGATTGGGCCGCGTGTTCGTTAACGCAATGCCGGCTCATCTGAGGCAATCCGCTCCCGTTTGAACTAATCCTCGTGAGGAAAAAATTTCCACGATTTCCACTATCTCCTCTCTTGGTGCTGGCGGGTTTCCCTGTTAAACTTCACAAAATCCACTGCTCGGAGCGAGAATGCAGGCTATCCTTGCGCTGGAAGACGGGCGCGTCTTCCGTGGCAAAGGTTACGGCGCCAAAGGCGAATGCTACGGCGAAGTCGTTTTTAATACTTCCATTACCGGATACCAGGAAATTTTCACCGACCCTTCCTACTCCGGACAGATCGTCGTTCTGACGACCCCCGAAATCGGAAATTACGGCACCAACCAGGAAGACAACGAAGCCACGCGTCCGTGGATCGAAGGCCTGATCGTGCGCGAGTTCTCGCGCGTGAGTTCGAATTGGCGTTCGCAGCAGGTGGCCGAAGAATATCTGGAACAGTTTAAAGTGCCGGTGCTGTCCGATATCGACACGCGGGCGCTGGTGCGACATCTACGCGATCACGGCGTGATGCGCGGCGTGGTTTCGACGATTGAGAGCGATGCGGACAAGTTGATCGCCAAGGCGCGCTCGATTCCGAAGATGGACGGGATGGATCTCGCGAAAGAAGTCAGCACGAAGCGTCCGTATGTATGGGAAGTGGGCGAGCGCTCGCACGAGCCGGTGGCCGTGGTCGGAGTGAAAGATGAGCCGCCGCGCTTTCATGTAGTCGCGTACGACTTCGGCATCAAGCAGAACATTTTGCGCAAGCTGCGCGGCGAGGGATGCAAAGTCACAGTCGTTCCGGCGCAGACTCCTGCGGAAGATGTGCTCGCGCTCAAGCCGGACGGAGTTTTCTTGTCGAACGGGCCGGGCGATCCCGAGCCATGCACATACGCGGTCGATTCGATTCGTCGGCTTATGGGGCGCCAGCCGATCTTCGGTATCTGTCTGGGACACCAGTTGACCGGCATCGCGCTCGGCGGAAAGACTTACAAGCTGAAATTCGGCCACCACGGCGGGAACCATCCGGTGAAGCAGTTGAAGACCGGCAAGATCGAGATCACGGCGCACAATCACAACTTCGCCGTCGACCCGGATTCGCTGGCGCAGAGCGAAGTCGAGTTCACGCACATGAACCTGAATGACGAGACGCTCGAAGGCCTGCGCCATCGGAACATGCCGCTGTTCACCGTGCAATATCACCCGGAGGCCGCGCCTGGGCCGCATGATTCGCATTATCTGTTCAAGGAATTCACGCAGATGATGGAGGAGTGGAAAGGGTGATTGTGTGAGTCTTACTCCGGACGGAATATCGGTAGTGAAACCAGTGGTGCACATCGCGGCTTTCACCGTAATGCTCCTAGTTTCGGGGACGGTGTTCGCACAGAAGAAAGGTCCGCAGCATCTCGATCATCTATGTGGTGTTGCTGACCATCTTCAGCTTACTGCAGTTCGTGGCTTTACCAAGACCTTCACTGACAAACGATCTCCGTTGCCGTCGCTTTCCCTGGTTTTTTATCAACAGCAAGATGGACAGAATTGCTGCGAGGGGCTGAAACAGATAGCTACAACGGTTACTGACAAGAACGGAAAATTCGACCTGCCAAACGTCAAGTATGGCCACTTTTGGCTGAGTACGGAGTGGAACAATAAGACATACAAGTACGCCTTCGACTATCCGTTCTCGGCGAGTCGCGACATCACGTGTTCCCTGCAAGGAATCGATCTTGAAGATGACGGGAGCGCGCAGTGGTGGCAAACGATTTCGTTGGATTGAAGTCGACAATTTTGAATGCGGTCGGGACCCTGGCTTTGAAATGGCGCGCCTTCAAGGCGCGCCGTAAGATGCTACAAAAGATTTGCGGCTTCAGCCGCTGAGGTACCGTTTGTGAGACCGACCCGAGAGCACGCCACAAATACGGGCCACACCTACATGATCACGTCGGCCACGTGGGGCCGGCGATCTCTGTTTTCAAGAGAGCCGTGGGCGCGGCTTCTGATCGACACTCTCTATCACTATCGCGGCTCCGCCTACTTGCTCCATGAGTTCGTCGTAATGCCCGACCATCTCCACGTTCTAGTCACGCCGAAAACGAGCCTCGAGAAAGCGGTCCAATTCATCAAGGGCGGATTTTCGTTTCGTGCCAAGAAGGAGCTGGGCTCGAACATGGAAGTCTGGCAGAAAGGTTTCTCCGATCATCGCATCCGCGACGCGGCGGACTATTTGCATCATGTCTCGTACATCCAAGAGAATCCGGTGCGCAAACATTTGTATGAACGGGCAGGGGAGTACCCATACTCATCTGCATTCCCAGGGATAGAACTCGACGCGGTACCTGAGGGGCTAAAGCCCGTTGAATTGAAGCCCAGCCGCGCGGCTGAAGCCGCGCCCTTTCAAAGCAACATCCCCCAGGTCCTTCAAGGCAATTTCGTCGAGAGCGGACCTGATCGCGGCAAGCCGGCTGGTAAAGCTGAGGCAACTCCCTCGCAAAGCAACTCCGGAAAGATTGCATAGTAAATGCCCAAACGAACTGACATCTCGAAGATCCTCGTCCTCGGCTCCGGGCCCATCATCATTGGGCAGTCGGCGGAGTTTGATTATTCCGGCACGCAGGCCTGCAAGGCGCTCAAGTCTGAGGGATACGAAGTAGTCCTTGCGAACTCGAATCCGGCGACGATCATGACCGATCCCGAGTCGGCCGACCGCACTTATATCGAGCCGCTCACGCTGGAATATCTGGAGGAGATCATCCGCATAGAGCGCGAGATGTCTCCCGGAGCGGGCTTTGCCGTGCTGCCGACTGTCGGTGGACAGACTGCGCTGAACCTCGCCATTGAACTTTCCGACGGCGGCGTGCTGGAAAAATACAACGTCAACCTGATCGGCGCCAATGTGGCCGCGATCAAGAAGGCGGAAGACCGCCTCTTTTTCAAAGATGCGATGCAGAAGATCGGACTCGACGTGCCGAAGTCGGCGCTGGTCAACAACACCAAAGATGGTTTGGAATTCGCCGGCAAGATCGGCTTCCCAGTCATCATCCGCCCGTCGTTCACGCTGGGCGGCTCTGGCGGCGGTATTGCATACAACCGGGAAGAGATGCAGGAGGTGTTGGCCCGCGGCCTCGATTTCTCTCCGGTGCACGAGGCGCTGATCGAAGAATCCGTTCTCGGCTGGAAAGAATTCGAGCTTGAGGTGATGCGCGACACCGCCGACAACGTCATCATCATCTGCTCGATCGAAAATTTCGACCCGATGGGCGTGCATACCGGCGATTCGATCACGGTCGCGCCGATCCAGACTCTCACCGACCGCGAATACCAGGCCATGCGCGACGCCTCAATCGCCGTGATCCGTGAGATTGGCGTAGACACCGGCGGATCGAATATTCAGTTCGGCGTGAATCCCGAAACCGGGCGGATGGTGGTGATCGAGATGAATCCGCGCGTCTCGCGCTCGTCGGCGCTGGCGTCGAAAGCGACCGGCTTCCCGATCGCGAAGATCGCGGCCAAGCTCGCCGTGGGCTACACGCTGGACGAAATCAAGAACGACATCACGCGGAAGACTCCCGCGTGTTTCGAGCCGACTCTTGACTACGTCGTCGTAAAGATTCCGAAGTGGCAGTTCGAGAAATTTCCCGGTGCCGACGACACGCTCGGTCCGCAGATGAAGTCTGTCGGCGAAGTCATGGCCATCGGCCGCACTTTCAAAGAAGCGCTGATGAAGGGCATTCGGTCGCTCGATACCGGAAGGCGCCCCGGCTCCGACAAGATTGAGCCGAAGATCCTGACGCAGCGACTGGTCACACCGCATCCTGAGCGGCTCGCCTACGTGCAATACGCGCTGCGCCAGGGACACACGGTCAAGCAGTTGGCGAAGATGACTTCGATGGACCCATGGTTCCTCTATCAGCTCAAGGAAATCAATGATCAGCAGCTTGAGTTGGAAAAGCACCCGATGGAGTCGATCCCCACGGAAGTGCTACGCGATTCCAAGCGCATGGGCTTCTCCGACGGGCGCATCGCGCAGGTGTGGCGGCTTGACGGCCAGGAGAAAGTCCGGCATGCCCGCAAGAAGCATGGAGTGATGCCGGTCTACAAGCGCGTCGATACCTGCTCCGCTGAGTTCGAGAGCTTCACGCCATACCTCTATTCGACCTACGAGGAAGAAGACGAGGCCACGCCGACCGACAAAAAGAAGGTCATCATCCTGGGCAGCGGGCCCAACCGCATCGGGCAGGGAATCGAGTTCGATTATTGCTGCTGCCACGCTTCCTTTGCGCTGCGTGACGACGGTTACGAGACGATCATGATCAACTGCAATCCTGAGACGGTCTCGACCGACTATGACACCAGCGACCGCCTCTACTTCGAGCCGCTGACGTTCGAAGATGTCTGGGCAATTTATCAGCATGAAACTTCCAAGGGCGCGGAAGTTGGCGTGATCGTGCAGTTCGGCGGACAGACGCCTCTAAACCTGGCTCTGCCGCTGAAAAAGGCAGGCCTGAAGATTATCGGCACGTCACCGGAATCGATCGATCTGGCCGAAGATCGCAAGCAATTCAACAAACTTCTTGAAGATCTGGAAATTCCGCAGGCTCCCGGCGTAATGGCGACATCGATTGAAGAAGCCGTGGAAGGAGCGAAGCGCATCGGCTATCCGGTGCTGGTCAGGCCTTCCTACGTTCTCGGCGGGCGAGCCATGGTCATCGCCTACGACGAACAATCGATCGTGCGTTACATGCAGGAAGCGGTCGAGTACTCGCACGACCGTCCCGTGCTGATCGATCGCTTTCTGGAAGACGCAATCGAAGTCGACGTCGACGCGCTCTCCGACGGCGAAGACGTCGTCATCGGCGGAATCATGCAGCACATCGAGGAAGCCGGGATTCATTCTGGCGATTCTTCCTGTGTGCTTCCCGCTGTTGACATTCCCCAGCATCTGCTCGAACGCATGCGGGAATATACGTTCAAGCTGGCGCGGGCTTTGAAAGTCGTCGGACTGATGAACATTCAGTTCGCGATTCCCCGCGGAGATAACGGCGCGACGGACAATGGCGGACAGGGCGGCAAAGTTTATGTGCTTGAAGTAAACCCGAGGGCATCGCGGACGGTTCCCTATGTGTCGAAGGCTACCGGCGTGCCCATGGCGAAAATCGCCGCGCGCCTGATGACCGGGCGCAAGCTGCGCGAGTTCCTGCCGGACAATATCAAGCGCCGCGCCGATCTCGACACCGGAAGCTATTACTACGTGAAGTCGCCCGTGTTCCCGTGGAACAAGTTTCCCGGCGTAGACACGGTTCTCGGCCCCGAGATGAAATCAACCGGCGAAGTGATGGGTGTCGCCGATAATTTCGGCGAAGCCTTCGCCAAAGCCCAATTAGCGGCCGGCCAGAAACTGCCAACGCAAGGAGCGGTCTTCATCAGCGTGACCGATCACGACAAGCGGCATGTGGCGCAAGTCGCGCGCAAGTTCGTCGACATGGGATTCAAACTGGTCGCGACGGCCGGCACAGCCGACGTGATCGAAGCTGCCGGCATGAACGTTGAGCGCGTCTACAAAGTGAAGGAAGGACGCCCGAACGTCGTCGATTTCATCAAAGGCCAGCGCATCCAGCTCGTAGTCAACACGCCGACCGGGCAAGAGCCTTGGTTTGACGAAAAGGCCATCCGGCGTGCGGCGGTCATGGCGAGAATTCCGACCATCACAACGCTGGCGGCGGCGCGTGCGGCCGCCGAAGGGATTGAAGCGCTCCAGCGGGGAGAGGTTACTGTCCGCGCTTTGCAGCATCTTCATGCTGATCGGGGAGCAGGCCTCAAAGCCCTTTCTCAGCCATGAGTCCGCCGGATGCACAATTCCGTTTCCCTCGTTTATGAGAGAGCCTGCCGCAATTGGCTCGGAAGTGATCTCGATGGGGAGAAGCAGGATGGCTCGGGCTACCATCTCAGCTCCGGCCGGCGCGGCTTCCGCTTCTCAGACTGGCAAGCGCATCGTCGCGGTCATCGCCTGGACTGGAATCATCGGGCTTGCGGTTGCATTCGCATTCAGATACGTTTTGTTTTACTACCGTCACTAGGAGCCGCGCCGTTCGATGTCTAGGCGCCCGCTGCCGACATTGAAAAATCGAAGATTCATTCTTATCGAATGGGGGGATTGCGATCCGGCTAGGATCGTATATTTTCCGCGCTATTTCGAATATTTTGACGCCTGCACCACGGCTCTGTTCAGGAAGGCCGGCCTTTCCAAGCCTGAAATGCTCAGGAAATACGGGATCATCGGCATCCCACTGGTGGACGTTCACGCCTCGTTCCGCGCTCCCTCGCGGTTTGGCGATGAAGTGACAGTGGAATCCGAATTCACCGAGCTCCGCCGCAGCAGTTTTCTGGTTCGCCACCGGCTGTTCAATAAGAAACTACTGGCCGTCGAGTGCGTGGAGACGCGGGTGTGGGCGCGGCGCTCCGCCACCGATCCTGAAGCCATCGAGAGCGCACCGATTCCAGCCGCTGTGGCCCAGATGCTCACGGCAAAGCGCTCTTCCACACGCAAGAGGAATTCTTAGTCTCCATCATGCGCACTCAAGTCGGAATTGTCGGAGCCGGTCCGGCGGGCCTGATGTTGTCGCATCTTCTGCACCTTCAAGGAATCGATTCCGTCGTACTCGAGATGCATACCCGCGAGTACGTTCAGGAGCGGGTTCGGGCCGGAGTGCTCGAACAGAACACCGTGGACCTCCTCGCCGAAACGGGCATTGGCGAGCGCTTGGGCAGGGAAGGATTGGTCCATCACGGGATTGAGCTGCGATTTCAGGGACATGGCCATCGCATCGACTTTCAGGAACTCACCGGCCGCTCCATCACGATTTATGCTCAGGCAGAAGTTGTCAAAGACCTGATTGACGCGCGGCTGGCGGCAAACGGCACGGTCACTTTCGAAGCGGGAAATGTTTCCATCCATGGCGTCCAGGCGGCCGCGCCGGTCATTCGTTTTACGAAAGATAGTGCGCGGATGGAATTGTCCTGTGATTTCATCGCCGGCTGCGACGGATTTCACGGAGTGTGTCGGCCCAGCGTCCCCGCCGGAGTCCTGACTGCCTATGACCGAACTTATCCGTTCGCGTGGCTCGGAATCCTGGCCGAGGCCCCGCCGAGTTCGGAAGAACTGGTCTACTGCTATCACGAACGGGGCTTCGCGCTGCTGAGCATGCGCAGCCCGAAACTGAGCCGGCTATACTTGCAATGCACTCCCGACGAGTCGATTGAGAACTGGCCGGACGAAAGAATCTGGGAAGAACTCCACATCCGCCTCGCCCGCAAGGGATGGACACTCACCGAAGGTCCGATCATCCAAAAAGGCATTGCCGGCATGCGCAGCTTTGTGGTCGAGCCGATGCAATGCGGGAACCTTTTTCTTGCGGGTGACGCGGCGCACATCGTTCCGCCGACCGGCGCGAAAGGCTTGAATCTGGCTGTGGCCGATGTTCGCGTGCTGGCCCGGGCGCTGGCGGAGTTTTATCATTCCGGAAGCCGCGCATTACTGGACCGTTACTCTGAAATCTGCCTGCGGCGCGTCTGGAAAGTGCAACGTTTCTCCTGGTGGATGACGTCCATGCTGCACCGCTTCGATTCCGACAATGCCTTCGATCAGCGGCGGCAATTAGGGGAACTGGATTACGTAACCAGCTCGCGTGCGGCCTCGCAAAGCCTTGCGGAGAATTACGTCGGCCTCCCGATGGAGATGGAGTAAGCCACAAAGCCAATGTCGAAAGTGGTCCCATACAAACGGCACGCAGCCAGCGGCGACGCGACTTCTCTGTACCCGCCGTATCGGGCAACGGTGCTGCGCGCGCCGCGCCAGCCATTGATTCTTCTTCCACATACGCTCTCGGAAGTGACCGGCCCGGTGTATGGTCATAACGACATCTCCGATGCCGACCGCGACCTGACTCGCCAGCATGCAGGCGAACCACTCGGTGAGCGAATCATCGTGGCCGGGCGCGTACTGGATGATGGCGGTCGCCCCGTGCCCCACAGTCTGGTGGAAGTCTGGCAAGCCAATGCAGCCGGACGCTATTTCCATCAAAAGGACGATCACCACGCCCCCCTCGACCCGAATTTCACGGGCGCCGGGCGCGTACTCACCGACGAGAACGGCCGCTATGAATTTGTTACGGTAAAACCGGGAGCCTATCCGTGGCGCAATCACGATAATGCGTGGCGTCCCGCGCACATTCATTTCTCGCTGTTTGGGCCGGCATTTGCCACTCGGTTAGTGACACAAATGTATTTTCCGGGCGATCCGCTTTTTCCGCACGATCCGATCTTTCAATCGATTCCGGATGAACGGGCGCGGCAGCGATTGATCTCGCAATTCGATCTCGAACTCACCAAGCCGGAATGGGCGCTTGGATATCGCTTCGATATCGTCCTGCGCGGGCGCGAGGCAACGCCATTTGAGAAATAACGTGGACTTGATTCCCACACCGTCACAGACCGTCGGCCCTTTCTTTCATCTGGGCTGTACAGAGACCCATTCGGTCAGTTGCCTCGCTGGGCCGGATGCAAAGGGAGAACGCCTTCGCCTTGCTTGTCGCATCTTCGATGGTGAAGGGCTGCCGATTCCCGATGCGATGATTGAAATCTGGCAAGCGGACTCCGAGGGCCGGTATAACCATCCTGCGGATCCTCGCGCGAAAGACTGCGACCCGCACTGCAGCGGATATGGCCGCCTCGCCACCGACAGAGATGGCAGCTGCACCTTCGAAACCATCAGGCCAGGCCGCGTTCCCGCGGGTGATGGCGCGCTGCAAGCTCCACACCTGAATATTTCCGTATTCGCTCGCGGCGTCCTGAAGCGTCTTGCTACACGTATGTACTTTGCCGGCGATCCGGCGAATAACGCTTGCCCCTCATTTGCGCTGGTTCCCGAAGCGCGCCGCGAGACGCTCATGGCCCATCCGGACCCCGATACTGCCGGCAATTGGCAATTCGAGATTCATCTTAGCGGCGCCAACGAGACGGTGTTCTTTGATGTATAAAGGTTGACCGTGCCCGTTCGCCGCGCCCGTTTCTCAGCACCAATCTGTCATTTTCGGAGATCCGATGTCCGCGTCACTCATTGACAGCCTCGCGACGACGGAAGCGCTCGCGGAACTGTTCTCCGACCGGTCGGTGCTGCAAGCGATGCTCGACTTCGAGATCGCGCTAGCCCGGGCTGAGGCGCGCATAGGAATCATCCCTTCAACCGCGGCGGAAGCCATCGCGAAAGCCGCGAAGGCGGAAGAGTTCGATCTCCCCGCCCTTTCACGCGCCTCACTGCGCGCCGGAACGCCGACGATTCCATTCGTTAGAGCCCTCACCTCACTTGTGCGGGCCCAGAACGAAGAGGCGGGGAACTTCGTACACTGGGGCGCAACCAGCCAGGACGTTTCAGACACGGCGATGGTCCTCTTGCTGAAGCGGGCGCAGGCTTTGATCGAGGATGATCTGTCGCGGGCAGAGCGCGGGTTGCAGGCGCTTTCCGAGAAGCACAAAAATACCGTCACGCTTGCCCGTACCCTATTACAGCCCGCACCTCCGATCACATTCGGTCTGAAAGCCGCAGGCTGGTGTGCCGCAATTCGGCGCGGCCGGCACAATCTCAACCGCGCATTCAGGGATGCCCTGCTGCTGCAACTTGGCGGTGCCGTGGGCACCCTGGCCGCGCTCGCAGATCAAGGACTCGCGGTGGCGCAAGCGCTCGCCTCCGATCTTGGACTGACCTGCCCGGACGCACCGTGGCACACGCAGCGTGACCGCCTCGCGAATCTGCTGTGCGCCTGCGCGGTGGTGACCGGCTCGATCGGCAAAATTGCTCGCGACATCAGCTTGCTCATGCAGGGTGAGATCGGCGAAGCGGCGGAGCCGAAGGCTCCGGGCCGCGGCGGCTCCTCCACTATGCCCCACAAGCGCAATCCCATCGGCTGCGCGGTGTGCCTGGCGGCGGCGAACCGAGTCCCCGGTCTGCTCGCTTCTTATGTTTCCTCGATGTCCCAGGAGCATGAGCGAGGTGTCGGCGGAATTCAATCCGAATGGGCGACGATTGCCGCGATTATGCAGGCTACCGGCGTGGCGGCATCTTCGGTTGCGGAGATCGCAGAAGGAATGACGATCGACCCCGGTCGCATGCGCACGAACATCGATGCAACCCAAGGCACAATCCTTGCCGAAAAAGCGGTTTTCTATCTCGCCGGGAAAATTGGCCGCGAGCGCGCTCACCATCTTCTCGAAGATGCTACGCGCCATGCCATGGCCGAGCAGCGGCCACTGGCAGAGGTGCTCGCCGCGAGCCCGGAGGTCGCCAGGCAGGTCGACCCAACGGCCTTGAAGAGGCTCTTCGACGCGCAAGAGTATTTGGGCTCCGCCGAGGTTTTCCGCCAGCGTCTGTTGGCGACTTTGCCGGATTCTTCCAAAGACTGAAGACTGACGATGCCTTTTCTCGCCACAAACCGGACCCGATTGTTCTACCGCCTCGAAGGGCGTGAAGATTTGCCGGTCCTCATTCTCTCCCACTCGATTGGTACCGACCATTCGATGTGGGACCTTCAGGTCCCCGACCTGCTTCGCTATTTCCGAGTGTTGCGTTACGACACGCGCGGCCATGGTGCGTCGGACGTTCCTGCCGGCGATTACACCATTGAACAACTCGGCGAGGATGTGCTGGCACTCGTCGAGGCGTTGAAAATCGAGAAGTTCGCATTCTGCGGCCTGTCGCTGGGCGGGACGATCGGCCAATGGATTGCCTGTCACGCAGCGGAACGGCTGACGGGGCTGATTCTCGCGAACACATCTCCGCGCATCGGTTCGCTCGAACTCTGGAACAAGCGGATCGAAGCGGTGCGAGCGGGCGGAATGGCGGCGATCGCAGACCTGGCGATCGAAAGATTCTTCGCGCCCGAGTTTCGCCATCGATCCGGGCCCCATGTTGCCAGCATCCGATCTGTCCTGACCGGAACGAACGCCGGGGGGTACATCGGTTGCTGTGCTGCGCTTCGAGATTTCGACTTTACCGGCCAGCTCTCCCCCATCAAGACCCCAACACTGGTGATCGTGGGCAACAAGGATGTTTCCACGCCGCTGTCGGGAAACGGCGAAATCCTGGTCCGGGAGGTCTCCGGTGCAAGGCTGGTAGAGTTACCGGCCGGGCATCTTTCCAACATCGAGCGTCCCAGGGAATTTCTTGCGGCGATGTGCTCGTTTCTGCTCCCTGCGCCCTCGACGTTCGCGGAACTCATGCAGGCCGGATTTGCTGTGCGCCGCGAAGTTCTCGGAAACGAGCATGTCGACCGCGCCACCCGCGGCACAACCTGGTTGACGGCGGACTTTCAGCAGTTGATTACGCAATATGCGTGGGGAACGATTTGGACGCGTCCGGGTCTGGATCTACGTACACGGCGGCTTCTTGTTCTGGCAATGATGGCGGCCCTGGGCCGCTGGGAAGAGTTCCGCATGCACGTAAGCACTGCCTTGAGAGGGGAACTGGAAGCCTGCGACATCCAGGAAACACTGCTGCAGACCGCCATCTACGCTGGTCTTCCGGCCGCCAACACCGCATTCCATATCGTGCAGGAAGAAACAGATCGGCTTTCTGCGAAGGAAACCGGCCGTATATAGCGAGTGCTCTTGTGCGAAAGCGGCGACCGGGCAACGGGCGTGATAAGATTATCTTCGGCTGCGCATGGGTCGTGCACCGCTGAGTTCAGCCAAGAACTCGCGTCGGCCCTGAAGCGCGACTACAATCGATTGAAAACAAGATAGTTTCTGACGTGCGGAAGTGGTGGAACTGGCAGACACACCATCTTGAGGGGGTGGCGCCGAAAGGCGTGGGGGTTCAAATCCCCCCTTCCGCACCATAGATTTGTGATTAGAAAACGGCCAGTTACGGCATGGCCGAAGCGCAGCGCTTTCAGGGAAAAATTAATGATTTATTTGGTCACTACCGTACACATACTCGTCTGTTTGTTCATCATCATCGTGGTTCTGCTGCAGAGCGGGACGAGCGGCGACATCTCCGCCGCTTTCGGGGGGCAAGGCAGCCAGACCGCTTTTGGCCCGCGGGGTGCGGCCAGCGCTCTTTCCAAGGTCACGACCTGGTCGGCGGTGGCATTCATGATCACTTCGATTGCCCTTTCGGTGTATGCCAGCAAGCGCAGCGGACCAGGTTCCGTGTTGCAGGGGGTAAAATCCCAGCCTGTCAAGACTCAACCGGCTGCACCTGCGCCGGCAGCTCCCGCCCCACAGAAATAGCGCGACCCGCGAATCGAACGGCGAGGCGGACCTGTCGTCCGCCTTCGTTTTTTTAGGGCTAAGATGCCCGGTTCCAAACCTGCAACCAAGAGTTTTCCTGCCCTCGATTACAGATTCTCCCGTAATTGTATTTGCCCAACAGAGGATGTAACATCCAAGAGATAGTTCTCAGGAGGCGTTGGTTATGTCGGATCGTGACGGCAATAGTTTTGTATGGTTCCTGGCAGGACTTGGCCTGGGAGCACTGGCAGGTGTGTTGTATGCGCCACGTTCGGGCAGCGAAACCCGGGAAGCCCTGCGGGCACGCGCCGAAGAAGGCCGGGAATATGTACGCTCCCGCGCGCGCGAAGTCTCAGATCAGGTAAAGGACCAGGCTTCACAGTGGGCCGACAAAGGACGTGACGTTGTGAGCACGCAGAAAGAGCAGTTCCGCGCCGCCTATGAAGCGGGCAGGCAGGCCTACCATGAGGCCACCACTGAAACCGGTACCACAAAGTAAGCAGTAGTTTGCGCCGGCTTTCTTTCCGCTTTGCGGAGTTTGCCGGAGGACCGCTATGGATAGCAAGCTGACAGTGTTTGTCTTTTTGACGGGCGTCGCCGTGCTATTGCAGGCGGGCGTCCTGCTGGCGATGTACATTGCCATGCGCAAGAGTAGCGAGCGCATGGAAGCGCTGGCGGCGGAAGTCAAAACAAAGCTTATGCCCTCGGTCGAGCAGGCGCAGGAAATCATGACCGAGATTCGCCCCAAGTTGAGCGTCATTATCGACAATATTGAAAACACATCCACCCTGGTGCGCTCCCAGATTCAGCGGGTGGATGCCACGGTCAATGACGTAGTCGACCGCACGCGTCTTCAGGTCATCAGGGCTGACGAATTATTCAGCCGTACCCTGGACCGCGTAGAGCAAACATCGGAAATCGTGCAGAAGACCGTGGTGTCTCCGGTTCGCCAGATTTCCGGCCTGATGCAAGGAATCACCGTGGGCCTCGAATTCCTTTTCGCCGGACGTCATCGCCGCAACGGCGGCGGCCGCGAGGAACGCCGGCCAGTCCCACAGGACGAGATGTTCATCTGAGTAGTGGATGGCCTTTGACTTCCATTTATTCCAGGTTCAGAAGATTCTACGGAGTTCCTTGGCTCGCCATCTTCCAGCCGCGATAGTCACCGGCGCATTTCTTCTGATTACCCTCATCGCGCCCGCTCAGACGAAGGAAATCATCTGGAGCGCCCAGGAAAAGCCGATTGCGGACCAATTCGAAGGGCTGCGAAAGCTCGACGACGCGACACGCATCCGAGTCACAAGGGACCTCGCTTTGCGAATTCGCCAACTGCCTCCGACTCCACATAAGCTGGGCCTCGCCGGAGGCCTTACCCACATGGCGACAGAAGGCGATTTCGGGCGTGATACTTTGCAGGAAGTCACCACCACGCTGGCGCTGGCGCTGCGAGAACAGCCTCCGGCCAGACGACAAGGCGGCCCGAACCACCACTACACCGAACTGGCGCAGCTTGTCCGTTACGAACACATGAAGGCAGAGTCGAGCGACCCCCAGTATGAGGACGCTGTAGCGAGGCTGGCAGCAATCGACGAAGACCGCAAAAACGCCGACTTCAAGCGTATTGACACCGAAGGCGAAGAGTGGCACATGCAGGAATTGCGCGGCAAGGTCGTTCTGCTGAACTTCTGGGCAACCTCATGCGCGCCGTGCCGGCGGGAAATGTCCGATTTGCAAAATGTTTTCGATCAGAACAGCGCGCGGGGTGTGATCGTACTCTCGATCTCCGACGAACCAGAAGCAAAAGTACAGCCATTCATAGAGCAACTCGGGATTTCGTATCCCGTGCTGCTCGATCCCGGCGGAAAAATCCGCGCGCTTTACCACATCGACGGCGTGCCCAGAAGCTTGGTCTTTGATCGCGACGGGAACCTGGCAGCGACCGCGATCAATATGAGGACACGCGAGCAGTTCACGCAGATGCTCGCACAAGCGGGAATCAAGTAGGTTCGTCTCGGGACGTACACATTCGTCCTCAAGAAGCCACCGAGCGATTAAAGAAATGCGCTATCTCGTAAGAGCACGAATCAAAGCGGGCCGCCAGGCCGATCTTCTCCACGCCGTCGACGATGGGATCCTCGGGCGGGGTTCGGTGGCCGAAGGGGAATACCTCCGTAACCTGGAAGATGGCCGCCTTTGCGCCGACGGCACCGCGCGCTGGATAGAAGTCTGCTATTGCCCGACGCCGCTTCAGGAAGAGCGCCCATACTGGGAAGAGTTTTTCGATCTCACTCGCGTGCAGGACGCGCACGACCGTCGCCAATGCCGGGACGAGAATGGGAGCGAGCCTTGGGCCTGCGGCGATTGCGACTGCACCGCTCGGCTGGAAGAACGACTGAAGCAGGCCGGAACGCCGTTTCTGGATTCTCTCCGTAAAAGCGCCGGCTGCAACGTCTCGCTTACCACTATTGGAAGCACTACCTAAGGAATAGTCAGCCGAATCTCTCACGTTTGCAACATCATCAAGAGCCGCGAGCCCATCGAAACGAGGCGATAGTAACCTCCGGAAAGAGCCGTGTGCGTGGGAGTTGGGGTAGACTCTAAGCAGACCAGAGGTCTGATGATGAAACGTCTTGCCCTTTTTCTGTTACTCATAATTCCCAGCATTCTCTTGAGCGCGACCGCCCAAGCCGGCACAAACTCGGCCTATGCGCAGAGTCGGGATTCCCGGAAGGCAGAGAAGAAGCAGCAGAAGGCCGCCAGGAAATACGCCAAGGCCCAAAGGAAAGCGGCCAACAAGATGTTTAAGACGAGCCAGAAGAAGAGTAAGTATCACCAGCGCAGTTTTTAAGCGATCCAGCCGCCGCCTACGACAATATCTCCATCGTAAAAAACCGCCGCCTGGCCGGGAGTGATGGCGCGTTGCGGATCGTCAAAGGTCGCCTGAATCTCATCGCCGGCAACTTGCTCGATCACCGCCGGCGCCGGCTCATGGCGATGCCGAATCTTTACCGTCACGCGTACCGGTCCCTGCAAATCATTCACTGAAATCAGGTTTATGCGCTTCACGCGCAGCGTCCGCGAGTACAGATGCTCATCGCCACCGACCACAACCTGCTTGTCGGCACCGTTAATCTGGATTACGTAAAGCGGCGAACCGGTGGCCACGCCGAGCCCTTTGCGCTGGCCGACGGTAAAGTTGTGAATGCCGCTATGCACTCCGATTGCTTCGCCACTCGTGGTGACTAGCTCTCCGGCCGTGTCGGGCAGGCTTTCGCCCTGCTCGGCGAGATAGGCGTCAATGAAGCGCTTGTAGTCGCCGCCTGGAACGAAGCAAATTTCCTGCGAGTCAGGCTTTTCGGCAATGGCCAGGCCATGCGTGTGAGCAAGCTCGCGGACCTGCGGCTTGGTCATATCGCCCAGCGGAAACAGCGTGCGGCTGAGCTGCTCTTGCGTAAGGCCGAAGAGGAAATACGTCTGGTCTTTGCTGCGATCGGTGGGACGCCTAAGCAGCCAGCGTTCTCGCGCCTCGTCATATGCAACGCGAGCATAATGTCCGGTCGCGACGCGCTCGGCGCCGATCTGACGAGCAACGATCAGAAGCTGATCGAATTTCAGATGATTGTTGCAAAGGCTGCACGGGATGGGTGTGCGCCCAGAGAGATATTCCTGGACAAAAGGGCGCACAACTTCGCGCTCGAAGCGGTCTTCATGATTGACCACGTAGTACGGAATGCCGATCTGCCTGGCCACGCGGCGGGCGTCATAGACGTCGTCGAGTGAGCAACAGCGTCCGGTCACCTGCTCCGGCATGCCTTCGCGGCCCGCCAGGCGGCGCTGATTCCAGAGTTGCATGGTCAGTCCGACAAGTTCGTGGCCCTCCGCGCGGAGCATCGCCGCGACGGTGGAAGAATCCACACCGCCCGACATGGCTACGGCGATGGTGCTGCGATGGCTCATGACTATCGCGGAGCCAGCGTCCTCTCTCTCATATCGGCCGCACGCTCATAAGTCAGCCCGTGTGCTACTAGACTTGCGACCTGCTTGTCTGGCATGAACAGTATCCAGCACTCCTCTTTCGGATCGGCGTCTGAGTAGGGTTTGCAGCACAAACGAAGATTGCCAGCAAACAGGAATTCCGTCGCCATCTGCTGTGGATCGAACGATACGTCTACCAATTCGGCATCGTTGAGATTATCGATTGCCAACTGCATCAGCTTCTTTTTCTTCTCCGAGTTGACCAGTTCGTGAGTCTCCGAACTCAAGCTCCAGTCGCACTGATAGAGCCAAAGATGCCAATCCCCTTGATAGTGATGGCGCTGTAAGTGCCTGGATCCGAACTCGATGGTGACAAAACTCCCCCATCCCACTTTCGCGCCCCATGCCCTTTGCCCGACCAAGGGTCGAAGCAATTGCTCGACTTCGTTCTTTAGTTTCATGTTCATCTTGGAAATAAGGCCAGACCCCAGTTTACTATCTCGTCAATTGATTCAACGTGCTGTCGCGTAATCTCCTGGGGAAGGCGTCGCCGATCGTCGCGATCTAACGGCCTATGCAAAATTGCTTCGAGACGACGAACGGCCTCATCAAATGTACGATTCTGATCGCGGTTAGTCACTTCGAGGCTGTCAGGCTGTAGGTTGGACTCAACTCCCGCAGGCGCGCCACCGTCTCCGGCACAAGTGCGAGAGCGAAATCAATCTCTTCCTCCGTCGTCTGCTTGCCGAGGCTGAAGCGGATGCTTGACCGCGCCTGAGACGCGGGCAGTCCCATGGCAAGAAGCACGTGCGATGGCTCGATAGCGCCGGACGAGCACGCCGCACCGGTCGAGACAGCTAGTCCCTTCAGGTCGAGCGCAATCACCAGGGACTCGCCCTCAATATGGTCGAAGCGAATGTTAGTTGTGTTCGGCACCCGGGGTGCACCGTCGCCGTTCACGGTCGCGTCCTCGACCTGGTTCAATACTCCGTGCTCTAATTTATCCCGCAGCGCTGCAATCTTCTTGTCGGCGCCACTTTCAACTCCTGACTTCGCGATCTCCGCGGCCTTCCCAAGTCCGACGATTCCCGCGACGTTCTCGGTTCCGGCTCGGCGTGATCGCTCATGGCGACCGCCATAAAACAGCGGCTTTACCCTGGTACCCTTCTTCAAGTAGAGCACGCCAACTCCCTGCGGTGCGTGAAACTTGTGGCCGGAAATAGTCAGCGCGTGACATCCGATTCGCTTCACGTCGATTGGAATCTTGCCGACCGCCTGGACCGCGTCGGTATGAAAATGAATCCCTGCTTCCCCGGCGATCTTGGCGATTTCTTCCACAGGCTGCAGGACTCCGGTTTCATTGTTCGCCACCATGATCGAAATCAGATTCGTCTTCGGCCGAAGCGCCCGCTTGACGTCATCGGGATCGACAATTCCTCGCCCATCAACGGGCAAGAAAGTGACTTCGCAGCCGATCTCTTCCAGATGCTTCGCCGCGTGGAGCACCGCATGATGCTCGATGCTCGATGTGATCACATGATCGCCCGCTTCCACTAATCCCGCGATTGCAAGATTATCGCCTTCGGTTCCACCGCTGGTGAAAACGATCTCTGACGCTTTGGCCCCAAGTAACTCCGCCACTGACTCCCGCGCGTCTTCGACCGCAGCCCGTGTCTCCTGCCCGTAACTATGGATAGACGAGGCGTTGCCAAACTCCTCCCCAAAGTACGGGCGCATGGCCTCGAACACCTCCGGCAGAAGCGGGGTTGTGGCGTTATTGTCGAGGTAAATCCGGCGCATACGAATCTCTTCTATTTTACGGGATTATTCGTAGAGGCGTAGCTTGCCAGGTCTTGCCGGGGCGGCGGATACTCCGGCGCGCATTAGAGACGTTGCAGGCAACGGCTCTACGCGCGCTTGTCGATAGGAATGTAAGGATTCGGATATTGCGGCCCGACATAATCGGCGCGGGGACGGATCAGCCGGTTGTCGTCGAGCTGTTCGATGACGTGAGCGGCCCATCCGCTGATGCGGGAGACGGCGAAGACTGGCGTGAACAAGTCCATTGCGATTCCGAGAATGTGATACGTCGAAGCCGAGTAAAAATCGACATTGGCGTTCAGCTTCTTTTCCGCCTTCACAAAGGCTTCGATCCTGCTCGACATCTCGTACCACTTCGCCTGCCCGGCAGACTCGCAGAGGTCCTTCGACATGGCGCGCAGGTGCGTCGCCCGTGGATCTTCGGTGTGATAGACACGGTGGCCGAAGCCAGGAACTTTTTTCTTCTGCGCCAACATCCCCCGGACATATTCGACCGGATCGCCGCCCTGGTGATCGATGGTGTCAAGAATTCGAAAAACGGCTTCGTTCGCTCCGCCATGCAGCGGGCCTTTAAGGGCGCCGATGGCCGACGTAATGGCCGAGTGCATGTCAGAAAGAGTCGCGGCGGTTACGCGTGCGGCAAAAGTAGAGGCGTTCAGCTCATGATCAGCGTGAAGGATCAGCGCGATATCGAGCGCCCGTTCCGCTGTCGCAGAAGGCTTCTTGCCCGTAAGCTGCCACAGGAAATTCGCCGCGTGCGAAAGAGAGCGGTCGGGCTCAACCACGGGCTGTCCCTTGCGGATCCTATCGTAGGCCGCGACCAGCATGGCAATCTGCGAGGTCAGGCGGATCGCCTTTGCGACATTGGCTTCGTGATCGTTTTTAGTAGCGTCGGGATCGTAGAACGACAGCGCGGAGACGACCGTGCGTAAAACGTCCATGGGGAGCGCTTCACGCGGCGCCTTGCGCAACATCTCGATGATCGAGGGGTCGAGCCTGCGCTCGGACGCCATGCGTTCGCGCAAGCCATTCAGCTCAGCCGCGGTCGGCAACTTTCCAAACCAAAGCAGGTAGCAGGTCTCCTCAAAATTCGAGTGGTCTGCAAGTTCATGAATGTCGATGCCGCGATAGGCGAGGATGCCCCGGTCGCCATCGATAAAGCAGATCTTGGATGTGGTGGCGACAATCCCCTCAAGTCCTTTCGGGGGCTGGCTTGTGGTCATACTCGACATTCGTTTCTCACTTGTGTTGGATGTGGGCCGCGTGAGGAGGGACGCGACAAGTGCAACCTTTTCTTATACCTGAAATCGAGCTAACTTTCCAAGGCGGCAGCCGATTGGGTAGTGGCTCAAATAGCGGCTGAGTCTCAACACGGAGCCACTACCTCAAATCCGGGCCACTCGCATTGCCCAAGGGTGACATGCGATACTTGCAGCATGATCGAGCAAAAATTCAGCAACAAAGCCCGACTCATCGGTTATGCCATCGGCGCAGTGGTGGTGGCCGCCGTGGTGTTTGTCAGACTCGTCTGGCGCTGACGGCTTGAGCCCAATGCGTTCAGGAGTGAGGGCGGTAACAGGCTATGCCCTTGGGCTTAAGACTCGCTGCCGGACTTTCTAAGCCGGCCACATCGTAAGCGCGGTCTTGCTCAGAATCTGCTGTTGCACTGCTTCCGATAGCGGCAGAGCGCGGAAATCATCCAGGTTCTTTTTGATATCAGGAACCCCGGGCCCCGGCCAATCCGTGCCGAAAAGCGTTTTCTCAGCGATCTCCTCGAGGCGAGGAAAATATTTCAGCAACGTCTTCGGTGGAATACCGCTAATGTCCAAATAGACGTTGGGATGACGGCGGACGAGGAAAAACGCAGTCTGCATCCAGAGCGGCCGGCCGCCGTGCGCCAGCAGAATTTTCATCTTGGGAAAGTCCACGGCGACATCGTCCACATAGATCGGGTCGCCATATTTGTTGCGCGCTCCCGGGAAAATTGAAGTGCCGGTGTGGAACATGACCGGCACGCCATTGGCTTCGGCGGCCCGGTAGATGATTTCCAGTTCCTTGGCCCCGGTCAGATATTCATTCGGAAACAGTAACTGGTGCGGCGGATGAATCTTGATCATCTGAATGCCGAGCCGGAGGATCTGCTCGACGTCGGCCATCACGTTCGTCGTCTGGCGCGGATGCACGCTGCCGCAGGAAAGCAACCGCTTGCGATCTTCCTTGACGTAGTCGGCCACGAATTGGTTCACACCGCTGGTAAAACCGATGACGTCCGGCGCGACGTAGTTGATCAGCATGGCGCGGTCGATGCCGCTCGCATCCATGAATTTCAGGAACGCTTTCGGAGAGCGGCAGAATTCTTCGATCTGGTCGAAGTTGGCGCGCTTCTTCTTCACCAGTTCCAGTGCGTGGGGCTTGAACATTTCCATCGGCTGGATGTGGATGTGGCAGTCGGTGATCATGCGAGATTACCTAACTCCGATTACTCTCGGATTGGCATTCCGAGCAAAGCGAGGAACCTGTTTTTCGATGCGGAGCTAGTATAGCGGGATTTTGCTGTCCACTGCGCGCGACCACGCGTCGATGCCGCCGCGCATGGATTGCGCTTTTTCAAATCCCTGCTGGCGCAGCCACGCCGTAACATTCATCGAACGCACGCCATGATGGCAGAGGACGATGATGTGGTCCTCTGGGTCAAGTTCCTGATGTGCGCGGGAGGGAACGTCGCCCATAGGTATCAGCTTCACTCCATCAATATGGGCAGCCTGAAACTCCCAGGGCTCGCGAACGTCGAGCAAAGTGAACGCTTCTTTTCGATCAAGCTTGGATTTCACATCTTCAACGCTGATTTCGTAGTTCATCTTGCGTCCCTCTACTTTCCAAGCCACTTTGGAGTTCGCTTTTCCATAAATGCGCGGATGCCCTCTTGCGCATCGATGGTCTTTATCAGTTCTTCAAGGTAAAGTTTCTCGGCTCGCGCCAGGCCTTTGTCGAAGTGGGCGGCGTCCCAGCCGTAGAAGGCCTGCTTCGCGACTCTAAGCGCAGCGGGGCTGAGTGCCAGCAAACGCTTCAGACAGTCTTCTACCGATGAATCCAGCCGCGCTTGCGGGACCGCTTGGGTGGCCAGGCCGAATTGGGCGGCTTCGCCGCCGCTGATCGAGCGGCCGGTCAGAATCAGATCGATAGCGCGTTTGTGACCAATCAACGCCGCCAATACGGCGCAGGCCACTGGCGGGTAGCAACCCAGCTTGATTTCGGGAAAACTCCATAGCGCATCTTCGGTGGTGAATACCAGATCGCAGACCATGGCTAGCTCTGCACCGCCACCCAGGCAAGTCCCATGGACGGCGGCCACTGTGACTTTCTTTGACGCAACCAGACTGCGGATAAGCCCATGGAACTTCGTGAGCATCTGCTCCACTTTGTCGGGAGTGTGCGCCGCCACATCAACGCCGGCGGAGAAACTTTTGCCGGTTCCGCAAATGATGATAGTGGAAACGTGCGCCTGCTCTTCGATTTCCACCAAGGCTGCCGAAAAGTCGTCCATCATCGGGATATCGATGACGTTTAGCGGAGGATGGTCGAGGGTGATGCGAGCGATCGGCGGATCGATGGCGACGGAAAGCCGCTCTTTCGTGGTCGAACCTGCCAAAGTCTTCTCCGTGTCTCGGTGCCTCTGCGGTCAGATTCGCTCTACAGGTTGATCGCTGATTTACGCACTTCGCCGATCGAAGCCAACGGATCGCGAGCACCGGTTTTTTCGGCGATCCATTTCTTTTCGGTCTCGATGATGTCGAGCAGGAGCTTCCGGTCAGCCGCGCCCGGTAGATATTCCTTTAGATGCTCTTCGTAGTACTTGTCCTCGATCGGTTCGCCCGTCTGCGCGTGGAACTTCTGGTTGGCGTAGCGTCCGATGAATCGATTGAACCGGATGTCGGGTGCGTACAGCTTCGGTTCGCCCGTCTTGAGCGCATGATTGAAACGCTCGATGAGTCCGGCCACTTCATCGCGGTAAAGATTACGGTTGTAATCGTTGAGATCGTCTAGATCGGCCGCCTGCTCGTTCTTCGGTTCGTCGTAGCGGCCTTTGATGCCCCAAACGTAGGCCCAGTGGGCGGACGAGGAGTGGTCTGTACCGAACAGGTCGTAGGAGCTGGAGATCCACTTGTTGAGATATTTCTGAATCAGCCATGCTGGGAGAACACCGGCCTCGACCACGCGGCGGATGCCGTCGTTCCCGGTGCCCATGTGAAACGCTTCTTCGCGCAGCATGTACGACATAGACCGGCCAAGGGGAGCGAAGGCGGAATACTTCAGCATCTGCAACTGAAACTTGCCGTCACGGTCGACGAAGTCGGTGTAGGTGAAAAAGTCCATCCAGTTGTCGACGTCAACATTGAACGCCCCAAGCAATCGCTTGTTTTCGAAGGCCCGGCGCTCCAGCATTTTCTGGGCTTCGACTTTTCCGGAATAGCCGAAGTGATCGACCAGCAACGCGCACATCTGCCAACCGTGCCGCATTTCTTCGATCATGACGCGCGTGATGGCACGGCGGTCCCAATCGGTTGGGGCATTGTCCAGAAGATTGCGCTGCTGCTCGACGCTGGCGAACTCCGTATCGCCCTGATAGACGATCATGTTCATCAGGGCGTCGCGCATCTGCTGCGTGGGCATCTGGCGCAGGTTCTCCCACTTGCGGCGGCCCTTGTAGTGGCCGAACTCGATGTCTTCCGTGTCAATCGCGCCATAGAGCGTATCGAAGTGGAACCCCTCAATCTCGCTGGTGTTGACGCCGATGTCTTTGCGCCAGTCGTTGAAAAGGCCAATCCACTCGCTGAAGGTTCCGATTTTTGCGACTTTACCGGGCATAAGCAACCTCATTCACCACAGAGGACACAGAGAGAGGCACAGAGGAATTCGCAGCGCTTCTTTGTCTCTTGGGTGATCATGTTTTTCATCCCATGTTCAACCAAACGGTCTTCAGTTCGGTGTAGTGCTCGATGGCGTGCGCTCCCAGTTCGCGTCCGAAGCCTGAACTCTTGTAGCCGCCGAATGGAAGCGATGCGTCCATCAAGCCATAAGTGTTGATCCAGACCGTTCCCGCCTTCAACCTGCGGGAGACGGTGTGTGCTTTCTTCAAATCGCGTGTCCACACGGCCGCTGCCAGGCCGTAGGGATTGTTGTTGGCTTGCTCGATAACTTCATCGATGTCGTCGAAGGTCAGCACAGAAAGCACCGGCCCGAAGATTTCTTCTCTGGCAATCTTCATGTCGTTCTTCACCTCGCCGAAGATCGTTGGCTCGATGAAGAAGCCCTCGCTTCCATTGACGAAGACGCGATTCCCACCGGCAACCAACTTCGCGCCATCTTTCCTGCCCGCCTCGATGAAGCCGAGCACGTTCTGCATCTGCTGCTGACTGACGATCGCCCCCATGCGTGTCTTTGGATCGAGCGGATCAGCCGGGCGCATCTTCGATGCCCGTGCGACCAGTTTTTCTGTGAATTCGTCTTTCAGCTTGCTTTCGAGAAACAGGCGCGATCCGGCATTACAGACCTCGCCTTTGCCGTAAAAGATCCCATTGATGGCGCCTTTGACTGCACTATCGATATCAGCATCGGCGAACACAATATTGGGAGACTTACCGCCGAGTTCGAGCGTCACCCGCTTGAGCGTGTCGGCTGCGCCGCGCATGATCTCTTTGCCGACGGCAGTAGATCCAGTGAAGGCGATCTTGTCGATGCCTGGATGTGCAACGATGGCCTTCCCCGTCTCCGGCCCGCCGGTAAGAATGTTGACGACGCCGGCCGGAAATCCGGCTTCGATGACGAGTCCCCCGAATTTCAGCGTAGTCAGGGGAGTTTGCTCGGCAGGCTTGAGGATGACCGTGTTTCCGCATGCCAAGGCCGGGCCGATCTTCCACGATGCCAGCAACAGCGGAAAATTCCACGGAACGATCAGACCGACTACTCCGACCGGCTCGCGCAACGTATAGGTGAAAGCCGCCTCGAATGTGTTTACAGTCTCTCCGTGGATTTTCGTCGCCAGCCCTGCGTAGTAGCGCAGGACGTCGATCACCATGGGCATGTCGACGTAACGCGACTCGAAGATCGGCTTGCCGTTGTCGAGAGTTTCCAGTTCGGCCAACTCGTCAATATTGGTTTCGACGAGATCGGCGAGCTTCCAGATCAGGCGGCCGCGCTCGCTGGCCGAAAGCTTGCGCCACGCGCCGCCTCGGTCTTCGAACGCACGACGGGCCGCCAGCACGGCGCGATCAACATCGGCCGCCGAGGCTTCCGCAATCTGTGTCAACACGTCCCCGGTAGCGGGATTGATGGTGTCGAACTGACGTGAGCCACCGACCCATTGGCCATCGATGAGAAGACCACCCGGTGCGAGTTTTGCCTTGCTTGCTGCCAGCATTCTGGTTCCTCGAAACCAATGAGGTCATTGGGAACAGCCGTGGCGACTGTCCGCGCATGAATTCTATTTCGCCTTGAACGTGGCCGGGCGCTTCTCAACGTAAGCGGCCAGGCCTTCCTTCGCATCCTCACTCTGGAAGAGCAGTTGCTGATTCTCGCGTTCCACTGCCAATGCGGATTCCATGGGGATTTCCCAGCCGGTCTGGACCGCGCGCTTGATGCGTCCAACGGCCTTCGCAGCCTTGTTCGGAGGGCAGAACTGCCGGGCATATTCCATGATGTTTTCCATGAAGCCATCGCGCTCGAAGACATCGTTGACGATGCCGAGTTCCTGCGCTTCTTCAAAGGAGAACGTGTTGCCGATCACCATCAGTTCGATGGCCTTGCTCTTGCCGACCAAACGTGAAAGCCGCTGGGTTCCGCCGGTACCGGGAAGCACGCCAAGATTCACCTCCGGCAAGCCGATCTTTCCCGCGTCTTTGCGCGCGATTCGAATGTCGGCAGCCATCGCGATCTCCAACCCTCCGCCGACGCAATGGCCGTTGATCGCGGCGATCACCAGCTTCGGCGTGTGTTCCAGGCGAAGCAGCATTTCGTTGGCATGGAGACAGAAGTAATACTTGAAGGTCGGATCCACGCTCGACAGCATCTTGATGTTCGCTCCGGCCGAGAAAAACTTCTCTCCCGCGCCGGTTAGAACGATCACGTAGACCTCGTTGTCCATGCGCGCCTTCAGGATGGCATCGTCCAGTTGGCGGTTCATCTCATAGGTGTAGGTATTGGCGGGCGGATCGCACATCTCGATAATGCCAACGCCGCCATCGTTCCGGTAGTTCACAAGTTGTTTTGCAGTTTCGGTTGTGGGCTGCATCGTCGTTGCCATGGCATAACTCCTTCTCAAAAGTCGGTAACAATTCGATATCTTCGTCGCTCATCGTTCCCTGCGATTTGTTCCGTTCGCCGAAAGGCCGCGCATAAAGAGATCGCCCATCTCCAGCGCAATAGAAGATGCATCGGCATCCACGCGAGGATTGTGCCACGTATAAATCCAGTTCATCATCCCAAAGAGGCTCAGCACGGCGATCCGGCTGGTAAATTGCAGCCCGCGCTGGCTTTTCAGGTCATCGAGCAATCTCATGCAAATCCGGTAGTACTCGCGCTTGATTGCCGCGATCTCAGAGCCCAGGCCATTCTTGAGAACTTCCGCTTCATGCGAAAGCACTTTCATGGCGGCCTGGTTCGCCAGAAAATATTCCAGATGATTCAGAATGAAAACACGGACGCGCTCTTCTGGCTCCGTCACGCCTTCCAATCGGGCTTTGAGGCTCCCGACCACTGTCGTGAACGTGTGTTTCTGGATGAGATAAAGCAGGCGCTCTTTGGACTCGAAATAGTAATAAAGTCCGGCCAGAGACATGCCGGTTTGACGGGACAAGTCGCGCATTGAAGCGCCCTCGTATCCCTTCTTGCAGAAGACCTCCGCGGCATGGCCAAGGATCTCCGAAAGTCGCCGGTCATAACGACTCACGAGCGCCGGCCGGACCCCGTAACTGCGCCGCCGCCCACGCATTGAAATGGAGGCATTTGCCATTGTTTCGAACGTTCGTTCGAATCCATTATACGCCTGTCCCTCTGACGGTCGCCAGAGAAATTGGCGGGTGAAGGGAATCACTTCCGCCGATTGGCCGGCTTGCGCGCCGACGCGTAGGCCGCGGCCAGCCAGTCCAGTGCGTCGTGCAGGTCTTTGTCGCCGGAAAGCTCGAATCGGAACCAGCGGGACTTTCGCATCCGCGTCGCTTCAATACGCGGATCAGCTTCGAGACGCTTGCTTACCCGCATCGACGGAGTCTCGATCTTGGACCCGATCGAATTCGGCGTCCACATCGACTTGGTCCGAGGCAATGCCGCGAAAATCCGTTCCTGCCGGTAAAGCGCCGAGAAACCGAAGAACGAGCGCACACTCACATGCGGCCAGGATTCCGCTTCGGCGGCGAGCGACGCCGCCCAGACTTTCATTTGCTCCGAAGCCGGTCGGAACGGCGGATGTTTCCATTCGCCAGTCGGCCGATCTTCGCCAGTTTTCTTTTTGGGGCACATCACAGGTATGCAACCGGTCGACGATCTGTTGGGTGTGTTCAGAAGCGTCGCAGGGATGCCGGATAACGGTTCTAATTGCGAATGTCGGCAAATAGCGATTCGATTTCTTTCTTAATTTCCACGGTCAGCGGCAACAATGGCAGCCGCGCCGTTCCGCCATAATAGCCGTTGAGGTCCATTCCATACTTCAGCCCAGGAACGCCAAGTTCCCCGCCGACTCGAATCGCCGCCTGCAAGATGCGCTCCTGCTTGAGCCGGGCAAGCTCGCCGTCGCCTTCTTTCCACGCGGCGTAAATCTCGTAGCACGCAGTCGGCGCGGGACATGCGAATGCAAGAATCGCTCCCACCGCCCCGGCGTCCAGCGAGGGATGCAGCTTCTGTGCGGCGCCCACTAATACCTGGAATCCCGCTTCTTTTTGCCGCGTCTTCATCGTGGCGACGATCGTCACTGCCGAAGAAGATGGCTTGGTCTCGGATGATCCCGATAATACGCCAACCGCTATCAACTGCCCGCCGCCATTGCTGCCAGAACTTGCGGCAGCCAGCATGCGTGGTGTCACCGCTTCGAAGGTTTCGGTGACCGCCGCCGCGCGTTGAATGTGGCGCGTGCCCTCTACCATCTTGCGCACTTTCTCCACATCGCCGCTCGATTCCTTGATCCCGATGATGTTGCGATGCTCAGCCAGTTCGATCACTACTTCCGCCGGAATGTCATAGGCAGTGAACCCGGGCACGTTGTAAATCATCACCGGCAACGGAGAGCGGTCGGCGACCGTGCGATAAAAAGCGAGCAGGCTCGCGGGCTGCATCTGCTTGCGATAGAAGTGCGGTGTGCGGACAAGAGCAACATCGTAGCCGAGGACCGCCGCGTGCTCGGTCAGGCGCAACGTTTCCACTGCCGATTCCACGCCAGTTCCGGCGATCAGGACTTTGTTGGGCGCGGCAGCCTCGCGCGCGACCTTGAGAACGTCGCGCCGCTCCTGATCGGAAAGCATGATCGATTCGCCGGTCGATCCCAGTACGACGATGCCCGCGACTGGAGTACGCGAGTAGCGGTCTACGTTGTGTTCCAGTTTCTTGTAGTAGACCTCGCCGCCGGAGTAGAAGGGCGTGGTAACGGGCGGAAAAATGCCGTGAAGGAGCATGCCCCTAGATTATCAGCCGGAAATATCTCTGTGCTGAGAGAGGTGCACTGAAGACCAGAACTGGAAATTCGTTTTCGCTACAGCCGGCGGCATAACCCAGCATCCCGCGAGAGGTGGGTAGAAAAATAAAAGCGCCGGTATTGCCCCTTAAAACAAAAGTGGGGCGAACCGGCGCTCAGCCTGTCGAAAGAGATCGAGCTTATTTCTGCTGGTCGGAATCCGGAGGCGCCTGACCCTGGTGGTGCCCCCATTCTCCGCGCTTGCTCTGCATCTCATCCCATTTCTTCTGCTGATTGGCATCGAGAACGCCGCGGATCTGGTCGTCGGTGCTCTTGTGAATCTCCATCATCTTCGAGCGCCGGTCCTCCTGCGAAGCCGACGAGTCGGAGCGAACGCTTTCCATTTGCGATTGGCTGGTCTTCAGAATCTCAAGCACCTTGGCGTGCTGGTCTGAGCTGAGATTCAGATGTTTGGTCATCATCTCGGCGCGGCGATCCGGATCCATCATCCGGCCGCGGCCGTGTTCGGGCGTCCCTGCCGCCGGGGGATTCTGCTGTGCGTTGCCCCCATTGTCTTGCGCGATGGCGGCGGGCACGGTGCAGGTCAACCCCGCCAGGGTAAGTGCAAGCATCCAGTTTCTGATCATGATATTTCCTCCTAAAACGTTTCGGGTGATCCTGAAGGTATGAATGCGATTATGGACCTCAAGTTGCGGTCGTGGCGCTGGTTTTACGAATCTTTACTTCTTCCCACAGTGATCTTGGCCGCGATTTTCTTAAGTAGGACCTCCGTCCTAAGGGCCCGCTAACGGCGTGCCTGTGAAGTCCGCCGTTCCGACTTTCACTACTGTGCCTGCGGGTTGCGGTTTCTCTTCTTTGCCCTTGCCTTCTTCTTTTTCCTTAGCCGGAAGCGCAGGTTGTTCCGTCCACGCGCCATAAACGCGGCCTCCATAAGCCGCAAGTCCGCTGTAGTCTCCGAAGAAGTATCCTCCGGCCTCGAATGGCTGGGTGGTCCAGGCGTAGTTCTTGAACGATTGTCCGCGATCGGTTGAGCGGGCGAGGATCACAATCTGTTTCCTGTTCCTTGGGTCCTGGCGGCGATCGTAGAAGATTACATTGACCGAGCCATCGACCGGATCGACCGCCATCCACTGAAAAAACTGTTCGGCGCCATCGTGAACGGGATCGTCGTTGACTCGAATCGGAGAACTCCAATGCTTGCCGCGGTCATCTGATGTGGCCACGAATACGTCGATGTCGCCGTTGCGGTAGTCGGTCCAGCTGACATATAGCCGCTTGCCCTTCGGATCCATCGCAATCTGGGGGAATCCATTGGCGCGATCGAGGGTATCGATCGCGAACATGATGGGAGCGGTACGAATCGCGGGGCGGGCCCGGGAAAACGTCTTGCCGCCATTGCGCGATGTCGTGAACATGATCTGGTTGTCCTGGCTCCAGACCGCATAAAGCGTGCCGTCGGGGCCGACAGCGCCGTCGAATCCTTCGGCAGCGCCATTGTCGTCCCGGGGCAAGCCGGGATGAGCGTCAATCTCAATCGGCTGTGACCAGGTCTTACCGTCGTCTGTGGAACGGGAGAGAACAATCTGCGAGTCGGCGATGCGCCAGCGGGTCCAGCCCACGTAAAGATTGCCGGCATATTTGCTCTTTGAGTTGTCCGCGACGAGGATGGGCTTGTCTTCGAACGGAATGCCGGGTGTGGTCGGCTGCTCGGCGACAGGGAAGGGATCGGCCTCCCAGGTCTTGCCACCGTCAAGCGAGCGGCGCACGAAGATGCCATTGCGGGTCGCGCCATGCGCCCAGTAGTTGAACGTGCCGAGTTTGTCGAAGGCGATGTAGCAGACGAAGGCGTGTCCCTGATTGTCGAATGCGGCGGACACGTCGCCGGAGACTCGGTAGTTCTTGGGATCCACATTCTCGGCGAGCTGCCAGGTTCGGCCGGCATCGCGCGAATAGGCTGCATGAACGTTGTCCTGAAAAACGGCGACTATCTGGTTGGGATCGGTTTGATTTACCGCGACTGCGGGTTCGGTGAAGGGTCCCGGAGTAGGGGTAAGGGTGAAGACTTGCGCATTCGGCGCTCTGGGCAGGTCTTGCGCAAGAGTTGGCAGAGCGTCCAGTGAAAAGGTGAAGAAAAAGGTTAGAAGAAGACGGAAAAAATAGTGCCGCGATCTCATTGCAAGGTCCTCAAACACTTTATTGGACGCACAGCGCTGCGCCACCGGCAATGCCCGCGTCTGCGCCATAGTGGGCCAGCAGGAGTGGAATTTCCGCGGCGCGCGGATTTACGCACCAGGTAGGGAGGAGACCCCTCATTTCACCGAAGAACGGCTTGAACATGGCGGCCGCGCCACCTCCCAGCACAACAACATCGGGATCGAGCAGATCGACAATATTTCCCAGCCACGCTACCAGCAGATTGACGGTCTCCTCCAGGATTTCGGTAGCCGCCGGATCGTGTACAGCATAGGCTTGAGCCACAATCTCACTGTTCACGGAATTCAGGTTATTCTTCGCCAGTTCAAGCATGGCCGACTGGCGGGCCGTCTCAGCCGAGAGTTTCGCCCGCGCGCGCGCGCCGATCGCCGTTCCTGAGGCCAGCACCTCGATGCATCCGCGTTTTCCGCAGGCGCAGACTGGTCCACGATAGTCGATGCTGACATGGCCGCCTTCGCCCGCTGATCCCGTGTTGCCGTGATAGATCTTGCCATCAAGAACGATGCCGCTTCCGATGCCGGTGCCGATGGTGGCGTAGAAAACGTAGCGATAGCCGCGGGCAGCCCCCCAGCGCGTTTCCGCGAGAGCGGCTGCATTGGCATCATTGTCCACCTTGACGGCAACGTTGTACCGGGCTGAAATATTTTGGGCGAGAGGGAAATTCCGCCAGCAAGGCACATTGGGCGGATTGAGGACTACGCCTGTCTTCGGATCGAGCGGCCCCGGCGCGCAGATACCGATGCCCTGGACCGGACCTTGGGACATCATGGAATCTATCGCGGCAGTGACCGCTTCTAAGCCAACCTCCGCGCTGCCATTGGTGACCATCGGCTTGCGACCTTGCGCAAGGATCCTGCCGTCGCGGTCAACTATCCCAACAGCTACCTTCGTGCCGCCGATGTCCACCCCAAGAAACGGTCCTTGCGGCGAAACGCTCATGGCTGCGCCGCCGCGGCCTGCTTTTTGTCTGCGAATTTCAGCTCGACGGTTTTGATCTCGTACGGCTTCGTGTTTATCGTAACGGTGTCCCCGCTTACCGCGATGCTTCCCTCTGTTTTTTCCATCAGGTTGGTTTCGGAAGCGGATTCAGGTTTTGCGGCAATTTGCAGGCTGACATCGCCCTGCTTTCCGGCCCACTCATAGAAGCGGACAATCAAAGCGTTCTCGTCCTCAGACTTTTTCATCGACGACACGATTACATTGTCCGCATTGGTTTGGAGGAACGCATGTTCCGGAGGCAGCGTGCCAGCGTGCTTTTCCACCGGAAGAGCCATCAGTTTGTAATTCAGTTCATATCCACGCCGGATCGTGAGCGCATCTTTCCAACCGCCCGGGTGCGGATAGAGCGAATAGGTGAACTCGTGATGGCCTTCATCGGCATGCGGGTCGGGATACTCGGGCGAGCGCAGCAGTGAAAGACGCAAGACATTTCCTTTTCCATCGTAGCCGTATTTGCAGTCATTCAGCAGGCTGAAACCGTGGGTTGCATCTGAAATATCAGCCCAGCGCTGAGCGGGAACTTCAAATTGCGCCTGTTCAGCCGGAGTGTTGCGGGTGGTTGGGCGCTGCACCGACCCGAATGGCACCTCATAGGTTGCCTGGGCGTTGTGTGCGCTAAGAGGAAAGGCGACTTTCAGAAGGATATGTTTTTCGTGCCATTCCGCCTGCATTTTTACATCAACGCGGGGAATCCCGGCGTATAGCATGATGTCCCGCACGAAGGTCGAGTTCTGAAAGTGATTTTTTACGCGAATGACCGCTCTTAGCGGACCGCTCTCGACGAGCTTCACTTCGTCGGCTTTATCCAGGTCCCAGTGCTGTTTTTCAAAGTCGGCGTCAATGTTCCAGGCATCCCATTGTTTGGGCTTGTCGACGAAGGTCTGAAGCAGGTTTCCGCAAATAGAAGTTTTCGGGCCGCCGGTGTCCGTCTCAGAAGGCGCCAGGGTTTCGACGCCGCTCTTCTTGTCGAAGAGACTGGTCATGCAGCCTGTTTGTGGATCGATCTTCAGGCGGATGAATTCGTTTTCGAGAGTGTCCGGCGAGGCCTTTAGCATCGAATGAACCGCCGGGCCGGCGGCTGCCGGGCGAACAAAATAGGTTGCGTATCCGAGCGACGGCGTGTGTGACAACAGCAGGAACTTCGCCCGGTGGGTTGCCGCGTCCAGCGACACGAGTTGACTCTCAGCCGGCTTGCCGGACGAATCTACAACCTGTATCTGCTGCGTGGGCTCAGGAAGCTGGGCCTCCACTTCACTGACGTCCGTGCGCGGCCAGGAAAGAGAATTGAAGAGCATGACCGCTGTGCCGTTTCCCTGGGTGTTGGCATGGGCGGCAATTTCCTTCAACGAATCCATGCTGACTTCGTTGGCTGCGCGGTCTACATTTTCGAGATTGCGTTTGGCGTCGAGGTAATTCACCGCAATGCCAGATCCCGGCATGATGTCGTGGAAGTGGTCGAAGAGAAGACGTTTCCAGGCCAACTCCATTTCGTCCTGCGGATAAGAGCGGCCAAACAGAGTTGCGATCGACGCCAGCTTTTCGGCATTCAGCACATTTTCTTCGGAGCGCCGAATTCGACGTTTGGTCTCCGCCTGGGTGGTGAAGACGCCGCGATGGTATTGGAAGTAGAGTTCGCCATCCCAGGTGGGAACCTGCATCGAAGGCAGTTTCTTCCCGAGATCGCTGAAGAACTCGCTGGCGAAGCTGAATTTGATTTCAGGGAAGATGCTGCCTGGCGCCATCATCTGCTCGGCATGATCGAGCATGACGCGCGTTGGGCCGCCGCCATGATCGCCAACGCCATAAAGATGCATGGTTTCCGGATGGTCCGTAAGCGTCTTGCCGTAGATCGACGGCGCCCAGATGGAAAGATCATGTGCGAGGTGGTCTGCATCGATGCCTTCGGCGTAATCATGAGGGAAGTATGTCAGCAAGCGGCTGCCGTCAGGCGACTGCCACCAGAAAAGTTTGTAAGGGAAGGTCGTGAATTCGTGCGCCCATTGCAGCTTTTGCGTGACGAAATAATCCATGCCTGACTTCTTATATATCTGGGGAAGCTGGTAGCTGTAACCGAAGGAATCGGGGTTCCATCCGATCTTCACGTCGACCCCGAAGTTTTTCTGGAAATACCTCTTGCCGACCAGAATCTGGCGGACCAGCGATTCGCCATCGGGCATGTTCAGGTCGGGCTCGACCCACATTCCGCCGATGACTTCCCATCTTCCTTCTTTCACGCGCTGCTGAATCTGCGCGAACAGGTCGGGATATTTTTCCTGCATCCACTCGTAGGTGCGCGCCGACGACATGGTGAATTTGAAGCCGGGATATTCGCGCATCAGGTCGAGCACGCTCTGGAAGGTGTTGCGGACAACTTCGACTGTTTCGGTCCAGGGCCAAAGCCATGCCATGTCAATGTGCGAATTTCCGACAGCGCGAATGGTGAATTGTTGCAGCCACGGCTTAAGCGGTTCGAGTTTCGCCTGCGCGGCTTTCAGCGAGGCGTCGAACGCCACCTGATCTCCTTTATCGAGCGTGGAAAAATCGACGGCCTTGACCGCGCGATCTACGATCTGCTCGCGCTCCATTTTTCCTTCTTCGTATGCGGAGATGATGGGTCTCGCCGCGAGCACCTCCAGGCGCAACAGGGCGGGATCGGGCCGCGATGCGGGAGCGTCGATCGTCAGTTCACTATGAAAGAACTCGGACTGCACATCGTCTTTCGCCACCACGCGCGCGGCAACCAGGAACCTCTGGCCGGGTTGAGCGTTTTCGGTCAGCAGTACGGGAAGGATGTTGTCGTCATCGCCGCGATAGAGAATCGCTCCGTTTGAAAATACCGTGATCATCAGAGTGTCAGGGCTGCCGAAGCGAATATTCACCCAGACGTGCGACCCTTGCGTGGCGTATCCGTTAATTTTTTCTGGAACCTGAATCCACCGGCGGAAGACACGCGTGCCCTTCCAGTGTTCTTCATTCGGATTCCGCCCGCCGGGCCCGGAGAGGTTCTTGACGGTCAGGGTGCCCCAGCTAGCGTCGTTGATGCCGGGATCCTCAGGATGTGGAATGTCGTCATGGAAGCGCCACTCAGGTTCGGGCTGACGGGTCAGGGAGTCCATGCGGTCGAGGAAGGCCTTGTGAGGATCGGGTGTGGTGGTCTGGCAAAATCCCGCGAGGGAGAGCAGAAATACGAATGAGTAAGCGCAAGCATAACGTTTCATGGAAAAAGAACCTCTCCGGAATTGCTTTTCGGTAAGAGCCCGGCAGACATGCCGCAAGCCAAAGCTTATCACTCAATATTTGTATTGAACCGCAAGTCGCTGATTCTACAGCGGCGCAAGGGAGGGTCACCATCTCCCGCAAAATTTCTGATTCCTTTCATCGAAACTTTGAATCGAAGTGATTACGTTAGGACTGTTGACGGGCAGCCAGTTGCCCCTTAGAATTTGACACGAATGAACGACAGCCGTAATTCTCGCGCAATGATGTGCTGCTGCATGTGTTGTTGTTGTGCATGCGTGCGCTCTGGCGCGGGGAGGCTGCTGATCTAAGAATAACTTCTTAAATACAGGCACTCATCAACCCACCGCCAGACGAACTCTGGCGGTGGGTTTTTTTGTTTCCAGACGGCTATGACGGCAAACCAGCTATGACGACAACGACTACAACGAAGAAAGAAACGACGGCGCAGCGCGTCGAGCGGCTGAAGCAGGCAAAGAATCCCTGGGATGGTCTCGAGGAAATCCGGCGCTTCGCGCGGGAGGGATGGAATTCCATTCCAGCCGAGTGGAATGGCACGTATTTCCGCTGGTGGGGCGTTTACACCCAGGGCGACGGCAACGGCGTTATGGGCGGTACGGGAGGCGTGGGGCGCGCACTGCAAAGATTCATGGTGCGCATCCGAATTCCCAACGGAATTCTGACCTCCCATCAACTTCGCACTATCGCCGACCTGACTCGCCGCTACGCCAACGGAATTGCCGATCTCACCGTCCGCCAGAACATTCAACTGCATTGGGTCACGATTGAAACTCTGCCGGAGGTCATGGAAGGCCTGTGGCAGGTCGGCCTCAATACGATGGGCGCGTGCGGCGACGTGGCGCGCAACGTGACCGGCTGTCCCGTCGCCGGCGTCGATCATGATGAGATCGTCGATGCCTCTCCGCTGGTGCTTGAATCGTCGCGGTTGCTGGCGGGCAATGCGGAGTTCTACAACCTGCCGCGCAAGTTCAAGATTTCGATCGCCGGATGCCGCTCGTGGTGCTCGTATCCGGAGATCAACGACATCGGTCTCACGGCAATTACGCGGACTCTGGATGGAAAGCCGGAAGTCGGATTTTCTCTCCGTGTAGGCGGCGGGCTTTCTGCCGATCCATATCTGGGCGCTCGGCTCAACGCGTTCGTTCGCTGGAATCAGGTCTTGCCGGTGATCAAAGGCGTGGCTGAGTTGTTCCGCGATTCTGAAGTCCTGCGCGAACATCGCGAGCGTGCTCGGTTGAAGTTCCTTTTCTTACGCCATGGCTGGACTGCGGAGCGTTTCCTGAATGAACTGCAAGACCGCATCGGGTTCAAGCTTGATCCAGCGGCGGAAGAGCGCGCGCCGGACGATATCTATCGCGATCACGTCGGCATCCATGCGCAGAAGCAGAGTGGGCTTTCCTATGTGGGTGCAGTCGTTCTGCGAGGGCGGATCACGGCCGATCAGATGCAGTCTGCCGCCGATCTCGCCGAGCGTTATGCCGGCGGAGAGCTTCGCGCCACCAGCATGCAAAACCTGTTGGTGGTTAATGTTCCGACGCTCAACGCCGAACCGCTCGCCAAAGAGCTCGATGCGATCGGATTCCGCGTGGGTGGTTCCTCGTTCGCTCGTGGAACGATCGCTTGCAGCGGCACCGAATTCTGCAAGATCGCCATTACTGAGACGAAGAGCTTTTCGCGCTGGCTGGTCGAGGAGATGGACGAGCGTCTCCCCGGCTTCGATCAGAACCTGAAGCTGCACGTGACCGGATGCCCCAACAGTTGCGGCCAGCACTGGATCGCCGATGTCGGTCTCGAAGGCAAAAAGACAAAAGTTAATGGCGAGATGGTCGATGCCTACTACTTCTGCGTGGGCGGCGCGCTCGGCCTGCATCAAGGGACCGCCCGGCCTGTGGGATACCGCTGCGCGGCGACGGAGGTTCCCGACGCTCTGGAGCGGTTGCTTGGCGCGTATCTTGCCGAGCGGGAAGACGGCGAAAATCTGCGGCGTTTTTTTGCCCGCCATTCGGACACGCATCTGCGCGAGTTCCTGGCCGGAGAATCCGTGCAGCCTGTGCCTCGTGATCTGCCAATTGCGGCGCACGGCCTGGCGCAATCTGCGGGAGGAATCGGTGACTAATCTCTTTCCAATGTTTATCAAGCTCGAAGGGCGACAGGTCGTGGTGGTCGGCGCGGGGAAAGTAGGCGAGCCCAAGATCTCCGGGCTGTTCGGGACCGGCGCTCGTATTCGCGTCGTGTCTCTCGATGCCAGCGCGACCGTGCGCGAGTGGGCGCGCGCGGGATGGATCGAACTCGAACTGCGCGCGTTTACGCCAGACGATCTCGAGGGCGCGTTCATGGCAATTGTCGCGACTTCGTCGCGCACAACCAACGAACGCGTCTATGACGAAGCGCAGCGGCGAGGCATTTTGTGCAACGTGGTCGATGTGCCGGAACTGTGCGACTTCTACTACCCGTCGGTGGTGCGGCGGGGAGATTTGCAGATTGCCGTGTCGACGGCTGGTCAGAGCCCGTCGCTGGCTCAGAAAATCCGGCAGCAACTCGAAAAGCAATTTGGTCCGGGATATGCCGAGTGGGTAGCGGAGCTGGGCGCGACGCGAAAGCTGATTCTGGCCAGCGATCTCGACAAGGATCGCAAGCTCGATCTGCTGCACTCGCTGGCGAGCCGCGAAGCATTCGAAGCTGCCATGGCCGAACAACCTGAACTCGCAGTCGAAGGAGAGGAAGTATGAAGGGCAAAGTCTATCTGGTTGGCGCAGGACCGGGCGATCCGGATTTACTGACGGTCAAAGCGCTGCGACTGCTGCGGGAAGCGGACGCCGTGCTGTATGACGACCTGGTTTCTCCCGAGATATTGAGCCTCATTCCTTCGACGACCCAGCTTCAAAACGTGGGCAAGCGTTCGGGCACGAAAAGAATTCAGCAGGAAGAGATCAATTTCCTGATGATCGCCCTGGCGGAGTCGGGGTCGCAGGTGGTTCGGCTGAAGTCTGGCGACCCGCTCATTTTTGGCCGCGCGGGGGAAGAGATGGAAGCGCTGCGTGGCGCCGGGATCGAGTACGAAATCGTTCCGGGCATCACCTCCGCACTGGGCGCGGCCGCTTCGGCGCAGATTCCGCTGACTCATCGCCACGCTTCATCTGCAGTCGTACTTCTTGCCGGACATCAGGCGGAAGGAAGCGATCCTGCGGACTGGAGCAAACTGGCGGCCAGCGGATCGACGCTGGTGATCTACATGCCCGGCCGCAACTATGACGATCTTGCCTCAAAGCTGAAAAGCGCTGGGCTCTCTCTCGAGACGCCTTGTGCAGTGATTTCGCAAGCTACTACGCCACGCGAGACGACTTTCCGCACCACACTCGAAAAGCTGTCAGACGCCCCTCAATTGCCGGCGCCCACACTGTTGATGGTTGGCGAAGTTGTCAGATATAGCGACACCACGCTGGAAAACTTTGTTTCGATCGGCGGCAAAGATCCGCTGTTGAAAGCAGGCGAGGAGTCATTCGCGTGATTGTTCAAGTGCAAGACCATCTTCAGGCGCCGGTTAAGGTTGACCTGCTCGAGGTTCAGAAGGCGGCGGAGGGATGGACTCCGCAGCAGATTCTGAACTGGGCTTTCGACACGTTTGGAACCGGCGTCGCGATCTCTTCGGCCTTCGGCGTTGAGGGCATGGTGCTGATTGATATGGCATCGCGCTCGCGTAAGAACTTCCGGCTGTTCACCATCGATACCGAATTCTTATTCTCCGAGACCTACAACCTGATGGACCGGATCGAAGCGAAATACGGAATCACGATTGAGAAAGTGTTTTCGGATCTGTCTCCGGAGCAGCAGGAGCGCGCGCACGGCGCGGCCTTGTGGCAACGCGATCCCGATCTCTGCTGCCGCCTGCGCAAGGTAGAACCCCTGCGGCGGAAGCTGAACGAATTGAGCGCCTGGATCACCAGCATTCGCCGCGACCAGACTTCGGTGCGTTCGGTGGCGCATAAGATCGAATGGGATGCGAAGTTTGGATTGGTGAAAATCAATCCCATCGCCGACTGGACGTCGAAACAGGTGTGGCGCTACATCCACGATCACGACGTGCCTTACAACGAACTGCATAATCAGGACTATCCAAGTATCGGCTGCACGCATTGCACGCGGGCAGTCAGGCCGGGAGAAGATCCACGGGCGGGACGCTGGCCCGGGTTCGCCAAGACCGAGTGCGGATTGCATTTGATCGAGCCGGCGGCGGAGTCGAAGGTCGCGAAAGCAGGGAGTTGAGGCGTCGAAGTCCCGGGGCTAAAGCCCCACGTTCGGCCAATGCTGACGCGGCCCTGAAGGGCCGCTCTTCCACGGTTGCTCCCACCACGGTTGCTCCCACCACGGTTGCTCCCACCACGGTTGCTCCCACCACGGTTGCTCCCACACGGTTGCGCTCAGCGACAGGTTGCCTCGATCACGATTCCTTCAGCCTTATCCCGCCTGGCAGAATGCGGTCGAGATTCCGCCCCAGTCCGGCAGTGGCTCGGCTTTGGGGAAGAACAACGCGTGCAGGCGCTGCACGGACTCGGCCGCCTTCGAGTCGCTTACCAGGAACGAGATGGTACGGTCGGAAGCGCCATGGCAGAGCACGCGTGCGTCCATGCCGGTGAGTGCGCCGAAGACGCGGCTCGTGATTTCCGGCTTGCGGCGAATATTTTCGCCGATCAGGCAAACCAGCGCCTGGTGGTTCTCCCAGCGAACGTCTGCCGCATGGCGTAGATCGCCGGCGACTTCGAGCATCATGGATCCATCCGATTCCGCCAATAATGAAACACCGTTTGGCGACGTGGCAAACACGTCGACCAGGCACGAATGCTTCTCGAAGGCGGCGAACACCGCATCCAGAAACGATGCGTCGATTCCGCGCGCAGATTCAACTTCCACGACGGCCACGTTTCGCCTGGCGGTGATCGCAATGACCGGGCTGCTGTTTCTGGCCCGCGCGGTGATTTCGGTCCCCTCGGCGTCCGGACGGCGGGAATTCAGAACATACACGGGAATGTTTTCTTTCATGGCCGGGGCCAGGGTCGCGGGATGCAGAACCTTCGCCCCGAATTGGGCCAGCTCCGCGGCCTCGTCGAAATTCATTTTGCGGATGACGCGAGCGTCGGGGCAGAGTTTTGGGTCGGCGGTCATGACGCCGTCAACATCGCTCCAGATCTCGACGCGCGTTGCGCTGATCGCAGCCCCGACAATCGCAGCGGTGAAATCCGATCCGCCGCGGCCGAGCGTCGTGAGAACGCCAGCCTTCGTCGCTGCGATATAACCCCCGAGCACTGGGATTCGGCCTGCATCGAGCAACGGGACCAAAGCATCTTGCACGCCTCGGTTGGTTTCATCCCATAGAGGATTTGCCTGGCCGTGGTTCGCGTCCGTCATGATACAGGCACGGGCATCGACATGCGTCGAGTTGAAGCCGGCCTGGCGCAGCGCCTCATTGACCAGTTTGCTGGAGAAACATTCGCCGAAGCCCAGAAGTCGGTCCCGCTGCGCCCGGTCCAACTCGCGCACAGTGTCGAGATCGTGAAGCAGGGCTTCGAGCGCCTGGAAATCGCCGCGCAACTCGCGGTCGAGGGCGCTGTAGGCGGAACCGTCGACCAGAGAGTCAGCCAAAGTTTCATGCCGCACATAAATGTCGCGGACCATAGCGAGGGCCGTTCCCAGGCGTCCTTTGGCTGCGGCGCGCCCCGCCTCCAGCAGTTGATCGGTGACGCGCGCCAAAGCGCTGACCACGACAACGGGCCGCGCTCCCATCCGGCTTTCGACGATATCCACCAGCCGGCGCACTGCACTGGCATCCTCGACTGAGGTTCCGCCGAACTTCATGACGACGACATCGTCGCCGCGGTCAAACCTGCTTGGTCGCTCTGTGCTGCTCATTGTGTCCTTCCTTTTTTCGAGGCAAAGAAAAACCCACCGCCAGATCGCTTCTGGCGGTGGGTTCGGGTGAACTTGCTTAAGAGTGCCTACTTCATCCGTTCCCAGCCTCCAGAAGACACGTAATTCGTGTCGACGTGGTTGTGTCTGTCGATGTAATTCGCTTCGACTTCTGGATGGAACGGTTCATGAATGGAAACTTCGAAAACTGACTGCCTGAGCATAGCCTTGGGCCGGGTCAACAAGAAACTCAAAATTACGATGGCTTCTATCGAAAAATCAGCTTTCCCAAAGACAGGCTAGGCTTCTGCCTGCTTCATTTTTGTGGCGAACTGGCGGAGAAGGCCGACGAAAGCCGTCGATGCGACGGACAGCGTCCGATCACGCCGGTAGGCCAGGGCAAGCTCGCGGTAGAGTTCAGCGTCTTCCAGATCGATTAACTTCACGCGTCCAGCCTCGACTTCATCTCGGGCAAACGACACGCTGATCAGGGAGACGCCCAGGTCCGCTGCCACGAAGCTTTTAATCATGCCGATGCTGGGAAGCTCCATCCGGACCTGAAGTTGCGCCTGGTAAGGACGAAATAGCTTGTCGAGCAGGCGCCGCGTGTGGCCCGTCTTGGGGAAGAGCAAGGGATGCTTGACGATCTCGCTGACGGGAACAACCTTGAACTTCGCGAGGGGATTCTTGGGGCTCACCATCAGCATCAGCTTGTCGCGGAAAATCGGCTGGATTTTCAGGCTGGGAGACTGGATGGGCAGCGTCAGAATGCCCACTTCCACCATGCCATTTTCCAGCTTTTCGACAATCTTGTAGCTGAAATTTCGATAGATGCTGATCTGCACCGGGGGATAGCGGCGGCAATATTCGGCAAAGACCTCGGGCAGAACATAGAGGCAGGTCGCTTCGTTGGCCCCTACGCGCAACGTTCCCCGGGGGGTGCCGCTGTGGTCGGCGACGGCAGTGAGCGATTCATCCCGCAGGTTCTTCAAGCGCTCGGCATATTCGTAAAACACCTGGCCGGCCGGGGTCAGCTTCACGGTTTTGCCCGACCGGTCGAGCAGTCGGTCGCCGTATTCCTGTTCCAGTTGACGGATTTGCGCGCTGACCGCCGACTGGGAACGGAAAACTTTTTCTCCCGCGCGCGAGAAACTGCCCTGTCTGGCGACTTCCAGAAATGTGATGAGCTGATCGAAGTCCATTTGGGGTTGAAGCGAAATTATAGCGGACTTAGCTGAATTCGAGGTTAATTCCACGTTACCGTTGCAGTGGCCGCCCGCCCCGAATTTTGCATGGGTTGTATCGAAATTCTGCATTGTACTTTGGCCGCTTGGAGGCGCTATTAAAGTACTGCGAATCTTCGCCTCCCACGCGGAGATTTGCGACATCTGGTTCGCCCAGCCAATGTGCGCCCGAAAAGAACTGCCGCGAAAGGATACGAGTCTTTCAGACGAAGTCCATGACGACCCGTCTCAACCCGAAACACGGTACCCCGCCAGCGCAGGGGCTTTACCATCCGGCGCATGAGCACGATGCCTGCGGCATCGGCTTCGTCGCCAGCATCAGCGGCACTAAGAGCCACGACATCATTGAGAAGGGAATCAAGGTCCTTCTGAACCTGGCGCATCGCGGCGCCTGCGGATGCGATCCTGAAACCGGCGACGGGGCCGGAGTTTTGATTCAGATTCCGCACAAGTTCTTTGTGCGCGAATGCGAGAAGCTGGGATTCAAACTTCCGAAGGCGGGGAGCTATGGCATCGGCATGGTTTTTCTGCCGGTGGAAAAGCACCCGCGCCTGCAATGCGAGGGAATTCTCGAGCGCATCCTGCGGGAAGAGGGCCTGACGCTGCTCGGCTGGCGTGATACGCCAGTCTATGCTTCGGCGATCGGCCGCGTGGCGCGCGCGTCGCAACCTTACATTCAGCAGATTTTCATCGGTTGCCCCTCCGGCATGGACGAAGATGCTTTCGAGCGCAAGCTGTATGTGGTCCGCAGGCGCGCCGAGAACGAAGTCCGCGAATCCGGGATAGAAGACGCGGAGATGTTTTACCTCCCGTCGCTTTCGTGTCGCACGATTGTCTACAAAGGCCTGTTGCTCGCGCCGCAGATCGAAAGCTTCTATCGCGAACTTTCCGATCCGGACGTGGTCAGCGCGCTTTGCCTCGTCCACCAGCGGTTTTCGACGAATACGTTTCCCAGCTGGCAGCGGGCGCATCCTTATCGCTACATCGCGCACAACGGTGAGATCAATACACTGCGCGGCAATGTCAACTGGATGCATGCGCGCCAGTCGCTGCTGAAGTCGCCGTTATTTGGCGACGACTTGCAGAAGCTGTTTCCCGTCATTGCGCCGGATGGCAGCGACTCCTCCAACTTCGACAATGCGGTGGAGCTGCTGCTTCAGGGCGGACGCAGCCTGTCTCATGTGATGGCCATGCTGATACCGGAAGCGTGGGCGGGCAATCCGCACATGAAGCCGGAGAAGCGCGCGTTCTACGAATATCACGCGTGCCTGATGGAGCCGTGGGACGGCCCGGCGGCCATTGCATTCACCGACGGCAAAGTAATCGGCGCGACCCTCGACCGCAACGGCTTGCGCCCGGGCCGCTACGTGGTCACGCACGACGATCTCGTGGTGATGGCGTCGGAAGCGGGCGTGCTCGACATCGCGCCGGAGCAAGTAAAGAAGAAAGGCCGCCTTCAGCCCGGCAAGATGTTTCTGGTCGATACCGTCGAAGGGCGGATCATCTCCGACAAAGAAATCAAGCAAACGCTGGCCTCGCAGCAGCCCTACGCGAAATGGGTCGCGGAAAACCAGATCACGATGGATCATCTGCCAGAGCCCTCGCGCATGCACTTTCCCGATGCGGAGACGCTTCTGCGCCGGCAGCGCGCATTCGGCTACAGCGACGAAGACCTGCGAATGATTCTCGCGCCGATGGCGGTGAACGGAGCGGAACCCGTCGGCTCGATGGGTACGGATACACCGCTGGCGTGCCTATCGGACAAGCCGCAATCGCTTTTTAATTATTTCAAGCAGCTCTTCGCGCAGGTGACGAACCCGCCGATCGATCCCATCCGCGAAGAGATGGTGATGTCGCTCATCAGCTACATCGGCAGCGAGCGCAACATTCTCGAAGAGGCTCCGGAAAACTGCCACATGCTGAAGCTGGCGCATCCGCTGTTGACCAATCGTGATCTGGAAAAGCTGCGCCGCGTTTCCAACCGCGATCTGCTCGCGACGACCCTGCCTGCCTTGTTTCGTCCCAGCGAGGGTGAGCCTGGGTTGAGGCGCGCAATCGACGAACTGTGCCGCCGCGCCTCGCAAGCAGTGAAGGCGGGATATTCACTCTTGATTCTTTCCGACCGGGGCGTCGACAAAGATTACGCGCCGATTCCGTGCCTGCTCGCTTTAGCGGCGGTCCACAATCTTCTGGTGCGAGAAGAGACGCGCACCCAAGTCGCGCTGATCACGGAATCCGGCGAGCCGCGCGAAGTCATGCACTTCGCCTTGCTCAGCGGATATGGCGCTAGCGCAATCAATCCGTATCTGGCGCTGGAAAGCGTGGAAGACCTTGCCTGGCGCGGCGAGTTGGGAGAAGGTGTCACGCCTGAACTGGCCGTCCAGCATTTTCTGAAGGCGGTGAAGAAGGGCCTGTTGAAGACGTTTTCAAAGATGGGGATTTCGACGCTCCAGAGCTATCAGGGGGCGCAGGTCTTCGAGGCGATCGGCCTCGACAAGGAATTAATCGGGTCGTACTTCGCGGGTACAACTTCGCGCATTGAGGGGGTCGGACTTTCTGTTCTTGCGACTGAAGCTCAACTTAAGCACGAGTTCGCATTCCGTTCTTTGACCGACTCTGAAACGGAGCTGACCGTTGGCGGCAATTATCACCAGCGCGTGAACGGCGAATACCACCTGCTGAACCCGCTCACGATCAGCAAGCTGCAACACGCGGTCCGTCAAGATGACTTCAAGTCCTTTCAGGAATATACGGACCTCATCGACAACCAGAATGCGCAGCTCTGTACTCTGCGCGGATTGATGAGGCTGAAGAAAGTCGGGAATCCGGTTCCGATCGATGAAGTTGAGCCCGCGAAAGAAATCGTCAAGCGTTTCACCACCGGCGCAATGTCGTTCGGTTCGATCAGCAAAGAAGCGCACGAGACGCTGGCCATTGCGATGAACCGCATCGGTGGCAAATCGAACACCGGCGAGGGCGGGGAAGACGAAGAGCGGTTCAAGCCCGACGCGAACGGCGATCTTCGGCGCAGTGCGGTGAAACAGGTGGCGTCGGCGCGCTTCGGCGTGACGGCAAACTACCTGGTCAATGCCGACGAATTGCAGATCAAGATGGCGCAGGGCGCAAAGCCCGGCGAGGGCGGCCAGTTGCCGGGCCACAAAGTCGACGATGTGATCGCGCGGCTGCGGCATTCGATCCCCGGAGTGGGATTGATCTCGCCTCCGCCGCATCACGACATCTATTCGATCGAAGATCTCGCGCAGTTGATTTACGACTTGAAGAGTGTCAACCCGAAGGCGCGCATCGCGGTGAAACTGGTTGCGGAAGTCGGCGTTGGTACGGTCGCTGCCGGTGTGGCGAAGGCGCACGCGGATGCCGTCCTGATCAGCGGTGACACCGGAGGGACTGGTGCTTCGCCGCTAAGCTCGATCAAGCATGCGGGCGTTCCATGGGAGCTTGGGCTTGCCGAAACGCAGCAAGTGTTGCTCCTGAACGATCTCCGAAGCCGCATTCGCGTGCAGACCGACGGCAAGCTGCAAACCGGGCGCGACGTCGTGATTGCGGCGCTGCTCGGCGCGGAAGAATTTGGTTTTGCAACCACGCCTCTGATCGCGATGGGTTGCATCATGATGCGCAAGTGTCACCTTAATACCTGCTCAGTCGGAATTGCGACGCAGGATCCGGCACTGCGCAAGCAGTTTCAGGGGCAGCCCGAGCACGTCATCAATTTCTTTTTCTTCATTGCCGAGCAAGTCCGGCAATACATGGCCGAGCTTGGATTCCGCACTGTGGACGAAATGGTCGGCCGCGTCGAAATGCTCGATGTAGAAACTGCGAACGACCATTGGAAGGATCACTGGAAGGCCCGCGGCCTCGACTTCTCGGCGATTCTCTACAATCCGCCGGTGCCGTCGCGCGTGGCGCGGCGCTGCATTCATAAGCAGGATCATGGTCTGGATCAGGCGCTCGGCCACACGATCCTCGGGCACCTGCGCGACACGCTCGACACGCTGACGCCGATCGAGATCAATCTGCCGGTCCGCAACGTTCATCGTTCTGTCGGGGCGATCTTGAGCGGAGAGATTGCCCGGCGCTATGGGTCGGCCGGGCTCCCCGACGACTCCATCCAGCTCAATCTGACAGGCTCCGCGGGCCAGAGTCTCGGCGCATTCCTTGCCAAAGGCGTCACGCTCACGCTGGAAGGCGATGCCAATGACTACGTTGGCAAGGGCTTGTCTGGCGGGCGGATCGTGGTTTATCCGCCACGCGGTTCCAGGTTCGCGCCTGAAGAAAATATTCTCATCGGAAACGTCGCGCTGTATGGCGCGACGAGCGGCGAGGCCTTCTTCAACGGCATGGCGGGTGAAAGATTTGCGGTCCGCAATTCTGGATCAACCGCGGTGGTCGAGGGCGTCGGCGATCACGGCTGCGAATACATGACCAACGGTTTGGTGCTGGTGCTCGGCGCGTGCGGACGGAACTTCGCCGCCGGCATGAGCGGCGGGATCGCCTACGTCTTCGACGAGCGCGGCGACTTTACGGAGAAACGCTGCAACCTCGAATCGGTCGATCTCGATCCGTTGCTGGAACCGAACGATATTCAGATCGTCCGGGACCTTGTTTCGCGACATCATGAATTGACCCGCAGCCCGCGCGCCAAATGGATTCTCGACAACTGGAGCGAGCAGGCTTCGCGCTTCATCAAAGTTTTTCCGCACGAGTTCAAGCGGGTGCTGGGCGTGCCGCGCATGGAGCAGGCATACATTCCGGTCGCAGTGCTCGCCACTGCAGAGCAGGTGCAGCATGGGTAAGACGACCGGCTTCATGGACTATTCGCGCGAGTTGGCTCCGCGCAGACCCGTGCTGGAACGCGTGAACGACTGGTTCGAGATCTACCAGGACTTCCCCGAAGAGCAGCTTCGGCAGCAAGGCGCGCGCTGCATGGATTGCGGCGTTCCGTTCTGCCAGACCGGATGTCCCGTCAACAATCTCATTCCCGATTGGAACGATCTTGTCTTTCACGGACGCTGGAAGGATGCCGTCCGCCAGTTGCACGCGACCAACAATTTCCCGGAGTTCACCGGCCGCATCTGTCCTGCGCCTTGTGAGGCTTCGTGCGTGCTCGGAATCACGTCGCCGCCCGTGGCGATCAAGCAGAACGAAAAGAACATCGTCGAGCGCGCATTTCTGGAAGGCTGGATTCGCCCGGAGCCGCCCAAAGTTCGCAGCGGGAAAAAAGTCGCGGTCGTCGGTTCGGGCCCTGCAGGCTTGGCGGCAGCGCAACAACTGTGCCGTGCCGGTCACGCGGTTACGGTCTACGAGAAGGCCGACCGCATCGGCGGACTGCTCCGCTACGGCATCCCGGAATTCAAGCTGGAGAAGCACATCATCGACCGCCGGCTCGAACAGATGTCGGCCGAGGGCGTGAAGTTCGTCACCAATGCGACAGTCGGAGGAAATGTTGCCGTCGAAGACCTGCGCCGCGATTTCGATGCAATCATTCTTGCAGGAGGCTCCGAGCAGCCGCGCGATCTCAAGGTTCCAGGCCGCGAACTGAAGGGAATTCATTACGCCATGGAATTCCTGCCGCAGCAGAACAAACGCTGCCATGGCGATGCGCTCGATCCCGCGCTCGACATTCTTGCGAACGGCAAGCATGTGGTCATCATCGGCGGCGGCGACACCGGGGCCGATTGCCTGGGCACGGTTCACCGCCAGAAGCCGCTTTCAGTCCACCAATTCGAGATCATGCCCAAGCCGCCGGACGAGCGTTCTCCTTCCACTCCCTGGCCACTGTGGCCCATGCAACTGCGCACTGAAGGCGCCCACGAAGAGGGCGGCATCCGCGACTGGAGCATCGCCACGCTTGAACTCACGGGCGATGAGCATGGCAATGTGAAACAGCTTCACGCGGTCAGAGTTGGCCCGCCAGCTAAGTTCGAGCCAATCGGAGGAAGCGAGTTCACGATGGATGCCGATCTCGTCCTGATTGCTATGGGCTTTCTCGGCCCCGTGCGCAACGGCATGATCGAGCAGTTAGGCGTGCAGCTCGACAACCGCGGCAATGTGGCGACCGACCCGAATTACATGTCGTCGGTGCCGGGAGTGTTTGCCGCCGGAGACATGCGCCGTGGCCAGTCACTCGTGGTCTGGGCCATTTCAGAGGGACGCAGAGCCGCGGCCAGCGTCGATGCTTACCTCAAGACCACTGCGAGGCCTCCTGTTGTCAGCTCGGTTTCCGCCGGACAACAAATCGCCCTGTGAACGTTCCATCCCGATCCCGCACGACTAAGATAGAGCGGAACACGGCGGTCGCGCTCGCTCGATGATCCAACTCTCCGACATACAGGCTGCCTTAGGCAGGATACGAAGAGACATCCGCGTCTCGCCCTGCACGCATTCCGAAACGTTCTCAGGCCTGACGCAGAACTCGATCTTCCTCAAGCTCGACAACCAGCAACGCACGGGCGCATTCAAAGAGCGCGGCGCGCTCAACAAACTACTCACGCTCTCCAGCGAAGAGCGCTCCCGCGGAGTGATCGCGGCCTCGGCCGGAAATCACGCGCAGGGGGTCGCTTACCATTCCGGCAAGCACGGGGTTCATGCGCGCATCGTCATGCCCTTGCCAACGCCGCTGACGAAAGTGTCGTCAACGCGGGCTTACGGAGCCGAAGTCGTGTTGCATGGCGCCAACTACGACGAAGCCTATGGGAAAGCCGTCGAGCAGAGTACGCAAGAACATCTGACTTTGATTCATGCATTCGACGACGATGCCGTAATCTCCGGGCAGGGAACTCTCGGGCTGGAGATCCTGGAACAACATCCCGACATCGAGGTCATTGTCGCGCCGATCGGAGGCGGCGGTCTGATCGGTGGAATCGCATGCGCTGTAAAGGAGACAAAGCCAGGAGTCCAAATCTTCGGGGTTCAGCCCGCGCGCATTCCCTCCATGAAAGCGGCGGTCGAGCAGGGCAAGCCGGTGACGCTTGATTCCGCCAAAACGATTGCCGACGGGATTGCTGTGCGCCGGGCCGGCGAACGCACACTGCCTCTGGTTCAGAAGTACGTCGATGACATCGTCACGGTCGAAGAGGAAGAAATCGCCAACGCAATCCTTCTATTGCTGGAGCGCGAGAAAACTTTGGCCGAAGGCGCTGGAGCCGCCGCCATAGCAGCCATGCTCAACCGTAAACTGTCGATCGAAAACAAGCGCGTGGCCGTGCTGGTATGCGGCGGAAATATCGACGTCACCTTGCTCGCGCGAATCATCGAGCGTGGTCTGGTAAAGGACGGTCGCCTGGTCCGTCTTCGCGTGCACCTGCCCGATTATCCCGGCGCGTTGCATCGGCTGACAGGAATCCTGGCCGATCACCGCGCCAACATTGTCGAAACCGCCTACGACCGCGCCTATCACGGCGTGAACCTGGGAGACACCGCGATCGACATCACCATGGAAACGCGCGGCCCCGGGCACATTGCAGAGCTGCTCGCAGCCCTGTCCAGCGCCGGTTACACGCACGAGAGAATCTTGTGAGAATGAAACAGAGGTGAAAGGAAGAGTTACTAAGGCGTAGACGGGCTGACCTGTTCTTTTTTTCCACCGCCTGAAGAAAAGCCGCAAAGCAGGGCGCATAGAATCAAAGCGCCTCCGCCGACGCCGCCCCCCGCCAGAAGTTTTGAATTCAGGCCTCCCGCCTTGGCGACATCAGGCGCGCCACATATCCCGGTTTCGTCATAGCTGTGCTGTTCACCTTCATGCACCGAGGCGCGATCTTTGCCTGAGGCGTCAGAGGCTTTCTTGTGGGCCATATCGTGCTCTACGTTGACATCATCTTTGTGGGCGGCTACGTCGATGCTGCGGCTTACGTCTGTCACCTCGTAGTTCGTCCACTCGGGAAGAACCGGCACCACGCGTATGCAGTTCACGTAGACCTTGTAGATTTTCGACGTTCCTACCAGAACTTTTCCATGGTCGAGTTCGATGTAGTCGCTCCCGAACTTCGCAATCGATTCCGGGCCAATGAGAACAGTCGATCCGTCGAGGCTGAGGTTGGCTGAAAATCCAGTTTTGGTTTCGATCAGGTCGCCGGGCAGGATTGCCAGAGAGTCGCGCGCTTCCGCCCCGTTGACCCATACGCCGCCCTGCGCGTGAAGAATGGCTCCTCCGCCCTGATTCGAAACACCCTGCGCGAGCAAAGTCGGCGGCACCAGCCCGATCATCGCCCAGCACATTACATAACGCAAGATAGAGACACTCATCCGGAGCCTGATTTCCACATCTTTTCCCAAGAAAAAATCGTAATCGCCTGCTGCCTCGTCGTCTATTAGCTGAGTGGATGCGGGGCGAGTGGATTTTTCGCCAGCGCGTCTCATTCCCCGGGCGTGATGTATCCGTGCTTACTAGGTAAAACTTTGTAAACCATGGGGTTGCGCTGTTATCGCCGATGTAAAGTAATTAAGATGGAGTGCATGAAGAAAACGAACCTGATCGCAGCCGCGCTCCTGGCTTTGCTGACGGTTTTTGAAATTGCGGGCATCCCGGCCCGGGCTGTAGCGCAGGCCGCAGCAACCGGGGCGATTGCGAAGCGTATCGGTGTTATCAAAGTAATTAACGGAACGTCGCTGACGCTGACGCCGGAAGCAGGCCCGGAAGTCACCGTCTCGATCGCACCCAGCGCGAAAATTGCGCGCTTGAATCCAGGGGGCAAAGAGCTCACGCCGATACAGTTGAGCGATCTTCGGGCGGGCGATCAGGTTCGAGTTCGGGGCTATGCCTCAGCCGATGGCACTTCGCTCAACTGCCTTGAAGTTATTGTGATCACCCATGCCGCGGTTGCCGCCGTGAGCGACCAGATTCGCCAGGACTGGCAAAAGCGCGGCCTTGGCGGCCTGGTCGATTCCGTCGATGCGGGTTCTGGGACAGTGACTCTTTCTGTGCCGGGCTTCACCGGGAAAAAGAGTGTCAGCGTGCACACCTCTGCGGGGACAATTATTTATCGGTACGCGCCCGATTCGGCCAAGCCGGAAGACGCGAAGCGCATTGATTTGCAAGGCATCAAAGTCGGCGACCAGCTTCGTGTGCGCGGCAATCGCAACACCGATGGCACTGAAGTTACGGCCGAGGAAATCTATACCGGAGTATTTCCGAAGTTTGTCGGTACGATCAAGTCGATCGATGCCAATGCCGGTACGTTCAGCGTTTTGGATCTGGCCACGAAGAAAACTGTTCAGCTGAAGGTAACGGCGGATTCCCAGCTGCACAAGATTCCGGCGGAGATGGCACAGCGCTTCGCAGCACGGCTCAGGAGCAGCATGCCCGCGGGCGCGCCTCGATCGGGCGCAGTTCCGGGGTCATCCAACGGCAACGCATCCGCCCCGATGCCGGCCACCCACGCGGGAGTAGGATCCGGCGGTGGAACGGATGCCGGTGCGGGCGGCCCACCCGCTGGGGCGGCAGGTATGCGAGCCGGCGGGGCCCCAGATTTCCAGTCGATTGTGAATCGCCTGCCTTCTTCCAAGCTCGCCGACCTGAATCTGCAAAGAGGCGATGCCGTGGTCGTTCTATCGACGGAAGGCACGCCATCCAGCGATCCCACGACGATTACACTTCTCAGCGGGGTCGAGCCGATTCTTCAGGCTGCACCCAACGCCGGCCAGGCGATGATGCTGACGCCATGGAGCCTCGGAGGCGCGCCCGGCGGAGACTCCATGCAGTGATGACGCTTTTTTTCTTGTTCTATTCCTAAGGAAAATGGAAGGAATGATGAAGTTGAAGAGATATCTCTACTTAATTTTGATACCTGTGTTGTTCGCCCTCTTGGGAAATTGCGCTTTTTCGCAGACGGCTGCGGGAGCCCTTCGCGGACAGATCACAGATCCGTCGGGTGCGGCGATTTCTGGCGCGGCCGTAATCATGACGCCAGCGACCGGATCTCCGATCGTGGTCCAAAGCAATGCGCAGGGCATGTTCGAATTCAAGACTCTGGCTGCGGGTACGTACACGCTCACTGTATCCGCGCAGGGATTCAACCTGTATGAAAACGACAAGGTGGTAATCGCCGACCAACCCCTTCGGCTCAACGTGCCTCTGGCGATCGCCGTCGAGCAGGAAAAGGTCCAGGTTTCCGACACCGCCCCGACCGTAGACGTGAATCCCAGCAATAATGCCGGAGCGATTGTCATTTCGGGCAAGGAACTGGAAGCGCTGCCGGACGACCCCGATGAACTGCAGTCGGACTTGCAGGCGCTGGCGGGACCCTCCGCCGGCCCGAACGGTGGCCAGATGTACATTGACGGCTTCACCGCCGGGCAACTTCCACCGAAGTCTTCTATTCGGGAAATCCGCGTCAACCAGAACCCTTTCTCGTCCGAGTATGACAAGCTGGGCTACGGCAGGATCGAAATTTTCACCAAGCCCGGGACCGACAAGCTCCACGGCGAGTTCATGGCCGATGGCAACGATTCTCCTTTTAACGCGCCGAATCCGTTTGCCGGCGCGGAGCCTCCGTATTATTCGTTGCAACTCAATGGCAGCGTCGGGGGTCCGATCACCAAATCGTCTTCGTTTTTTTTCAATTTCTATCGCCGCCAAATTGACGAGCTTTCGGTAATTAATGCCTCGGATCCGTCTGGCGATGGCAGCCCCGACAGCAAATTCATTGGCTCCATTCCCAATCCCCGCACCCGCACCAACGTCGGGCCCCGGATCGATTGGGCGATCAACAAAAACAATACGCTGACCGTCCGCTACCAGTATTATCGCGACACGCAGGTCGGTGAAACCTCAAACCAGCTAAGCCTTCCGACCCAGGCCTACTCACCGGAGAGCACCGAGCACACGATTCAAATCAGCGATACGCAGATCTTCGGCACGAAGATCGTCAATGAGACCCGGTTTCAATACAACCGTGATAATGAACTTCAGTCTCCGGTGGATACGAATCCGGGAGTCAGCGTACTCGGAGCTTTTCTCGGCGGCGGCAATAGCGAAGGCACGCTAAACGATCTCTCGAATAATTACGAATTCCAGAACTACACCTCGTTGATCACCGGAAATCACACCATCAAGTTCGGCGGGCGTATACGTCGTAACCACGAAGATGACTTCACGACGTCCGCATTCAACGGGACATTTGTTTTCCCCACGTTTTCCGACTATCTAAACGGCCTGCCCTCGCAGCTCTCGATTACTCAGGGTAGTCCGAGCGCGGCAGTCACCTACTACGATGTGGAGCCTTATGTGCAGGATGACTGGCGCGTGCGGCCGAACATCACACTTAGCCTCGGAATGCGATTCGAGACCCAGAATGCCATTGACGATCACGTGGATTGGGCGCCGCGACTGGGGTTTGCCTGGGGCGTCGGAGGACGCAGCGGGCCACCCAAAGTGGTGATTCGCGGGGGCTCGGGAATCTTCTACGACCGTTTTCAGATCACGCAGCTGTTGCAGGCAGAGCATCTGAACGGAATCAATCAAACGCAGTACATTTTTACCGATCCAACCTGTTATCCGGGCGCGGGCTCCGGCCCGGCAGGCTTGGATCAACCATTGACCGGGCCCATCTCAGGCTGCGGCACGCCGAGCTCTACCAGTTCGGCGGTCTACCGTCTCGATCCCGGACTGCGCGCACCCTACACCTGGCAGAGCGCGGTTAGCGTGGAACGGCAACTGACGAGGGCAACCACCCTCTCCGTCACCTACCTGAACTCACGCGGTTTCGATCAGCTTCTCACCCTCAACGCGACCGCTCCTTTCCCGGGCACGCCCTGCTATCCGAATTGTCCGATTCCCGCCCAGAATATTTATCAGTACGTTTCGGAAGGTAATTTCAAACAGAACCAGCTCATCGTGAACTCGAACGTTCGGGTGGGATCAAAGCTGCAATTCTTCGGCTACTACACCTACGGCCACGCCAACAGCGATACCGGCGGAGTTTCTACTTTCCCGACGGATTCATACAACATCAGCGCCGACTATGGCCGCGCTTCGTTCGATGTGCGCCACCGGCTCTTTGTGGGTGGCAGCATTGCTCTGCCCTATCTAATCCGGCTGAGCCCGTTCATGATCTTCAGCTCGGGTTCTCCTTTCAACCTCGAGTCGCCATTCGACCTGAATGGAGACTCCCTGTACAACAATCGTCCGACGCTGGTCTCGACGGCAACCTGCCCGTTGCAAACAGCGCCGGTCGGTTCCATGTATTGCACACCGTATGGGACATTCGACGCGCTCGCAGCCACCGGTTCGCCACTGCCCATTAACTACGAGACCGGCCCCAATCGTTTCGTGATGAATTTCCGACTGACCAAGACATTCGGCTTTGGGCCGAGCACAAAGAAAGCCGCGTCAGGCCCAGGGGGTGGTCCCGGTGGAGGCGGAGGAGGTCATGGAGGAGGCGGCCCTCGGGGACCGCTGTTTGGAGGCGGCGGCGGCCCGATGAGTTTCTCTTCGAATTCCGAACGGCGCTACAACCTCACGATGGGCATCAGCTTCCGGAATGCCTTCAACAACCTGAACGTGAGCAATCCCAACGGAGTTCTGGGCTCGCCGCTCTTCGGTGTTGCCAACAACATCCAGGGGTTCCCCTATTCGCCCGGCACTACCGCGAATCGCAGAATCGATCTGGTCGCGACGTTCAACTTCTGACGGGGAGGCATTTCCCTCGTCATATCGCCGATCTGCCCTCCGCGCTATTCTGGAATGTGAAGGTTGTCGGCGCATCGCGCGGGAGTACGGCCGGGCGTGGACGGTCGCTGCGTCCCATCAACAGGCGGAAGTTCTTTCGTCTCGCCGCGGCAGGAGGCGCGCTCGCACTGGCCGCCGATGGCGTTCTGATCGAACCGAATCGGCTGCGGGTCATTCGAAAAGAGATCGTACTGCGCCGCTGGCCCCCCGGACTGGATGGCTTCACCATCGCGCTGCTTAGCGACTTTCACTACGACCCTTACTTTTCGGTACATCCCATCCGATCTTCGGTGGAGATCGTCAACGACTTGCGTCCCGACCTGGTGGCCCTGACCGGAGACTTCGTTTCCTCGCCCTTCGGCGGCGATCCGGAAAAGGCCGCAGCCGCGGCCGAGCCGTGTGGCCAGATCCTGAGCAAATTGCGAGCCCCGTTTGGACTGTGGGCGGTGATGGGCAACCATGATGCATTCACGGACCCCGATCGCGTCACCAGTTCGCTGCGTAATGTGGGAATCAAAGTTCTTGCCAACCAGTCCACCCCGATCGAGAAGAACGGTGCTCGCTTCTGGCTCGGGGGAGTGGCGGACGTTCTGGGAAAGACGGCCGATCTGGACGCAACCCTGCACGGGATTCCCGCTCCGGAAGCGACGGTCCTGCTGGTACACGAGCCAGACTTTGCCGATCATGTATCGCGCCATCCGGTGGATCTTCAGCTCTCTGGGCACACCCATGCGGGCCAGATTCGCATTCCATTCCTACCGCCCATGTACTTGCCCGAACTCGCCAGGAAATATGTCTGGGGACTCTATAAAATCGGAGAACTGACCCTCTATACCAATGCCGGCATCGGCACAGTAGATATCCCGGTTCGATTCAACTGCCCTCCCGAGATTACGTTCATTACGATCCGCCGCGGATGAGTTCACCGCTATCGCAGGGAAATGCCGTTAAGAGCTGTGCAAACTCTTTCACATAGGGACAACCAATCCTCGACGGGATCATCGTAAGTCACTGTATCTATGGCGGATATCGACCCCCTGGACTGGCCGCTTATTTGCCCCCTCCAAGCCATAGTTCAACTTGTTGCATTGGACGGGGTAAAAACTCATGTTTCGTCGCATCTGGCCTGCGATTCTTCTGTTGGCAGTCAGCGTCCCGGCTTTTTCCGCGAGCACTCCTCCGCCCGATGCGCGCACGACCACTTTCCTGCAATGGGAGAGCGAAATGCGAGCGTCCATACGACGCGCTGCCCAGTTCTCAAATGTGGCCCACATCAGTTCCAGGCCCTCGTGCGAAGACGTTCAGCCGCCGCAGGCTTTGTCGACCTCCAGCCCGCTTTTCGCGGCTTCCTCGTTCGGGCGCAAAGTAAAGGTCAGTTTCATCATCGGCACGGATGGCCGCGTGCACAGCCCACTGATTCTCGAGAGCTCCGGAATGGCCGGCGATTCGCACGTGCTGCAGGCGGTGCGCAATTGGCGTTACCGGCCGGCAACCTGCAATGGTGTTCCGACCGAGACGGAAGCGAAAATCGAATTCTCCAGCCGGTAAGCTCTGGGCTAGAATGGCGTTAACAGCGGAGTCAACACCTCGTGGATAAAGACAAAAAGTCTTCCGGGCCGTTCGGCGCGCCGATGGATACTCCGGTGCGCTCCTCCGACCTGCAAGAACTCTATCGCCGGTTACAGCCCTCCGGGCGGCGCGGGAAACCGACCCCAGAGGTTGCAGCCGCGCTGGAGGCGGCGCAGCGGCTTTCTACCGAAATCGACGCCGAGGATGCCGCGAACGATGCCACCGGGAAGCTGACTGTGGATGCGGCGATCATCGTGTGCTCGTCCTGCGGATACCACAATCGTGAAGGTAACAAGTTCTGCGGCATGTGTGGCGCGGTCGCGGTGGCTGGGACCGGCCGCCCGCCGGCGCAGGCCATTGTTCCATCGCAACCCCAATTCATGGAGGGCGAGCCCATGCCCGAGCGATCGGCCGGCAACGAAACTCACCACTACCATCACCACTATCACCATCACTATTTCCCGGGTGGGGGAGATGCGGGATATCCCCGCGCCAGCGAACCGGCGCGCGAAGAGAAGTTGCGACCCAATGCCGCGCTGCGCGGCGATATGAGCCGGGCCGAAGCGGCGGTGCGGAGAATTACGCAGGAGTGGGTGCTTGCCTGCAATACCCGCCACCTCGACGATCTGCTGGAATTGTATGTTTCCGACGCGCTGGTGCTGCGGTCCAACTGTCCGCCGATCCGCGGTGCGGCTGCGGTGCGCGAATTCTTCTTCGGCGCCCTGGACGCCGGACTTGGCGAGGTGGAAGTGGATCCCCTGCGGGTCGAGGTCGTTGGCGACTTCGCCTACGAAGCCGGGCGATGCAAAGCGCTGATTCCCAGTTCTTCAGGGAAGCGCCGGGAAGAGCGCGGAAAATATCTCTGGGTATTCGCCCGCCAGGCCAATAGCGAATGGAAGCTCACAGCCGACTGTTGGTCAAGTGATTTGACGCTCGCGAATCTGGAGTCGGATGTTCCGGCCAATTCCGGGGTCAAGACCGGTGCGCCGCGAAAATAGGGCGGTCGATGTTCCTTCCGAAGCTGTGATTTATCGTTGAGGAACTCCCGGCGCACGCTGGAAGAGCGGCCCTTTTCATGGGCCTCGTCCAAGAGACAGGCAAGAGTCCGCTCAGCCGCGGTTCACGATGCCTAGCTCTCCCAACTCTGCCTTCAGATAGTCCAGCCCTTTCATCTCGATCGTATGCATTCCCATTCCCGCCGGAGCTTCTAAGTTGGCCGCGCGATCATCGATGAAACAGCACTCTTCGGCGGGAAACTGGGTTGTTTCGAGGGCCAGGCGGTAGATTTCAGGCTCCGGTTTTCGCAGACCCACATAGCAGGAGCTGAGGAACAGGCGGAACATGTTTCGCATAGCGAAGGTTCCGATTCGGTAGTTGTTCAGTTCGCGCGACTCGTTGTTGATCGTTCCCATGAAATATTTTCCCGAACTGCTGAGGGCCAGCGCGAAATCAAGCATCCCGGGCAAGGACTTCGAAAGGGAAAACATGTAATGGCGAAAGGCATCACGGGTGAATGGCCGGTCCCGGTAGAAAACCGTGCGATCGAGATATTCGTCGAGTGTGATCTTGCCGCGCTCGAAATCCGGCACCAGCGGCTCATGACGCACGCGGAATTCTTCAGCGTCAAGCTGGAAGTGTTGCAGGGCCTCCGCGCGTTCGGTATGGTCCCACGCATTCGTAAGCAGAACGCCCCCCACATCCCAGAAGATGGCGCGGATTGCGGTCAATGATCCTCCAGATCTTCTTCGGGAGAGTGTAGACGATTGCAGGCCGCGCCGGCGCGTTTCCAAGATCTGTGAAGTGACGAGGCGGCAAAGTGAAAAGGTGGCAAAGGTTGTTCGACCTTGCCACCTTATTGCTTTGCCAGCTTGAAACCCCGCTTACTGCGGGGTGAAGTTCTGGTGATAGCTCAAACTGACCACGTCCTGGAACATCGGCGTTCCAGGAGGCAGGTTCGCCGGGTTCAGGAATTGCGTATCGAAGAAATAGTTACGTGTCGGAGCGCCGTATACCGCCGTACAGCACTTGAAGTTTCCAGTGTTGTATTGCGAGTAGTACATGCTGATCAGCGATCCGGCGTAGTTCACCGTGGCGCCGTTGTAACCGCGGTTTTCCAGATAACGCAGGAAGTTGTGCATGCCGCCGTCGGTGCCGAAGTCCTGAGGCACGCCGCTCCATGTCGGAACCGGGAAGGGAACGCTCTTACCGGCAGCGATTGCTACACGATAGTAGCTGTTGTTCCCGTTGCGGTTGGTCATGGTGTTTGGGTTGGCAAAGCTGATGGCGTCCGTCCATCCCGTATTTGACGTTGGCAAGCTGATGCTTGATGGAGGATTGGAGAGCAGCGTTACCGAGTCCGCGATGATGGCCGCCGCGGAGTGAGGAGTCGTACCATTCACACCTTGCGTCGGGAAGAACGGATCGGCCGAGCCGCTGTTGTAGTCGCCGTACACATAGACCGGCTCTTCCGAAGCGATGGTGAAGCCGTTTCCCGAGGTCGCGGGCGAAATCGGGTGCGGCAAATAGCTGGTGCCCGCGCCATCCATTCCTCCGTCGACCAGGCGCAGAACGTGACGCGGACCGGTCACGACGTTCCAGGCCGCGGTGGTGGAACAGTTGGCAATACCCGTCGTCGTGCCCGGGATGTAGTAAGGCTGCGCCATGGTTCCGGAGGCAATACCGAAGCCAGCGCCCAGGTATTTTGCGCCCCACATATCCATGACGCCGTCGTTATCCACGTCCTCGGGCGAATAGGTGTAATAGCTCTTCGATTCCAGGTTGCCGTCCGGCACGCCGGTCGCCGAGTTGGCATTCACCGTATCTTCCAGGCCAGACATGCCCGTCATACGGTTGTAGAGACCGTTGCCGGTCGCATTCGGGTCACCCTGCATGCCGCGGTGGTCGGAGAAATACAGGATGTATCCGTTTTCGTTGGTCGAGTTAACGTTCTTCCCGGTGCCGCTGCTGTAGATGCCGGATCCCTGGAGCCACAGCCACAGGTTGCCCACGTCAAGCTCAACCGCGTTCATCACGCCGGCTGTGCTGCACGAGGCAGCAGTGCCGCCGGAGCGCACATCGCGCGGTTCGCCTTCGCGCGCATCGTAGAAATTGATGGGAAGCCAGTTATTGGCTGTGGTGGCAGCGCCCGTCGCGCTTGTCGCCGCCAGTCCAGATTGAAGCTGTTGCAGGATCAGGATCGCCGGGCTGATCGGGTTATAGCACTGGGCGGTTTGACTACCTGTTGCCGAGCATGCGGCCTTGCCAGAGTACTGATAAGGCGCAGTCGGCGGATTGTTGTAGGCGCGGCCGAAACCATATTGGAGCCATTCCTGGGTGACTCCAACCCACGCGCCTGCATTGTTCAGATACTCAACCCGCAGCCACGTTCCGATGCAGGGCGTGCCCTGGGTGACTTCGCCGGCCAACGGCCAGTAGGTGTCGGTGGATTTGCAACCCGTTGGTGCTGCTGTCAGCCAGCTTCCGGTGCTTTTCTTCGCTTCGCCGAAATACATTCCTGTGTTGCTGGTCTGATACTTGTTAAACAGCGTGATGGATGTGAAGGTGGAACTGCCTTCCGTGTTCGGTCCAAGCTGAACGTCATTGGCGTCAAGCGATCCCGCTCCGCGCTCCGGATGCAGATCGGCGAGCGAATCAGCCATCAGAATGCGAATCTGCGCTTCGTTGTAGAGTCGCGAGCTGGTTAAGAGCGTGGTGTCCGAGGCCTGAGGCCGACGGATAATGTCAATGGCGCCCACTTTGTTTCCGGAGTTCACGAACGGTAACTGGAGCTTGGTGGCTCCGGTCGCGCCGTTCTCGATGAATCCGGCAAAAGTCGATTTCGAAATTCCCGTCCAGCCGGAGTTCGTCGCACCAGTCGGAGGAAAGCCTCCGGTCCAGCTGCCCGCGTTCAGTTTTGGACAGTTCGTGGCCGGCCCGGTTCCTGGAGCGCCCGGGCATCCGGCCGCTGCGTTGGGAACGTAGGTCGAACCCGTATAGTTCACCGAAGTCTGGTGGCCGTTCTCGAGCTGGTCCATGATGACCTGTCCGACCGCCGCGATTTTGTCCGTAAAGGTGAGTGCAGCGCCGGAAGCGAGGAAGAGGTTTCCGTTGGTGTGGACCCGTCCGCCGAAGTTAAAGTTTGGACCGGCAAAATAATCGCAATCGCCATCGCAGAACACCCCGAATTCAAAAGCCGGCAACAATGCAACTTCAACGGTGCGGGTCAGGTTAACGGATGCGCCTGTCGCGGCGGAGTTGGAGTAGTATCCCGTTTGGCCGGAGCTGGCCTTTCGGGTTGCGGTGACCTGAAGTGTGAAAGGGATCAGGGTCGCGACCATGCCCTGGTCCGGGCCCGAGCCAACGATGTCCCACGAACCGCAGGGATTCGGGGCGTTAGGGCAAGCCGCCCCGTTGCTCTGAGTCGCAGGCCACGTAATCGACTCGGCGTAGTTCATGTAGGTGATATTCGAGCCTGAAACCTGCGTCGGGAAATTTGCCGCATTAGTCAGTGCGTTGATGGATGTCGCATCCGGAGACTGGGAAGTCTGGTAGAGCTGCGAGATCTGCGACGTGAGGTTCTCGATGCCGGCCTCGGCCCCGTAGTAAGCCAGGTTTCCTTCCAGGTCGTTGCCGCCCATGCGGGTTTCGTTGCTGACCATGTACAGCAGTCCCACCGCCACTCCCGACAGCAGAATGGTCAGCAGCAAGGCTGCAATCAGCGTGAATCCTCGTGAATCTCGTTGCGTGGCGCCCATAGTTCTCCCTCCACTCATATCTCGGTTCAACCTCACTGGCAGACCGTCGCACTCGAGCTATAAGAGTTGCAGAAGCTCATGTCGCGCGTGCTGACCGAAGTCGCCAGGTACATGCTTTGTGATTTGTTTCCACCAGAGATCAGGCTGCTTCCCATGATCCAGATGTTTACTTTCTGGACCAGTCCGGGGGATTCTCCGGCGCCGATCGGGTCCTGCTGGTTGGCCACGACCGTGCCGTTCACCGAATCGATGACGTCGTAGGTGAATTGCATGTTGATGATGTTGTCGGCCACGGGAACGGCATCGAGTCCGTTCACCTGGCGCATCAGGCGCGGTGTCTGAATGGTCCCACCGGCCGGCGGGACTTGCAGGAAGTAGCTCACCGCGTTCAGGCGGCAGGCGCTCACCTGCGCCCCCGCGCCCCCCGCGGCAGTCGCCACCGTTGCCAGGTTATTGGCAATGCTTCCGCCCGCCTGATTGAAATTGAGCGGATCGCCGGCGACGAAGTTAATCAGCGTGTTGTTGGGAATCGTTGTGACCTCGGCGACCACCGCCGCGTTTTGCACCAGGCTGGTGCCGCTCGACGTCTTGCCACTCCCGGGAGTATTCACCGTGAACAGGATTAAGTCGCCGGGAAGAAGACCGCCGGCAGCGAGAATGTTATTCGGCGTGACCCCGGCACTAATTACCGCGACTGCCGACGACGTGGTGGTCGGGAACGTGAAGGTGAAGTTCGTGAGCGGGAAGTTGTAGTCGCAATAAATGCTGGTGATCGAACTATTGATCTGTCCGGGAGCGGCGGGAATGACCGCGCCATTCTGTACGCCGCCCGCGAAACCGGGAATAATCCCATACATGTAATTGTTCACGCCGGCGCCGCTTTTGGGATACGTTCCCCCGGGCAGGTAGCAGGTTCCCGTCTGATTGCAGCCGAGCTTTGAAAGGGTGCCATTGGTGACCAACTGCAATCCGCCGGAGGGCAAGCCCGCTCCAGCCAGGCCTATGTCCTTGGTCATGAGTTCGATGGCCGCGCGCATGTTCTGCTGGGTCTCGGCGCGCTGGGTGACCGTGAAGGTCGCATCCATGCCCATCTTGAACAGGCTGGTCATCGTAAGAATTACGACCAATCCGAGGGACGTAGCGATCAGCAATTCCAGCAGTGTGAAGCCGCGTTGCGATTGTGAAATGCGCATATTCAAGATCCTTGCCCGCACTCTAGTGATAGCTCGAGATCAGACCGTTTGCCGCGAATTGCCGCGGCTTGGTCCACCCGTCTTTGGTGTAGCTGACGGTGATCGTGATTCCCATCATGTTGGCGTTGGTCGAGCCACTTGCCAGCAACACCGGATTGATCGTGATGGTGCGAGTGAAATTGCTGAGGCTCATGATCTGGTCGTCGGCGGTACCCAGCACGCCGTCGCGGCCGGGAAGCATCATGCACTCGGCGCCACCGTTGGGGCAGGTCGCGCCGGCCTGGGTCTTGCAGGCGATATCGTCCGCGGTTCCGACCAGGCCGTCCGGCCCGGCGCAGAGCAGGGCTGTCGCGCCACCGAGAAAAATTCCTCCGTTGGCGACATTGGCAATCGACGCGAAAGGAATCTGCTGGCTGTTGCGGGCCGTGTAAATGCTCTCCATGGCCTCGAATGCCTTTTGCCGCGCGATCAGGTCTTCTTCGGCCGATTGCGTCGCTGCTATGGCAGACGCGAACGATGCAATCACGGCGAGAAGTCCGATCGTCATCACCAGGATGGCGATCATGACTTCGATCAGAGTGAAGCCTTCCTGTTTAGTCTTCGTCGATTTGTTGGCCATGTTCATCATTGCTGCATCCAAACCGGCGCCCCGGCTTGCTGGACCAGGCGCCATCCGCGAACTCGTCCCGTCGCTCCCCACACGGAAACTGCGCGCGAGGAGTACATCGTGTCCAGCGCACGCGTCAGGTAAATCACGCCGCTGTTGTAGTTGCCCAGACTGTCGCGCGAGGAGCCGTCGGGCATGAAACAGACATACTTAAGACTTCCCAGGCCAAGCCCCTGGCCGAAATCGATCGCGGCGATGCCAGTTCCGAAATTGTCAGGAGCATTGGCAGGAAATCCCGCGACAACAGCGAAGGTGATGTCTGTCGGAAGCGTGTACGACTTCACGAACTGCTGTGCAGGCAACACGCCGGCCACCGCCGCCGGTTGATACATGACAGTGATGGTTCCTGCGGCAAAGCCGGCGGGATTGAAATTCACGTAGTACTCGTGGCTCTGGGTAATCGCCAGGTGGCGTGTGTCGCGCAATGCCATCAGCGCTGTGTCGTAGGCGTTGTCGAGGTGCGACCGGTTGAAGAGCGGCCGCATGGCCATGAAGGTAATGCCGGCGATGGTCAGGCCGATGGCAATTGTGATCATCAACTCGAGCAACGAAAATCCGCGTTGTCTGTTCAATCTCATATGAATCTTCAACTGGTCCAGGCAGCCCATTCCGAATTTGCCTTCCCCGCAGAGAACATCAACTTCGGGGATGCGCCGCATCCCCTTCAAAAGACAACAGGAGCGGCCCGCGATTCCTACATCGCGACATGATCATCGTAGGAACGGCTGGGGGTTGCGTCAAAGCACCACGGGCCAATAACCCGGCACTGGCCTTTTGGATGAGAAGTGGTTACTCAGGTCACAACGTAGAAAATGGGGGGTTAACCGTGGTTAATCTCCGGCGAAGCGTGTTGCTTCATGACTCCGGTAACTTGTTCGGGAAACTGGCGGCACCTACGATTGTGGCCACGTATGACTCTATCGGCCCTGCTGGTATGCACAGACGAATCCTCGGCCAAAGTGCTGCGCCGGGTGCTTCAGGAACTCTCAATCCAGGAAGAATCCTGTTCGGACTTCGCGCGCGCCACCATCCGGCTGGCCCAGCAGCGGTTTGACGTTGTGATTGTCGACGGCGATTCCGGAGCGGATGTTGTGTCGTTGTTGCGCGAGACCCGCCAGTCGCGCCTGAATGACGCCACGCTTGCGGTTGCGGTGGTTCCTTCGCAGGAGAATATTCGCGAGCTGTTCTCGCTGGGTGTCAACTTCGTGCTGTACAAGCCGGTGGAACACGATCGCGCGCTGAGCAGCCTGCGTGCCGCGCGCGCGGTGATGCGCCGAGAGAAGCGCAAGAGCGCCCGCGCGGCCGTCCATGCTCACGCGACCGTGGACTACGCCAATGTGGAACGGGAGAAAGCGACGCTGATCGACCTGGCCCAGGACGGAATGTCGGTGCTCTTTGGAAAGAAACTTCCGCCGGTCAGCAAAGTCTATTTTCAGTTCACGCTTCCGGGGCAGAGGTCGACCATTCGGCTGTCTGGGCAGGTGATCTGGCAGGATTGGAATGGCCGCGCCGGCGTGCAGTTTGTGGACGTGCCGAAATCTTCGCGAAAGCTTCTCGCCGACTATCTCTCAGCGAATGTGCCGAGTGACATGACCGAAGAATTGCCGGATGTGACTGTACATGTCGAAGATCCGCTGCAAGTGGGCAGCGTGTCGGTGGTCGAGCATTCGGGCGACGGGCAAAAATCCGAGCACACGATCGAGTTTGAGCCGAAGCATGAGCAAGCCTTCGAATGCGAGCCGGCGGCCACAACAGAAGCGGACCCCAACAACCGGCGGACGCAGGCGCGATATGCGTGCCGCCTCGGAGCGGAGGTCTATCGCACCGGCACGCCGGTTCCGGTTCATTGCTGTCTGACCGATCTCAGTTCAGGCGGATGCTACCTGGAAGTCTCGTTACCATTTCCGCAGGGGTCCTCGGTTGAAATTGTCGTGCGCACGCATGAGATGAAGCTGAGGCTTCGCGGAATCGTTCAAGCCTCTCACCCCGGCTACGGGATGGGCATTGCGTTCGAACTAAAGACAAAGGAAGAGCAGGCCAGTGTCAAGAAACTGACCGACTTCGTTTCGGCCACCACGGAACCGGTTAGATAGCATCGGCGACAGCTTTCCGGAAATAATCCAGCGACAGGCGCAGGCCTTCCTCCAGGCCGATCTTCGGCTCCCATCCCAGTAGCTGGCGTGCTTTGCCGATGTCCGGCCGGCGTTGTTTCGGATCATCCTGCGGCAGCGGCTCGTAGCGAAGCCTGCTTTTCGATCCCGTCACCTTCAGCACAACCTGAGCGCATTCCAGAATTGTGAATTCATTCGGATTTCCAATATTGACGGGCAAATGTTCATCTGACTTCGCCAGCCGCAGGAAACCATCGATTTCATCACTCACGTAGCAGAAGCTCCTCGTCTGCTGGCCGTCGCCGTAAACGGTGAGGTCCTCGCCGCGTAGCGCCTGCTTCATAAAATTGGGAACGACGCGGCCGTCGTTTAACTGCATGCGCGGCCCATAAGTATTGAAGATGCGGACGATGCGCGTATCCACATTGTGATAACGCCGGTATGCCATGGTGACCGCTTCGGTGAAACGCTTGGCCTCGTCGTAGACCGATCGCGGGCCGATCGGATTCACGTGCCCCCAGTAGGTTTCTTTTTGGGGATGCTCCAGCGGATCGCCGTAGCATTCGGACGTGGAAGAGACGAAGTATTTCGCGCCATACTTGCGCGCAACGTCAAGTGCATGGAAGGTCCCGAGCGATCCGACCTTCAGGGTCGCGATTCCGTGCTCCGAATAATCAACCGGGCTGGCTGGACTGGCGAAATGAAAGACATAATCCACTTTCCCGACATCGAATGGTTCGCAGATATCCTGTTCGACAAATTCAAAGGATGGATTGGAGGACAGATGGGTGAGGTTCGCGCGACGGCCGGTGAGCAGATTATCGGCCGCGACGACGCTCCATCCTTCAGATAAAAGAGCGTCGCAGAGATGAGATCCCAGGAAGCCGGCGCCGCCCGTGACCAAAGCACGCTTTCCCGTCATGCTTTGTTGCCGTTCTTCAAGGCCGCGGCTGGAACGCCATCGGGATGTGACGCGGTGCGGCCGACACTGTAGTAAGTGAATCCGTGAGCAGCCATCGTCTCGGGGTCATAGAGGTTACGGCCGTCTATCACGATGGGGAACTTGAGTTCCTTTCGCAAGCGCTGGAGATCAAGGTTGGCAAACTCCTCCCACTCGGTGAGGATCAACAGGGCGTCGGCCCCTCGTGCCGCATCGTATGCGGAGTTGGCGCAGGTGATGCTTCCTTTCAACAAATCGCGCGCCCGTTCCATCGCGGCCGGGTCATAGGCAATGATCCTGCAACCTTCTTGCAATAGCGCCTGTACAAGAAAAATGGCCGGCGACTCGCGGATATCATCGGTGCCCCCCTTGAAGGCAAGACCGAGCACCGCAAGGTTCTTGCCGCGCAACGTCCAGAGCGCGCGGTGCACCTTGCGAAGAAAGCGCTGGCGCTGTTCTTCGTTGATACGCATGACCTCGTCGAGGAGGCGAAAGTCATAACCCGACTCGCGCGCGACCGACTTGAAGGCCATCACGTCTTTCGGGAAGCAGGAGCCTCCATAGCCGATGCCTGGATTCAGAAAGCGCCGTCCGATGCGAGAATCCGTTCCGATCCCATGGACGACCTGGTTTACATCCGCATCCACCGACTCGCATACCGAAGCAACCGCGTTGATGAAGGAAATCTTCATCGCCAGAAATGCATTCGACGCGTGTTTGATGAGTTCCGCGCTCTTGGTGCTGGTCACGATGATCGGGGGAGGAATCATGGCGCGATCCGGTTGGGGAATCGCGTCGGTGCGCGCGTAGTAACTGCCATCTGTGAGGGGCGCGTAGACTTCGCGCAAGACGTCGGCGGAGCGCTCGCTGTCACACCCAATCACAATCCGGTCAGGGAAAAGAAAGTCGGTGACGGCCGTGCCCTCGCGCAGAAATTCTGGATTCGAGGCGACATCAAATTGTTCAGGATCGATGCCGTTGCGAAGGATGATGCGCCGGATCCATTCGCTGGTGTAGACCGGCACCGTACTCTTTTCGACGATGACCTTGTATCCGTCGATGCCGCCGGAGATTTCCCGCGCGACCGATTCAACATAGGACAGATCTGCTTCTCCGCTTTCGGTTGGCGGAGTTCCTACGGCGACAAAGATGACCGAACTCTGGCGGGCGGCCTCCTTGAGGTCGTTGGAGAATGTCATCCGCTGGCCGCGGTGGCGGCTCAACAGCTCAGGCAAGAACTTTTCATGAATTGGGATCTCGCCCCGGTTGAGCGCGCCCAGTTTTTGCTCGTCGTTGTCCACGAGAATGACCTCGTGGCCGAGGTCGGCAAAACAAGCGCCGGCGACAAGTCCCACATATCCTGAACCCACCACAGCAATGCGCATCGCGCGATTCCTCACGGTTTCGACTGCCAAGTCCTGGATTGGTCGTCGAGTTGGAATTGAGAAAGATTCTACAGAATTCTATGGCCGCGCCCGGGAATATGAATCCAGAAATTCAACGGATGGGAACTGGAGACTCAAAACGGGAATTCCGCTATGCCTTCGAAGGCCGCCTTGCTTTTCGGTTGACAAGGCCAATGAAGCGCGCAACACTCCGTTTTTCACGAATCGTTTGAAACGGCGCAAGATTGGCCGCATAATGACGATCGGAGTGATTGATCAGGTCGCGCATTGAAGCAAGATCCCATGCCCCCGCCGGACTCTACGAACCAAACACCATCCTGGAACCGGCAACCGCTGACCGGCGGCAGTTCTGCTTTTTCTCTGGAAAGCTACAGCGATGTAGCGCAAGTGGCGAAAACGCTCTCAGAACTCGGCGGCGGTGCGGTCGCGCTTGACCTGGCGCTCGATCTGGTTCTCAACGAGGTTGTCGAACAGGCACGCCTGGCGACCGGGGCGGCTGCCGCATCGATCATACTCGAGCGCGACGGCGAGATGGTTTGCCGCGCTACCACCGGCGAACATGCGCCCGAACTTGGGATGAAGGTGGAAACTGAGTCAGGACTATCCGGAGAGTGTCTAAGAACGGGCGAGGTGCAGAACTGCGCTGACACGGAAACCGATACGCGAGTCGATGCGGAGGCGTGCCGGCAACTCGGCATCCGATCGGTATTGCTCGTGCCATTGCAGGATGGCGAGAAGCGCTTTGGCATCGTCGAGGTGTTTTCTTCGCGACCCAACGCTTTCGGAGAGCGCGACATCAATACTTTGCAGGCCCTGGCCGGCAGGATTATCCGCAGCAAGCAGGCCGCAGAGCGGGGAAGTGCAGGCACAGTGCTGGTTTCCTCCCCATCGACTGCGTTGTCTGAACCGCCGGTTGTTATGGAGAATCCGCATCAGCCCCCAGACCTTTCGGAGGCAAAAGAGCGGGATCCCGAAAGGACCGAAGGCCTCGATGACACGGTTGGCCCGAGCCGCCCGATGGAGGCTTCGTCTGAGATCGAACAGGATGCTCTGGTTCAAACGCAGGAGCCAGGAAGCAGCGAGATCTGGACGACGATTCTGGTGGTTCTTGTCATTGCCGCCGCCATTTCTTTGGGAGTAGTAATCGGGTGGCGCGGCGCGTTGCAGGGCACGGCGCAATCGCCCTCTGCGCGGGATTCCGCGCCCAACCCCACATCCCAATCTTCGAGCGCCGAGCTGCGTCCCGAACCGGCCTCTTCCGTTCCTTCCGGCGATTCTGAGGCATCGCGGCGTCCGGCCATGGGAAACGGCGCGTCGAAACCCAACATTCTTTCTCAAAGGAAGCAGTCGACCGCTGGCAACCTCACAGCGCCCTCAAGCGGCGGATTGACCGTGATTGAAAATGGCAAAGTGATTTATCGCTTGGGCGCCGCGCCGATTCCCGGAAATGGCAGCGTCACAAACCAGGACACGGAAGCGTCCGGGACGCGGCTGCTTCGCCGCGTCGACCCTGACTATCCTGAGCAAGCTCGAAAAAACAGAATTCAGGGCGCGGTCGTACTCAACGTGCAGGTGCTGGGCGACGGAAATGTGGGAAATATTGAAATCGCAGCAGGGAATCCCGTATTAGCCGAAGCGGCCGTCCACGCGGTAAAGCAGTGGAAATATCAGCCTTACGCCGTGGACGGCCGCCCCGTCCAAAGCCAGACTCGAATTACGATCCGATTTACTCTGCCCTCGAGCTAACACCGCTCCGACAAAAAACGGCGCTGCGTTATCAGGCGCAGCGCCGTCATCTCTCTAAAGCGAATTTAGAGCGAATTCAGGAAGGCCAGCAGATTGGCCGAGTCCGTCGAGTTCAAGCCCTTGTAGCTGGTAATGACCTGCGCTGCGTCCCCGCCATGCCGGCGGATAGCTGCATCGATCGAGGTTGAGGCGTTGTCATGCATCAGCCCGCCCGCTTTGGCCAGAACGTTGGTAAGGCCCCACAGCGGAGAGGTGCGCCATTGCGTGAGTTTCGCTTGCCCCAGGCCGTGTGGCTGGAAAGGAATGCCGCCGGAATCTCCCGATCCCATATCGTGCAGCAGGAAATCCGAATACGGGCTGAAGGTGACGTTGCTCAGTGAAGGAATGACCGCTGTCTTTCCTCCGGTCGTGGTGCGCAGCGTCACGTTCTGTTGCGTGGTGTAGCTCTTGATGTGGCAGGCGCTGCAACCGATGTTGTCAAACACGGTTTCACCCGCCGTGGTTGCAGACGTAGGCGGCTGCTGCGGAATCGGGGCCAGCAGCGCGATGAACTGGCTCATCTTGATGATGTTGACCTGGTTCACGTCCTGAGGACTGTTGGTATCCGGCTGACAAGCGGTGGGGTAGGCCAATCCCTGCGGCAGATGTTCGCTGGGATTGAACATGCTCGGATCGCCGAATGGCCCAGAACTCGTGGTGATGCCCAGCTCGTTGAATTCTGCATTGGCGTTGAACTGGAACAGAGACACCGCATCCAGCTTCTGCCCGAGCTTTCCTGGGCGGACTACGGCATTCTCGTCCGGAACCATATTGGCGACACCCTTTGGGATGCCGAATCCCGGATTCTTCGCGGCATTGGCCAGGATGTCGGAATCGGAAATGTTGTCGATCAGGCCAAAGCCGAACAGCTGCGTCGAGCGCACAAGGTTCACGACCGTCGCATCTGAAGGAGTCACTTCATGCGGCAGGTTCTGGGCGATGCCGCCGCCGGACGTTTTCAGGCCGGAAGAGTTCGCCGTATAAGTGAAGGTGGTGGAATTCGGAATACTGACGATCGCGTACTGTCCGTTGTAGCCAGAAACAGGAACATTCAGGACCTGGACCTCCTGCCCAACCTTGAATCCGTGGTTGGCGGTCGTGGTGATGGTGACCGTGGTTCCGGATTCCGTTGCTCCGTTGGAAGCGATGGTCATCTGGCTGCAATTCGGAAGCGTTTTGAACGCCGCATTGGTGATGCCGTGCAGGACCGGGCCACCTTCATTCTCGGGACTCGTTCCATTTCCGTCCAGATAATTGAACGTGCCGTCCGTATTGAATTTGCCGAAGCGAGTGCCGGTAATGTTACTGGTATCGCCGGCGGTGCCGGTCAACACGTCCGTTCCGGCTCCGTGACAGGTGAAACAACCCGCGCGAGTGGAGACCGGGCCCAGGCCGCGAATCGGGTCCCACTTGATGGTATAGGTGCCGTATCCGCCATTGAACAGATTGGTGATGGTTTGGTTAAGACCTGGCAATGGGCCGCCGAACATTCCCACGGCCGGAGGTGGCGGGGGCGGGGGCGGACACGTAGGGCAAGTGGCATTTACTTTCTTGGCGTAATGAGAGGGAGCTGCGACGATGCAGAGAGTGGCCAGCACGCAAAGCGCAATGGGTGCGACAAGACGGTTCATAGCGGCTCCTGATGCCTTACTTCGATTCAAGCTTTTCCTGGTTTGTCCTCGCGAAGGGGGAAACGCGAAGATCGCTTTCTGACGATCCTGGGATTGGTGGGGGGCGCCGCGCTGCCAACGATCTACAACCGGAAATACCAGCCCACATCGCAGCTTCTCCGTAAGCAGAGTCAGTGTCAAGATGAAAAATCTTGCACACTTTCCCAAGGTTTCTTTCTTGCCTGCCGAAGAAACCCTGATCAACCTCTTGTTCGGCATATAAAACCCGAAGCCCCGGGAATGTTTCGAACCAGGCCGACATTTTCACCGCTAGAGACTTTCTTCTCCATTGAAAATAAGACATTTAGCCCCTATGAAGTCTTTTGTCACTAGCACTTTCTTCCCATTGCAAGAACTTGCAGGACTCGATAGATTTGTCCCACTTGACTTTGACTTACGCCGCGATTTTATAAGCGGCGGTTCACAGGTAGTCATATCCCCCCTTTAGCACTGAAACCGCAAGCGAGTTTTAATCGTTTGCCCAGATCCAAAGAAAGCACAACCGTCCCTTTTTGTTTGTGAAAAGCGGCGAATGTGACTGAGAGGGCGGAGCTGTGAACGGACTGGAACAAATAGCGTTGAGTGGTTCACCAGTCGATCTGAGCGGAGCGAATAACGAGCTCCACTGGTACGCCGTTCGCACGCGCTCCCGCCACGAAAAGCTCGTCGCCCGGCAGCTGCAGAACCAGGGCATTCAGTCGTTCCTCCCCGTCGTCACCAAGATCAATCAATGGAGTGATCGCAAAAAGCAGGTGGAAGAGCCCTTGTTCTCGGGATATGCCTTCGTCCGCCTCGATCACTGTTCCGATGACCGGGTACGTGTTCTTCGCACCCAGGGAGTGGTGAGTTTCGTAGGAGTACAGGGCTCAGGAGTTCCGATTCCTGACCAGGAGATCGAAAACATCACAACTGTGCTGGCGAGCCAGGTTGCCTACCAGGAGCGGCCCTATCTTCTTGTGGGCCAGCGGGTGCGGGTGTGCGGGGGGGCGCTGGACGGGCTTGAAGGCATTCTCACCGCCGAGAACAGCGATCGCAGCGTGGTGATTTCAATCGGGCTGATTCAGAGGTCGTTAAGCGTTCGGGTAGCGGGATACAACGTCGAACCACTTTAGATTTTTTTCTCTCCCATTCTGGAAAAACGTCAACGGGTTGTTATGAGGTGCACTCTATGAATGAAGTAGAAACCAAGGCCATCAAAAGTGACTCCCAGCAGTTGAAAGTAAAGCCATCGGGCAACGGGCACGGCATCGGCGAGAAGCCGCCATCCCTCCGCAGTTTGCGGGTGGAAGCGGAGATCTACGCCATCAGCAAGACCCTCGAATATACGGGATGGAACCGGCGCCGGGCGGCTCAGTTGCTGTCAATTAGTTATCGCGGAATTCTGTACAAAATCCGCCAGCACAATCTCTCGCCGCGCCCGCGCGGCCAGGAGCAGCCGGCGACAGAGATCCTGAAAGCCGATTCGCAGGGTTGAGATGTGTACCCGGGCTGGCGCGATTTCGATCGTGCTGCCCGACTGATTCGGGTCCGATATTTTGGCCCGGTAGCCAAGTTGGAGGTTTCGCAATGACAAGGATTTCCGTATCGGCGACACGAATGCTCATAGTGCTGGCGGCCAGCGCCGTTTTTTGCCTGGGACAGAGCGATAAGACCGCTCCCGCGACGGCGGAAGTGGCCAAGTCTACGACGTCGACGCCGGGGTTCAATGACCGCAGCCCGCGTTACCGAATCGAGCCTGGCGACACTTTCGACTTGACCTTTGACCTGAGTCCCGAGTTCAACCAGACGGCGGTGGCGGTGCAGCCCGACGGTTTCGTCTCGCTGCGCAGCGTGGGCGACATCAAAGTCGCCGGCCAAACGGTACCGGAATTGACGCAGACGCTGAAGACGGCCTATTCGAAGATTCTCAACAACCCACCGATTTCGGTCACGTTGAAGGATTTCGAGAAGCCTTATTTTGTCGCCGACGGCCAGATCGCTAAGCCCGGCAAATACGATATGCATGGAAGCACGACCCTGACCCAGGCCATCGCCATCGCCGGCGGCTTTCAGTCCAGCGCCAAACACTCGCAGGTGCTTCTGTTCCACCGCATCGACGACCAGTGGACAGAGGCCAAGCTGATAGACGTGAAAAAGATGCAGAAAAGCCACAACCTGTCCGAGGACCCGATCCTGCATCCCGGCGACATGGTGATTGTGCCCAAGAACACTTACTCCAAGATTGACCGGTTTATCCCCAATCTGAGCATGGGAACGTACCTGCCCCTTCAGATTCCGTAATCCCCTATTACGGCCAGTTGACACGTACAGATTACGAGGGAGTAACGGAGATTATATGAACGAGTCTTTAACACCGAGCTACGGACACCGCAATTATTCGTTTACCGCGCGCGACGTGGCTGCGATTGGCTTTCGCCATCAGAAAGTACTGGTTCTCTGCTTTGTTGGGGTGATGCTGGGAGTCGGCATCTCGTCTCTTTTCCTGCCTTCGAAATACAAGGCGGAAACCAAACTGCTGGTGAAGCGGGAACGTATTGACCCCGTCATCACCCCGGAACAGAATGCGCCCCTGACCTACCACGATACGGTGGGCGAAGAAGAAATCAATTCCGAGCTCGAGTTGATGACCAGTTCCGATGTGCTTCGGAAAGTGGTTATGGCCAACAATCTCGACAAGAAGCATTTCCTGTCGAAGATCCTGCATCCGTTCCAGACGCCGGCTAATCGCGTCGACAAGGCTGCGGCCGACCTCCGGTCTGACCTTCAGATCGAAGTGCTGAAGAAGACCAACATCATCAGCGTTACGTACGAATCGAAAGACCCAGCGGTCGCGCAGCGAGTCTTGCAGACGCTGGACGACGCCTACCTGCAAAAGCACCTGGAGGTTCACCATCCGGGCGGGCAGTACGAGTTCTTCGAGCAGCAGGCCGACAAGTACAAACAGGACATGCTGGCTGCGGAAACGCAGTTGAAGCAGTTTTCCGATCAGTCGGGCGGGGTCGCTCCCACGGTCATGCGCGATATGACCCTCCAGAAGCTGGCCGATTTCAATAGCTCGCTGGAAACGACCCGGGCCTCGATCGCCGAGTCGAAGCGTCGTGTGGCCGACCTCGAAAAACAAGAGCAGAGCATCCCGCCCAACCTTATTACCCAAAGCAAGAAGGGCGACAACGCGCAGGTCATGGAAAATCTGAAGGCAACCTTGCTGACCCTGGAAAATAAGCGCACCGAGTTGCTGACCAAATACCAGCCGACGTATCCGCTGGTGCAGGAAGTCGACAAGCAGTTGAGTGACACGCGCCAGGCGCTGGCCAACGAAGAGAAGTCACCCGTAAAAGAAGAAACCACCGGTCAGAACCCGACGTATGCATGGGTGAACGGAGAACTGGCCAAGGCCAAGGCCGATCTGAGCGGTTTCGAAGCGCGCGAATCTGCCCTGAGCTCGATCATCGGCACTTATCAGGACCAGTCGCGCAAGCTCGAGCAGCAGGCAATTCTGCAAGGCGATCTGCTGCGGACGAAGACGGAAGACGAATCCAACTACAACCTGTATACGAAAAAGAAAGAAGAAGCGCGCATTTCGGATGAACTTGACCGGACGCGCATGCTGAACGTATCGGTGGTGCAGCCGCCGCTCCTGCCCAGCATTCCGACGCGTTCTCCCTTCATCTTCGCGTTGGTGGGTGTGTTGCTTGCAGCCGCCATCAGCCTGGCCGTGGTCTTCGCCGTCGATTATGCGGACCAGTCGTTCCGCACGCCGTCGGAAGTGTTGAGCGAACTCAGAATTCCCGTGCTGGCCGCGGTTCCCGTGTCCTATACCCGGCAACTGGATATCGAGAGCTACAGTGGCAATGGCAATGGCAACGGCCATAGCAATGGCAATGGCAATGGCCACGACAGCAGCTACAGTGACGAAGTTCATCACGACGCCGGTGCTTCAGGGACCGTCATCGAGGAGCGAGGATAAGACCGATGTTTCTAGACTTTTTCGGCCTTCGAGAACAGCCGTTCGGTGTGACCCCGGACCCGAGGTACTTGTACCTCGGCCCGGGACATCGCGAAGCCTTGGCTTCCCTCTACTATGGGATTGAGGCGAATCGCGGCTTCCTCTCCTTGATTGCGAGACCGGGGATGGGCAAGACCACACTGCTGTTTCACCTGCTCGCCAAATTTGACCGCACGGCGCGAACTGCGTTCCTGTTCCAGACGCAGTGCAGCTCGCGCGAGTTCATGCGGTTCCTGCTGGCGGAAATCGGCATCGAGACGGATTCGCAGGATTTCGTCCGCATGCACGAACAATTTAACCGCTGCCTGGTGCAGGAAGCGCGTGCCGGGAAGCGCTTCATCGTCGTGATTGACGAAGCGCAGAACCTGGATTCCACCGTACTTGAAACCGTCCGCCTGCTTTCGGACTTCGAAACGCCTCAGGCAAAGCTGTTGCAGATCATCCTGGTGGGTCAGCCCGGCCTGGCCGACAAGCTGGCCAGCCCGTCGCTGGTGCAGTTGCGGCAGCGCATCACATCGGTGAGCGGACTCAGCCCGCTGAACCGCGAAGAAATCGGACACTTCATCGAGCATCGCATGAAGGTTGCCGGATACACCGGACCGCAGTTGTTCACGGCCGATGCGCTGGAACTGATTTCCCAGGTGAGCGAGGGCATTCCGCGCCAGATCAACAACTACTGCTTTCACGCCCTGTCGCTGGCGTGCGCGATGCGCAAGAAGTCGATCGACGGAAATATGATTCGGGAAGTCGCGCAGGACCTCGACATCACCCGCTTCGTCTCCGACGTGGGCTCGCCCCGCTTGCATCTTGGGCTGAACAAGAATGAGAACGACCCTTTTCAGCCGGTCGAGGAGCTGACCGGTCCGGGCCGGGAGTATGTCAATGCCGCGGTCTCTGCGGAAGCGGGCGGGAATTCTCTGAGCCCGGCGGAAGCCATCGAGCACATGCGTGATGTGGCGCGGCTGTTGCACAACTGGCGCGGCGGAAATGGAAACGACCGCCAGTCGGCTTAGGCAAAAGAACCACCAGACAAGAGTGATCAAGAGAATCTTATGAGCAGAAACTTCGAGTTGTTGCAGAACCTGGGCAGGGAACGCGAGATGTTCGAGGCGTCGGTGACTGAGGCGCATACGAACACCACCGTCGTCGAACCGTTGAGCGTTGCGCCTGCGCCGGCCCCGGTGGAACCGCAGCCGTTGCAGTTGCAGATGGACGACCATCAGCGCGACGAAATGTTCAAGCTGGTGCAGCGCGTGTTCCTGGTGCCGGGAGCGATGAAGGGGCGCATGGTGGTGGTGTCGGGGATGGAGTCAGGCAATGGATGCAGCTGGATTTGCGCACGTATGGGAGAGGTCCTTGCGTCCCAGGTATCCGGTTCGGTCTGCGTGGTGGACGCAAACCTGCGATCGCCCGGCCTGCATCGTGAATTTGAAGTACAGAACCACTACGGATTGACCGACGCATTGCAGGTGAACGAGCCGATCCGCAGATTTGTGACTTCGCTGTCGCGTCCCAACCTGTGGCTGCTGAGCTGCGGAGCGGAAACCGAGTCGATGCAGACCATGCTCGGCTCAGAACGCATGCGGGCATTGTTGCCGGAGTTGCAGCGCGAGTTCGATTACGTGCTGATCGACGCCCCGCCGATCGAGTCGGGCGACGACAGTGTGATGTTGGGACGAAATGCCGAGGGCATCGTTCTGGTGCTTCGCGCGAATTCCTCGCGCCGCGAGACGGCGCGCAAGGCGGTACAGAATCTGGAGAACGCCAGCGTGAAAGTGCTGGGCGCGGTGCTCAATCGCCGCACTTTCCCGGTGCCGGAGAAGATCTACCGCAAGCTGTAAGCAAGACGGAGAATTTTTAGGAGAGAAATGTTCGCGAACCTCAGGGAAGACATTAACCGGGCGATGTATCAGGCGCGTCCGGACGGCTGGAAGCCGGGCCTGTTCCACCGCATCGAAGTCTGCTTTCGCCATGCCACGCTGCCGGTGATCGCGTACCGCTACAGCCATTGGGCGAGGAACGTGCGCATCCCGCTGCTTGGCCTGTTGCTCCGCATTTCGGCCTTGTTCTTTCGTAAGTTTATCGAGGTGTTTACCAGCGTTCATATTGATGTGGGAGCCAAAATCGGGCCGGGATTCGTGATCCACTCGGTCTATGCGATCAATCTGGGCAGGACGAACATCGGAAGGAATTTCACCATTGCGACCGGATGCCTGATTTCGCATGCGTGCCGCGGCATCGGAGACGACGTTTACTTCGGGCCCGGGGCGAAACTGGTTGGCGATGCCAAGATCGGGAACAACGTCACGGTCGCGGCCAACAGCCTGGTACTGACCGACGTCAAGGACAACCTGATGATCATGGGTGTTCCGGCGCGCATCAAGTTGCCGGGAGGGCGTCCGCAAAGGTTTTTGAAGAAAACTGCGCCGGCAGCGGTTCCGGCGAAGGCGCCAGCAGCGCAAGCGCCGCAGCAGGCAGCATCGGTCGCAGCTTCATCGGTAGCGAACGAACCATCCCCCGCTTCTGCATCTGCATAACAGAAAGCTCAAGGGTACTTGGGCCAGATCGAGACGAGGAGAAGAGAAGACCTTGGACTTTGCATGGAGTGAAGAGCAAGCGGCGTTTCGCAAAGAAGTTCTGCGGTTCGCTAAAGAAGAATTGAAAGACGATGTCATCACCCGCGATCACGACGAAGTATTTTCCAAAGAGCTTTGGAAAAAGTGTGCGGACTTCGGCATCCAGGGACTGCCGGTTCCAACCGAATATGGGGGCGGCGGCGCGGACACGCTTACCACAGTTTGCGCGCTGGAAGCCCTAGGCTACGGATGTGCCGACAACGGGCTGCTGTTCTCCATCAATGCCCACATGTGGAGTTCCGAGATTCCCATCTGGAATTTCGGCACCGAAGAGCAGAAGAAAAAGTATCTGCCGGGCCTGGTCAGCGGCGGCATCGGACTACATGCCATGACCGAGCCGGGATCGGGCTCCGATGCGTACAGCCTGAAGACGCGCGCGGAGAAAAAGGGCGACAAATACATCCTGAACGGCTCGAAGACGTTCTCGAGCAACGCGGTCGATGCCGACGTCACGATCGTCTTTGCCAATCTCGATCCGAGCCGCGGAGCGAACGGTGTTACGGCTTTCCTGGTCGACAAGGGAACACCCGGTTTCACCGTCGGCAAGAAGTTGCACAAGATGGGCCTGCGAACCTCGCCCATGGCGGAATTGTTCCTCCAGGATTGCGAGATTCCGGTCTCAAACTTGCTCGGAAAAGAGTTCGGCGGACAGGCGGTCTTCACGTCCTCAATGGAGTGGGAGCGCATCTGCATTCTGGCCAGCCATCTCGGCGCCATGCAGCGCATCATGGAAACCTGCATCAAGTACGCGAAAGAACGCAAGCAGTTCGGCGAGTCGATCGGCAAATTTCCGGCGATCAATAGCAAGATCGCCGACATGGATATCCGTCTCGAAACCGGACGTCTTGCGCTGTACAAGGCGGCGTGGCTGAAGAGCCAGGGACGCCATCCGCTGCGGGAAGCTTCGATTGCGAAGACCTACGTCAGCGAAGCCTGCATCAAGAGCTGCCTGGAAGCAATCCAGATCCACGGCGGCTACGGCTACATGGTCGAATACGAACTGGAGCGCGAACTGCGCGACGCAATTGCGGGAACCATCTATTCCGGAACATCGGAAGTGCACCGGGTGATCATCGGCAGTTACTACGGTCTGTGAAAAGCTGTATCCCCCGACATAAAAATTCTTACTGGGGCTGGGTCCTGAAATCATGGCATACGTACTACAGCAACTGTTAACCAAGAGCGCGAAGAGTTATCCGGAGAAGATGGCAGTCTGGGCGCGCGGCAAGAGCCTTAGCTACCGCGAACTCGACCAGCGCTCGAACCAGCTAGCGCACCTGCTGCGCCAGCGCGGCGTGCAGAAGGGCGACCGCGTCGCATTGTTCTTTCCCAAGTGCGTGGAATCGATCGTCAGCATGCTCGGTGTGCTCAAGGCGGGCGGAGTGTATGTTCCGATCGACCCGCAGATGCCGGCCGATCGCGCGGGATACATTCTCAGCAACTGCGGCGTGCGGATCCTGATCACAACCACCGCCAAGCTTGCGGACCTGATGCCGGAAAGCCGTGAATTGCTCGAGACCGTCATCTTCGTCGAAGGCGACACCGCCGGCAACCAACAAATCGCATGGTCGAAGCTGGATGAATTTCCCGCCGCGCACGCGCCCCAGGTCACCATGGTCGAAACCGACCTGGCGTACATTCTCTACACTTCGGGTTCCACCGGGCGTCCGAAGGGTGTGATGCTCACGCACCAGAACGCGCTGACGTTTGTGGAATGGTGTGCGGAAGAATTTCAGGTGCGTAGCGAAGACCGGCTTTCGAACCATGCTCCGCTGCACTTCGATCTTTCGGTGTTCGATGTCTACAACACGCTCGAAGCCGGAGCGACAGTCTATTTGATTACCGAAGACCTCGCTCTGTTTCCGACGAGCCTGGCGAACTTTATCGAGAACCAAAAGATCACGATCTGGTACTCGGTGCCTTCGGCGCTCATGCTGCTGTTGCTGCATGGCCGTTTGACTCCGGCCAAGCTGAGCAGCCTGCGCGTGATTCTCTTCGCCGGCGAAGTGTTTCCGATGAAGTACCTGCGGCAGCTTGCAGGAATGTCGCAAAGCAGCGATCTCTACAACCTTTACGGGCCGACGGAAACCAACGTTTGCACTTACTACAAGGTCGAGCGCGAGCGCCTCGAGGGCATGGAAAAGCTGCCCATTGGCATCGCCTGCGCCAACACCGAGTGCTTCTCGGTCATGCCGGAGGGCAGGCTGGCTGGAAAAGGCGAGGCCGGCGAACTTCTGGTGCGAGGACCGTCCGTTACCAACGGCTATTGGGCCGATCCTGAAAAGACCAAGAAGATGGTCGTACCCAACCATTTCCAGGAACATTTTGAAGAAAAGATGTACCGCACGGGCGACATCGTGACGATCGGCGATGACGGCAACTATTACTTCCAGGGCCGCCGCGACAGCCAGATCAAGAGCCGCGGCTACCGCATCGAGTTGGGCGAGATCGAAGCGGCCATCCTCAGCCATCCGGGAGTGCGCGAAGCTGCCGTGCTGGCGGTTCCCGACGAAGTCATCGGAAACCGCATTCGCGCTGTGGTCGCACCGCATATTCCGGGCTCGCTCGGAGTTCTGGAGTTGCAGCAATACTGCGCTTCGCGCGTTCCGAAATACATGATTCCGGAACTGGTGGACCTCCACGACGAGCTGCCCAAAACGTCCACCGGAAAGATTGATCGAGTCAAGCTGGCGTCGGAAGCGCCCGTCACTGCGAAGTAAGGCGAGGATTTTGCGGTAAGCGGTAACTAATTCAACTGCAATTATGGGGAGAAGACAATGATTCAGTCGGCAGAAGTGAAAGACCGGATTCGCGAGTATGTACTCGAGGAATTCGCCAAGGCCAAAGGCATCGACCAGATCACGGACGACGAGTCGCTGACCAAGAATGGCGTGATCGACTCCATGGGGATTTTTCGCCTGGTGGCCTTTCTGGAAGAGACGTTCGGCGTCCGCGTCGGCGACGAAGAGATCACGCACGACAACCTGGAAAGTGTCAATGCAATCGAAAAACTGGTCCTCGCCAAGTCCAAGAAGTAGGCGCGGCTGATCCTCACTCCGGTGCGGGCATCGGCCACTTTGCCCGCATTGATTCCTTCCTCCCCTTGGTCCACGAAAAGCTGAACTGTCTCCTCAGGGATCCTTCGATATGCGTATTGGCCGAAAAGTCTTTTCCAACGGATTCAAGATATTCGATCTGCTGTTGATGATGGCCGCATTTGCCATCGCGACCCTGCCGCTCTATGAGCGGGTGGGACGCTTCAGCCTGACGCAATTTTTTGAGCTGCGAGTACAGCTGGGAAATGTAGTCATTTTCCTCTGTTTTCTCCTGATTTGGCACGTAGTGTTTCGCGGCTTCGGTCTTTACGGCTCCAAGCGGCTGACCAGCCGGTTCGATGAAATTCTCGACATCACAAAAGCGACCACGACCGCAACCGCCATTATTGCTTTCTGCGGCTGGGCATTCCATATCTGGCTGGTGAACCGCGTGTTTCTGGGATTGTTCTGGCTCACCACGACCGCTCTGGTCGTCTTCAGCCGGACGCTGATCCGGACCTCGCTGGCCTACGCGCGCCGGCATGGGCGCAACACTCGCAATATGCTGGTGATCGGGACGAACTCGCGTGCGTTGCAACTCGTCGACCGCATCCAGCACAAGCCGGAACTCGGGTACCGTATCCTGGGCTTCGCCGATGAAGAGTGGATGGGGCTGGAGGAATTCAAGAAGCAGGGACTTCCGCTGGTGTCGGACCTGGAGGCCCTGCCGTCCTATGTCCGCCGGAACGTGGTAGACGAGGTCGTTCTTGCCCTTCCCATCCGTTCCTTCCACACGTTTGCCTCGCAGATCGCCGCCGCCTGCGAGCAGCAGGGAATTATTGTCCGCTTCCTGCCCAACATCTTCGACCTGAAAGAAGCCCGGCACAGCACCGACGAACTCGATGGCGATCCGCTTATCAGTCATGACACCACGATCACCGATTTCTGGGGGCTGACTATCAAGCGGGCGATCGACATTGCCGTCTCGCTGACGGCGATCGCCCTGCTTTCGCCAGTGATGATTCTCACCGCGCTCCTGGTGAAGCTTACCTCGCCCGGCCCGATCCTGTTCCGGCAGAAGCGCCTCGGCCTCAACAAGCGGATGTTCCACATCTACAAGTTCCGGACCATGGTGGTGGATGCAGAAGCACGCTTAAAAGACCTGGAACACAAGAACGAAGCCAATGGGCCGGTCTTCAAAATCAAGAAAGATCCCCGCATCACTTCCATCGGCGGCTTCCTGCGCAAGACCAGCATCGACGAACTGCCCCAGCTTTTCAATGTATTGCGCGGGGAGATGAGCCTGGTCGGGCCGCGCCCGTTGCAGGTCCGCGACTATGAATTGTTCGAGACCTATTGCGGCGACTGGCAGCGCAAGCGCTTCAGCGTCCGTCCCGGCATCACCTGCTTGTGGCAGATCAAAGGCCGCAGCTCCACCACCTTCGAACGCTGGATGGAGTTGGACCTGCAATACATCCGCACCTGGTCGTTGTGGCTCGATCTGGAAATTCTGGCCAAGACCGTACCCGCGGTCTTGAAAGGATCCGGGGCCGCGTAACCCTCCCTCCAAAGAATTCCAACCCTATGTCTTTTGTCACTTCGTCCAGTCTCACCGGCGGCGCCAACGCCGGAAGGGGTTCTACGCCCGGCGTCTGTGTGCATGAGCGAGTTGCGCAGCGGGCGGACGCGAACCCTGACTCCATCGCGCTGTCGGGCCGTCACGAAGAACTTTCCTACGGTGAACTCGATCGCCGCGCCAACCGTCTTGCCCATTACCTGCGATCGCTCGGCGTAGGCCGCAATGTTGTGGTGGCGCTTTATCTGGATCGCTCGCCGGAGATGGCGGTTGCCGCTCTGGCGGTGTTGAAGGCCGGAGGCGCCTACCTGCCCCTCGATCCGATTCATCCCGCGGAACGCCTGGCGTTCATGATGAAGGATTCGCAGGCGGCGCAACTGATCAGCCTGACGCGCTCGTTGCGGGATTTTCCGAGCGGAGAGCTTCGAGCAATTACGCTCGACGGCGATGCTGAAGCAATCTCAGCCCAGCCAGAGACCGCTCCGGAAAACATTGCAGGGCCGGACGATCTCGCATACGTGATCTATACCTCTGGCTCGACGGGACAAGCCAAAGGGGTCGAGTTGCTCCACTCCGGTTTATCGAACCTTGTCCGCTGGCACCATCGCGCATTTGAGGTGACTCCCGCGGATCGCGCCAGCGCGCAATCAACCGTTGGCTTTGATGCTGCGGTTTGGGAATTGTGGGCTTACCTGACGACAGGGGCCAGCCTGCACTTTCCGGAAGATTCGGTTCGTAACCACGCCAGCGCGTTGCGCGACTGGATGGTTTCGCACCGCATCACGATTTCATTTGCGGCCACGGCGATCGCCGAGAGACTGTTGCAATTGGATTGGCCGGCTGGAAGCGCCCTTCGGTATCTGCTGACCGGGGCTGACACACTAAAGATTTATCCCTCAGCGCAGGTGCCCTTCAAACTGGTCAACAACTACGGTCCGACGGAATGCACTGTGGTGAGCACTTCGGGAATTGTTCCGGCGGGAGTTGAGGCCAACGAAGCGCCATCGATCGGCCGCGCGATTGACGGAGTCGAAATTCAGATTCTTGATGAAGACAGGCAGCCGGTGCGCGGAGACGCGGCCGGCGAAATCTATATCGGTGGCGCCGGACTTGGCCGCGGATATAGAAACCGCCGAGAGTTGACGGCACAGCGCTTCGTGCCTGGCCCTAGCGCGAATTCGCGCCTGTATCGTACCGGAGACCTTGGCCGCTGGCTGCCGAATGGGGAAATCGCATTCCTGGGCCGCCTGGATGAGCAGGTCAAGCTGCGGGGATACCGCGTCGAACCGATTGAGGTCTCGACTGTGCTGGCGCAGCATCCGGCGGTGCAGAACTGCGTCGTCATCGCTACCGGAGATTCGCCGAGCGAAAAGCAGCTGATCGCTTTCGTGGTTCTTGCTCCCCATGCCACCGTCTCTGCCAAAGCGCTGCGCGAGCATCTGCGCCGGCGCGTGCCGGACTATATGGTGCCATCGTCGTTCATCGCAATCGACAGCCTGCCGATCACGGAGCAGGGAAAGATCAATCGCGCAGCGCTGGCCGGCCTTAATGGAACACGATTGCAGGACGAAGCCTACGTCGCTCCACGGACCGTCGTGGAAGAGGAATTGGTAAAGATCCTGGCGGGATTGCTGAAACTGGAACGGGTCGGCGTGAACGACAACTTCTTTCTGCTCGGCGGCCATTCGCTGCTGGGAACGCAAGTGATCGCGCGCGTGAGCGAGTCGTTCGGTGTCGATCTTACGCTGCTGAAATTGTTCGACCATCCCACTGTTGCCGAAATGGCAGGCGAAATCGAGACTCTGATCCTCGCCAAAGTGGCGGAAGCATCACAGACGAATTCCACAGGAGAGCCGAAGACGCGTGTCTAGCGCTAACACCTTGCCGCAGACAGAAAGCAGGCCGGACGCTCGATCGGATGGGAAAGACCGCACATGAGTCTTTACCACCTGCTTGATCCGGAGGTGCTGGCCAATCCGTATCCGCTCTTCCGCCGCCTGCGCTCGGAAGATCCGGTGCACTGGGACCCGTTCCTGCATGCCTGGGTGGTCACTCGTTATGCGGATGTGATGGACGTGCTGTTGAACTACTCGGCCGACCGCACGCCCACTCCGGCGCAACTTGACGAGATGGGATTGTCGTCGATCAATCCCATTGCCCGAGTCATGGTCCAGCAAATGCTTTTCATGGACGCCCCGGCGCATACGCGCTTGCGGGCATTGGCCGCGAAGGCATTTACCGTGGCCCGCGTGGAGCAGTTGCGCGGACACATCAAGGACATTATTAAAGGCCTGCTTGACGGTCTTCAGGGTAGACAAGAAATCGACATCATCTCTGAAATCGCCGAGCCTTTGCCGGCAATCGTCACAGCCGAGTTGATGGGAGTTCCTACCCGCGATCATATTCAGCTCAAGAACTGGTCGGCAGACTTCGCCGAGATGCTGGGAAACTTTCAACATAATCCCGAGCGCTATCCGCGCGTGCTGAAAAGCCTGGCAGAGATGACGGATTATTTCCGCGATGCCGTTGCCCAGCAGCGCGAACATCCGCAGGAAGGCCTGATTTATTCGTTACTCACCGCGGAGGTCGACGGCGACCGGCTGACCGAAGAAGAAGTCATCGCCAACTGCATCGTGACCATGGTCGGCGGCCAGGAAACCACGACCAATCTCATCGGCAACGGCCTGCTGACTCTGCTGCGCAATCCGGGAGAGACGGAACGGCTTCGAGGCGATTTTTCGCTGATTCCGTCCGCGGTCGAAGAGATGCTGCGCTATGAGAGTCCCAGCCAGCATACGGCACGTATGTGCCCGTCAGATCGAGACTTAGGGGGCAAGAAGATCCAGACGCGCCAGGCGGTCATCGCGGTCATGGCGGCGGCGAACCGCGATCCGGAGCGCTTTCCCGATCCCGACCGCTTCGATATCGCCCGTAAAGACAACAAGCATCTGGCTTTCGGCTACGCCGCCCACTACTGCTTCGGCGCACCCCTCGCTCGTGCCGAGGGACAGGTCACTTTCGAGGCATTGCTTCAACGTTACCCGGATGTCAAACTAGTACAAAATCCACTGGAGTGGCGCTCGAATCTCGGTCTTCGTGGCCTCAAAGCCTTGAAGGTGAGGGTCGGCGAACCGTCCAAGAACGCATCCGGAAACGGAGCGTACATCCAGACCAAACCCGCAAACAGCACGCCAGCCGCACAGGCCGGTTGTCCGTATGAAGTTCAGGGAGAAGTTCGTGGAGTGCAGGGGAACGCGCAGGGAAACACTCTGGGAAACGCGCCCGGAAATGGGGACCGGCAGGAGCTTATCCGGAAGTACTTGCAGTCGCGCGCGTCGAAGCCGCCTGAGGCCGCGCCGATGATCCCAGTCCGGCGCGACCAAGGCCCGGCGCCGCTCTCATTTGCTCAGGAGCAGATCTGGCTGCACTGCCAGTTCAACAAAGACCTTTATAACGAATCGGTCACCATCTACCGCCGGGGCCCTCTGGAGGTACCCGCGCTGCGCCGCGCATTCGCCGAAATCATTCGCCGGCACCAGGCTTGGCGCACGACATTCAAGGTGGTGGATGGACATCCGATGCAGGTTGTTGGGGCCGCGTTTGAGCCCGTGATCGAGACTATTGACTTGCGCAACACTGGACGCGACAAGCAAGAGGCTGAATCGCTGCGTATGGCACGCGAACGCGCCCGGCTTCCGTTCGACATGGAGCGTGGCCCGCTATTCCGCGTGCTGCTCGTGCAGTTGGGCGAAGCCGACTACCGCCTCTACCTGTTCCTGCACCACATCGTCTTCGACGGATTCTCGGTTTACAACGTCCTGCTGCCGGAACTGGTGAAGACGTACGAAGCGATTCTCGCTGGACAGAGTTCGCCGCTGGCAGACTTACGGCTGCAATACACCGATTTCGCGCAGTGGCAGCGCGATTCCATTGGCACGGAGCAGATCGACGAATCACGAGCATTCTGGAGCAGCCAGCTTGACGGCCAGATTCCCGTGCTCGAATTGCCGACGGATCACGCCCGCCCTGCGCTGCAAAGCTTCCGCGGTGCCATGCACCGTTTCAGCCTGCCGAAGAATGTCTCCGAAGGCTTGCACGCGCTGGCCAGCCGGGAAAACACAAGCTTCTTCGTTACGGTTCTCGCTTGCTTCGCCTCGCTGCTGCGCCGCTACAGCTCGCAGGAAGATTTCGTCATTGGCACGGTCACTTCGGGCCGCAAGCATTCCGAACTCGAAGCGCTGCTCGGCTGCTTCCAGAATCCGTTGGCGCTGCGGCTTCGCCTGGCCGGCGATCCCAGCTTTCACGAGATGCTGGCACACACGCGCGACGTTACGCTGGCCGCATTGGCACACGACAATGCTCCTTTCGAGCGATTGGTCAATGAACTCACCGTGCGCCGCGACACCAGCCGCAATCCGATCTTCAACGTGATGTTCACGCTGGCGCCGCCGACACCGAAGTATCCCGACGGATGGGACCTGAACCAGCTTGATCTCGACACCGGTACGGCGAAATTCGATCTCGATCTGGAACTCGACGACCGCCCGACAGGGCTGCAAGGTCGTTTCGTTTACTGCACCGATCTTTTCGAAGCCGGGACCATCGAGCGTATGGCCGGGCATCTGCAGACGATGATCGAAGCGATCGTCGCAGATCCGGAGCAGAAGATTTCGCGCCTGCCGATGCTTTCGGCGAAGGAGCGCGAGCAGTTCGCAGCCTGGAACGCGACGGAAACGGAATATCCGCGCGAGAATACCGTGCACGAACTGGTGGAATTGCAGGCCGCGCGCACGCCGGATGCAATAGCCGTTGAGCATGGCGGACAGAAGCTGACGTATAGGGAACTGAACGAACGCGCGAACCAGTTGGCGCACTTCCTGCGCAAGCGGGGCATCGGCATCGAATCGAAAGTTGGCGTGTGCTTGCGGCGGTCGCTGGAATTGCCGGTCGCTTTGCTGGCTGTGCTGAAAGCAGGCGCGGCCTGCATGCCGCTGGATCCGGCGTATCCGAAAGAGCGGCTGACCTACATGCTCGAGGATTCGCAGACGCCGCTGGTCCTGACCCAGCCGGGGCTGCTCTCCGAAGTCACTGATTTCGACGCACAGGTCATCAATCTCGAGCCGGACTGGAAGGCATTTGAATCCGAGAGCCGTGACAATGTCGTCAGCGGCGCGAAGCCGGAAAATCTGGCGTACGTCATCTACACCTCGGGTTCGACCGGCAAGCCGCGCGGTGTACTGCTGAATCACAGCGGCCTGGTGAACCACAACATTGCGGCATCGAAACTGTTCGGACTTTCGACCTCTGATCGCATGGCGCAATTTGCCTCGATCTCGTTCGACATCGCGATTGAAGAAATTTTCCCGACCTGGATGTCGGGCGGCAGCCTGATCGTCCGCGAAGAGGACGCCTCGCTCGCCGTGGGAGACTTCCTTCGCTGGGTGGATGAGAATCGAGTGACCGCACTCGATCTTCCGACGGCGTACTGGCACGAGTTAGTCCGCGAACTTTCCGAATCGGCGCTGAAGCTGCCCAAGAGCCTGCGACTCGTCATCGTCGGCGGGGAAAAGGCTTCCTCGGCAATGCTGACCGAGTGGCGCAAGCTGGCGGGGCCGCGAGTTCGCTGGGTCAACACCTATGGCCCGACGGAAACCAGCGTCATCGTGACTTCCTTCGAGCCGAAGGATGGCGAAGACATTTCTGCCGTGCTGCCAATTGGCCGCCCCATTGCCAATACACGCATCTACATCCTCGGTAAGAATCTTCAGCCGCTGCCGGTTGGAATTGCCGGCGATCTCTATGTCTCCGGCCCGGGCCTGGCTCGGGGATACCTGAACCGCCCCGAGATCACCGCCGAAAAGTTTGTCGACGACCCGTTCCGCACCGAGCCCGGTGCGCGGATGTACAAGACGGGCGACTTGGCACGCTATCTACCGAGCGGTGAGATCGAATTTGCCGGACGCACCGACGATCAGGTCAAGATTCGCGGCTATCGCGTCGAACTCGAAGAAATCGAATCTGTCTTGGGAGCGCATCCGGGAGTTCACGAAAACGTGGTCATGGCGCGGGAGAATGCATCGGGCGAAAAAACGCTGGTTGCCTATCTTGTGCCCTCGCGCGAGCAGGTCCCGACCGCGAGCGAATTGAGAACATATCTCAAGCAGAAGCTGCCGCACTACATGGTTCCGTCGGCGGTCGTTCTGCTCGAGACCATGCCGAAGACACCGAACGGCAAGACGGACAAGCGCGCGCTTCCGGCCCCCATCGCCGCCGACTTCGCGGAAACGCAGGAATACGTCGCGCCGACCAACGAACTTGAAACTAAGCTTGCAGCCATCTGGGAAACTGTGCTTGAGAAGAAGCCAGTCGGTATCCGCGACAACTTCTTCGAACTCGGCGGACATTCTCTGCTGGCGGCGCGCCTGATGCATCGCATCGAGCAGCAATTGGGTGAACGCCTGCCGCTGGCCGCGCTTCTGCAAGCGCCAACCATCGAGCAACTCGCGAAACTTTCAAAGCACGACGAAGCCGGAGCGGCGTTTTCATTGATGGTCCCGCTGCAGGCAGAAGGTTCGAAGCCGCCGTTCTTCTGCGTGCACGGCGTCGGTGGCAACGTGGTCGGTTTCCGCGATCTGGCGAAGCACCTCGGCAACGACCAGCCGTTCTATGGAATTCAGCCACAAGGCCTCGACGGCAAACAACCCTGCCTGACCAGTGTGCCGGAGATGGCTGAGAGCTATATCAAGGAAATCAAGCGCGTGCAGCCGCACGGTCCATATCACATCGGAGGATATTCGTTCGGCGGTCTCGTCGCCTACGAAATGGCGCAGATTCTTCACGCCCGCGGCGAAGAAGTGGCCTTCCTGGCGCTATTCGATACCTATCCGGGCAAAGTAGAAGGGCGGGCGGCGGCGCTGAAGAACTTAAAGGCGCTTCCCCTCACACAACAGATCAGCTTTCTCGTAAAAAAAGGCACATTCGTAATGATGACGCTGCGCAAGCGTCTCGAGCTGCAAATGCTGCCGCGTCCGCTGCGCAATGTCCGCCAGGCGTGCTCGAAGGCCGCAGGGAATTACGATGTTCACCCTTATCAGGGGCGCGTGACGCTGTTCCGCGTGCGCGAGAAATCAATTGGCAGCGTGAATGATCCTTATGCGATCTGGTGGCGTGTCGCCTCCGACGGCGTGGATCTGCGCGAGATCAGCGGCGACCACCTCAGCTTATTGAAAGAACCGCAAGTCCGGCTTCTGGCGGAGCAGTTGAGCGATGCACTCTCCCAGTCAGTGTCCGAAAGGGCTCTGGTAGAGACGACATAACTGAGTTAATGGTAAGGCTGGGTTCATAGGCTGTATTCACAGTAAGAAGGCATTCATAAATGAGTTCGTCAGCGACAGAAGAAATGCTCGATCCCGCAGCGCCGGTTGGCGCGCCGGACGGCGATACCATCGACAAGGGCAGCTCGTCGAAGAACCTTGGCCGCTGGGCGACCAAAGGCGGCCTGGCGATCCTCGACCAGGGCCTGATTTCGGGATCGAACTTCCTGATCGGCATCCTGCTCGCCCGCTGGCTCATTCCAGCTCAGTACGGAGCGTTTTCGGATGCGTTCTCGGTATTCCTGTTGCTCTCGTATGTGTATCAGTCGCTTCTATCGGAGCCGCAGGGAGTCTTCAGTGGATCGGCTTACCGGCAGTGCCTGCGCGGATATCTCAAGGCCCTCCTCAATATTCAACTGATGGTGACCGCCTTCGGGCTGGTTTTTCTCGGCGGTTCGGCCGCGATCGTCTATTTCATGGGCAAGGCCGAGGGCCTGCCGGGAGCCTTGGCGGGCGTTGCGATTGCTTCTCCCTGCATCCTGTTCTTTTGGCTGCTGCGACGCGCCTATTACATGAACCTCGCACCCGGGCGCGCGGCCATGGGCGCATTTATCTACTTTGTCCTGGTCACCGGCGGGCTTTTTGTTATCTACAAGAAGGCCCTGATTTCGCCGTTTTCCGCCTACTTGTTGATGGCGATTGGGGCACTTGGCACAGGCTTTTTCCTGCTCACGCAGGTTAATAAGGCCCTCCCCGCCGATACCATAACGCCACCAACAGCGGCACAGGCGTGGCATAAGCACTGGGAATACGGACGCTGGGCGTTGGCCGTCTCCGTCGTTACCTGGATTCCTTACTACATGTATTACCCGCTGGTGAGCTTTTTCTCGGGCATGGCGGCGGCCGGACAGTTGAAGGCTCTGATGAATTTTTCATTGCCGCTGGAGCAGAGCTATACCGCACTGTCGATTCTCTTTCTGCCTTACGCAGCCAGAGTTTGCCGTGAGAAAGGTATCTCCAGTTCAGGTCCGCTGGTCCGCCGCATCACGCTTTTGTTTGTTGCAGGAGCGGTTGTTTATTGGGGATTGCTGATTCCATTCAAGGGCGTCGCATTCCACCTGCTCTATGGCGGGAAATACATGGAAGTCGCGCCGCTGATCCCATATGTCGCGATTGGTACGACGCTGTGGAGCGCGGCCTTCGGCCCGGCGATCCTGCTGCGCGCGATTGAATCTCCGGATTCCATCTTCTACGCTCGAATCGTCGCCAGCGTGTTGTCGCTCGTGGTCGGCGTGCCGGCGACCAAGATGTTTGGCTTGTGGGGCGTGGTCGCCAGCGTCATTGTGGCCAACCTCGCGGCTTTTATCATTTCGATGTACATCCTCCAGCGCAAGTCGAAGTCGATCTCGGTACCGAACCCGGTGCTTCAAGGGGAAAGCTAACTCAACAATGAACACAATCAAAACACTTCGCTACAGGGCCTCCCGCACGAAACTCCGCGCTCCCAAATCATGGTGGGAACATCGCGGCCTCAACGCCAACGACGTGATGTTCGCTTCGTTTGAGCGGTCAGGAAACACCTGGCTGCGCTTCGTGCTGTTCGAAATTCTGACCAACGACAAGGCCGAGTTCCTCAACGTGAACCAGTTGCTGCCGGAGCTGGGCACTCACGAAGGCGCGACGCATGTGCTGCCCAATGGCGGACGCTTCATCAAGACGCACCATTCCTACCGGCCGGAATATAAGCGCGCCGTTTATCTCATGCGCGACCTGCGCGACGTAATGCTTTCCAACTGGGCCCGCGATAAGGAAATGGGTTTCTCGCAACACTTCGATAACGGCAAGGGCATGGACGGCTACGTCGAATCGTTCCTGAAGGGAAAAGTCACGCGCTTCGGCTCCTGGCAGTCGCACGTGGATTCCTGGGTGAACTGCCCGCTGGCGAAAAACGGCAATCTGCTGGTCGTGCGCTATGAAGATCTGCGCAAAGACACCGAGCCCGGATTACTAGAAATGCTGAACTTCCTGGGCATCGAGCGCAGCAGAGATCAGGTCCGGAAAGCCATCGAGAACAATTCTCTGCGCGCGATGCGCGAGAAAGAAGAAAAAGCCAAGAACTCGGGTGCGACGCTCGGCAAAGGAACTTTGCTGCGCAAGCACAACCTTGACCGCGAAGACGGCCGCTTCGTCCGCTCGGGATCGGTTGGCGGCTGGCGCGAGAAACTCAGCCGGGAGCAGAACGAAATGGTCACCGCCTATGCGGGCGAGGCGCTGGTTCGCTATGGCTATCCCGCGGGGCTGAACGATGTAGCAGAAGCGGAACTTGTCGGCGAGGCACGCCGGTAACCACGATGCATATGACCGAAGTCATCAAGAAATCCGGGCTGTTTTTGGCGATCATGGGAGTACTTGTCCCCCTCGCTTTAGCCCAGAAAAACGACTCGGAGACGCTGCGTAAGTATGCCGATCCGATGGGTTTCTGGGTCGGCACGACGATTCAGGGCCGGATGTGGAACCGCGATCCGCAGTACAAGCCGGTGATGGCCCGCGAGTTCAACGCGGGCGTTTCGATCGTGTTTCCGAACCTGACTGAGCCGGAGCGTGGCCGCTTCGACTTTGAGGCGATGGACGAGGCCATGAGTTTCGCCAGGCAGCACAACATGAAACTCATGGGGCACACGCTGATTTACCGCAACATGCTGACGGCGCCGTGGATGAATTTTCAGCATGACTGCGGCGGCTGGTCGGCGAAAGAACTGGATGGAATCATGAAGGAGCACATCCAGGCCATTGTGCGGCACGGTGGAGACACGTATTACTCGTGGGAGGTGGTGAACGAGCCGACCAACCCCACGCACAACGGTTGCTGGTCGCGGATTTTGGGAGAGGACGACTACATCGTCAAGGCGTTTCAGTACGCTCGCGAGGCGAATCCGAGCGCGCTGCTTTTGCTGAACGATACGTTCGGGCAGGCCGGGATCGAGAAGGACCGCGCCGATGAATTCTTCGACCTGGTGAAGCGGACGAAGAAAAAGGGCGCACCGATCGACGTAGTTGGAACCGAGATGCACTGGGAACTACCGCAACTGCGGCCCACATATCTGGACGAGTTCAAGGCGTTCCTGGCCAGCGCACGCGAAGCTGGAGTGAAGGTCCACATCACCGAGATGGATGTGTACCAAGGCCCGGAAGACACGCCGCAGGCGTTTCAGAAGCAGAAAGAAGTTTTCTACAACGTGGTGCACACTTGCCTGAAAGATTCGAACTGCATTGGCTTCATGACGTGGGGCATCGGGGATCGCTACAGCTGGTTGCGTAACGAAGACGGGAAGAATTACACCAATGCCAAGCCGGTACTTTTCGACGAAGGCTACGCCAAGAAGCCCGCGTACGACGGCGTGCTGCAGGCGCTAAAAGAAGGGCGCTAGATAGAATTTAAAGGCAGAGTTCAAAGGCTAAAGATGAATTCCACCGTTTTACAGAGACCGAAGCCGGAACCGAAGCCGGCAGATCAGAAGGCAGATCGGAACTTCGAGCAGCGCGGATTCAGTATCCGCGATCGCCGCTCGATGATCCTGCTTGCGATCTTCGTCATTTTGGGGCTTGCGATTTCTCTTGGCCTCTATCTACTTGCTGGATCGTCGGACTATGCCGGACTGATCGTCGCCGCTGTCGCCGTCTTGGCCATTCCGACATTCGCTCTGGTCATCAATGCATGGCCGGAAGCGCTGCAATGCGCGCGCCAACTGAAAGCCAGCTGGACGTGGTGGCATCCGCTCTGGTTTTTCCTGTTCTTCAGCACGCTGGTCTTCCGTATCCGCGACGTCGGGCAGGCTTCGCAAAATCCTCTGGATGGCGCAGCCATGCTGCGCGTGATTCCTGAAGGCCTGGTGTCACTGTCGCTGATTATCCGGCTGATCCTCAAGAAACCGAACTGGCTGGGATCGCTGTTCCGCGGCATTCCGGGTGCGATGGCAATCTACTGCCTGGTTTGCCTGGCGACGATTCCGGTGTCCGTCAATGCCAGCTGGACAGCTTACAAATCGCTGGAATTCCTGGCCGACGTCTCGATGATGGCCGCCATCGTGGCCAGCGCCGAGGGCTTCTTTACTTTTGAAAACCTGGTCGACTGGACGCTTACTTTCTACGGGATCTCGCTGGTCGGTGTGTGGATCGGCCTGCCGATCTGGCCAGTCGATGCGATGGATGGGGGCCGTCTTACTGGCGTGCTTCCGGTGGAAGCTTCGAACAGCGTCGGGACCTCGGGCGCAGTGCTTGCGATCATCGCGCTTTGCCGGCTGCTTCCGGCATTCGGCCCTGCCCGGAAAAAAGCCTGGTATGTGCTGCTGCTTCTTTTCGGCCTCGCCTCCATGATTCTGTCGAAGACTAGAAACGCCGAAGCTGCGTTCATCTTTGCCGTGTTCGTGGTGGTCACCTTTTCACCGAAACTAAGAAAGTTCTCTGTTTGGATCAGCCTGGCCTTCGCGCCAATCATTGCCTTAGCGGTTCTCATGAACGACCGTCTGCCCGGATACGCCTCGGACTTCGTCATGGGCGTGGTGAACCGCGATCAGTCCGACGAAGCGTTTACCTCGCTCAGCGGACGTTCTGGATGGTGGGCTTATGGCCTGGAGCAGTTGAGCAAGCATCCCTGGACGGGTCTCGGTGCATACGCCGCGGGACGTTTTGCTGTCCTTGGCAAACTTGGCGTCGGTGCGGCGGCCATGATGCACAGCGACTGGATCGAAGTCCTGATCGGCACCAGCTTTTGGGGAATCATCCCATTCGCGGGGGCATTGATAGCGGCGTGGTACTACCTGTTCCGCTGCTTGCGCAGCGATATCTACAGGCCGGAAGAACGCCAGATGGCACTCGAACTTTTTGCTTTGCTGGGCATGCTGACCCTGCACTCGTTCTTTAACGACGAATTGAGCTGGCATTGCCCGGTGCTCTATTTCTCGATCCTCGCGTACGCCGAGTACATCCGGACATACCCGAAGATTGAACACCGGCCCGCGCTGGTGTTGAGAAATTTGAATTTTGAGCAGTCTGTAGCACGCAGTACGCCGTAGAACTTGTTTCAAAACTGTCAACTTAAAATCAATTCCTTGGGGGAGTAAACGCAATGGCACAGAAGAGAATTCTCGTAACCGGGGCAGGTGGTTTCATCGGACACCATCTGGCCAAACGTTTGAAGAAAGAAGGCAACTGGGTCCGCGGCGTCGATATCAAGCGGCCCGAGTATGAAGCGTCGGCCGCGGACGATTTCCAGGTCCGCGACCTGCGCGAGAAGGAGAACTGCCTGATCGCCACGCAGGGCATCGACGAGGTCTACAACCTCGCGGCTGACATGGGCGGCATCGGCTACATCACTTCATCGCTGGCCGAGATCTCGAAGAACAACATCCTGATCAACGCCCACATGCTCGACGCCAGCAAGCAGAATGGAAACAAGAAATTCTTGTTTTCATCCTCCGCCTGCGTCTACGCCGGCTATAAGCAGAAGGTGGCCGACCTCGCTCCGCTGAAGGAAGAGGACGCGTATCCCGCCGATCCCGAGCCGGGTTACGGCTGGGAGAAGCTCTTCGCCGAAGAACTCTGCCGCTACTACTATCACGACTACAAGTTCGAGACGCGCATCGTGCGCTTCCACAACGTGTACGGACCTCTGGGAACGTATGACGGCGGCAAGGAGAAGTCTCCGGCGGCCATTTCGCGCAAAGTAGCGCAGGCGAAAAACGGCGGCAACATCGAAGTCTGGGGTGACGGCGAGCAGACCCGCAGCTACATGCTGGTCGACGACTGCGTTGAAGGCCTGATCCGCCTGATGGCGTCGAACCATCGCGAGCCGCTGAACCTGGGCACCGACGAAATGGTTTCCATCAACCACCTGGTCGATATGATCTGCAAGATCGCCGGCAAGAAGCTGACGAAGCAGCACGATCTGACCAAGCCGCAAGGCGTTCGCGGACGCAACTCCGACAACACCCTGCTGCGCAAAGTGCTTGGCTGGGAGCCCAAAACACCGCTCGATCAGGGCCTCGCCATCACCTACAAGTGGATTGAAGGCGAGCTGAAGAAGAAGGAAGCGGGGGAGCTGGCAGAAGTCGCCGGCGACTGAGCTTCTTCACTAACAAACACCATGTCGAACCCCTCGGCTGACAGTTGCGTGAATATCCTGGGCGTCAAGGTCCATGCCACCAGCATGGACCGCGCCCTGGCACGCCTGCAAACCGCGGTTGCTCAAAATGAAAAAGGGTACGTCTGTGTCACCGGCGTGCAGGGCGTGATGGAAGCTCAGGTCGATTCCAACCTGAAGCGCATCATCAACGGCGCGCTGTTGACGATTCCTGACGGACGCCCCACCGTTTGGGTCGGTTGGCTTCGCGGGCACCTGGACATGCGTCAAGTCACCGGGCCCACGATGATGTTGCAAATCTGCGAGCTCTCGCCGAAGAACGGTTACAAGCATTTCTTCTACGGCGGGAATGACGGAGTCGCAGACCAGTTGAAGGAAGCGCTCACCCAGCAGTATCCGGGGCTGAACGTAGTTGGCACTTATACACCGCCTTTTCGTCCGCTCACCGCGGAAGAAGAGGCGGATTTGGTCCGCCACGTTTCGGAAACGCAGCCGGACTTTTTCTGGGTTGGACTCAGCACCCCGAAACAGGAACGCTTCATGGACCAGTACGGCTCGAAGCTCGACGCGAAGATCATGCTGGGTGTTGGCGCCGCCTTCGATATGCATACGGGCCGCATCAAAGACGCTCCCTACTGGATGAAGTTCACGGGGCTGCAGTGGATTCATCGCATCTGGCAGGACCCCAAACGGCTCTGGAAGCGCTATCTGGTGAACAATCCGAAGTTTGTTTATCAGATCACGCTGGAGTTGCTGGGAATCCGCAAGCAGCAGGAAGTTTAGGGGGATTTGTAATTTGGTAATTTTGTAAATTGAAATTTGGACCTGAACTCAACTGACGTTGATTCTTAAATTACAAAATTACAAAATTACAAATTCCTGCATGAAGGTCCTTCTCGTCCACGCCGCGTACCAGCAGTTTGGAGGCGAAGACTCGGTCGTGCGCGCTGAGACGGAGTTGCTTCAGAGCCACGGCGACGATGTACGGCTCTACGGGCGGCACAACGACGAGACCAAGCAATTCAACGTCGCTCAGAAAGCGCTGTTTTTCCCCCAGACAATTTATTCGTGGAAGACAAGCAGCGAGCTCGATTCCGTGGTTCGCGAGTACAAGCCGGATGTGGCGTTCGTGCACAACGTCTATCCGCTGATTTCTCCCTCGGCGTATCACACGCTCTTCGGGTTGGGCGTGCCGACAGTGCAGGTGCTGCACAACTTTCGCCCGTTTTGCCCGAATGGTTTCTATTACACGCAGGGCCAGGTTTGCGAAGCGTGCAGGGACGGGAATTATCTGAATGCCGTCCGTAAGCGGTGCTTCAAAGATAGCGCCACGTTCAGCGCGCTCTATGGACTGACTCTCGGCCTGAACCGGATGGCTGGAATGCTCGACAAGATTTCGGCGTTCATCTGCCTCACCGAATTTTTTCGCATCAAGATGCGCGAAGCGGGCGTGCCGGAGAAAAAGTTGTTCGTACGGCCGAATTTTGTGGCGGCTCCAGCGTTGAACAGTGAAGAGAAGACGGACAATTCTTACGCACTCTTCATCGGACGACTGTCGCCGGAAAAAGGCATCTGGACGCTGATTCAGGCATTCGAGAAATTGCCGCAAGTGCAGTTGAAGATTGTTGGCACCGGCCCGATGGAGCAGGAATTACGCGACTACATTCGCGAGAAGGGGATCCGCAATGTCGAGTTGCTGGGCTTCAAAGCCGGAGAAGAGAAGTGGCAGGTGTTGCGCAACTCATTCTGCCTGGTGCTTCCGTCCGAGTGGTACGAAAATTTCCCGGTAACGGCGCTCGAAGGATTCATGGCGGCCAAGCCGGTCGTAGCCTCCCGCATGGGAGGCTTGCCGTACATCGTGGAAGAAGGGAAGTCCGGCCTGCTGTTTGAAGCCGGACAATCGGCGGAACTGGCTCAACGAATCCGGCGCCTGGCCGATCATCCAGATGAGGCCGTCCGAATGGGCCGCTGCGGGCGGAGTTTGGTGGAATCGAAATATGGCCCCGAGCAGGGATATCGCAACTTGATGCAGATTTTCCGGCAGGTGCAGACAGCGTGAGCGAGGCGACTCAAAATCCGGGAGCAGACGTGAAGCCGTCCATGCGCAGCGGGCCGCTGTTCGTCGTTGGCATGTGGCGTTCCGGCACGTCGCTGCTTTACGCATTGCTCAACCAGCATCCGGATATCGGACTGATGTATGAATCCGACATGCTGGTGCTCAAGCCGCTGTTCATTATCCCGCGCAAAAGTTCGTGGTGGCTGAACAAAGTCGACGCCTGGAACGGCGCTTTGACCCGTCACAAGATTGATCCCGCTGCGATCAATCCCCAAATCACCGATCTTCCCAACGCATTTCGTGCCGTCGCCGAGCAATACGCTGCCAAGAAAGGCGCGACCGTTTGGGGATGCAAGTCGCCCACATATTACGATTACATGACGCAGCTTTCGGACTGGTATCCGGAGGCGAAGTTCATCGTGATCTGGCGTGATCCAGCCGATGTCTGCCGCAGCATCGTGCGGGCGGCGGTGAAGTCTCCGTGGTTCGCACAGTCCGGGATGGATCTGCGCGCAATTCTTGGCTATCGCCGCATGAAGTGTGAAGCCGACGAACTCGTCCGCCGCGGAGCAAAGATTTATCAGTTGCAGTATGACGATTTGACCCGCGATACGCCCGCGACGCTGACGAGCATCTGCGAATTCATCGGTATTCCGTTTGATCCGAAGATGACTTCGCTCGAAGGAGCCGACCGGTCCGCCGTCTACAGTGGAGATCATCACTCGATGGTCAAGAGTTCCAGCATCGTGGCTGATCGCGTGCGGCCAGAGGTTCTGTCGCCGGAGCTCAAGGCCAAAGTGGAACGCTATTCGGCCTACTGGCGTAACTCCTCCAATGGACAGTTTCCAGTCAAAGCTGTGATCCCCGACGGAACCCTTCCAGCGTCGCTTTTCGAACGCACGATGGATCGCATCCGTCACACCCTCCTCCGAACCAAAGACTCAATCGTTCCATTCGCTTACGCGTTCGTCCCAGTCAGCATCTGGCAAAAGTACCGCGAGATGAAATCCCGTTACCAGAGAGTTGCAACTAATCCGCGCAAAAGTGAAGTTGCGTCCTAAGCATTCCTCGTAAGTATAAGACTATAAACAACTAAACGCTGTAGTGGTACTGCGGAGATGGAAGCTAAAATGCAGCACATTAAGGCTAGCTGTTTTCATACCCATGCCAGGGAGCGTTTCTCGGTGAGTTCACGGATGAAGTCGTTGCTATTGTTGGCCCTGCCGATTGCGGCGTTTTGCGTACCTTCATTCGCCCAGACGATGAGCACGTTCGCCGGGCTCAATACCACGCAAAGCCGGCTCAATGCTACAGCCGCGCCTGACGTCACCATCGCGGTCGGCCTCACCGAGTATTGCGAGCACGTGAACAGCGCTTTCCAGTGCTGGTACAAGAGCGGCCCCAATGCCAACCAGCCGGTGAGGTTCCAGGGCAACACGAATCCGAAGTCCGACAATACTCCCTGGAGTCAGAACACCAACAACGGCGGCAATACCCCGCACTGCCCGGCCGCTTTTACGCCGAACTCGCAGTTGATCCACGACAACGTCTACAACGTCTGGATCCTGGAAAAGCGCATCACGTCGACCGCCACCGGGCACAATTACATGTGCGTGGCCATGAGCAACCTGGATGACATTTCCTCGCCGTCCTTCTCTTGGTTTGCATCTGAGTTCGATCTCGATACGGTCATCCCGACGAACTCGCACGGTAATTTCTACTATCCGGATTATCCGCAGGCTGGTCTCTGGCAGAGTTCCGTCAGCGTGACCCCGCCGTATGCTCCAGCCAGCGACCAGGCGATGTGGATCACCTACGACCTCCAGGACATCAACAACAACAACAACGTGATGGGGGTTCTGGTCTGCGCGGTTGACATCGCGGGCATGCGTGCCAGCACTGTGAACCCTTATGTAAATAACTCGAAGACCCCCGCTTGCACCGTCGCGCATCCGCTGGCCACGTTCAATCAGCGCCGGAGTTGGGTTCCCTCCAGCAACGACGACACAACACCTCCGATTTCCGGCGATGGCGAAATGTTGACCTATGTAATCTCGCCGCCGAAAGATGGTCGTTCCTACCTGACCGATCCCAATCATTCCCAGGGCGTCGAGCAGTGGACGATCAACTGGACTGCGGGAACTCCCAGCCCGAGTTTCGTAAATAGCTGGGACCTGCCCTCCACGCAGCCCAATGGCGATCAGTTGGGATGTTTCCTGCCGACTGGTTACTACAACACGATATGCGTTCCGCAGCCCTCCACTTCCGCGACCGGAATTCACATTGATTCCGTCGCCGATCGCATGCAGCAGTTCTTTCACTACACCTCCAACGGCGGGCAGGGAAGCATCTGGACTTCGACGCACGCGATCCAGATTTCGCCTGCGCAAGGCAGCGTAGGCCAGACCGAAGGCGATGTTCGAACTCTTCAGCGGAACACCACCGGTTCGAACTCGGTTTTTGTGGCCGCAGACTACACAGTGAATGATCCCAATGACGCGAATGCCTGGGTCTTTTTGCCGAGCGTGGTCCGAGACCGTGCGGGCACGCTGATGGGGATCTTCAACGTCTCGGGAAGCGGCGTGAACGAGCATCCGGGCCTCCAGAGCTTCATCATCAACCCCGCCAATCAGCAGGTTTCCACCTACGGCTACATCGTCAATCCTGCGAACAGTGGGGACGCGCAAGACACAGACTCGCTGGCCTATCGCTGGGGGGATTGGTCGAGTGCGGTGCTTGATCCCAGCGACTCCTGCACAGTATGGGTAGCGGGAGAATTCCTGGCGACGAACCGCACCACGGAGCCCTTCTGGTATACGCAGATGGCTTCTCTGCCGCCCTCCAGTTCTTGCGCGGGCGATGTGGTTCTTTCGAACGCGAGCCTGAATTTTGGAAGTCAACAGCTCAATGTCCAGAGTTCTCCGCTGACCGAGACCGTCACCAACAACCAAAGCGTTGCGCTCAATATTTCTTCGGTTGCGGCCACGGGCGACTTCTTCCAGACCAACAACTGCGGTTCGCTGGTGGCCGCAATGGCCAGCTGTACGATCAACGTCGTCTTCACGCCGTCGGCGACCGGCACTCGGACCGGAACACTGACCATCACCGACGATGCCGCGAACAGCCCGCAGATTGCGACCCTCACCGGTACCGGCGTATCCACAGCTATTTCACTTTCAGCTAGCTCGCTCTCGTTCGGCAGTCAGGTGCTGAACACTGCGAGCGCCGGGCAGAACGTAACCGTCACGAACACCGGATTTGGCAGCGTTACCATCAGTTCCGTCGTTGCCAGCGGCAGTTATTCCCAGAGCGGCAATTGCTCCGGCGCAGTGCTTACCCAGGGTCAAAGTTGCACGATCACTGCCAGCTTCACGCCAGTGGTTACGGGAACGATCAATGGAACGGTCACGATCAACGACAATGCCACTGGCGCGCCACATGTCGTCACCATGTCGGGTTCCGGGATGCTGGCGGTTTCGCTCTCGGCCAACCTTAGTTTCCCCGCGATCAACGTCGGCAGCACCAGCGCAGCGCAAACGATGACGCTGACCAATAATCAGAGCACTTCTTTGAGCTTCACCTTTGCCACCAGCGGAGATTTTTCCGCGGTGGGCAGCGGAGCCACTCCTTGCAACGGCACGCTGGCCGCAAAGAGCAAGTGCACCTTCAGCGTCACCTTCTCGCCCACGATCAACGGTCAGATCAAGGGCGCCCTCACCGTCAATTACAACTCGCCCGGGAGTCCGAGTTCGGGCGGTTTGAGCGGTACGGGTCAGAACGGCCCCGCAGCTCCTCTTACTTTTACCCCGGCGAACCTGGGATATGGCAACGTGGTGTTGAACACGCCGATTTCCAAGACGGTCACCGTCCGCAACGGCGGCTCGGCTGCGATCACCTTCTCAAGCATCACGGGAAGTGGCGCATACACGGCCGCACCCAGCGGCACTTCGCCGTGCGGTGGGACATTGAATGCGGGGAAGACCTGCTCGATCTCGGTTACGTTCACGCCGCAGGTGACGGGAACAATCATCGGCGCGGTTACGATTGTCGATACTGCGTCCGTCAGCACGCAGATCATTGACGCCTCGGGCAACGGAGTCATGGCCGTCACGCTCTCACCCACAAGCCTCAACTTCGGGACCGTCGCCGTAGGAAACACGAGTTCCGTGCAGGTGGTCACCGTCACCAACAACCAGGCGACTCCCACCCCCATCAATAGCGTCACGGCCAGCGGCGATTACATCTACACGACCGGCGGTGGGGTTCCGTGCGGAGCAAATGTTCCGGCCAACGGGATTTGCACGCTGGGAGTGGAATTCAGCCCAACTGTGACCGGCGCCGTGAATGGCACGCTAACCCTAAGTTATGCTGCCGGATCGTCGCCCCAGGTGATTTCACTCTCGGGAACCGGCCAGTAAATAGTCTCAAGCGACTGGTGAGTGCATTTCCCCACCAAGCTTCTTCATCCACTCAATTACGGGGCGCTGGCTTTCCACTAGCAAGGGTTCTAAATCGCTGAGAGTCATCCACGCCGGCACGCCCTCCCATGACTCCGTGAGTTCCCCGCGGGTTTCCGCCTCGAAGACTGAAGTCTTGCACGGAATGTCCGCAACGTTCTGGTAGACCGTTCGAAGCGTAGCGGCCGTCACTTCAAGCCCAGTTTCTTCCCTGACTTCACGGCGAAGCGCGCGTTCTTCCTCTTCCCGCCAGCCTGCAAGTCCTCCCGGCAACGAAACTCCGCGACCATCATTTCTCTGAATGACCAGGAATTTTCCATCACTATGAATGATCGCGATAGCGGCGCGCAACGATCCGAAGATGGGGAAAGTGCGATAGAGAGCAAAGCAGGTGCGGGCGAAGATCCAGAACAGGCGGCGTTTCAGGGCTCCGGGCAAGGTAGATTCGGGTCAAGTCTAGCATGCGGAGTACTTGAACGATTCGCCGTCGAACGACCGCGTCCCATGCCGTTCGCTCTGTGAAATGAAGAAGGCCCGCTTTTCTCGAAGCGGGCCTTTTCTCTTGCCTTGCGATGGGGTTTAGTTGTCTTTATTTAGTTGTCCAGGAAGATCGGTTTGTAACCGACCTTCACCGTCTTGCCACTCAACGCGGACTTGTTGCCATCCAGGTCGTGCGACCAAACATAGTCCGACGGATAGGTGAAGTTCGAGGTCGTACACACGCTGTTGCTGCACGACTGTGACGTGTCCCAAACCACCATTCCGTTGTCGAGTTGGCAGGTGTAGACGTTGCCGCTCGCAATGCATGGGCTGATGGTGTGTCCAATCAGCCAGGTAGCGGTCTGGTTCCATGCCGTTCCCGAAAGGCTGCCCTGCAATCCGTACGGAGAGTGGCTGTCCCACGTGTAGATGTATTGCCGTTGGAGGCCAACTCCGGCCCGGAGCAACAGAGACCGTGCTTCATAACCGGCCAGCATGTCAGGATCGGTCAGACCCTGGCCTTCGAGGATTCCATGCTCGTCGTCCCACAAGGGCAGGGAGCCCAGGTTACGCTTCTGCGTTTCAGCGGTCACCTGTCCGTAGACGGTCAGGAATGCCTCAGGGGTCTGGTTAGTACCGTGTTGGCCGCGCATGTGAACGTTGACGATGTCAAAGTTCGCCGCGCCGCCCCCGGCCACGTATCCATCGAACCACGTCGCCATGGTGGGACCGTGCGCCGAGGGGCTGAGGATCTTGGCATTCGGATCGAGAGATCGAATGATCGATGCCGCGTCCTGGCCCATACGGACCAACTGGGCGGTCGTGCCTGCCCAGAAGCAATTGCAATCCGGTTCGTTCCACAACTCGTAGAACGCGATGCGTCCCGCGGCGTGGGTCACGAGAGCAGTCACGAAGCTCTTGAAGTAATTGTCGGTGCCGGTTCCGTCCGAGTTGATGTCGGTCGGAGCGGCGCAGCTATACGCGCCCGGGGTGTTGCAGCCTGAGGGTGCGGTTGGCGCTGCAGCCCACTGAGGTGTGTCGCCGAATGTATACAGCACGTCCATATTTGCCGACTCGGCGCGGTCCAGCCAGTTATCCAGCCCGCTCCAGTTGTAGACGCCGTTGGACGTATTCAGTTGACCCCACTTGATTCCCGAGTCCCACAGGCGCAGCCCGCTGAGGGTTGCAATCTGGTTCTGCCCGTCGGTCGGCGGCCAAACTTTGGCGCCGTTGAAGTCCGCGCCGAAGAAGGACTGCGTGACGCCGCCGGTGTTCCCGCTCGAGTTGTTGACCGTCAGCGTGAGCGATTGGGTTGCGGACTGCTTGGGCGAAGACGCATCCGTCACCTGGACGGTGAAGCTGTATTCGCCGGTCTGCGTGGTGGTTCCGGACAGCGAACCGCTGCTGCTGATGCCGACTCCGCTGGGCAGCGTTCCCGAAGTCTTGGACCAGCTGTAGGGCGTCGTCCCGCCGCTGGCCTTCAGGTTCGCAGAGTAGGTGACGCCCGAAGTCACATCGGTGAGTCCGGTGGTCGTAATATCGAGAGGAGCCACGGTCGGAGCGGTGACAGTGAGCGTTGCCGTCGCCGACTTCGAAGAATCGGCATTGCTCGTCGCCGTGACCGTCGCGTTGGTATTCGAGGTGACCGACGGCGCAGTGTACATGCCGCTGCCGCTGATGGTTCCGGTCGTAACCGACCAGGTCACCGCAACGTTGGACGTGTTGGTCACGTCGGCGGTGAACTGGACTGTGCCGGAGGAAGTCACTGTGGTGGTCGAGGGACTGACCGTCACATCGACTTCCGTGGCGCCTGCAACCGTGATGGCGAAAGCATCGGCTCCGCCCATGTCGCTGGAGTCTGTGACATGCACGCCAAAGTTGTAGGTGCCGCTCTTGCTCGGGGTCCCGGAAATCGTACCCGTCGTCGAGTTCAGGGTCATGCCGTTCGGCAATGAGCCCCAGGACAGGCTGAAGTGGTAAGCCGGCTTGCCGCCGCTTACGCTGATCGTCGCATTGTAGGATTTTCCGACAGTCGCGCTGGAAAGCTTTGCGGAAACGGTTAAGTTTGGGCCATCGTGGTTGCGGTTGGCCGGTGATCTGGGGTTGGTGATATCGGATTTACCCGGCACCGCGGAGCTGGCTGCTGTGCAGCCGGTGAACCAGGGCAGGGACAGCAACAGGACAAACAACCCAACCAAACCAAGTACGTCGGTCGTATGGTGTTTCGTGTAGTTCCGAGCCGGAGGAAGTGCGTCGGACCTCATCTGAGTTACCTCGCCAAAGGGGGATCGTGGAACGCCCATTTTTGGGGCGTCCGTGAGGTAACACTAGAAAAGGAAAACACTTGTTCCCAGATAACCTCCGGTCAGTGACCAGTCGGTCAGAAGGACATTTCGAGGGGAGCACTTGTGTCTGCGATGACGGGCTAAAGTTTCAGGCGGAGGTAACTTCGTTCAGCGCTTGACCAGGCGGACGGATGAGTCCGTCCGTGAATTCATGCCGGCGTGCGACGATTCCTTCTTAAGGCTGGCCGCCGGTTCCGGTTGCTTCGCGGAAGACTGGTTGCCCAGCGCGTAGAGAACAACTTCCACGCGGCTGGAAACTCCGAGCTTGTCGAAAATGCGGAAGAGATAATTTTTTACAGTGTGCTCGCGCAGGCTCAGGCGCTGCGCGATCTCGCGGTTGCTGAGTCCTTCCGCGACGCAACGCACGACGTCGAGTTCGCGGGCCGACAGCAGAGCATCGCCGTTTGCGCTGACGAAGGCCATGGGAGTTGGTTCGGACATCGCTTCCAGCAGAAATTGCAGTTCGCCGCTGCTCGCCCAGATTTGCCCTTCGTGCACGCAGCGAATTGATTTGGCCAGCAGTTTCAGCGGTTCAGTGCGGCAGAACACGCCGCGCGCTCCGGAACGGAATGCGTCCACGACGGGTGCGCGCTCCGAAGAATCGAGCAGCATGATGACTCGGGTCGAAGGCGATGCCGTTCGAATCTCGCGGCTCAAAGAAAAGCCTCCGCGGCCATCATTTCCCTGGCGCGCGCTGATCAGCGCCACATTCGAATGTTCCCGCTTGATCGCGGAGAGCACTTCCGCCGCCGATCCATTCGGGGTCGCCAGCGCGAACTGCCCGTCGCGGCCGAGCGTTTCCGCCAGCAATTGGGTGTTCATCGACGTATTGTCCGCCGCGAAAACCCGGATGCGATCTTGTAAAGGAAAACTGGTCAATTGAGCCATCTTTGATAAAACCCGAACTTGACGACGATTTGAGAGCCCTTTGTCTCCCAGGGGATTTTTGGCAGACAACTGCTCGAACAGTTGGAGAGGGGAACGGACAAACCTTAGTTACGAGTCGAGAGGCCCTAACGGCCCTCTTCCCGCTCCCTTGGCCAGAGGCTTATATGACAGGGTATTCGGGCGCATCGGGCGGGTAAATGGCACTTTGGAGCCATTACCTAGACGGTTACGTGGCAGTGAAAAGTTAACCAACTATACAGTATCGCTCCGCACCGTGCAAATTCCTGCATGGAGACAATCCTCTCATTGACACATCTCCGGCCCTGGGCTACGTTTACCTGCAGTTTTGTTGTTGCCCGGTAGGAAGTTTCGGCCCCCCATTCTCTTCCTCGAACTAAACATTTGACTCGTTGCATAAAACTGTAAGCATCCGGTGAGAACAGGTTGGAAATCCATGCGCAGAATTGACAACTCTCCAATGCAAAACAATGCTGGAAGTATGCCCCGACGGACGCCCTACTACTTGCTTGCGTTGACCCTTCTGCTGGCTGCATCCATGGCAGTCCTGATCGTCCGCCCGGTCACGGTCCACGGTTCGTCCCTGGCCGTGGATCCAGGTCCGCGTCCGCTTCCTGCTGCTGCCGGCAACTTTTATTCGACCCTGTCGGCCAATCAGAATGCCATCACCACCCGCCTGACGCAGATATTCACGGAAGTGAATTTCGTCGCCGGTGGTCCGTTGGTGAAGACCGTCGGACTGGGGCCGCGCTTTAACTCCAATTCCTGCTCAAGCTGCCACGCATATCCGGCAGTCGGCGGATCGAGCCCGCCGAACAATCCGCTCTTTGGCATTTACCAGCTGCAGGGCGCGACCAATACCATGCCGTATTTCGTAACCTCGAATGGTCCAGTGATTGTTGCGCGCTTTCCGTACAAATCGGACGGAGTAACCCCGGACGGCGGCGTCCACCAGATGTTCACCATCTCGAACCGCAGCGACGCGCCCGGTTGCACCACGATGGCGCAGCCCGATTTCACGACCGCGCAGCAGACCAACAACATCATCTTCCGCCAGACAACGCCCACGTTCGGCACTGGCCTGATGGAACTGATTCAGGAAAGCGACATCATCGCGAACATGAATTCGAACCTGTCGCTGAAGCAATCGCTGGGAATCACCGGACACCCGAACTATAGCGATGACGACGGTACCATCAGCCGCTTCGGCTGGAAGGCGCAGAACAAGTCGCTGCTCTACTTCGCCGGCGAAGCGTACACCGTGGAAGAAGGCGTGAGCGACGAAGCCTTCCCCAGCGAGAACGACGAATCCATCGCAGGCTGCCTGCCGCCATTCAACGTTCCGCCGGGAACCAACAAGACCAAGGGCGTGCCGGATGACCGCAACGACACGGGAGAGGCTCCGAAGGCTCCTGTGAATTTCCCCAGCGACCTGGAGCGTTTCTCGCTGTTCATGAAGTTCCTTGCGCCGCCGACCCCGGTGGCTCCAACGACTTCGACAAGCAACGGTTTGGTGCAGTTCAATGCGATAGGCTGCAACCTGTGCCACACCAACTCGTTCACAACGCCGGCGTCTTCGATCGCCGCGCTGAGCAAGGTTCAGGCAAACCTGTACTCCGATCTGCTTGTGCATGACATGGGCCCTGGCGATGCCGACAACGTGCAGCAAGGCAATGCCACAGGCGATCAGTTCCGCACCGCGCCTCTGTGGGGCATCGGCCAGCGCTACTTCTTCATGCATGATGGCCGCACATCGGACATCGTGCAGGCCATCGAAGACCACCGCAGTTCTGGCAACGCTACCTATCCGAATTCGGAAGCCAATACTGTGATCAACAACTTCGATGCTTTGTCACAACAGAACCAGCAGGATCTCGTGAACTTCCTGCGTTCTTTGTAAGTCTTAGGGAAACGATCAGACGAAGAGGACTTTTCTATGTCATCGCCGGAAAAAATGAATCAGTCGAACAGCCAGTGGAAATGGACTCGAGTTGTTGTTCCCACGGTTCTGCTGCTGGCCATCTGCACCGCCGCGTCTGCGTACTTTCCCAAGGGTGCAAAGACGGGCACGAACACTTCGCGCGCCGCATTGCAGGCGAACGTAGCTCTACCGCCGGGAGTGACGGCGACCGATCCTGGCCCGCGCCCGTTGCCCGCCAATGCCGGCAGCTTCATTTCGACCCTGAGCGCCAACGAGCAGCAGATCGAGCCCAGCATCACGACAGAATTCAACCGCACGCATGACGTGCTGGTGACATCCCCGGTGGATGGCGGCCTGGGCCCGCGCTTCAACGAGAACTCCTGCGCGAGTTGCCACAACTATCCCGCGGTGGGAGGTTCCAGCCCGCCGTCGAACCCGCTGTTCTCGATCTACAACTACAACGGCGCGACCAACACCATGCCGTTCTTTATCTCGTCGAGCGGCCCGATTCTCGAAGCGCGCTTCATCAATCAACCAGGCACGACCATCGCCGACGGATCGGTCCACCAGAATTTCGTGATCACCGGCCGCAGCGATGCCACCGGATGCAACATTGCGCAGCCTGATTTCAACACCGCTTCCTCGCAAGGGAACCTCGTACTTCGCCAGGTGATTCCAACCTACGGCGATGGCCTGATCGAAGTCATCCGCAACAGCGACATCGTTGCCAACATGAATGCCAACCTCCCGCAAAAAACCAAGTTCAAGATTACGGGCCATCCAAACTACAGCGGCAACGATGGCAGCATTCAGCGCTTCGGCTGGAAGGCGCAGATCCGATCGACCTTGCTGATGGCCGCCCAGCAGATGAACGTCGAAATGGGCGTCACCAACGAAACGTTCCCCAACGAGGTGGATCAGACGCCGGGTTGCGTTCTCAATCCGGTCCCGGAAACCGTGACCAACTTCACGCCCGGGATTCTAACCGAAATGTTCCCCGACGACCGCGCCCGCGACGAATACTTCACCCAGTGGCTTGCGCCTCCGACGCCCGCCAAGACGACGACATCGACGCAGAATGGCAAAGTGCAGTTCCAAAGCGCTGGTTGCATCTTCTGCCACACGCAGTCGTTCAAGACGCCGGCGACCTCACGTCCCGCTTTGAGCAGTACGACCATCAACCTGTACTCCGACCTGCTCGTGCATCACATGGGCCCCGGTCTCGCCGACGGTCTGCCGCAAGGGCAGGCTGGTCCCGACGAGTTCCGCACCGCGCCCCTGTGGGGCATCGGCCAGCGGCTGTGGTTCATGCATGATGGCCGCACCAACAACATCGTTACTGCGATCGAAGATCACTTGAGCAACGCGAACGGCAAGTATCCAGCATCGGAAGCGAGCCAGAGCGTGAACAGCTTCAACAATCTGAGTTCGAAAAACCAGCAGGACCTGGTGAACTTCCTGCGATCGCTGTAACAACAACTGGTAGGTAGGGAACGGGCCGCGTTCAGAGTTTCTGACTGCGGCCCGATTTTTTGGTCATCCGTTAGTGCTGTGCTCCGTGGGCGCGGGCCTCCGCCGCTTTCGTCGTGCGGCCTTCTACCTCATACAAATCCGCCAGGCCGAGCCACAACTTGGCGTCATCGGGCGCCAACTGCACGGCTTGCTCCTGAAATTCAACCGCCTGCGCCACATCCCCAAGCTGGTACCATGCCTTGGATCGCCCCGTCGCGATCAAAGAATAAAACGTCGCCCCGAGCGACTGTCCGCTCTCACCGAATGGAGCGGTCTCTTCCGCTTTGTCGAACGCAGCCAGTGCCGCATTCGGCTGATGCATCTGTAGCTCCGCCTGACCCAGCAGCATCCACATTTCATGGGGCCGTGGAGATACTTCGGCCGACTGCCGAAATACTTCGGCAGCATCCGCGTATCGCTTCTGCGTCATATAGAACAGCCCCAGGTCAAACCAGGTTTGATCGGTGGGCTCGAGCCGCAGGCTGGTTTCGAATTCCGCTTCGGCCTCGACGGCGCGGCCCATCTGCTGGAGCACCAGCGCCCGAAGAAGATGCGAACTGGCGTTCTCGTCAAAAACAGCCTGGGCACGATTGAGATATTCCAAAGCTTCTGGATAACGTTCCAGGCTGTATAGAACTCCTCCGGCATTTGCCCAGGCATTGAACAGTTCGGCCCTCGTTCTCCACGAAGCCGCCGATTCCATGTGGGATGGCAGCCCGAACGAAAACCTGTCGCAATCAATTGCTTGACGCTCGACTAGCGCCTCGGTCTGCGCGCCCCGTCTCACAAAAATTGCCGAGTCCTCATCCAGATAGACAGGCACCCATAAGCGGCTGTGGCAGAACGCATGCAATTGCGGGAACAGTGTCATCCCGTGGTAACGCGACAGCGGCACCACGATCGTGTTGATGCTGCGCGCATCCGCCTCCTGTTTCCATGTCGCGGAATCCGGACCTGCGGCGCCCAACTCTGAAGAGCGAAAAAACAACTCTTGTCCAAAGGGCAGAGCCCGGCTGTCGATGTAGTCGCGATACTCGGGAAACAACGACCATGTGAAATAGCCCCCGAGGGCGTAGCCGTTGAATACCTGTGCCGGAAGCTTTTCACGCCTGAGGAATTCGACTGCGCGCTGTGGAAACCACCACGAAATCCCCGATCCAAATAAAGCGCTCTGGTTCGAGCGCATGTAGTGAGTATTCGACACCAGATCGTAAGACCGAACGGATGTGAGCGCGGCGACGATCAGGACCAACAGCGACGCCGCGACAGTCCGCAGATGAATGGCCCATCCTGCGTCCCTGCGCCAGCTTTTCTCCGCTATTTCTGCAAGCAACGGGCCAGCGACGACGACCACGACAGACGCGAACAGCGCTTGCAGGCGAACATGTTGAAACCCAAAATAGATTGCCACGCTCAACATGAGCACGGCGCCCAGTCTCCTGCGCCAGATGGCAAATCCAATCGCGATGATCGCGGCGAATGCCAACCACCAGAACGAACTCTGCGGATCGCGCCAGTCCAGCGCCTGATGCAGACTCGCCCACGATGGACGAATGCCTTCCCACTCTACCACCCACAGATTGTGGAGAGATTGTGCCTGCTGTTGCCGGAATACAGCGGTGTAAATGTGCCAGCCCCACGGATTCACTAACGTGGCTATCCACGTAAGAGCAAGCCACGGCCAGTACCGTCGAAGATTCGCGACTGCCAATTGCCTCTTGGCCGTGAATGGCAGCTGCAAAACTTCTACCAGCACGTATGCGGCGCAGAGCCCCAGCCCCGCGACGAAACCCGGATGGAGATTGACCCACAACGCCATCAGCACGGGCAGCAGCCACAACCGCCCCTTTCCGACTTCGTGATTCGTCCACAGAAGAGCCATAAAGGCCGCAAAAAGAACGGTCGAGAACATTTCAGCGCGTGGCTGAGTTCGATTGGCGACCAGAGGGACAGCCACACAAGCGAGGACGGAAACGGCAAGATTATTCCTGCGCAGCAGCAAGGCGGTGCTTCCGGCGCAAGCGGCGGCCCCGAGCCATGAAAGCAAGGCATACCCGCCGACGACAAAGCAGGAGTAGAAAATCAGACACGACAGAACGGGATAAATCCACGGCTGGCCGGCTGCCGTGTAAGAGAACACGTCGGTAGAAAAAATCTGATGGTGCGCGATCCATCGGCCCGTGGCCAACTGCCACCACACGTCGAAATCCTGCAAGGTGTGGAGGCCCGCCAGAAGCGCATAGATCGCTGCGAATACAGCGAGCACCCACCAGGCGTGCTTGCCAATCGCGGATTGAAATGTCCTCTCGGTGGAAATCTCAGCCATTTGTCCGGCCGGGTATGAGCATGCACGGCGCGGGGCCATTGTAAGCGATTCGCTTTCCGGGCGCGTCCGGATCTATCGGCTCAGGACGGCTTCCTCAAGCCGCTGACGCAGCACTTCTCCGGGTAGCGGAGCAGTCTCGAGCAAAATCGGCTTCGCTCCGATTTGCACCGTGCCGGCGCCATTCAGCGAGTTCACATTCCCTGCTACGTCGCGGTACTCAATGTACCCGCCGCTGGGGAGCCCAAACGTCGTGGTCGGACAAGAGGTCGCGGTGCAATCCTGGCTGGCGTCCCAGACCGCAAGCGCTGAGTACGAGGGACGGGCGTATCCGCAAGTCCATACGGTCCCGTTTGCGCTGCATGCTTTGCTGATCGTCGCGCCGGTAGTCCAGCCGCTAACTTCCGCATAAGCAGTCGCCGCCTTGACGGGTTCGCCCGTGGAATCGTTGTAAAGCGCGCCCACCACGCTGCTGTCCCACAAATACCAGTAGACGCGGCTGATGTTTGCCGACTGCTGTAACAGCAAATAGCGAGGCAGAAAAGCGGCCTGCTGGTCCTCATCGGTGAAGCCTTCGTAGATTGCCTTGCTCCAGCCGCCCTCCGTATTGAAGAGGAGTTTGCCCGCCGTGAACGAATACGATGCGAGCGTGCTGTTCATATCAGAAATGACCGTATTGACGTCCTCCGCCACCGGACACGCAACTGAACTGGTGCTCGTCGCGTTGCCCGTACCGACGTAGCCGTGGAAGCCGATCACGTCCGAGAACGAGCCGCCGGGATTTCCGTTCACTTCAGTTTGAAAATAGGTTCCCAGGTTTTTCGAAACAGCATTCAGCTCGGTATGCGATCCGACGGGCGACGGACTGACAATCTTTGCAGTCGGATCAATCCCAGTCCCGTTGGGAAAAACGCTGTTTGGATTGCAACTCTTTCCCGCCGGAGGCCCCTCGACCACGCAGCGCGCATCCTGCTCCATTCGAACTAACTGCGCAGTCGTGCTGTTCGCCGGGTTCCAGAAGACCGACTGGTTCCATTCATTCCATATCTCGTAATACGAGATCCCCGTCCCGCCGCCGCTCTTTTTCGATTGGCTGTGTTGAGCGACAGCCGTCACCCACCCGATCCAGATATCATCCGACCCGGAGCCGTCGGCATTCAAGTCGATCGGTGGATCGCATTGTCCCGGCCCATTCGCGTCGGAATTATTGCAACTGCTGTCGTTTGGCTGCGATGACGCCCACGTCGGCGTGCGCGCCAGATTGTAGAGAACGTCTGCGCCATGCGATTGATCGTCCGAAAGCCAATTGTCCAGCATCGACCAGTCGTATACTCCCGAGGCCGTGTTGATCTGGGACCACGCAACTCCCGAATCCCACAATCGCTGGCCGCCTACCTGAAAGCCGGGAATCAGCGTAGAAGGCCAGGGATCATTCGGGGCGGTGATGTGCATTCCGAAAAATTGTCCGCTGACCGTAGTACCTGCTCCAGCACCGCTGGTCGTACCTCCGCCGGCCGGGGCCGAGAACGTGCAGGGAAGAACGTTCTGGTTACCCCCGCCGCCTCCGGTCCCACCTCCGCCCCCCGTCGACAAGGTGGGCGAGCCGGTTCCACCACAGGCCAGCATTCCTAACAGTCCGGCAATGGCTAGAACCATCTGAAGGCGAACGGGCAATGATCGGCAACTGAAATCGGGGGAGAGCTTGCTCATAGTCCTGTGACTCCGCAGCGCAAAGGATTTGCACCACAACCGCTGCACATAAACCCAAGATTACAAATCGAGTTGCAACCACGCAGCGCACGAAAGACCATGGTCCCTTTCCGCTTCCGGTTCAGAACCCGCGCTCCGTCTCCGCCGCCAACTGCCTGGAAAATTGCGTCCTTTTCGCTCCAAAACCAAAGGCTCCCTGCAATTTCGTTCATCTTGACAGTATTACGCGAGACACTCAGACTCAACCGATTGAGTAATTTGGTCTTAAGTCCCCACCCCAACGCGCGCGCGTACCAGAGGGTTTCAACTTACCGATTGATCTCAAGGACTGTGAGGTACTTCCATGGATACCAGTAACCATCAAGACCCGGCAAATCTGTCTAAATCAACCGACCTTCGCCGGAGGCTGCGGCGGATTCAGTATATGTCCGCGATTCTCTTGTTCGCAGCGGTGTCCGCGTTTGCCCAGAACCCTATCCCGATGATCAACGCTCCTTTGGTTCCCGGAGAAAAAGCGCCCGGAGCCGCCGCTTTCACGCTGACCGTCAACGGAACTGGTTTCGTCTCCGGTGCAACCGTGAACTGGAACGGAAACGCCCGCACCACGACATTCTTCAGCAGCAAGGAGGTAACCGCATCCATTACCGCGGCAGATGTCGCCACCGCCTCCACCGCTTCGGTCACAGTGGTGAATCCCGCGCCCGGCGGCGGCGTTTCTAACGTCGCGTACTTTCAGGTAGTCAAAGTCATTGCGACCCCATCTTTTTCCAAGCTCGACTTCGCCACCGATCTATCTCCACAGGACGTCGCTACCGCCGACTTTAATCACGACGGCAAACTGGACCTCGCGCTCCCGACCGGCAACAACACGGTTTCCGTTCTTCTTGGGAATGGCGACGGAACTTTTACACCGCACGTGGAATATGGTGTTCCCGGGCACCCCATCGCAATCCTGACTGGCGATTTCAACAGCGACGGCAAGACCGACCTGGTGACCGTGGCAGGATTTCTCAACCAGATTTCCATCTTACTGGGCAACGGCGATGGCACATTCCAGACCCACGTCGAATACGCCACTGGTATCCACCCGGCAGCCGCTGCTGCCGCCGATATAAATGGCGACGGGAAACTCGACCTGGTTGTGGTTGACGAGAACGACAATAAGGTCGCCGTGCTTCTGGGCAACGGCGATGGGACTTTCCAGCCCCACGTGGACTACGCCACCGGCAACGGTCCGTCCGGGGTAGCAATCGGAGATTTCAACGGTGACGGCAAGCTCGACCTCGCTGTCGCCAACAACACCGATGGCACGGCGGCCATCCTGCTGGGCAACGGCGATGGAACTTTCCAGGGTCCTATTCCATTTCCCACCGCCATCAACTGCAACAGCGTCGTCACTGGCGACTTCAACGGCGATGGCAAGCTCGATCTTGCAGTGGGAACATCGAATAAGCTGGTTTCAGTTTTGTTGGGTAACGGCGATGGAACCTTTCAAAATCACAAGGACTATGGAGTAGGGGCGAATTCTGTTCTCGTCTCTGCCGCCGATTTCAACGCCGATGGTCATCTCGACCTGATTACGGCCAACTCAAATGACAATACAGTGTCCGTGCTGATCGGCAATCCGGATGGCACCTTCAAGGGACAATCGGTCTTTCCCACCAGCGCACTGCCTTCCGGCCTGGCGGTCGGGGATTTCAACAACAACGGCAAGCTTGACATCGCAGTCGCCGCCAGCTCCGCCAACACCGTCTCAATTCTGACCGATAGCCCGATTACCCTCGCCCCAAGTATTCTGGCCTTCGGAAAGCAGACTTCCGGATTCGCCACTCCTGCCAAGGTAGTCACGCTCCGGAATACTGGGACGACAGTCTATACGCTCGGTCCGATTTCCATCACGGGCAGCTCCGCTTCTGATTTCACCGAGACCTCGACGTGCGGAGCGACCGTGGCCGTCGGCGGCGCCTGCACATTCTCAGTGGTTTTCACGCCGACTGCTTCGGAATCGGCGAACGCGCAGATGCTCATCACAGCGTCAAACGGGAGCGCCATCGCGATTCAATTGACGGGCAGCGGTAATGTGCCAGTCACACTGAGCCCGCGAACGATCAGCTTCCCGGGATATCAATTGCTCGGCACCACATCAGCCGGAAAAGTTGCGACGTTTACCAATATGAGCGGTGTGCCCATCACCTTCACCAATATCGACTCAGAAGGCCTCAATGCTACCGACTTCCCGCTGACCACCACCTGTCCGGTGGGTTCGGGCAGCCTGGCGCCCTCCGCAAGCTGCACTGCGACCATGTCGTTCGCGCCAACTACCACCGGCGGCGAAACCACAACCCTTGTTTTCTACGGCAGCTTTACCCTGGCCAAGCAAGGCGCCTTGGTGAGCGGGAAGGGAACCGCCGTCAAGGTGAGTCCTCCCGCCATTACCTTTGCGGCAACGACAGTGGGAACGACCAGCGCTCCAAAGACAGTCACATTCCAGAATGCCGGCTCCACTCCCATGACGATCAGCAGCGTCGTCTTCACCGGAGTCAATGCGTTCAGCCAGACCAATACTTGCAATGGAAGCGTACCGGCGAATTCCTCCTGCACCTTTAGCATCACGTTCTCGCCGGGTACAACTGGAACGATCAGCGGGACCATGCGAATCGGCGATCCCGATCCGAGCGGCCCGCAGGTCATCACCTTGACGGGTACAGGAAAATAAACTGCAAATCGCACAAGAACTCTTTGGGCAGATCTGCGGATCTGCCCATGTTTTTTTGTATACGAAGTGGCTGGAATAAGATCATCGACCTTCCGTCGCTGATCTCACTAAGGCCGATAAATCCAGGTCTTGGCAGTGCTCGACCCCTGTGCATCGTATCCGCCGAAAATTCTCGTGGATCCGTCCATGAGTTGGATCGCAGCGGAATAGAAACGGGCCGCATCCAGAGTTCCGGAGACCGCGCGGAACGAACCATCCCTCGGGTTGAAGATTTCGGCGGATGCCGCTCCGCCCACGATCAACGCCCGGCCATCGAGCAACGCCGCCTGATCGGGCATCTTCATACGCGGCTCGTTCATCTTGCCCGCGGATGAAAATAAATGGCTCTCCGGATCGTAGAGTTCCGCCGAGGAGATCGGATTTTGTCCGGCGGGGTCGGAAGCTCCGCCGGCGATCAACACCTTTCCGCTCGGAAGGAGCACGGCAGTGTGCATCAGCCGTCCCTCGTGCAGCGGTGAAATCGCAGAAAACTTGTTGGTTTGCGGATCGAAGATCTCGGCGCTGGCCAGAACAGAGTGCTTGCTATCAACCCCTCCAGTAAGCAGCACACGGCCATCAGAAAGCAAAGTTGCCGTGTGGCCGGAGCGCGCTGTCGTCATGCGTCCGGTGAGCGTCCATTTTCCATTCAGCACATCGTAAGTCTCGCCGGAATCAAGGACTGATTTCCCATTGGTACCGCCCGTAACAAGAATTCGTCCGTCGCGCAGCACCGTCACGGCCGGACGTATGCGCGCCGCGTGCATGGCTCCGCGGGGAGTGAATTTTCCAGTCTCGGGATCGTAATCCTCGCTGCTGGCCAGCGCGACATCGCCGTGGGTTGCTCCGCCGGCGATCAGGATTTTTCCATCCGACAGCGCTCCCGCGGCGTGGCCTTCGCGGGGAACCGTCATCCTGGCGGCACGGGTAAAGGTCTCGGTTGTGGGATCGTAGATCTCGGTTGAAGCCAGGACGTTGCCGCGCTGATCTTCCCCCCCGGCAATAAACACCTTGAAATCGGGAAGAATGTTGGCCGTATGCCCACCGCGAGCCGTCGTCATGTCGCGGCCTGCGGTCAGGCTGCCGACGGGTAACGCTGGCTTCCGGGCAGGATTCTGCGCGCTGACAATGCACGTCAGCAGGGAAGCGCACGACAGCGCAATCGAAGCTCGGTTCATCATGTGGAGTGCGCCGTGAATCCAGGCACCAGAAAATTCTATACAGTTTTGCGCGGAGGAATAGGTTACGAGAGTTGATACCACCAGAAAAGAATGGCCGCAGCCCGTGTCAGGCTGCGGCCTCAAAGTCTACTTACGCTTCAACCGTCAGTTGACGGTCAACTGGGTCGTTACCGTGCGGGTGAGATTGCCGCTATTGGCAATCACGGTGATCGAATAAGTTCCTTTGGGCGTGGTGCTTCCTGCGGTAACGGTCAGCACCGAGGAGCCCGACTTGATTGAACTCACACTGAGAGTGGCGGATAGGCCTTTGACCTCGGTGATCCCATCGAGGATCAAATTTGCCGTGCCCGTGAAATTGAGCGGTGTCAGTGCCAGGTTATAGGTGGCCTTGCCTCCGGGCTTGACCGTCAGCAGTGCGTTGTCGATGGTGAGCCAGAAATCCGTTCCAGCGGGAGTCAGGCTACAGGCCGCCCCGGGGCTTCCCGATGGCGCTTTGAAACTCGAATTAGAGTCCTCGCCGGTTGCGCTCTGCCATCCGGAGAAGCTGTCTTTGCTTCCCGATTTCGGGCTTGGAACCGTGAATGGCGTGCTTGAATTCGAGGCATTCCACCACGTGTTCTTTGAAGAACTCAGCGTGCTCTGAAAGTCCGTCCAATCTTTTCCGCCCAGATAGCTGTCTTTGAAAACCAGTTGCGTGCTTGTATTCCCCTGCACTGTGTTCGAGGTATTGGTGAAGTCTTCCGTGATCAGGTTCTTGCTGACGCCCGTTTCCCAGTTTTTCACCATCATCCCACCCGCCACCCCGATCACGATCACCTGGGCCGGAGCATTGTTCATCAGCACGCTGTTCGTGAGTGCAACGCTCGGGGAGTTGCGCAGCACCAGCCCACCCACGGTCAGGCTCGAATTCTGGTTGCAGATGTAGCTCTTGTCGAGCGTGATCGGTCCTTCATCTTTTTCGATGAAAACACCGCTCATCAGATTGCCCGTGGAATTTACTCCGCTGGTGCTGATATTGGCGTGGTCTGTGTCCCAGTGGATGCCATACGCTTCGTTGAAACTGACAGTCAAGCCGTCGATCGTGTCGTTATGAGCGCCCCATCCATGCAAGCCCGCGGTGTTGCATGCGTAATAACCCGCCTGCGCGCCGCGCCAGTTGTTGTACGAGGTCGCATCCGACTGCCAGAGTCCGTACTTCGTCTCCGACTCCTGGATCCCGCTGTCGCCATTATGCAGAAACGAGCTGTTCTCCACTGTGAAGTATGTCGTCGGGTTGGAGATATCGATGCCCTGCGCGTTGTTCCACTGGAAAACGTCGGTATCGAACAGGATATTGCTCGACGAACCCATGATCTGCACTGCTGCGCCCCAGCGACAGGTATTGGCGTATTGGAACGTCAATCCGCGGAGCACGATATTCGATTTCTGCTGAATCGATAAAAGCGTGGGCAGCGACCCCACTTCTACCGTCGCCGTGCCCATGTTCGTTCCCGAGGGCGGCCACACATAAATCTGCGCGCCCTGCTCATCCACGTAGAACGTTCCCGCCTGCATCTGGGTCAATGACAAAACCTGCGTGAGGACAGTGCCATTCACGGCGACGATTTCGCGCCGCATCATGATTTCCTGCTGAAACGGGCACGACCACAATTGCGGACAGGTTCCCCAATCGTTCAGCCAGCCATTGGTGTAAATGCTGTTGTTCGATTGATACTTGGCCCAGCCGCTTAAAACTGTTGCGCCGCTGACGATGACCGTTCCGTTGGTGGCTGCCTCAAAGGTGATGGGCAGGGAAGTATCTTTCTTGTTGTGCGTCAGGCTGAGGCTCTCGCGATACGTGCCCGGATTGATCGTCACGCGCGTTCCGATGCCGCCCTGATTGTTGGTCTGGGCAACAGATACGGCTTTGCCGATCGTCTTGAAGGGCTTGGATTGCGTTCCGGTATTCGAATCCGAACCTTTGGCCGTGTCTACATAGAGGAATGCAGTCTCAAGATTTTCATTCACGTTGGCCTGGCCAAACGAGAAATGCGAAAAGAAAAAAATGCAGGCAGGAGCGCAGAGCACAGACAGCCACTTCTTCATGACGAGACCTCAACCGAAATGCAGGAATGGATGAAACTGTGGCCAGATCAGGGTACAGCCCGTGTTCGCGCAGTGCCTGCACCGGGATGCAGCCGGGACGCGCGAACGAAAAACTCAATAGACGATGTGGTTTGGAGAGCATAGCGGAAAGCTATGCGACTTCAAACAAAAAACAGGTTGAAGAGTACTCAGAAGGTCGTAGAGCCATTGGCCTATGGTCTTAAGACCAAAGGCTCTGGCGCGTGGCAGGCTTGACGCTCATTCCGGCGGCGTTTTTTCTTACTGCACGCGGCAAAGATTCACAATGTCGGTGGCGATTGCGGCCGCTCCGTCGGCTGCGGAAGGAATCGGATGAGGTGCGTCGGAAACACAGGCATGACTGCTGCCCACTGTATTTCCCCATGTCAACCCTTGTTCCACTGCCGCGGAATGATCCTGTCCCCCAAAAAGCTGATTCACGCGAGTTTTTGGAAACGATCGTTGCGGCGCTCCGAGTACGCTGTCGGAAAGGAAGAATCCAACCGGAGCGGGCGATCCGTTAATCGCATTCTGGCAGTAAGGCTGCGGATAGGCGGTGTCCACAATCGCGGCGTCATCGCTCGTGTAGCAAATGGAGAGACCTTCTTGCGGGTCCCCCGCATTGCAGGTGAATGATTGCTGGGCGCAAGTAGGGTTCGACGCCGGCAGGCAAGCCTGGTCCAGGCGAGACATCGGGGGGCCGCTCGTCACTTCCACCATGGAGAAGATCGAATCGAGCCCATAGTCAGAAAGCGCGTAGCCAATGGCCGCGGACCCTCCGCTGTTGCCAGTCGCGCACAATGGCGCGCTTGTATTGGAATTATGGATGTTCTGGTAGACCCACTGCGCTACAGTCGCGTAGCGGCAGGCCAGTCGCCGGACGCCACCCGGGCCAGTAAGCCACCCGTTGGGGGTCGTATCGGTGAACGGCGAGCCGAATGTCACTTGGACCGTATTAAATCCGGCATCGAGCACGGTCTGTACCACCGCCTGGCCCCCGTTGGTTGTTCCATTGAAGAAATCCGGCTCGTCGAAATCGTAAAGCGCAGCGCCGCCGGTGCCGGTTCCGAAAATTACGGTTCCCAGCGGCGTGCCCGCAGGCTCATTCACTTTCAGGTAGGCGGAAAAGTCTGCCACTCCATCGCACGAAGTGTTGATCTGATAACAGGTGGAACCATCTTGAGGCAGTCCGCCGCCGAACGTGGGACAGGAAATCATCGTCCCCTGCGCGCTGCCCAGCGGATCGGTTTGCGTCACCGAGATCGTCGCAGACGCGCTAAGGCTCGGATCGCTCTGTGCGCTTACCGAGACGTTGACGCTCATTGGAAAAGATCCCGTTGTCGGGGCGATATAGAGTCCGGTCGAATCGATCGTTCCTCCATTCGGCGTGCTCACCGACCAATTCACGCCGGACGCTCCGGAAACGATCGCGCTGAATTGCCAGTTGGCGCCAGCTCCGATCTGCGCAGGAGGCGAATCGATCGAGATGGCTGGATTGCCTCCTCCGGAGGTTGATGACGTACCGGCGCAACCGGTCAGCGAAAGTATGGCGAAAGCCGCGATGCATGCCACAACTGTATAAGACAGAATTGCTCGCACAGAAACCTCTCTCATTGGGGAGTGATCAAGAACTTGTGGAAGATGAAGCCCGGCGACCGTAGGGTTGCGGCAAATCTTGCAAACTCAAGCTGTGGGTGCACGAACTCCTTTACACCGGAACGTCGTTCTCCGACTGCTTTCACGCTCATGCAAAGAAGATCGCCTGATTTGACGGAAGGTAAAGCGATCTGGCGTTTACCCTTTTAAACCAGTCGCTTACCGTCTAACGAGTGGTACCATCTCAAATGGTTACCATGGTGAGTGTGCAAAAAAATTCAGCTTGGCGAACCGCTCGAAATTTGATTTACTAAGGAAACACAGTTCGACCGGAAATGTAGCGGTTCCCCCTCAAACTTTTTCCAAATCTCCCCTGCGCTGTGGATGCAGAAACTGTTTTGTTTTGACCTGAAGCCCAGCCGCGGCAACGGTGTCTTCATAGCTATTGAGGCTGGGAAACTGATCGAATTCGGTAGAATGAACCTTTCCATACAAACAATCCCTGGGAGAATTGAGCGCATATGAGCTCGTCGGTTGATTTTGAAGTCGGAATTATTGGAGGCGGCCCGGCCGGCTCCAGTATGGCGGCCTATCTGGCCAAGAACGGTGTCAATTGCGTGGTGTTCGAGAAAGAACTCATGCCGCGCGAGCACGTGGGTGAGTCTCTTGTGCCGTCTTCGACGCGGGTATTCAAAGAGCTCAATTTTCTTCCCAAGATGGAAGAAGCGAAGTTTCCGCACAAATTTGGTGCCGCCTGGACTGCGGCGTCGAACGCGAAAGTCTACAACATGGACTTTGGCGGCGTTTCGGCCGATTGCCACGTAGACGTAAGCTTCTCCGAGCGCGATCAGGGTATGGGCCAGAACTACACCTACCACGTCGATCGCGGCAAGTTCGATCTGATGCTGCTGCAACACGCCAACGAATTCGGCGCTAAGGTGTACGAGGGAATCGGCGTAACCGGCGTGGACTTCAGCAATCCGGACCACGCGACTGTAAAGTACGCGATGGGCAAGAAGGAAATGGAAACCACCTGCCGCATCGTGGTGGACGCTTCCGGCCGCAAGACGATCGTCGGCAACCAGATGAAGTGGCGCATCCAGGACAAGGTTTTCAACCAGTACGCCATTCACACCTGGTTTGACGGCTACGACCGCCGCTGTATGGCTTCAAACAAAGAAGCCCAAGGCGATTTCATCTTCATCCACTTCCTGCCGATTACTAACACCTGGGTTTGGCAGATTCCGATTTCTCAGACCGTCACTTCGATCGGCGTAGTCACCCAGAAACAAAACTTCGCCAAGTCGAAGGAAGGCCGCGAGGAATTCTTCTGGGAGTGCATTAAGAGCCGTCCAGAGCTATACGAGGGCCTCAAGGCTCAGGGATCCCAGCGAGTCAAGCCGTTCAAAGAAGAAGGCGACTATAGCTACGCGATGAAGCAGATCGTGGGCGATCGCACAGTCCTGATCGGCGACGCAGCCCGCTTCGTTGATCCGATCTTCTCGACCGGTGTCAGCATCGCGTTGAGCTGCTCGCGCTTCGCGCACAAAGACATTCTGAAGTCGCTTGAAACCGGGAACTTTTCCCGCGAAGCCTACTCTGAATATGAGCAGACGCTGCGCCGCGGCACGAAGAACTGGTACGACTTCATCACCGTCTACTACCGGCTCAACGTTCTGTTCACCGCATTTGTGGCGGATCCGCGCTACCGTCTGGATGTGCTAAAGCTGCTGCAAGGCGACGTGTACGACGACGCGCAGCCGGATGTGCTGAAGCGCATGCAGAGCATTGTGAAGCAGGTCGAAGCGAATCCGAACCATGCACTGCATGGATTCCTCGGCAACCTGACGGCGGACGCTTTTGTAGAAGCATCCGCGTAGCGAACCGGAACCGCGTGGGCGTGCCTCCTGGGGCGACCCCAAGGCGCTGCCCACGCACATTTTGCCAAGACCCTGTGGGGAGAGAGAATTCAGTGAATATTGCGAAATCAGCACCCGATTTTGATGTAGCCATCATCGGCGGTGGTCCCGCCGGATCGAGCATGGGATGCTACCTGGCGAAAAATGGCGTCAAGTGCGTGATTTTTGAACGCGCCCTGTTTCCTCGTCCGCACGTGGGCGAGTCGCTCGTTCCATCTTCCACCCGCGTATTCAAAGACCTGGGCGTACTTCCGAAAATGGAAGCGGCGAAATTTCCGCACAAGTTCGGTGCGGTCTGGACTACCAACGACAAAGATCCTGGATACCAGCACGATCTCGAGGGTCTGTCGCCGGATTACAACGTTGATATTCGCTTCGATGAGCGTCTTCAGGAAGGTATGGAAGACCGGACCTACACTTACCACGTGGACCGCGGCAAGTTCGACTTGCTGATGCTACAGCATGCGCACGAACTGGGCGCGACGGTCTATGACGGCGTAAAGGTGAGCCGCGTTGATTTCGGCCCCGAGCATCCAGACGTTCATTTCATGATCGGCGAGAAGGAAATGAGCGTGAACTGCAAGATGGTAGTGGATTGCAGCGGACGCCAGACGTTCCTTGGAAATCAGCTCAAGCTGAAAGTTAAAGACACCGTGTTCGACCAGTACGCGATTCATAGCTGGTTCGACGGTTATGACCGGAAGGTCTTCGCCAAGCGAGACACGAACCTTGACTACATCTACATTCACTTCCTGCCGATCTCGAATACCTGGATCTGGCAGATTCCGATTACCGACACCGTCACCAGCCTTGGCGTGGTGACCCAGAAAAAGAATTTCGCGAAGTCGAAAGAAGACCGCGAGAAGTTCTTCTGGGAAACAGTCGGAAGCCGTCCGTTGATCGAAGAGACGCTGCGGAAGTCTGAGCGCATCCGTCCCTTCAAGGAGGAAGGCGACTACAGCTACGCGATGAAGCAGCTTGCCGGCGATCGTTTCATGCTGATCGGCGATGCAGGCCGTTTCGTGGACCCGATCTTTTCAACCGGCGTCAGCATCGCGCTAAACAGCTCCCGGTTCGCGCACAAGGACATTCTTGCAGCGCTCGAAAAGGGCGATTGCTCGCGTCCGGCGTTCGCCGAGTACGAAGCCAAACTTCGCCGCGGCACCAAGAACTGGTATGACTTTATCTCGGTCTACTACCGGCTCAATGTGCTGTTCACCTACTTCATCAGCGACAAGAAATATCGCCTGGATGTTCTGAAACTGTTGCAAGGCGATGTGTACGACGAAGATCAGCCAGAAGTGCTGACCAAGATGAAGGAGATGGTTACCCGGGTCGAGCAGAACGAAAAGCACCCGTGGCACAAGCTGTTGGGAGACCTCACTTCCGACGCTTTCCGTCCGGAACCCGTAGGCTAGTTCTGAACGTTGTTTTTCTCCGGGCGCCATAGTACCGTTGCGAGATCGTATTGGGGAAGCCGAGCCTGACTCTTGGCTTCCCCAACGCCCACCCCCAATTCCACAAAACGAGGGCGGCTGTGTCCAGCACGAACCGCAAATTCGTTGTCGCTTACATCGTCCTGGTGGGAATACCACTGCTCGCTCTGGCCGGGGTGCTGAAGGCTGGACACCATCTATCCTCGCCCTTCGCGGTTGACGGCTCCTGGAAGGTTGAGAGCTTAGGACCACCCGTCAGTTCGGCGTGCTCGAGCTTTCTTTCCTCGATTGCTTCGATTTCCGTTTCACAATCCGGCACAGTGCTGGTTCTCGGCCTCAATGGCAAGACTACGACCGGCACTCTAGATGGCAAATCGCTGCGCGCGCAATTTCCTGGAAGCGACGATGCCGCGGGATGCTCCGACCACTCCTTGACCTTGGCTGCCACTGTGGACCCGACCACCGATCCGCGCTCGATGGCGGGCAGCCTGTCGTTCAGCAATTCGTTCGGCAATTGTGCTTCGTGCTCGATTGATTTTCGCGCGATCCGCCAGCCGCGGCCTCCAAGCGGAGGCTCCCACTAGTGCCGAATCTTTTTATTCTGGTTTTGCAGGTCACGGTCGTGCTGGCGGCATGCCGCGTGACCGGGATGCTCTTCAAGAAAATTAATCAGCCGCGCGTGGTCGGGGAAATGTTCGCCGGAATTCTGCTCGGGCCGTCATTTCTGGGATGGATCGCGCCGCATTTTTCCGCTTACCTCTTTCCGCCTCATAGCCTGGGATTTCTCAACGCACTGGCGCAGATCGGCGTGATCGTTTTCATGTTCCTGGTGGGATTGAATATTAATCCCAAAGAATTGAAACATGAGGGGCACGCTGCAGTGCTCGCCAGCCATGTCAGCATCACCGCACCGTTCTTATTGGCCGCGCTGCTGTCCCTTTATCTCTATCCGCGGCTCTCCGACGACAGCGTGGCGTTTACCAGCTTTGCCCTGTTTATGGGCGCGGCCATGAGTATTACCGCCTTCCCGGTTCTGGCGCGCATTCTGGCTGAGCGCAAGATGCTCCACAGCCGCCTCGGCACCGTCGCTATCGCCTGCGCGGCCGTTGACGACGTTACCGGCTGGATCATTCTGGCCTACATCGTCGTGCTTATCCGGTCAGAGCATTCTTCAACTTCGATCTGGATGGTTATCGGAGGCATCACCGCTTTCGCGCTCATCATGGTCTACGCTGCGCCGCCCTTGCTGGAGCGGATCTTTCTAGATGCCTATAAGAAGTGGGGCAGCCTCAGCGAGAATCGAATGGCGTTCCTGATGTTTCTGGTTCTGGCTTCGGCGCTTTGCACGGAGCGCTTGGGAATCCACCTGCTCTTTGGCGCCTTTCTGCTGGGTGCGATCATGCCCAAGGAGCCGCAATTTATCCGGCATCTGCGGGATCGCTTCGAAACCATCACGGTAACCCTGCTTCTGCCGCTGTTCTTCGCCTTCACCGGCCTGCGCACCGACATCGCTCTCGTAAAAGGCCCGGCGATGTGGATGTACTGCGGCCTGATCATCATTGTCGCGACGGCCGGCAAACTTGGCGGCTCAACCATCGCCGCCTACCTGAGCGGAATGCCCTGGCGCGAATCGGCTGGCCTGGGCACGTTGATGAATACCCGCGGACTGATGGAACTGGTGATTCTCGACGTCGGTCTGGATATCGGCGTAATCTCGCCCGCGCTGTTTTCCATGATGATCGTCATGGCCCTGGTGACGACATTCATGACCAGCCCTGTGCTGAATCTGATCTGCCCGGCCGAAATTGATAGCCAAGCCAAAATCGCAACTGCGGAGTCCGTTGCCGTAGAAGACGGCGAAGGCGTCGTCGCCTGAGAACCTCAACCACAGAGGACACAGAGGAACACAGAGTAAAAGCCTCAGTGAAACTCTGTGTCCTCTGTGGTTATGTTTTTTTGGTGCCTGAGACCGTTTGCGTCGGAGGTTCCCGCAATCGAGGGCGAGAGCGCGCGTGGTAGACTCAACTCAATAAGAGTGAAACTGGAGCGTGGATTGCGTCCCCTCCGGAATTCCTGCTCCCGAGGAATTATGAAACCAGCCATTGAAGCGCCGGGCAATGTCTCAGCTGATCCCTATAACAAGACCGTATGCTGCCTGCGCTGCGAGCAACAGTTGCAGCGCTACCAACTGATGCGCGCCAGCCTCGCTCCGGGCGCCGGACATGCCATTCTTTCCTGCCCGCGCTGCGGCCACGTTGAGTTCGTTGCCGACTCCAGCCCGCTATTGCAGAATCTTGAACTCGTCTCGGTCGATACTGGCGACGGCGACTGAACTACGAAACCCTAACCACAGAGGGCACAGAGTGCCACAGAGGATTTCCTCTGTGATCCCCCGTGCCCTGTGGTGAAAAGCGCCTGGCCTGCTAGAAGGGAATATCTTCATCCGTGATCGGGCCCGCCCCTGCCGGTTCGGGTTCCGGAGTGCGCTGATCGAAGCCGTTGCCTGGGCTGGCCGAAGCTCCACGCGAACTTCCGGCAAAGTCGCCACCACCGCCGCCCTCGCCGCGGCCGCCCAGCAGAATCAGGTCGCTGGCTACGACTTCCGTCATGTATTTCTTCTGGCCGGACGTCTTGTCATCCCACGAGCGGGTCTGCAGGCGGCCTTCGATGTAAACCTTGCCACCCTTCTTCAGATATTCGCCGGCGATCTCGGCCAGCCGTTGCCATAGGACGACGTTGTGCCACTCCGTGCGATCCTGCCACTCACCAGCCTTGTCTTTGAAGCGCTCGTTGGTGGCGATCGTAAGCTTCGCCACGGGCGTCCCCTGCGGTGTGTATTTTACTTCGGGATCTTTGCCCAGATTTCCGATCAGTTGAACCCGGTTCAGACTTTTTCCAGCCATAGGGTGCTCCTTTGCAGGGGTTCACTATAGCAGAATGGGCCCGGTGAATAAGGCTGAATGGGAACGAAATGCCGCGCGAAGTGTCATTTTGGGCCACGAATGCAGAGGGCGCAAGACGATTTCCTGAGTCGGTTAGTGGTCCAGTTTGGCTCGCGCGCCGAGCCGATACAGACGGAGATCCTTCGCTTCGCCTGAAAAGCGGCTACACTCAGGATGACTCCGCCGGTAAGAGGGAAACTGCACCACTTCCCTGACGTCCGAGTCTGAGTCTGAGGCCTGTTTTAGGATATAATCCACCGCATATGCCTCCAGCACCCGGAGCCACAAGAGCCGTCGGAATGGTTCCCGACGACCAGAAGTTTGAACCGAAGTCCAAAGGCCTCGCTACCCCGCGCAAGAAGAAACCGAAAGAACTCGCTGTCATCACCGAATGCTGTACGGGGTGCGCCGGCTCGCCTGCCTGCGTGGAATATTGCCCGGTCGAAGACTGCATGTTCTGGGTGCCCGACGAGGATAATCCGCCCTTCGGTCGCATCGCCGTCGACCCCATCCTCTGCATTGGCTGCAAGAAGTGCCTCAGCAAAGGCCCCGACGGATGCTTCCTCGACGGCTGCCCATGGGACGCGATTGCCATGGTCGATACGGTCGAGGTGGAAAAAGAAGTCGGCGCGATGGCGATCTAGAGAGCTGTCAGCTCTCAGCCGTCAGCTTTCGCTAACAGCAGCCAGGAAGAAGCGATCCGCGGAATTGTCATCCTGAGCGGAGTCTTGAATTCACGAAGTGAATTCAAGACGGAGTCGAAGGATCGCTGCTACCATGGCGCAGCCGAAGCCCTAGAGAGAAACTTCCTTTCGCTGCAGCAAATCCCAGCGGTTGCCATACAGATCTTCAAACACCGCCACAATTCCATACGGCTCATCTTTTGGCTCTCGAACAAACCGCACGCCCTTGGCAGTCATCGCCCGATAGTCTCGCCAGAAATCGTCCGTGTGCAGAAACAAAAAGACGCGCCCGCCGGTCTGATTGCCGATGCATCGTTGTTCGTCCGGCGTCGACGCTCTTGCCAGCAGCACATTAGTGCCCCGCGACCCGGGCGGCGCCACTAGAACCCAACGCTTATCGTTGCCCGTACGATCGGTGGAGGGTGAGTCTTCAATTAACTGAAAGCCGAGTTTCTCAGTAAAGAATGCGATGGCTTCGTCGTAGTCGCGCACGACCAGGGCAATGTGGCTGATGGTCTGGGGCATGAGGAAATTGTGAGGCTATCAGGTTTTAGATTGCTCTTCGGCGCGGTCGTTGCTTAGCGGAAATCGAACGGATGATCAGCCTTCCGCGAACCGCCTTGGCCAGCGGGTTCTTCCCGTAGTCGGCGGCGGCCTGAAGCAACTCCTCGACTTCGGGCCGGTCCAGAACTTTCGCCGAATCCAGGCGCAGAAATCGATTTTGACTTCCCGAGCCAACTAGAAGTTTATTCGGATCGGCGAGGCGCGCTCCGTAATAGAAGGAGATTCCAGCTCCATTCGCTGCCGCCGCAATCGACACGAAACAATCCGACGGGCGTTCGGTCGAGCAATATCCGATGACAAAGAAATTGTAGTTGTCGTAGACAAGTTCATTCGCAGTAGGGAACCGCTGCCGCAGTTCCTTGCGCAATGCGCGGATCAGCGCTTGATGTTTCGGCTCAAACTTGGCGATGAAGTTCTTGAGTTGCTGCTCGGGCGTTGTGGCCTTATTTTTTGGCATGCTTCACCTAGCGGCTCGCGACTGAATTGCCTTTTCCGTTTCCACGGCCTGCTGTCGCACATCATCCGAAACATCGGGCACATCGCGTTCGTAAGGGCGAATTGCCGGCAGGTCGTCCAATTGCCCGACGATGTAGAGCGCGCGCAACGCCTCCCATGCCTGTGTCGTGGAAGGATCGATCACGGCGATCTCCGCGCCGGCAGTCACATTTGCGCCAGCCTGCGAAACGAAGCGAATCCGTCCGGGGATCGGCGAGCGGATCTCGGTCACTTGCGTTGACCCGGATGGCGTCAGCTTCGCAAGCAGTCCACCTTGATGAACTGGAGTTCCAGCGCGGTCGGAGTCGGCGATATGTCCGTCCGCGGGAGCTGTGATATGCGCGGGCTGAAGCAGCGCCACAATCTCGGGCCGCCCGGTCGCATCGCCGAAGCGTACCAGCGACAGCGCCGCGTTGCCGCGCACCATGGGCGAGGAGTCATGCAGCAGCGTGAGCAAGGCCGGGTGAAAGCCCGCGCCGGTCGTGTCTTGCCCCATGACCCAGGCGTCGGTGTTGCGCACTTCTTCGATAGGATCTGCCGCAAGCCGCACAATGTCCGGATACCACGCTTTGGCGGCGGCATCTCTGTGAGACATGCGGTCTCCAAGCTGCACCAGCGCGTGCTGAATGTGCCGCGGCTTCTTGGTGTCATGCAGATACTCGGTCATCTGCTGATCCGAAAGATGCCGCCCGAACCAGGTGTTCCACCAGAACAGAAACGGCATCAGGACGATCAGCCAGCCGGTAACGAAGAAGAGGATCTTCTGGGTGCGCGACATGCCACGCTTGGGCCGCGGTTCGAGCACCGCGCAGCCGTCAGGACCACTGGGGCGTGCTGAAGCCTCGGGTTTGTCAAATGCAGGATCCAAGCAGAAAACTATAGCAGAGCCGGTCACTCGACATCGGCGTCGAGCACGCGCTCCTGCTCCAGATAGTGCGACATGGCGTACTGCGCCAGAAGCGGCGTCGCCAGCCGGACCTCAGCGCCAATCCATTCTCCCTTGGCGTGCGGAGCGTCAGGAGCATGGTTGCACCGACCGCCGCTTCCGTATTGCGGGCCGAAGTCAGCGCTCTGAATCTGATCGAACGGCTTGATCTCTTTCCACGCGCCATCGCCGACAGTGCCGGAGACGTCGATCTTGAGCTTTAGTATAGCCATGAGAATCGCTGACCACGGAGACACAGAAGCAGAGAGACGTCCTCTCATGAACTTCTCCGCGGCACCGTGCCTCCGTGGTAAAAAAATCAGCTATGCGGAAACCACTGGTACAGCATGAAGTACACAATTACTCCGGTCACCGAAACATACATCCACAAAGGCCATGTCCAGCGCGCAATCGCGCGATGCTGCGGGTAGCGTGCTTTCAACCCGCGGTTCAGTGTGATGATCACTAGCGGCACAATCACGATCGCCAGAATGACGTGCGAAATCAGAATCGTGAAGTAGACGGGCCGAGCCCATCCCTGGCCAAGAAAAAGTATGTTGCCCGCCTTGAAATGAAAGAACAGATAACATCCCAGGAACAATGCAGACGCAGTGACCGCGGCGATCATGCATGCGCGGTGGGCCGCGATGCGTCGTTTCGCAATCAGAATTCGCCCCCCCAGCAGAAATACCGCGCTGGTTCCGTTGAGTGTGGCGTTCAGGGCGGGGAAGTACGCGTACTGTTCCGGGATCAAGCGGCAGGCCTCATTTCGGGGAAGATCGTGTGCGGCGGTTCGCCATCAACAGCGCGAGGCCAAACATCACCAGCGAAAACAGAACCAGCGTCGCCATCGCCGAGGGAAGCGGGAATGTCGCCTCCGCGCCGGGATAGAGAAGTCCACGCAAAGCTTCCACCCCGTAAGTCAGCGGATTCAAATGCATGATTACGCGTATCCATCCCGAAGCGCCAGAGATGGGAAACAGCGCGCCAGAGACCAGCCATAGCGGGATTAGAAATAGATTCACGATTCCGTGGAAGGCCTGCGAAGAGTCCATCGGCCAGGCGATCGCGAAGCCGAGTGCGGTGAGGGAAAATGAAACCAGAAATACCACTACCGCAACCAGCAGAACTTGTACTGGTTCAAGATGCACGCCCGCGAAAGGCGCAAATATCAAGAAGATCAGACCTTGAATCGCCGAGAGAGTTGTGCCGCCTAGGACTTTGCCGAGCACGATCGCGCTCCGTGGCACAGGCGCGACCAGCACCGAAAGCAGAAATCCTTCTTTTCGGTCTTCGATGACCGACATCATCGTGAAGATCGAGGTGAACAGCACAATCATGATCAGCGCGCCGGGATAAAAGTAATCGAGATAATGCTGTTGTCCCGGGCCGCCCCCGGATCGGAAAGAAGTTCCGAATCCAGAGCCGATCACCAGCCAGAACACCAGGGGCGATGCCAGCACACCGACGACCCGCGAGGGCTGGCGGTAGAACCGGACGATCTCGCGCAACCAGAGCGTGAACGCCGGCAGGATCACTCCGGCCGACGCCGGGGCGCCCTGGGATCGTGTCAATGCTGCCGCCTGAGTTGCCATCGGTTAGCTGGCCTTCGCGGCAGGGGCCTTTGCCGGAGGAGTTGCTTTCTTCCCGCCCAAAAACCCTCCGTCACGAGCTTCCCAGAACGCATTCAGCAAGAAGCAGGTAGAAAGCGTCAGGAGAATCAGTGTCATGAAGAGCCCGTCCATGGACACGGAAAAAGGTGAGAGCGTGATCATACCGCTGAGGAAAATCCACGCCACTCCAATAAGCGGAACGATACCGAGCACGAGAGAAAGCACAAGAATCAACGGGCGCAAGCTACCTCCTCTTTTTCGCTTTCTTTTTTGCTTTGTTATTCACATCCGATTCGGATTCGACAGCTTCACTCCAGAATTTGTGTCCCGTGCGATGGATGAACACATCTTCAAGCGATGGTTTGCTCACTGAAATCGCCTGGATCTCGCCTGGGAACGCCTCGACCAGGTCAGGCACGAAGCGATGTCCATTTTGTTTTTCAATGCGCACCTGATTGCCAAGGACCTGGGCCTCCACGCGAAAGCGGACCTGAATGTGTTCGGCGAGGGCAGGCGCATCGTGGGCCGCGTCGAGCAGGATGACGTCGCCGCCGATCTCGCTCTTCAGTTCGGACGGTGTGCCCAGTGCGACCAGATTTCCTTCGTTCATGATTGCCAGCCGGTCGCAGCGTTCCGCCTCTTCCATGAGGTGTGTCGTTACCAGCACCGAGACTTGCTCTTCATCACGCAAGATCTGGAGGTATTGCCAAACATCACGGCGTGCCCCGGGATCGAGGCCGGTCGTCGGCTCGTCGAGCAGCAGGACGCTGGGGCGGTGAAGCAGGCCTTTGCCCAACTCGATACGCCGTTGCATGCCGCCGGAGAAGGTCTCGACGCGATCTTTCGCCCGATCTTCGAGGCCCACGCGGTTCAGAATTTCCTGCACACGGCGTCTCAACGATGCGCCCCGAAGACCATACAAATGTCCCTGATGCCACAAGTTTTCGTACGCAGTCAGCTTCGGATCGACGCTCTGCGCCTGGAACACGACGCCGATCTGCCGCCGAACATTCGCGGAGTCGCGCGCGGCGTCGCAACCCATGACAACCGCATGGCCGGCCGTGGGAATCATCAGGGTCGAGAGGATTCGAAACAGCGTGGTCTTGCCGCTGCCATTAGGTCCGAGCAGTCCGAACAATTCAGCTGGACGGACCTCGAACGAGACGCCATTCAGCGCAGTGCGGGTGTCATAGCGATGGACGAGATTTTGTACGGAAATGACGGACGCTGCGGAGGAACGTTCAACCTCCAGCGCGGCATCAGCAAGCACGACTTTCGAGACCAAAGGAAATCCCCGAAACCTTATCCAGTGTACGACATCCGGACTTCCCGGCGAAAACACGGCTGCCCGTATTTTGTTGCGGTGCAGCCTGGCCGCTCAGGCCGCTGAAATGTCGTGCTCGACCTGCGGGACCCGTTCTGCGAGCGCGGCCGGAACCTGCCTCCACACCTGAATCGATAAAACCACCGTCGCAGCCAGCAACAATGCACCCACGGCCACGTGGGCCACGGTCGAAATTACCATCGGCAGTTCCGGTTGCACCGCATCGTGTCCCCACGCCACGCGCGTCAGAAACGCAGTGAAGCCAAGGCACAACTGCGCGATGACCAGTGACAGCACCAGTACCGCGGGCCGCCGGACACCTTCGATACTCGAATAGTTGGTAAGTGCGCGTATCGCAGTCCAGGTCAGGACGAAGACGACGACTACCGCATTCACCACATGGGGCCACCAGCTTAATCCATGATGGCGGAACATCGCCCCTAATGCCAATTGGACATACAAAACGAAAATGGAAAGCAGGGTTAGAGTGAACAGGCTCGGCCGCCGACGATCAAATTCTACCCGGGGCCGTTCCTCAATCCAGTTCTGGCTGGTGAACAGCGCCATCGCAACCGCGATGCAGAAAAAAGTCTGCGCCAGGGCAGCGTGTGCCGACGAGATCGCAGGCGGCAAGAAGTACAACACTGTCAGTCCGCCCAGAACGCCCTGCGCAATGACCGTTCCGATCGCAGCGACTCCCAGATAGCGCATCCAGCGACGTTTTTCAACGCGCCACGTCCAGATCGCAAGAATGATGGTCAACAGGCCAGCGACCTGCGCGATCATGCGATGCGTATGCTCGAACTTCACGCCGCCGACAAGTTTTGGAATTTTGTAGAGCGACCCGAACGAAGTCGGCCAGTCCGGCACGGAAAGCCCCGCATCGTTGCTGGTGACTAGCGCGCCGGCAATGATCAGGAGAAATATCCAGCAGGCAAGAATCACGGCGAAGCGGTGAAGTCCGCGATGGTAGGATGTGGCAACGGTTCTCAGGCAAGGGCCTCTCTACATCCGAGCGGAAAAGCTTCGGAAAAGAACAGGCCACGATCACGCGGCCTGTTCTCCGACGCCTTTATTTTATCAAGCCGAAGCGCTACTCGCCCGCCGCTTTGAACGACTGATCGACCGTCTTCGACTCTTTGGGAGCTACAGTGACCTTCTGGTCCTGCTCGCCCAGTTTTTCGTGGACGAACGCCAGAGTGTAGTCGCCCGGCGGCAAACCCTTAATTTCGTACTTGCCGGATTTATCCGTGACTGCGAAGAACGGGTTCTTCACGACATTGACGTACATTTTCATCCATGGATGCTGGTTGCACTTCACAGGCAGCATGATTTCTTCGCGCGCGAAGTTCTTTTCAATCGCGGGAGCGGACGGCGGTTGCGATTCGTTCCACTCGCGGTTGTCTTTCGGGGTGGGATGGATGTTGTGCGTAGTCGGATCTTCATTCTTGATCTGGACGGTCTGTCCTACCATTACGCCGAGAATGTGTGGATGATACTGGCAGCCCTTCTGCTCCAGCACGACGGGATCTTTTGGAGTATCGAAGGTGCGAGTGCCGAGCCCGTCTTTCACGTAAACGAACACATTCTCCAGATCACCACCGTTGACGACGACGTTCTCGGATTCGTTCGTGCCCTTGCAGCCGGGATCCTGGCTCATGTCGATCTTGGATCGCTTGGGCGCGGCACCGTCAAACTTCACCGTGCCGCTGACCGTGGCCACCGTTGCCGGATCGATCGGAGTGGCTGGAGGCGCCGACTCCGCCTGTTTTTCTTCGGGCTTGTTGTTCGACTGCTCGGTGTTCTTGTTGCACGCTGCTGAAATCAGCAGCGCACAGACAGCAAGCATGCTGAGAGTGATCGTTTTCTTATTCATAATGTCGCCCTTTCGTTAAGGTTCCTTCGCTATTTGTCATTCCGAGCGAGCCGGAGCAAATGCGGCGGCGACTCGAGGAATCGTTGTAACGCCGCCGAAAATTCTATCGCGAACCGCCGCTCGCCGTTGGATGCGATTCCACCGCGGCCTGTTTACGGTTCGTGTGCACGCCCACAGCCGCTTTTGCCCGCGGCATGGATGCCGCCACTCGTCGCTGCTCTTCCGGCGTCAACTGGAAGATGTAGTCGGTTAGCAGCTTCCTGTGATCGCCGGTGTAGCCGTTGAAAGTAGGCGGCGTTGGGCCGGAGAAGACGTACTGTCCGCTCTGCTCCTGTCGGAAGAGGCCGGACGGCATCGAGGTTCCCGGACTAACTGCCTGCGGATCGGTGATCCAGCGTTCCACCCAATCCGGCTTCAGGCGTTCTTTTGCCAGCAGGAAGTTCGGCGCGGTAGCGATCTTGTCGTGCGCCGGGTCGCCCGTTGCGTGGCATTTCAGGCACGGTGCAGCAGTGCTTGAGAACAAACTGCGGGCCATGTCGCTTTCTTTCGCGGTAAGCGTCGGCACCTGCTCTGGAATGTAAGGTAACGGCTGCTGCTGCAACGCCTCGAAGAAGCGAACCAGTTTCCGCAGTTCGTTGTCGGAGAACGAGAAGGTTGGCATGCGCACTTTCAAATAAGGGCGTACGCCGTTGCGATTCGTGTCCGTCGTACTCAACGCCGGATTCGATAGAAACTTCCGCAGCCACTCCGGATCGACGCGCGCGCCTTCGGTAAGCAGCTTGGGTGGCAACTGGTCCTGCGCATCCTGATACTGCTTCAGGCCCATCAGGATCGTCGTTTGTCCGGGAATGAACTGATGACATCCCATGCAGTTGTATTTCTTAATCACCCACCAGCCTTCCTGGATGTCGTGCCGCGCATCGCCCGGCTTGTATAGATAGCTTGCAGGGAGGGAAGTTTCTTCGCTTCCCATAAGGAACGTGGTGAGATCCAGCACCTGCTCTTTGGTGAGATGCAGGTTGGGCATGCGCGAGGCATCCATCTCGCTTTTGATCTTGCCCTTGTCGTAGACCTCTGGCTCGGCCAGTTTGTGTTCGAAAAAGCCTTTCTGGTTGTACCAGGGATCGTGCGCAGGCCCGTCCGGCAGGCGCGCCAGATCTTCCTTATTCGTAATCGGTTCGGCGTCTTTACCGCCGCGCTGGGCGACTGTGGTAAACAGGGCGAAGTCGAGTCGCTCAATGGGCTTGCTGCCTTCGTAGGTGAGCTCGGTGCCGATCCGTCCTTCATCCTCGAATCCGGAAATCTCGTGACAACCGCCGCAGCCAAAGTGGCTGATCCACTTCTTTCCTTCAGCCTTAAGCGCGGGATCGTCCATGAATGCGGCATCGGGATACGATGAAGCTTCCTGCTTCTTCTGGGTCATCAGATACGTCGCGATGTCTTCCGCGTCTTCGGGCGTGAGGCGCAGGCTCGGCATCACGGTCATATTCTGCACTTGCAGTTCGTGGCCGTCGTTCGGGCATTTGCTGTGCTCAAGGTCGAACTGGTACGGAAGCCCCTTCTTCGCGTAGTCCTCGGGACCTATGTCCTTTTTCTCGAGTGGGCAATAGGGGCGCGTGCGCTCGCGCGCGTTGTGAATCCAGCGGACGAGATAATCGTAATTCGCCTTCTCGCCGACGCGAGTCAGATTCGCGGCGAAGGTGCCGCCCATCATCTGATCGCCTTCGCCGATGGAGTGGCAGGCGAGGCAGCCGCGGGTTTCGAAGAGTTCCTTTCCGTGAGCGGCATTGCCGGGTTTGTGTTTAGGGAGCGCGTCAGTGAAGCCCGACTGCCAGATGTATGCCGAGATCGCCTGAATCTGATGATCGTTCAGGCGGAAGTTCGGCATCTTCGTGGTTGGACGGAAATCCGAAGGCTTCTTCAGCCATACCGGAATCCAGTTCTTATTGAGCTTAAGCCGGACGTCTTTCAGGTTCGGTCCAACTTTTTTCTGGTCCTGCATCAGGCTGTGCGACTGGAAATCGAGCTGCTGCAACCGCCCGTCCAGCCTGCTGTTCGCGACTTTCAGATCGACCGCCTGGGTATTCAGCTTGTTGGCTTCTTCGTTCGACTCGGCCGCGTCGGCCTCTTTCATCAGGTAGGCGGACTGCTTGACGTTGTCCTTCTTCTGGGTTTCGATCTGGTTGATCTGCTGGCCGACATTGTTCAGGTCTTCAGGTTCTTTGTCGTAGCCTTCATAGCGATGGCATCCCATGCACCCGCGCTGCCGGAATAGATCTTTGCCCGCGTTGATGGTCTGGAACTGCACGTCGTTGCTGGCGAGAACCATGTCGGCCGCGTGGCAATTCTGGCAACCCGCTTGTGCGTTCTCCTTGGGAAACAACGGCCACAGCCAGTGCTCGTAGTTGCCATGCGCCTTTTCTACGCTGGTAGTCGCGCGCCCGTTTCCTTGATGACAGGGGGAACAGCCGAACTTGTCGGGATCGTGAATCTGCAATAACTCAGGCTGGGTATGGCTCAAGAATGCCTCGGAATACTCGTCCGGTTTCTTCTCTCCCTTGGGCATCATCGACGCCATGGTAATTCTCAGAGGCTCGCGCGCGTTCAGGTGGCAGGACTCGCACCGGTCGACGATGTTGGCCTCGGCCACGTTGATCTGAACGATTTTCGGATCCCACTCCACCGCCTTCTTTTTTAAACCGTCAATCTGCGGCGGGGTCAGATCGACCATGTGGTCGGAGATGTATTCATCCATCTTCGCTTTGGCCGCCGTGACTGGCTTTAATACTTCGCCCAGTTCCAGGCTCAACTTTGTGCGCTCATCTCGGATTTCGTTGTAGGTCTTCTCCAGCTCCTCGAAGTTGAATTGTTTCTTGCTTCCATCGGGAAATACAACCGTCGCATTCTCGTGCTTGTATTCCGCCAATTCCTTCTGCTTGCTGGCTTTCGAGGAGGCGCTGGTGCTCGTCTCAATCTCATAGCTGATGGCATTCACATACGCGCGCCGGTCCGTGAACACGCTCTGCACCGCCAGCAGGCGCGCGCTCGCGTCATCCACTGCTTTGCGGGATTTCGCAGCCTTTTCCTTCGAATCTTCATACGTCTTGTCGTAAGCCTGTTTGAGGGCTGCGTAATCCGGATTCTGCTCGACATCTTTTTCTGACGTAGCCGACTTTGACTTCGCCGTATTCAGGAACGCAGTGTAGCGATCCTTCCAGGTATCCTGAAAGGCCTTCCACGGACGCTGGCCCCATGCCTCGTCCCACAAGGCCCAAAACAGCGTGACGATCAGGATCATGGTCACGATGAGGTAATGCGCAGCATACGACTTGCTGGTGATCGGGTCCTGCTCGGGGGTGGGTTTATCTGGCACCATTTCCTCCGACTGCGGTCGTTGGTCGCTGGTCGTTCGTCGTTAGCTGGTTCGCCAGCGCCGGCAGAGTTGTTTTGCCAACGACGAACGACAAACGGCCAATGACGTTCTTCAAACGTTGAACCACGGCGTAATCCACACGTACTTGATGTGCCACAAAAGACGCAGCGCCATCTTCAGCGGCAGCGCGATCATGGTGAGCCACAGGCCCGCCATTAGCGAAAACTGGAGCAGACTCATGCGCTGAAAATCCTTCGGCATCTTGCGCCGGAACAGCGAGTACACCGCTCCGCCGCCGATCAGATAAAACCCGCCAACCACAATCGCGCCGAATATCGATTTGCCCAGGTTCGACGTGATGCCGAAAATATCCGGCAGATCGCGGTTCACTTCGTAAATTAATCGATTGTGGTCCCACGTTTGCCCCGGCCAGAACCACTGCCAGCCGGGGCCCCGGATAAATGTTCCGATAATGATCATCGCAACCCACAGGATCACGAACCCGAACATGAACGTGGAAATCGAAAACTTGCGCTGCTTCCAGGTGTAATAGCCGCTGCCCAGCGGATTGGTATCGATATATGGAATCACCATCAGACCGATGATGATCATTGTTGGCATCACAACGCCCGCGATCCACGGATCGAAATAGACGAGCATCTCCTGTAGCCCGAGGAAATACCACGGGGCTTTCGCGGGATTCATCGTCAGGTTGGGATTGGCGGGTTCTTCCAGGGGAGCGTTCAGCGTGATCGACCAGACCATCAAAATAATCGTGATGATAATCGCGGCCAGGAATTCAATTCGCAGCAGAAACGGCCAGACGTGGACTTCCTTGGCCCACCCGGGCTTGAAAGGCCATGTCTTGCGATGGTGTGTCTTGGCCAGCGCGGCGTCGCCCTCGAGTTGTTCGATGAGCACGTCGTTGGCGTGCGCCTGCTTCCACGCCAGGTAGATGTAGAAGCAGAGCAGTGGAATCAAGCCCACGATCGGAACGTTGTCAGGCGCCGAACAAATCTCCCAAAGTTGTCGCCAATCCATAGTTAGTCTCGAATCTGTGAACTTTTCCGCCTCTTAATTACTTGTCATTCCGAAGCGTCGCGAAGCGGCGGTGAGGAACCTGCTTTTTTCTCGCCACTTGCAAACAGCAGGAATGACGTCCTGATGTTGTAAAGACCACGTCACTCTCCAGCCGCCTTTGGCCCTCGTCGCGGCTTGTCCGCTTCGGCCTCCAGCATGACCGGCGCCGGGCCCGAAATTCCGCCGTCTTTTCTCACACGCCAGAAGTGAACAATCATCAAGATCGACGCTACAATCGGAATCCCGATGCAATGCCAGATGTAAGACCGCAGCAGCGCGTTCGCGTCCACAATCGATCCGCCGAGCAATCCAAAGCGCACGTCGTTGTACGGAGTCATGCCCAACATCGACCCGAACGGGCCTTCGTGCCCCAGCAGCGGCGTGGCGCGCGCCATATTGGTTCCGACCGTGACCGCCCAGAATCCCAATTGATCGTCCGGCAGCAGATATCCAGTGAACGAGAGCAGCAGCGTGAATACCAGCAGCAGCACGCCGATGTTCCAGTTAAATTCTCGCGGCTTTTTATAGGACCCGGTCAGAAACACGCGGAACATGTGCAGCCACACGCCGATCACCATCAGGTGGGCCGCCCAGCGGTGCATGTTGCGCAGAATCTTCCCGAAGGGCACATCATGCTCGAGATAGAGCACGTCGCGGAAGGCCTGCACCTTGCTGGGGTGGTAATAGAACATCAGCAGTACGCCTGTATAGGTCAGGATGATAAATAAATAAAACGTAATCCCGCCCATACCCCACGTGTAGCTATAGCGGACCGCATCACGGTTGATTTTGGCCGGATGCAGGTGCAGGAACACGTTGGAAAGCACGCCTAGCGCCCGGTTTCGCGGCGTGTCATCGTGCTTGTGGCGAAAGATCGACGTGTAGACCTGGGTCTTCGTCGGATCCTTCAGCCCGTCGACCTGTTCCTTAACTTTGGCGGGAATATCAGTCTTAATGGACTGAATGTCCTCTTTGACTCGATCGAGGATGCCGACCTTCCCGTTTTTCCCGTTACCGCCATTCGGATTGTTTTCGTCAGCCATGTCAGTCCTGATATTGAGTAATTGCGAAATTTGGTAATTGAGAAATTTGCAAAGCTCGAACGCCCTAACGCTCAAGAAGCCATAATCATTTTCATCACTGCAATTGGCAATTCCCCAATTACTCAATCACACAATTTCCCAATCGTCTAAACTCCCGTCAAGAACGCTCCCGGATCGTTGAAGTGCGTCGGTTGCCCCTTGGGCCACTGATACAGCCGGGAAGTGTCGACGATAATCTGTCCATCGGGCGCCAGTTCGACTTTGGCGCGGTCCATCGGCCGCGGCGCTGGTCCCTCGAAGTTGATTCCTTCGCTGTCGTAACCGCTGCCGTGACAGGGGCACTTGAACTTGTTCTCGCTCGGCTTCCAGTCGGGCGTGCAGCCCAAGTGCGTACAGCGCGCATAAATCACGAACAGCCGGTCAGGCGTTCGATCCACCCAGATGCGGAATTTCTGCTGGAACTTGGTGTCAACGCCCAAGGCAAATTCCGAGGGATATCCAATTTTGAAAACAGAATTCGGCTCAAATAATGTGCGCGGAAGGAAGAAGCGGAAAAATGCCAGGAACCATGCGACCAGAAAGCCGGTGACCATGGTCCAGACAAAACGGCGGCGATGGCGGTCGATTTCCGTGGAGGGAGTGGTACCGGCCACACCAGCGGATGCCGCTGCTTTCGAGGTTCCGACTGCTGGAGTCCCTACGTACTTGGTCGCGTCCACCGCAGGTTTCGCTGCGGGTTTGGCCGGCTCCGGATTCGGATTGGCCTTACCGGCCTCCAACTCCGCCATGAATCCCTCCTAATTTCTACCGTTAACTGCGACTCGGGCCTTTAGTCCCCAGCGGCAGGCGCATACTGCGGCGTCGCCAACTTTCCCCCGCTGCTGCGAACTTGGACCTCGGACGATTCTTCTTGTCCTAAAGCTTCTTGCACGATCTGCGCCAGGGCGTCGATAAACTTCGGGGAATCATTCAGGCCGGCGCTCATTTCAAACTGCTCGATTCCAAGCTGATGCGCCTCTTCGCGAGCTTCGTGATCGATCTCTCCGAGCGTTTCCACGTGGTCTGACACAAACGCAATTGGCACCACACATACCTCGCGCGCCCGCTCTGCTGACAATGTACGTAATGTGTGATGCAGGGAAGGCTGCAACCATCGACTGGCGCCCACTTTGCTCTGATAGCAAAGCCGGTGAGGATTGCTCCAGCCGCCATGATGCATCAGCAGCCGGACGGTTTCTTCGATCTGCCGCTCGTAGGGGTCTCCCTTATCGATCACCGACATCGGAACGCTGTGCGCGCTGAAAACGATCTCGGGCGTTTCCAGAGAAGGGAAGCGTGCCAGCGCACAATCCACCCTTTCGGCAAACGCATCCAGATAGCTGGGGTTTCGGTAAAACGCTTCTACCGTGCGGACTGGGATGTCACCCTGAAACAAGCGGTTCCACTCGTTGAGGCTCGATCCTGTCGTGGTCGACGAATATTGCGGGTACAACGGCAGTAGGACGATCTCATCGCAGTCGGCCGCCCGCACCTGCTCAATCGCTTCCGCCGTAAATGGATGCCAATAGCGCATGGCGATAAAACAATGTGCATCGACCCCTTGGCAGCGGAGTTCCCGTTCCAGCGCCCGGGCCTGGCGCTCGGTATTGGGCCGGATCGGCGATCCCCCACCAATGATCGAATAGTGGTGCTGCACCTTGCGAGCGCGAGTAGTTGAAATCAACTTAGCGAGAGGTTTGCGCCCAATTCTGGCGAAAGGGAAGTCAATAATGTCGGGATCGCAAAAGAGGTTATATAGAAAAGGTTCGATCGATTCCAGCTTGTCGGGCCCGCCCAGCTGAAATAGAACTACCCCTACACGCCGTGTTGTGCGCGTCATTCCCCTCAATCCTTCAGAACGGGGCAGGTTACTCCGAACCAGCGTGTGAGTCAATGGCGGGCGGTGCAAAACTTTTTGCCGAGAAGCCACAAAGTCATCTCGGCATTTGCGAAATCCGTCTCCGCAAGGCAATCTGGATAGCGAATGCCCGAATTGCCTGACATTTCGGCCTATCTGGCCGCGCTCGAACCGCGAGTCGTCGGCCAGCCTTTGCAAAAGATTCGTCTCGCCAGCCCATTTTTGTTGCGCACGGTCCAGCCTCCACTCCAGGAGGCGGAGGGGAGGACGGTAAGAAAACTGCAGCGGATCGGAAAGCGCATCGCCCTGGGCCTCGACGGTGATCTGTGGCTCGTGCTCCATCTGATGATCGCCGGCCGCTTGCACTGGCGTCCGCGCGACGCCAAACTTTCCGGACGACAGAATCAGGCAGCATTCGAATTCCCCAATGGATCGCTGGTTCTCACCGAGGCCGGCAGCAAGCGGCGAGCGGCTTTACATTTGATTTCCGGAGAAGAGAACCTTGCCTCGTTAGACGCCGGAGGCATCGATGTTTTCACGTCCGATCTCGCCACTTTCCGCGCCGTACTCACTGCCGAAAATCACACACTCAAGCGAGCGTTGACCGATCCGCGCCTGCTGAGCGGCATTGGCAATGCCTATTCCGACGAGATCCTGCACGCAGCCAAATTGTCCCCGATTGCACTCACAAGCAAACTCACGCCCGCCGAACGGCAGCGGCTGTTCGAAGCCACCCGCAAAACGCTTCAACTCTGGATCACTCGCCTTGTGAAGGAAGCCGACCAGAAGTTCCCGGAAAAAGTTACCGCGTTCCGCAAAGACATGGCTGTCCACGGCCGCTACGGCCTGCCTTGTCCCCGCTGCGGCGACAAAGTCCTGCGCATTCGCTATGCCGACAAAGAGACCAACTACTGTGCACGCTGCCAGACCGGCGGCAAAGTTCTGGCCGACCGCAGTTTGTCCCGACTGCTCGGCTCCGACTGGCCGCGCACCTTAGACGAACTGGAGGCCCTGAAGCGGCGCTAGACTGGAATACACGAAACTCTGACACAACTTTTCCCACAACCGCTAGATTCCTTCCCCAAACCTTGATAGGGTTCCAGTACTCTTAAATTTCCTGCCGAGGGCGAACGCAGCATGACGGTATTTCCAGCCACAAATTCGCCTCCGCAGGACCTCCTCAAGTTCGAATTCGGCTCGGCGCGCGAGCGCGCCACCTGGGTCTACGGGATGCTGCGCGGCATCCTGGACGTCCCCACCGCACAGCGCACCGAAAGACTTTCGCAGCTGACCGCCAGCATTGACGCCCATCCGCGACGCACCGAAATTCGCGACGCCTTCCGCGAATTCTGGTCTCACCATTCCTACGTGCGTGTGGTTTCCGAAGCTGGTTTGCCAGACGAAATCTTCTTACTTCGAGAACTATTCGGCCGCACCATGAAGCGCCTGCTGCCGGAAGACGAGGTCCGCGGCGATCTTTACATTCTTCTCGACTCGCTCGGACTGCGGGAGCGCGACGCCGCCTGGGTCATGTCCCTGCCCGACGAACTGGTTGCGTGGTGGTCCGACATCTTTCGCCTCACGACGACCTCGATGCTGGCGTCGTGCAAAATCCTGGCCCTCCGCGCCGCCAACATCGCGCTTTCCCGCGACATGCTGATTCTGGGCAGCGACGACGACATCACCAAGTCCGCATTCTTTCACCTGCCGTCCCTCGTCGAATCGGTCGTGTTGCATCCTGAAGAATTCTCCAGATGGACGACTCAGCGCGATGCCTGTGTGGCACAGTTGCGCGAGTTCAATCGGCGAATCGAGAAAGAGGGGACTTCGGCCGGCTCGATTTTCCGTTTGCGCTTGTTGCGTTCGTTGCTGTGGCGGATCGACCAGGTACTGTCATTGCGTCAGCCCGGCGCCGACCCCAGAAAATTCGCGGTTGCGATGATATACGGGTTCGCTTCGCAGCGCCGGATTTTGCGCATCGTCAATACTACATTCCGGCGGATGGCGCGCAGCATCGTGGAAAAAACCGGTCGCGTCGGCTCACACTACATCGCACACAGCGCTAAGCACTGGCGCGCGATGGGCGCGGGGGCGATCATGGCTGGCGTCATCACCTGCTTCACCGCGCTTGTGAAATACGCGATTTCGGCCAGGATTCAAGCTCCCCTTCTTGTCGCCATCGGGCACTCGCTGAACTATGTCATCAGCTTTCTGATGATGCAGGCCGGTGGTTTTCTGCTCGCTTCGAAAATGCCCGCTGCGACCGCGGCGACCCTTGTCGACGCTATGGAAGATCCCGCCAAAGACCACATGGCCAGCCTGCGCGCGATTTCACAAACGCAAACGATTGTGACCATTGGCAACCTGCTCGGCGCGATTCCCGTGTCGATGGCGCTCGACCGGCTGTGGCAACTCATTTGGCACCACCCTTTCCTGACCCAGGTTGAGGCCGAGCATGGTGTGCACATGATGATTCCGCATCGCTCAGGGACTATCCTCTTCGCGGTCGTCACCGGAGTTCTGCTTTGGATTTCATCGCTGGCCACCGGCTGGACCGCCAACTACATCGCGGTCACTCGGATGGGAAGCTCGATTTCAAACAGCCTGCGAATTCGCGAGCGCGTGGGACTCAATCGGGCGTCGCGCCTCGCCGAATGGGTGAAGCACCAGGCGGCGGGTTCGGTCGGCTACATCGTGCTGGGATTTCTGCTGGGCACTGTGCCGATCATTGTCGCGCTGTTTGGGATTCCACTCGAAGTTCGCCACGTGACGTTACAGGCGGCAAGCCTCGGCTACGCGCTCGACGGCATGTGGATCTATGGAGGACTCACCCGCAACGAAATCATCTTTTCATTGCTGGGAGTCTTGTTCGTCGGCGTTCTCAACATTGCAACTTCCTTCCTGCTCAGCTTCCTGCTGGCCATCCGCGCCAGAGATGTCAGAAACGAACAGGCGCGAACATTCCTCAAGGAAGTGGGCCGCTCGCTTCTGGCACATCCGGCGTCGTTCCTGGTTCCCACGCGAGAGCAGCCGGAGACTTAACTATAGTTAACCCGGTTATGACGACTACGGACGGGCTAATCGCCTGCGGATTTCCCCTTTGCGCTTTCCATTTCGGCGATGACACTGTCGGCAAATTGCGATGTTCCGGACTGCCCGCCAATGTCTTTGGTCAGTTTTTCAGGATGGCGGTAGACCTTTTCCAGTGCATTGCGAATCTGCGTCGAGGCTTCGTGCTCGCCGAGATGCCGCAGCATCAACAATCCCGAGCGCAGCAGCGCCGTGGGATTCGCCAGGTTCTTCCCAGCAATGTCGGGCGCTGAGCCATGGACGGCTTCAAAGATCGCGCATTCATCGCCCAGGTTCGCACTGGGCACGAAGCCCAGGCCACCGACGAAAGCCGCGCATAGGTCGGAAATAATGTCGCCGTACAGATTCTCCATCACCAGAACGTCGTACTGGTACGGATTCATCACCAACTGCATGCAGGTATTGTCGACGATGTGCTCGGCGTAAGTGATTTCGGGATAATCTTTCGCGATGGTGCGGGAGCAACGCAGAAAAAGACCGTCCGAAAGCTTCATTATGTTGGCTTTGTGGATGGCGTGAACTTTCTTGCGCTGGTTCTTGCGGGCGTATTCAAACGCAAATTTTGCGATGCGGGTCGAGGCTTTCTCGGTGATGATCTTCAGGCTCTCGATGACGCCGGGCACGACTTCGTGCTCCAGCCCGGAATAAAGACTCTCAGTATTCTCGCGGACAATGATCAGATCGACATCTGGATAGCGAGTGGGAATGTGTGGCAGATTGCGAATCGGCCGGAAATTCGCGTAAAGCTCAAACTTTTTTCGTAGCGCCACGTTGATGCTGGAGAACCCGCCCCCGACCGGAGTTGTAACTGGGCCCTTCAGCCCGACGCGAGTGCGCTCGATCGACTCGATCAACTCTTTCGGGATGTACTCCCCCGATTTCTCATAGGCTTCCGCGCCCACGGCGAAAGTCTCCCAATCGAACTTGACCCCGGTCGCCTCCAGGATGCGCACCGTCGCCTTCATGACTTCCGGGCCGATGCCGTCGCCCGGGATTAGCGTAACTTTATGACTCATAGAATGTTTATCGTCCTGAATGCACCGAAGAATCGATGCAATTGGCCTTCCAGCGGTAAATAGTTACTCTGCCTTCGCTTTCACCAAATCCTTCAACTCGCTCATGAACTCTTTCACATCTTTGAAGTCGAGATAAACGGAGGCGAACCGCACATACGCAACTTTGTCGTAGCGCCGCAGCCGGTTCATAATCAGTTCGCCCAGTTCGCTGGTCTTGCGCTCGCGCTCGGCCGACTCGATAACGAATCCTTCCGCCTCGTTGACAATCTGCTCCAGTTTACTGATCGGTACCGGACGTTTCTCGCACGCCCGCAGCAGGCCATTCAACACTTTTTGCCGGTCAAACTTCTCCCGCCGGCCGTCCTTCTTGACGACCATGTAGGGAATCTCGTCAATGCGTTCATACGTCGTGAAGCGCTTGTTGCACTTCAGACACTCGCGCCGTCGCCGGATCGACTCGGCTTCCTTACTCTCGCGCGAATCGACAACTTTGTCATTCGCAAACCCGCAAAATGGACATTTCATGGCGCGCCGGTGCTGTTTGGGTAGAACAAAAATTGTAACAGCAGCGGGCAGAAACGGTGGAGATACGGCCCTTTGCAGGCAGGCGAGAGAGTCAAGTTCGTCACGGTCGCGGAGCGCTCGCCCACGCAAGCTGAGCGCTACTCCGTGAGTACCGCCTTGGTCAGATTTCGAGGATGGTCCACGTCATATCCCTTATTCACCGCGACGTGGTAGGCGAACAGTTGCAAGGGTATTACTTCGAGGATGGGCAGCAGTAACTCCGGCGCGGCGGGCACGTAGAAGACATGGTCGGCCACGTTCTTAACGTCCTTGTCCCCTTCGGTCGCCACCGCCACCAGCGGCCCCCGCCGCGATTTCACTTCTTTCATCACGTCCAAGGTCCGGCGGTAGCGTAACACCGAATCCGGATCGGTATCATCGCGGGTTGCGAGCACCACAACTGGCAATTTCTCATCCACGAGCGCATTGGGGCCGTGCTTCAATTCGCCCGCGGGATATCCCTCCGCGTGAGCGTAAGAGATTTCCTTAAGCTTCAATGCTCCTTCACGCGCAATCGCATAGTGCACGCCGCGGCCAAGATAAAGAAATTTCTCCGCTCTGAAGTGAATACCGCCAAACTCTTCTGCTGAACCGTCCCAGGCAGCGAGATTCCTGTCGATCGCCTCCGGCAAGCGATCGAGTTCCTGCAAGCGGGCTCGTGATACTTCAGACGTCATGCGCCCCCGCTTCCTCGCTAAAAATAACGCCATCAGGTACAGGATCGTGACTTGCGTCGTAAAGCTCTTGGTCGCCGGCACCGAAAGCTCCGGCCCGGCCCCGGTAATTAATGCAGCCCCCGCCTCCCGTGTGATGGTTGTGTCGGGCCGGTTCGAAATAGCGATCGTCTTCAGGCCGCGCGTGAGCGCCTCGCGCTGCGCCGCCATCGTGTCGGCCGTTTCACCGGATTGCGTGATCACCATCACGATCGGATCCACCGCCGCATGGGTCGAGCGGTAGCAGTATTCGCTGGCGTACTCCACGTCCACCGGAACGCCGGAGAGGTCTTCAATCATGATTTCGCCGGCCAAACCGGCATGCCGGCTCGATCCGCTGGCCGCGATGATGATCTTCTCGAAGGTGCGCAGCGCACTCTCGACCGCATTCAACTCGCCGGGGAAAATAATGTCATCCTTCAAATGCCTGGCGATCGTATTCTCGATCGCGACCGGCTGCTCGTAGATCTCCCGCCGCATGGCGTGTGAATGATCGTTCGTGCTCGCGTTCTTCCCCTGCTCGCTTGGACTCATAATCCTCGACCGTGTCGCCGGATTCTCCGCCGCCCGTTCAGGGCGCCGCGTTATCGTTCCCCCCTAAGCACCTGCTCCTTCAAACACCGCTTCGATTTCCTCAAGCGTCTTGCCCTTCGTCTCCGGCAGGAACCAGGTCGCGGTGACGAAATAGACCACCGTGCAAGCCGCGAAGCCGAAAAACATAGTCGAGTATCCATACTTGCCGACGGTCGGCAGAAAAATCGCGGCAATGGTCGTCGACACCGCCTGATTGATCAACAATGCGATGCTCATCCCGTTCGAGCGAATGCGAGTGGGCATTAATTCCGACAGCGCCAGCCACACGCAGACTCCCGGGCCGACCGCATAGAACGCCATGAATACGAATAGAGTAATCGCGACCATCCATCCGTTCCGAGATTCCGGCACTGGTGTGATTAATGCATTTTCAATTCTCAGCGGCGCGGTCCGCGCGGCATCGAGGTCGCCAAACGGATTCGAGAAAAATGCTACAACCTTGTTCGGAGGGATCGCGCCTGCGCGCTTGATCTCGATCGGCTTGGCGCCGGAGTCGTTCGATCGCTCAACCTGGCTGGCCGCGCGGAAGTCGCCATACGAATAGATCACGATCAAGGAAGTCGGGCGGTTCGCATCGGTTCTCAGGAGCTTGTCGGACAAGCCTTTGTCATAGACCAGTCGCAGCGTCTGGTCGGGAGCGACCATCGCCTGCACCGCTTCCTTGGTATCTACCTGGAGCTTCTCGGTGCCGAGAAAGAGAATCCCAGTGCAGACGAGGGAGACGATAATTCCGGCCGTCCCCACCGCCAGAAGGAACTTGCGGCCCTTCCTGTCGACCAGCATCACCCCGCCGAACGTGACGAGGAAGTTGATGATGGTGAAGACGACATAGCCCCAATGCGCCGCGACATCCGAGAGTCCGCTTTGCAGAAGAATGTTGGTGTTATAGGCGATGATCGAATTGATCCCGGTCGTCTGCGTACACGCCAGAATGATGCAGGCCAGCACGAAGGGAATGACGTATTTCCGGCGAAGCAACGAATCCTTCGCCCTTGCGCCTGCGCTCTTGGCCCGCTCAGACTCGAGAATATCCACCATCTCTTTCAATTCGAGATTGGCCTGCTCCTGTGTGCGCGAACGCAGCAGCGCGGCGTAAGCCCCTTCTTTGCGCCCGCGCCTCAGCAGCCAGCGCGGCGATTCAGCCACCATGAAACTGCCAATCACAAACAAGATTCCCGGAGGCAGAGAAACCCAAAAGATCCCGCGCCACGCCGAGTCCTTGAATGCAAGCAGTCGGGCAGCGTCGCCCAGTTTTGCGACCTGATCTACCCGGAAGCTGAAATACGCCCCGACCAGCGCCGCGATGACGATCCCCAGGGTCAGAAGCCACTGGAAGATTCCCGTCCCTTTGCCTCGGTTCGACGCAGTTAGACACTCCGCCAGAAAAAGCGGTACGACTACACCGATCAGTCCCGCGCTGATGCCTTGCAGTAACCGTCCAAAGACCAGGGGCCCGTACCCATGTGCCAGCGCGATCATCGGGATGCTGATGACAAACAGGATCCCGCTCAGTCCCATCAGGGTTCGCCGGCCCATCCAGTCGGCAAGCAACCCTGCAAACAGCGTGGAGATCACGCTGCCCAACAGCACCGCCGCCACGACGATGGAAAGCTGCCCGCCATTAAGCCCTGAGGTCGCTTCCAGGTAAGGCAACGCGCCGGCAATAATGCCGACGTCGACTCCATACAGAAGTCCGCCCAACCCCGACACAACCAGCAGAAAGCGGTTGTAGAAAATCCTCTTGTCGTCGAGAACAGAAGAACCCGTCGCGATGGCCATCATAATTGGATTAGGCAGTGCCTTGGCAGAGCTGGTATTCGAATTCACTGCGCCAAAGCACTCTGAATTGTAGCCTAGGGCTCGCCCAGGGCAGGCCCAAGTGCTATACATCAAGCGAAAAAATTAATGGACCGAAAGCTTACCCTTGCTGACGCTTCTCCAATGGCAGGCTGAACGAAAATACCGATCCGCTTCCCAACTGGCTCACCACGTTCACCGTTCCCCCGTGGGCCTCCACGATCACCTTCGCGATCGCCAGCCCCATGCCCGTGCCGGGAGCGGTGTAGCGTTGATTTTGCCCGCGGTAGAACTTCTCAAAGATCAGCGATTGCTCAAAGGAATCGATACCCGGCCCCCGGTCGGCGATGCTGGTGACGAGTTTCTCGTCCTTGACTTCGCTCGTGATGTTGATCGGCGCCAAAGGCGAAGAATATTTTCCGGCATTTTCCAATAAGTGCATCAATACTTCGCGGATGCGCGAAACATCCATTTGCACCCTGGGCAGGTCCCTTGAAACATGGAGTTCTACCGGGTGGTTCTCGATTGATCCCCTGGCGTCCTGGAGGGCGGCTTCCAGCGCTTCGACGATGGAGTGCGGCTGCAAGTCCAGCTTGAACATGCCGGAGTCCAGTTGCGCCATTTCAGCCGCTTCGCCCACCAGTCGGTTCAGGCGGTCGGTCTCTTCGTCGATCACGCTCAACAGTTCGTGCCGCGCTTTCTCTTCCAGATTCGCTTCAGAGATGAGTGTGGTTATGCTTGCCTTGATCGAGGTGAGTGGCGTCCGAAACTCATGAGTGACCGAATCCAGCAGCGCCGTCCGCAACCGTTCATGCTCCTGCTCGGCCCGGTTCTTGCTGAGAGCTTCCAGCGCCCGAGCGCGTTCTACTGCCAGCCCCGCCAGGCTCCCCAGGGCATCCAATGTCTCTCTGGATAACTCTCCTCCGCTGATTCCCAGGGCTCCGACGGTGCGCATTCCCAGCCGCAAGGGAACGTAAGAGATTCCGCCCTGTGTGACCGGCTCTCCCCGCAGCAGGGTCGAACGCAACACGTTCTCCTCGAACCTGGCGTCCAGCGATGAGCGGTAAACCGACGGATGGTCCGCCGCCACCGCCACAACGCTGCCCACAGAAAAGCTTTCTTGCACGTATTTGGGGAGCGAATTCAGCAGCTCTAGAACGTTCTCCGAAGCAAGCAATCGCTGGCTTAGGCCGTATAGCCGCTCTACTTCGCGACGCCGCTGCTTGGCGCCCTCCGCCTCGCGCCGTGCCCGTTCGGCGAGATTGCTGGCGACCAGCGCGGTTACCAGGAATGCGAAAAGCGCCACCCAGTTCTGCGGCTCTGAGATGGTGAAGGTTCGAACCGGAGGCAGAAAGAAAAAGTTGAACGCTGCGGTTGCGGCTATCGCCATGACCACTGCGTACCGCAAGCCCCAATATGCGGAAGTCAGAAGCACGCTCACCAGGAACATCAATGCGACCGTGGTGTGGTTTACGCGCAGGCGGAAGCCGATCGCCGTGATTGCGGCAATCGCCGCAATCGTGATTGCGAATCGCCATGCCTGTGTCGAAGTGGGCGTTTTCACCCCCGCATTGTACGATGGAGATGACTTTTCTCCTTCCCCGAACGACAATAGCAGCGATGCCGAAGACGCCAGACGAGTGGTTGCACGAAATTTCGTCCGACAAGTCGCGCGGTATTTTCAAGTTGTTCCTCGGCTATGCTCCCGGCGTCGGCAAGACTTATAGCATGCTGAGTGAAGCGATCCGCCGCGCCAGCCGCGGCGAAGATGTTGTGATCGGCGTCGTCGAGACCCATGGGCGCAAGGCAACCGCCGAGCTCGCTGCCAAACTCGATCGCATCCCTCCGCGCAAGCTCGCATACAAGGGCACCATCTTCGATGAAATGGACGTGGACGCCATTCTCGCGCGCAAACCCGCGGTTGCCGTGATCGACGAACTCGCACACACCAACATCGAAGGCAGCAAGCACGCCAAGCGTTACGAAGACGTTGTCGCGTTACTGGACTCAGGAATCGACGTGCTTTCGACTATGAACGTTCAGCACGTTGAAAGCCTCGGTCCCACTGTCCAGCAGATCACCGGCGTGCAGGTGCGAGAAACCGTTCCCGATTGGGTGATGCAGCGGGTGGACGAAATCGTGCTCGCCGACTTGACTCCCCAGGCGCTGCAAAAGCGAATGGAACGCGGTGACGTGTACCCGACAGACCGGGCGCAGCGCGCCCTTTCGCACTTCTTTCGGCCTGGCAATCTCATCGCCCTGCGGGAGCTTGCGCTGCGCCAGGTTACGGGCGTGGTAGACCGCAGCCTCGACGCGTTCCTCGAAAAAGATGGAACGCAGCCCACGCACACCGTGCGCGAACGGATTGCCGTCTGTGTGAGCTCGAATCCCGCCGCGCAATACATCGTCGCCCGCGGATCGCGCATGGCGCAGGCCCTTGGCGGGGAGCTCTACGTCTTCTACATCGATGTCGGCCGCGACACCCGCCCGGAAGATCAGAAGACGTTGGCCGAAAATATCCGCTTCGCCGAAAATCTCGGGGGACGGGTGGTTCGCACTTCAGGAGGCAGCATCGCCGACGGCCTGGCTCAACTGGTGCGCGAGAATCACATCACGCAGGTGATTTTTGGCCGTTCCGCCCGCACCGGCTGGCAACGCTACCTGTACATGTCGGCCATTCAGCGCTTCCTGCGCGATTCACCCTCGGTAGACGTTCACATCATTTCGCAGGAGGCTCGTTAGTGTCGGAGCATCCCCACATTCTCATCGTGGATGACGAATCGCAGATCACGCGCGTGCTCCGTACCAGCCTTTCCGCGCAGGGATACGATATCCGCGTGGCCAACAGCGGCGAGATGGCGATCGAAATCATGAAGGACTGGCAGCCCAACCTGATCATTACCGATCTTTCCATGCCCTCGATGGATGGGATCGAACTCACCCGGCACGTCCGCGCGATCTCGCAGGTTCCGATCGTCGTTCTTTCTGTGCGCGACAAAGAGCAACAAAAAGTTGAGGCGCTCGATGCCGGAGCCGACGACTACGTCACCAAGCCTTTCGGCATGAATGAACTGTTGGCCCGGGTGCGCGCCACGCTTCGCCGTATTCCCTCCGACAACGAAGCGGACCCGGTGATCGAAATCGGCGATTTCCGAATCGATACGCCCGCGCACAAGGTGTTCGTGAAGGGCTCCGAAGTTCGACTGACGCCCAAGGAATTTGAGCTGCTGGTTTACATGGCCCGGCGGCCGGGAAAAGTGATCCAGCACCGTGCGCTGCTCGGCGCAATCTGGGGCGGACAAAGCACGGAGCAGACAGAATATCTCCGAGTCTTCGTCGGCCAGTTGCGCAAGAAACTCGAACCCGACACGTCCTCCCCCCGCTACATCGTTACCGAGCCCTGGGTCGGTTACCGCTTCGAACCCGGCGAGTAATGCCCTTCACTCTTTACAAAACCCTTATGAACTCTTGATCCCACTCTTACGTCCTCTGCTTTTAAATCGTTACTAGAGATTCCGTGATTCGAACGGACTGAGAGTATGACGCTGGCGTTGATCATTCTGTGTTTCGCCGCTGTCGCGTTCCTGCTACGAGTACTAGCAGCGCTGGTGAAGGATCTCATCTGCCCTCTGACCGCCATAGTCGCGGCGCAGCACGGAAGCCCGCGCCGCCCTGACGATCCTCGGCAAGTTCAGACGATCTGGAAGGGGAACGCGATGGCACGGCAAGGAATGAGAACGAGTTACGAAAAAGGAAGGAGGTTCAAAAGGCTTTTTCCTTTTTTCAAAACCCAATCCCGCGGCTGGAGCAAGAATGCGCGACGCGTCATTGTCCTGTGCGTGCTCTGTCCAATTTATGGACTGCTGCACGCCCAATCCACTGATTCTCCATCCAACGCCCGGTCAGAGACACCGGCGCAAGATTTGCAGGCCCGGGTGCAAACGCTGGAGCAGGAAGTGGCGGAGCTGAAAAGCCTTCTGAAGCAAATGCAGGCAAGTCCTGCTTCGAAGCTGGCCATGCCGGGCGCCGCGAGCCAGAAGATGGCCGGCCCGGTGGATTCGCAACTCCTCATGACCGCTGACGATCGGAAAGCCGTCGATTTCCTCCGCGGTACAACCATCAATCTTGGTCTCGACACGTACTATGAATTCAACTTCAACCAGCCGGTGGGGCGCGTGAATCTGTTGCGCCCCTACGACGTCCTGAGCAACGAATTCAGCCTGAACCAGGCCAGCGTCGTTATCGAGCACGCGCCCGACCCCGCGGCCGGCCGCCGTTGGGGCGGACGCCTCGATGTTCAATTTGGGCAGGCCACCGCCACGCTCCAGGGAAATCCTTCGAACGAGCCGAGGCCGCAGATCTATCAAGATGTCTTTCAGGCCTACGGCACTTACGTTGCCCCGGTCGGGAAGGGAATCAACATCGATTTCGGCAAGTGGGCAAGCGCCCTGGGCATCGAGGGGAATTACACCAAAGATCAGATGAACTATTCCCGCTCCTACTGGTTCGACTTCCTGCCCTTTTACCACATGGGAGTGCGCGCCAGCATTCCATTTAACGATCGCTTCACAGTGAATTACTGGGTCGTGAACGGTGCCAACCAGGTCGAAGCGACCAACGGCTTCAAGGATGAACTGTTCGGCTTCACTGCCAAGCCGCGCAAGAGCGTGACCTGGACATTCAACTATTATCTCGGCCAGGAAAATCCTGATCGCGTACCCGCAGCAACGTGTGGTCCCGTGCCCGTGCAGCCCGGTCTTTGTTTCACCGCCATCCGCCCCGCTCCCAACGGCCGTACCCACATCTTCGATAGTTATGCCAGTTGGCAGGCTACTCCGAAGCTGACTCTCGCGCTCGAAGGCGACTATTTCATTCAGCGCGTGTGGCAAGATGCCGCGGCCGGCGAGTCCTCGGCCCCGTCGCACGTGGATGGCGGTGCTGCCTACATTCAGTACCAGTTGACATCGAAAATAGCCCTCGCCACGCGAGCCGAGTACATGTCCGATCGCGGAGGCCTGTTCAGCGGGCTTTCGCAGGCGCTGAAAGAAAACACCGTCACCTTCGACTACAAGCTGGCCGACAACTTTCTGATGCGCTACGAATGGCGGCGCGACTTTTCCAACCGCCCATCGTTCCTGACCGATCAGCAGGGCATCTTGAGGAAGGACCAAAACACCGCGACCCTGGGCCTGGTCTGGTGGTGGGGCAACAAGCAAGGTGCGTGGTGACGTTTCGATTTTGAATTCGTGGATGGAGATCAGTCGTGCAAGACATGCTTTGGATCGCAGTTACGCTCGTATTTTTCGCCGCCTCGGTCGCATACGTGCATTTCTGCGACCGGGTGAAGTAGGAGGATTTCATGGACGCGCAATCTCTCATCATGCTCATCATCAGCGCGGCGACCACTGTCTATCTTTTCTACGCGCTGCTGTGTGCGGAGAAGTTCTAGACGTTTGGCTCGGACAGGCGCGCAAATTGGTAATCAACCTATGACCCTCAACGGCTGGCTGCAAATCTTCGTTTTCCTGGCCTTGGTCCTCGCAGTGACCAAGCCCCTCGGCGTATTCATGGCCCGAGTGTTCGCAGGCGAGCGCACGTTTCTCGATCCGGTTCTTCGCCCGATCGAACGTCTCATTTATCGCGTTACCGGAGTCGACGAGAAGCACGAGATGCGCTGGACCGAATACGCCATCGCCATGCTGTTGTTCAGCGCGGTTTCAATGCTGGTTCTGTATCTGATGGAGCGTATTCAGGGCATTCTTCCATTCAATCCGCAACATTTGACCGCGGTCGCCCCCGAACACCTCGCCTTCAACACGGCAGCTTCGTTTACCACCAACACAAACTGGCAGGCCTATTCCGGCGAGACCACGATGAGCTATTTCACGCAAATGGCCGGTCTCGCCTTCCACAACTTTGCTTCGGCCGCTACAGGAATCGTGCTGGCCATCGCCTTCATCCGCGGCATCGTCCGCCGCCAGATGCAGACTCTGGGTAACTTCTGGGTGGATTTCGTACGCTGCTGCCTCTGGATTCTCTTGCCGTTTTGCGTCATCGGAGCTTTGTTCCTTGTCTCCCAGGGAGTGGTTCAGAATCTGAAGTCTTACGACACCGTGAAGCTGATCGAGCCCCAGCAAGTTCAGCACATCAACACAGACGGCAAGCCTGCGGTTGATGCGAACGGTAAGCCCGTGATGGATACGGTCTCAACTCAGACGATTGCGCAAGGACCGGTTGCCTCACAGGAGATCATTAAGGAATGGGGCACAAACGGCGGCGGGTTCTTCAACGCCAACAGCTCGCATCCGTTCGAGAATCCAACCCCGCTCACAAATCTGTTCGAAATGTTCTGTATCTTCGCCATCGGGTCCGGCCTTACCTATACGCTGGGCCGCATGACGGGTTCTCCGGCGCACGGCTGGGCCGTGTGGGCCGCGATGGCGATCCTGTTCCTCGCCGGAGTGACGGTGGCCTATTGGGCGGAGGCGCAGGGCAACCCGTTGTATCCCTCGACCGTCGCGCAGCAGGCAACCGCGTCCCAGTCTGGCGGCAACATGGAAGGCAAGGAGACCCGCTTCGGCATCGCCAACTCTGCGCTCTTTGCCACGGTCACCACTGACGCCAGTTGCGGCGCCATCAACGGATGGCACGACTCCTTCACGCCAATCGGGGGCATGGTGCCTCTGGTCAACATCATGCTGAGTGAAGTCATCTTCGGCGGCGTCGGCTCTGGCATGTATGGAATTCTCATCTACATCGTGCTCGCCGTCTTCATCGCCGGACTGATGGTCGGCCGCACTCCCGAGTATCTTGGCAAGAAAATCGAAGCCTACGACGTGAAGATGGCGATGCTGGTCTCGCTCGTCTTTCCGCTGATCATCCTCACGCTCGCGGGGATTTCCTTGGTCAAGGGGTTCGGCGCCGGAAGCATCACGAACCCCGGGCCGCACGGGCTCAGCCAGGTTCTCTACGCGTTCGTCTCTGCCGCCGGAAATAACGGATCGGCCTTTGGCGGACTCACGGTGAACACGCTCTGGTATGACGCAGCCACGGGAATTACAACGCTTGTCGGCCGCTTCTTCATGATCATCCCCATGCTCGCGATCGCGGGGAATCTCGCGCGAAAAAAATATGTTCCGCCTTCGGTCGGAACATTTCCGGTCACCACGCCGTTGTTCACGTTTCTCTTGATCAGCGTAATTCTCATCCTCGGCGCCCTGACATTTTTCCCGGCGCTCAGCCTCGGGCCGATCCTCGAGCACCTGCTCTTGTATTCAGGAAAGAGTTTCTGACGAAAATGGCAAGCCAACACAAATCGATGTGGGACTTGAAGTTGGTTCGCAGCGCCGCCTGGAGTTCGCTGCTCAAGCTGAACCCGAAGAACATGATGGGCAACCCGGTCATGTTCGTGGTCGAAATCGGCAGCGTCGTGACCACTGCGCTCCTGGCCATCCATCCTCACGGGATTTTACGTTTTAATCTTCAGATCACGCTCTGGCTCTGGTTTACGGTTCTGTTTGCCAATTTTGCCGAAGCCATGGCCGAAGGCCGCGGCAAAGCCCAGGCCGAAACCCTGCGCCGGGCCCGCTCCGAAACCATGGCCAACCGCATCGTCAATGGCGGGAAAATCGAGCAGATCGCCAGCGCCAAACTGCGGGTTGGAGATCTGGTGTCCGTCTCGGCCGGCGAGCTTATTCCCGGCGACGGGGAAATCGTCGACGGAGTCGCCTCCGTAGACGAGTCCGCCATCACCGGCGAATCCGCGCCCGTTATCCGTGAAGCCGGCGGAGACCGCTCCGCGGTCACCGGAGGCACCCGCGTTCTCAGCGATCAGATCAAGGTCAAAATCACTTCCAATCCCGGCGAGACTTTTCTCGATCGCATGATCGCATTAGTCGAGGGCGCATCACGCCAGAAAACACCGAACGAAATCGCACTCAATATCCTGCTCGCGGGTTTGACCGTCGTTTTCCTCCTGGCAGTTGTCACACTCCAGCCATTCGCAATTTACTCCGGAGCGCCACAGACGGTCTTCGTCCTCGTCTCGCTGCTCGTCTGCCTGATTCCCACTACGATCGGCGGCCTGCTGTCCGCGATCGGCATCGCCGGTATGGACCGCCTTGTCCAGCACAATGTTCTGGCCATGTCGGGGCGCGCGGTAGAAGCCGCGGGGGATGTAAACACGCTGCTCCTCGACAAAACCGGAACCATCACCTTCGGCAATCGGCAGGCCACTGAATTTCTCCCCGCTTCCGGCGTTTCTGAAGCCGAGATGGCCGACGCCGCTCAACTTTCTTCCTTGGCCGACGAAACCCCCGAGGGCCGTTCGATCGTTGTGCTGGCAAAAGAGAAGTACAAGTTACGGGGCAGGGAACTGGCGGGTTCGGAGGCACAATTTATTCCCTTCACCGCCCAGACCCGGATGTCGGGCGTGAATCTCGATGGCCGCGAAATCCGCAAAGGGTCGGCCGATGCCATCGCCCGTTACCTGGACCAAAACGGCTCCCTGCCCCCCGATGTAAGCGCGGTTGTCGAGCGCATCGCATCCTCAGGCGGCACACCTCTGGTTGTCGCCGAGAACAGGCGCGCGATGGGAGTGATTCATCTCAAGGATGTAGTGAAAGGAGGCATTCGCGATCGCTTCGCCCAGTTGCGGGCCATGGGCATTCGTACCGTCATGATCACCGGCGACAATCCGCTGACTGCGGCCGCCATTGCCCGCGAAGCCGGGGTCGACGATTTCCTGGCCCAGGCTACACCGGAAGAAAAGTTGAAGTTGATCCGCACCGAGCAGGCCGGAGGCAAACTGGTCGCCATGACCGGAGACGGCACCAACGACGCTCCCGCGCTGGCTCAAGCCGATGTCGGCGTCGCCATGAACACCGGCACCCAGGCCGCAAAAGAAGCCGGCAACATGGTGGATCTCGACTCCAATCCCACCAAACTCATCGAGGTCGTAGAAATTGGGAAGCAGTTGCTGATGACGCGCGGGGCGCTCACTACATTTTCTATAGCGAACGACGTCGCCAAGTACTTTGCGATCATCCCGGCCATGTTCGCCGCGACATTTCCGGTCTTGAATGCCCTGAACATCATGCATCTGAGGACTCCCGAGTCGGCGGTGCTTTCGGCCGTCATCTTCAATGCGCTGATCATTATCGCCCTCATCCCGCTCGCGCTGCGCGGCGTGAAATACCGCGCCATGCATGCCGAAGCGCTGCTGCGCCGAAACTTGTTTATCTACGGTGTCGGAGGCCTGATCGCCCCCTTCATCGGCATAAAGATCATCGACATGCTCATCACCGCGGTCGGTCTGGCCTGAGGAATCTCATGAAAAAAAACCTGCTCACCGCATTTCTCATGACCGTAACCATGACGCTGCTGCTGGGCCTGATCTACCCGCTCGCGGTGACTGGTCTTGCGCAACTTCTTTTTCACGACAAAGCCAATGGGCAAATCATTTCGGTCAACGGTGTGGCCGCCGGATCGCGCATCATCGGCCAGCCCTTCACCTCGGGAAAGTATTTCCACCCGCGCCCATCCGCCGCCGGCAACGGCTACGACGCCGTCAACTCCGGCGGTACCAATCTCGCCTCCACTAATGCAAAATTGATTGATCGCGTGCGTGCCAGCGCGGCTGATTTGAATCGCGAGAACCCTTCCCAGCCCGTGCCGGTCGACCTCGTCACTACTTCCGCTTCGGGCCTCGATCCCGAAATCTCTCCCGCCGCCGCCGAATTCCAGGTTCCCCGCATCGCCCGCGAGCGCGGCGTCTCTGCATCCGTTGTCCGTGATCTGGTCCAGAAGCGCACCCAACAGCGCGCCCTCGGCCTTTTCGGAGAGCCGCGAGTCAACGTTCTGGAACTCAATCTGGCATTGGATGCGCTCTCCGCGCGGCCATAGCGACAGCCGGTCTCGACCGGAAGTGATAACCTATTCCAGCAAGCGCCCGGCCGTCGCGGCTGCGGTTTTAGCCTGCTCCGATTTCCCGCCCGGCGCCGAAAGCGGTATGAGCGCTCCAGGCACAGATACCTCGATTTTGTCTTCGATTGATCCCCACTGCGCCAACCGGCCCAGTTTGATCTGAAGCAGCGGAGTTACCTCCTGCCCCTTGGCGGCTAGCAATAGTCCCCTCGACTGGGTTCGCACCTCCTGCTCCAGGATCATTCCACAGGCCAGACTTGAAATCGGAATTGTTCTGCGTTCGAAGCTGACGCTGGCCGATCCAACTTCCAACAGCGCCTCCAGCAGTTGCGGATCAAATTCATTCTCGCGTTTTCTCAATTCCGCAACCGCTTCGGCCTCCGCCAAACCGGCCATCTTTAGATTGTCAAATGCGACCGCCACCCGCAGCATCTTTGCTCCCAGCACAACATCGGGCACCCAACCATCGTCTCCCGGCGATCCTTTCACCGGCGTAGCCGAGAGTTGTCTGCTGATCATCCACGCGATCGGCTCCAGGCGTGGAATATTCATCAACAAGTCTCTGGCAACCTGTGGATGGGCCGCGAACCGCTCCTGCTCCACAGATGACAACGGCTTGCCCAGATAAGCCGCCTCTACCAGTTCCGGGTTCAGCATCATGCATCCCAGCTGCGACAACATGGCGGCCGCTTCAAAGCGCCAGGGTGACGGCAGGCCGAACTTGTCGGCCAGCCGCTTCACCAGTTTGGCCAATCGGCTCGACCGGCCAAAAGACTCGGGGCTGGCAGCACTCAGGATCTCCGTAAGCACCTTGATGCTACCCATCAGGGTGTTTTCCAGAAGATCTTTCTCAGCCGTGACCAGCCGGTACTGGACAAGACCGATGGTGAGAGCTTTTCCCAGCACCTCCTTCGCGCAGGGCTTGGTCAGAAAACGAAAAATATTTCCCTCGTTCACCGCCTGAATCGCCGCGTCGACATCCGCGTGCCCGGTGAGCAGCATCCGGATGGTATCGGGGGCGGCGGCCCGAACCTGCGCCAGAAACGCAGCTCCATCCATTTCCGGCATGCGCATGTCCGACACAACCACGGCAAACGGCCCCTGGGTCTGGACCGCCGCCAGTCCCGCAAATCCGCCGACAGCGGTTTCAATCTTGAATTCGCGGTGCAACATCCGCTTGTATCCGTCAAGGACGGCTGGTTCGTCATCTACAAAAAGAATCTTATCCGTCAAAGCATTCCTCTTTCTTTTCGCCTGTGGGCGTTTCCATTCCCGAAACGATTGCGCGACTCCGTGCTGATCGGCAACGAAACGGGGTCGTTTGAGTTACGAAAGATCATCCTTCGGCGACCCGCCTCCACCACTAAAGTCTTTCTCTCGATTCGCCGAATAGACTCCAATCGCGTGTATTCCTCTTCAAATCTCATTCGCCTGCCTATCGTTACCGGTTTAACGGTCCCGGTCGCGCACCCCGGAGGAATGCCTGCTGTTCTTTCTCATGCGCCCCATGCTCCCGACCTCTTCTGGTCAACCAATGTGTCGGTGCTCGCAAGTTCCGCCATTTTGATTGCCAGCTTCATCCTGCTCCGGCTGGTCATCAATTCCATCGTCGATCGCCGGTTGTCGGCCCAGCAGTTTGTCCTGAAGAATGAGCGCTCGATGCTGCGCGCTCTGATCGACAATATTCCCGACCTGATGTATGTGAAGGATGCGAACGGAAGGTTTGTTCTGGCCAACCAGCACCTGGCCCACATCGCCGGACTTGCGAACGCGGAGGACGTGATCGGGAAAAATGACTTCGATCTGTTTCCTCCGGATGTGGCCGCCGAGTTGCATGCGGACGAGCAAAAGGTGCTCGCTTCAGGGCAGCCTCTCTATGACCATGAAGAACAGACGGTCGATCGCGCCGGCAATATCATCCACATCCTAACCACCAAAGTGCCCCTCCGCGACAGCTCGGGCAGAGTGACTGGAGTGGCTGGCGTCGGCCGCAACATCACTGGCCGGAAAAAAATGGAAGAGGCCCTGCGCGAGGCGCATGAGGAAGCGGAAATCTTCATCAATTCCGTTCCTTCCATCCTGATCGGTGTGGATGGCCAGTCCCGCATTACGCGCTGGAACCCCACTGCGACTGCGACGTTCGGCCTCTCTCGGGACGAGGTTCTTGGTAAGGAACTCGCACTATGCGGCGTTAGATGGTTGCAAACTGAAATGGCGGCTGACTTTCACACCTGGTGTGGCGAAGGCGTCGCCCGCCGATGCGATCTGCTTCCTTTCGAGAAAGATAGCAAGACAAGATTCGTCGGCATGACTTTTACGCCGGTAAATGTCAACGAATGTCTCCTGATCGGTTCCGACGTCACTGACCGCAATGTGCTCGAAGAACAACTACGCCAGGCCCAGAAACTCGAATCCATCGGCCAGTTAGCGGCCGGCATCGCCCACGAAATTAACAGCCCCACCCAATATATCGGTGACAACGTCCGCTTTCTGAAAGACGCCTTTCAGGATATTTGCGGAATTCTTCCGCAGCTCACTGCGTTATCAGAAACCGGTCAAAGCTTGGCATCGTCCGAAAGCATTCAGGCCTTGGCCTCAGTCGCGGCCAGGCTTGATTCGGCTTACCTGGCGGAGGAAATTCCCAAAGCGATCGATCAGACGCTGGACGGCGTGCAGAGAGTGACAACGCTGGTAAAAGCGATGAAAGAATTCTCCCATCCGGGCTCCAAAGAAAAGAGTTCGCAAAATCTGAATCAGGCGATTCAGAGCACCATCACGATTTCACGCAACGAGTGGAAATACATCTCTGAGGTCGAAACCGACTTCGATGAATCGCTACCTCCCGTGCCCTGCCACATTGGCGAGCTCAACCAGGTCATCCTGAACCTCATCGTCAATGCGGCCCACGCCATCGGCGATGCTGTGGCGGCGGGCGGTCCCGCTAAAGGCAAAATCAGGATTCAAACCATCAACCACGACGAGTATGCGGAGATTCGAGTTCAGGACTCCGGTACCGGCATTCCGGAAAAAGTTCGGTCGCGCGTCTTCGACCCTTTCTTCACCACCAAGGCAGTGGGGAAGGGCACCGGGCAGGGCCTGGCGATCGCCCGCTCGGTCGTGGTCGACAAGCACGGCGGGACCATTCACTTCGAGACCGGCGATGGCCAGGGAACAACGTTCATCATTCGAATTCCCAAGGCGGTAAAACCACTGGAGCACAAGGCGGTGGCAGTCTGAAACGCATCCTCTTCGTCGACGATGAAATCAAGATTCTTGATGGCATCCGCCGCATGCTCCACTCCGAGCGCGCATCCTGGGACGTTCACTTCGCCAACAGCCCTGCCGAGGCTCTGCAAGCATGTCAGAAGGAAGCCTTCGACATCGTGGTCTCCGACATGCGCATGCCAGACATGGATGGCGCCACCCTGCTCACTCACATTCGTGATGAATTCCCCAGTTCCGCGCGCGTCATTCTCTCCGGGCATGCCGACCTGGCGCTTGCCACTCGCGCCATCCGTGTTGCCCACCGCTTCATGACAAAGCCGTGCCCGAAACCGGAATTGCTGGCCACCCTCGAAAGCATCTGCGCCCTTCAGGATCTTTTTTGCAGCGAGGAACTGCGGAAGATCGTGGGAGCGATCGGCGAGCTTCCATCTTTCTCCCGGACCTATCTATCCCTGATCGAGGTTCTTCGCTCCCCCAACAAATCACTGCACGCGGTCGCAGAGGTTATCAGCCAGGATGTAGGAATGTCGGCGAAAATTCTGCAGCTGGTGAACAGTTCCTTTTTTGGTTTGGCCCAGAACATCGTGAGCCTCGACCACGCGATTGCTCACATCGGAGTGGAGACAATCAGCAATCTGGCTCTCGCCAGCGAAACCTTCACCGTCTTTCAGCCCCGCTTCGGCGTGCCCGAATCCGTCTGTGGAGACGTGCAGAGGCACTCTTCCCGCGTAGCAGAAATCGCCGGAAGGCTACCCGCCGAGCGCAAATCCCGCGAAATCACCGCGGTCTCAGCCCTGCTGCACGATGTGGGCAAATTGATTCTTGCCAATCGTCTACCGAAGGAGTTTTGCGCCATCCTGAAGCGGATGGATGAGACCCAATGCAGCGCTTTCGAAGCGGAAAAGCAGATTCTGGGCGTCTCCCACGCGGAAATCGGCGCCTACCTGCTCGGGCTCTGGAACATCCCGAATCTCGCCGTCGAGGCGGTCGCTTTTCACCACTGCCCTTCCAAGGTCCCTCACACCGGTTTCGATGCCTGTCTCGCGGTATACGTCGCCGATCTTCTCGTCCACGAAATCGAAGATCATCCCGACGATCCCTTGGGCGACAAGCTCTCTGCACAAGACCGGGCCTGTCTCGAAAACGCCGGCCTGGCCCAACGCTTTGCCGAATTTAAACAGCTCGCCGGTGAGGCGACACAAGAGACCGCCCGGGCCGCGTCTGCGCGGGCCGCGTCGCTGTCGGGCGCCTAAAATCCCCATGAGATAATGGGCCTGACCCTCATCGGCCCCGTAGCTCAGATGGATAGAGCAGCGGTTTCCTAAACCGTTGGTCGGCAGTTCGACTCTGCCCGGGGCCCCCACCTTTCCGGCGGAGCGCAGGCTCCAGTCTCCGATTCAAATCACCTGCATCCAACCATCACCTACGAAGCCGACGTCACCGCTCGGGCGGTGGAAGCCCTGAAGCAGATTTTCGACCGGCATGTGTAGGAAAAATACTCTCGCCCCGTATAGTCAACGGCCGCACGGCATGGCATCGCCGGCAGTCCGCCGGTTGAGCTCACACGCGCCGTCAGAAAAGTACGATTCGTTACTGAGGCGGGAGCCCAAACGATCGCTGCGAATCAGCGCAATTCCTATACTTTTCTGCTATTTTTGAGCGACACCATGAACAGCAGAGAGGGATTGCCAACGCGCCGATCGTTGGCTGAAGTGCCGATCATTCCCGAGTTGGATGGAGTCCGGGGCATCGCCATCCTGCTGGTGCTCGCGTTCCATTTCGGCCATGTTTTGCCGGCGCCGGGGAACCACTTCTTCACGCTAGGATGGGCGGGAGTCGATCTCTTCTTCGCGCTTTCCGGCTATCTCATCACACGAATTCTATGGACCACTCGGGAAAGCCCGGCCTATTTCGTAAACTTCTATGGCCGCCGTATTCTACGGATTTTCCCTCTCGCCTTTGCCTTCCTCGCAGCCTATTTCTGGATTGCGTTGCCCATCTCCCATCACTTCGGCTATGACCTCGACCGCAACGGTTCGGATCAATGGTGGTATTGGGCCTATCTCGCCAATTGGCACATCGGCCGTCATGGCAGCCTGTCTCATCTCTGGTCGCTTTCCATCGAAGAGCAGTTCTATCTGATCTGGCCGGCCGTGATTTATGCCGTCTCGCGCGCGAAGCTCCGGCGGCTGTGTGTATTGCTGGTTATTTTGCCCTTCATTTTGCGCCTGCTGCTGATCGACGGTTTCCACCTTTCGAGCGGCGTCGCCGGCATGACCTTCTGCCGCACCGAGGCGCTTGCGCTGGGCGCGCTGATCGCTCTTTCCGATCGGGTCCCCATACTTTCAAAGCTGGCGCTCCCGTCTGCGATCGGCGTCATCCTGATTGCAATCCGCTTCGGGACCGACGGACAAGTCATGGCGATCTACGGCTTGTCGCTGATAGCGCTGGCCTGCGCCGGGTTCATTTCTGATGTCGTGGGCCAGGCTGGCAAGGCTACGGTTCTTTCGCGCGCCCTTCGCGCGCCCTGGTTAAGGCAATTCGGCAAGTACAGTTATGCCATTTATGTTCTGCACGCGCCCATCCTGGCAGTGGTTTTCCACCTCTATGCGAAATCTCCTACCGCGGTTCGCGGGTGCTCGCTTTTCGTCATCGGCATCGCGGCTTCCTACGCGGCGGGGTGGATCTCATGGCACCTGTTCGAAAGCCGGATCCTGCGCCTAAAGCGCTATTTCTCTTACGATCAGCCGCGGGTTGAAACTGCCCATGCTCTGGTCGCCTGACGATTCGGTCGGCCCGTCCACCGCCGCTCTATGACTTCGACTGTCCTCATGGGCAGATCCTTAAACCGACTCCGCCCCTTAGCAGTTGCCCACGACATTTGCGATGCGCAGGCGTTCGTCTGAAGTAAGGCCCAGGAATTCGAATCCGGAGCGAATATCGGAACTGTGTCGCACGATGGCCACCGCTCTCAGTGCGCAGCCGGGCAGTGCCATTTCCACCGCCACCGTGTCCCCGATATGCAGGCTTCCCTCGACCAGCGCCCCCAGTCCGCTTTCGCTGAGGTCGAGCGCGATCCCCCGCGACATTCGGACGCCCCCCGCCATCAGGTGCCGCAGAGTGATTGGAACACTGAACAACACGCGAGCATGACGTCGTGCCACGTCTGCCGCGGATGCCGGGAACCCACTTCGAATTTCGGGCTGCATGGCCGCCTCCTTTGGAAATGAAGAAGAGCCGGTGCTGCCAGGACAATCTGGCTAATTTCGGTTTGCACCGGCTGTGACGCTGCGGCCCGCGGAGAGGCTCGATTCAGGAGGGAAGCCCTGACGAAGCCGCCGTCTGTGACAACGTGGCGCGTATTACGTCCAGCAGCTCCGCGTTGTCGGCCGGCTTTTGGAAAAAAGCGGACGCGCCCGACATCAACGCCCGCCGTTCGTTGCTTTGTGGATCGCGCGCCGTCAGCACGATCACCGGAATCGCCGAGAGCCGGTCATCCTGCTGCAACCGGTTCAGCACCACGAATCCGTCGCCGGCCGGCAGGCCCAGATCGAGGATGATCAGGTTCGGCTGCTCTTTATAAGCCTGTGCAATGGCGGAATATCCGTCCACCGCATTCACCGTCTCGTACTGGTTGGCGCGAAGCCTCAGCCGCAGAGCTTGCCGCAGGTCCGGATCGTCGTCGACGATCAATATTTTCTTTGTTGACATGTTGGTTCCTTCCTCTCCATTCAGTTGCTTGCTTTTGCCAGTCCTTGGGCCGAGTTCGATGGAACCGCCAGAATGTTTCTTGCCATCTCCGTGACCCTGTCGGCTACCATCGCCACTTGTTGCTCAAGGCTTAACTGCTCCTCGGCGCCGGGGAGCGGAACGTTGTAGGCCGACACGGTGAACTCGGTGCTCGCCTTCAGTTCCTCCACCTTTTCCAGCTGTTCGCGGATGCGAGTCATCATGATCTGAGCTTTTGCCTCATCGGTCGACGCCACCACAAAAAACGTCTGCTGCACCCCCGACGCCGTCATTTGCGGCAATACCAGGTCCTTGTCCAGGAAAACGCACCGCTCCACCAGTTCGCGCGCCCGCTTGCACACTTCTTTCCAATTACCCCGCGGGGGCCGCAACTTTGAGCGCAGGTCCACGCGCACCAGCGTAATCGCGCCCCGGAGTTGCTTCTGCTCGGTGATCACAGGCATCAACAGTTTCGCCAGTGAATATAGGGGGAGGGTGAATGAAAACGTACTGCCACTCGCGCCATCGCTGGCCACCCAGATGCGGCCTCCATGCAGCGACACTAATTCCTTCGCGATAAACAGTCCCAGTCCGAGTCCTTTGCGATTGTTGTCCACAGCATTTGGGTCCTGATAAAGCCGCTCAAAAATCAGCGCGCGGGCTTCGGGAGTGATGCCGCAACCGGTATCGGCCACCGACACGCAAGTGAATTCCAGATCCGTCGCCACGCGCGACGCCTGCACCGTTACGGCTCCATCGGCTGGGGTAAACTTGATCGCGTTGTCGATCAGATTGATCAATACTTCGAGAATCCGGTCTGGATCGCCAAACACGAAGGGAATCCCCGCCTCCACGCCAACTTCAAGGCCGACTCGTTTCTGCTGCGCCGTCGCCTGCATCATCGTTACTGCCAGCCGGATCAGCTCCTCAATCGCCACACAGCGCATTTCGAGCTGGACCTTGCCCGACTCGGCGCGCGCCGCCTCCAGCAGATCCCGCACCATGGCGCCCAACTGGTTGACGCTCTTGAGAATCGTTCCCAGATGTTCCCGTTGGTCAACGCTCATCTCGCCGGCCAGACCGTCGAGCAGGATCGTTACATACTGGTAAATACAGGTCAGCGGCGTCCGCAGCTCATGGGAAACATGGGACAGAAACTGGTTCTTGAATTCGATCTGTTGCTTGCGGCTGATTTCGAGCGATCGTGACAATGCCTGCCGTTCGATCGCATAACGCATCGCTCGGTCAAGGTCGTTGCTGGTCAGCCCGGTCTTGAGCAGATAATCCTGGGCTCCCTGGTGCAGCGCCTTGATCGCCAGTGCCCGGTCATCCTGGCCTGAGAGGATCACAACCGGAACATCCGGCGCTTTCTCCAGTAACTTGCGGAAAGTTTCTGCCCCCTGGCAGTCGGGAAGGTTCAGATCGAGCAGCACCAGGGCCGGCGGTTTGTCTTTCAATGACTGGATGCCTTCGGCCAGCCGGCTCACGCAACTCACATCCAGCATCGGATTGCTCTCCACCAGACGCAGGCGTACCAGGTCTGCATCTCCCGGGTTGTCTTCGATCAGCAGAACGTGCGACGCAGGATGGCTCATTGTTTCTCCCTTAGCGGTAAACTTGCGAACCCCAGCCAGAACTCCGCCATGGATTGCACCGCTGCCGTGAAATCCGCGAGGTTTCCCGGCTTCCGCAGGTAGCAGTTTGCTCCCAGTTCATAGCTGCGCATGATGTCCGAGCTGGCTTGCGAGGTGGTGAAGACAACCACTGGAATCTTCGACAGTTTGGGGTCAGACTTTAATTCTTTCAGCACCGCGCGCCCGTCTTTTCGCGGCAGGTTCAAATCCAGTACGAGAAGGTCTGGCGTCGGCGCCTTCAGATAATGCCCCTGGCGCTGAAGGAACTCGATGGCTTCCACTCCATCCGTGACCGCATTTACGTGAAAACGCTGCTTGCAATTGCTTAGGATATCCCGCGTCAGGTCCGTGTCGGCCGGGCTGTCATCCACCAGCAGCACCTCCGCGTCAGTTTTTGGTGTCGTGATCGTAGGGCCCTCGCGCTTGCCGTATGGGCAAGGCAAATTTGAATGTCGAACCTTTGCCGGGTTCTGACTCCATCCAGATCCGCCCGCCATGTTGCTCGACCACTTTCTTGCAGATCGCGAGCCCGATGCCGCTTCCCGAGTACTCCTCGCGGGTGTGCAACCGCTTAAAAATCACGAAAATCGTCTCTGCATATTCCTGCGCGATCCCGATTCCGTTGTCAGACACCGAAAAAATCCACTCGCGGTCTTTTTTCTCCGCCGAAATCGAGATCCGTGGCGCCTCTTCGCCCCGAAATTTGATCGCGTTGCCGATCAGGTTCTGAAACAGTTGTGCCAGTTGCGAATGGTCGGCCACCATGGTGGGAAGTTGCCCGTAGTGGACCTGGGCATTGCACTCCCGGATTGAATTCTGCACGTTGATCAGCGCCGACTGCACCGCCAGATTGATGTCCACCTGCTGCGGCTCATTCCCCTCGCGCCCCACCCGCGAAAAGGCCAGTAGATCCTGCACCAGGGTCTGCATCCGCAGCGCGCCGTCTACCGCGTAATGGATGTACTTGTCGGCGTTCTCGTCGAGTTTTCCTTGGTAACGTTGCGCCAGCAGTTGGGTATAGGCCGCTACCATGCGCAGGGGCTCCTGTAAATCGTGCGACGCCACGTACGCGAATTGTTCGAGGTCTCGATTCGAGCGGGCGAGTTCTTCCTGCCCCTGCCGGTTGTCATCCCGCAACTGCTTTTCGCGCAACGCGCGGTTGACGGCGTCAGCCAGGCGAAGCAAGTGATCTTTCAGCACATAGTCGGCCGCGCCTTGCTTGATGCACTCCACGGCCCGCGTGTCGCCCAAAGCACCCGATACCACAATGACCGGAATGTCGAGACCTTCTTGCCGCAGGATCGCGACCGTTTCCAGCCCGTTCCACGAGGGCAGCGAGTAGTCGGCCAGCACGATGTCATAACCGTTCTTGCCTACGGCGCTCCGGAACCCCTCCGACGTCTGCACCACTTCGCACTCGGCATCGAACCCGCCTTTTTTCAGTGCGTGCCGGATGAGCTCCACGTCCGACGAATTGTCTTCCACGATCACCAGCCGCAATTTGCGCGCGATCAGTCCGCTGCCGTTGCTCGACAACGGCGTCGGTTGCGCTGGCGCTTCGCTCCCGAGTTCTGATTCGACCGCGGCGCAGGAGCCAGCAGATGGCTTCGTCTCTTGGCCAACTGTTTCCATGGGGTTGAGACGAACTGCCGCCTCCCCATTTGAATCGGCATTTCAGTCCTGGGGTTGAGTCGTATCTTGAACAAACCACGGCGCGAACGTTCCAGATCAGCGTGCCGATGGCCATCTCTGAGACTGGCCCGTTGGATGGGAATTAGAAGGCGACGCCGGAACTTTGGATTATCAAATGCATTCACACGGCGAAAAAGGCTTTCCTCGCCCGGACACTCTCATTGTCTGCTTCGCGATGCTCCGCCCTTGGCGCGTAAAGTTTCCAGCCTGGAATCTCAGCAGACCGACCGCCCCTGAGTTCTTTCTAATGAACTGAGAATCAGCCCCAGCTCAAATCACTCCACCTGCTGGTGGCTCTCTATCGACAATTTCCGCAACGACAAGCGTTCATGGTGCGCCAGGATCAGCCCTGAGGGCACCACCGCCGCAAAAGTGACCAGCCACAATAGAATTCCGCAACTCGCCGCCAGCTCCGGCGAAACATCGAAAACGTGGGACAAAATCGTGATGGTCGCAACCTGCGAGCCGCCGCCCACTGCCGGCAGCTGCAAAATGGATCCCACCATACTTGCCAGAATCACGATCAACAACTGTGAAACCGGAATTTGCAGTGCGTCCACACCGTACGAATGCGTAACTTCCTGGTAGGCGAGGGCGATCACGTACCACATCCCGACTGAAACCGCCGCAAGCAGCAGCAAAGAAATCGGCCCCTGGATCGCATGCAGGCCGGCGCTGAACTCTCTTACTTTTTCTGCCAGCCTGCGGCCGAAGTTTGAAGGAAGATGAGCGAAACGGCGCTCTACCCACTCCGCGACTTTGTCACCGTTCTTCCGGATCACGAACGCGATCACAGCCCCAGCCACGACCAGCCCTGAAAGTAAGAAGCCGGCTTTTTGAAACCATGCGTAATACTCAGGATGTGGGATTGACTGCAACGCGCTGGGAAGAAAAATTGCCAGAATCGTCAGAACGGCAAACGCTCCGGCGTCGAAAATTCTTTCGATTGCCCATACCGCAAACTGGGAAGATACCGGCAGGTTGGTGCGCCGCGCGATCAGATAAGGACGAATAAACTCCCCGGCACGTCCCAGCAACGCCAATCCTGTGAAACCCACCAGTGTGGGCGAAATCATGTCTACTGTTCGCGTCTTGGGGCGCACCGGGTTCAGAAAAATCTTCCACCGCAGCGCCCTCATCAAGTACCCGAGGTAAATCAGCGCAATGCCATGAAACACATGCCACTTATTGACGCGGTCGGTCTGGCTCCAAAACGTTCCCCAATCAAACGTGCGCCAGTGGCGGTATTGCAGATAGATGAGAACAGCCAGCACAAGGAACACTGCGACGCTGGCCAGAATTCGTTTCTTGTCCATGAAAAGGGAAAGTTCGCGCCGCGGCCCCCGGGCAATCGCGTATCGGGAAACGGCACCCCCAAAGGTACCCGACACCGCGAACATGGTCAAACGAGTGACAAACCGGCATAGCGCGCGCTCTCGACACGAGCACGGTGCGAATCAGGGCGCGATGTCATCCTGAGTGTCGGCGAAGCCGACGCGAAGGACCTTACGTCGCTGGAGGACTCAAATGAAGTGGAAAAGGACTTGGCAATGACTGCACACGAAGTTTTATTTACTCGCGGCAGAAGATTTCGCCAAGGTTTTGGCGTCCGGCTTAGCGGGAACGGCAGCCTTCCTTACCGCGGGCCTGGACGGAGCGTTCTTCTTCGCAGTGGCGACAGCCGCTTTCTGCTGCGCAACTTTCTTTTTATTGAAATCCCGCACGATCCGCGCTACATAAGCCCGCGTCTCGTAATATGGAGGCACACCCCCAAAGCGCTCGACTCTCTGCGGCCCCGCGTTGTATGCCGCCAGCGCCTTCACCAGGTCGAAGTTATATTTCTCCAGCAGTTCGCGCAGATATTTCGTCCCACCCTCAACATTGGCCTGGGCGTCAAAGGCATTTGGTACGCCAAGATGCGAAGCGGTTCCCGGCATCAACTGCATCAGCCCCTGCGCTCCCTTTGGAGAAACCGCGCGCACATTGAATCCGCTCTCGGCTTTGATGACGCTGTTGACCAGGTCGGGGTCTAGCCGGTACCGCCCGCTGGCTTCATTCACCACATCGGAAAGGTTCACCTTCGCTACCGTGCCGGACCGCGGACCAATATTCAAGCCAGACGCCGGCGGATTTTTTCCGACTGACGTAAAAGGAACCGGGGCCGCGGGAGTGTGCGAACTCGCCGCCAGCGCTGGAGATAAGTCCGGAGCGGCTTCGACGTGGTCCAGATTTTCGGTGGGAATATCGACAAAACTCGACCCATCCTTGCTGGTGTAAAGCCGGGTCACGCCGCCCACAACTTCACGGCGGATATAGCGAATGGAAAAGCCGTTTTTCAAGACCGCAAACTCATCGGCAAAGCAGGGAAGCGCCAGCATCGCCACTAACGCAATGATCGCAACCCGTCGATATGAAGAAAGGCCGAACATCTGGAAAACTCACGAGCAAAAGGGCTAATTGCTGACTGCTAACCTGCTAGTCGCCCAGCGCTAACTCCACCGCCGCCGCCACGCCGCACTCGTGATTGCCGCGAGTCACATGCCAGCCGCGTCCGAGCAACTCCTCGCACGCATTTCCCATGATAACCGGATGTCCCGCGAACTCAAGCATTTCCACGTCATTGTGGTTGTCACCGACGGCCATGACCTGTTCGCGCCGATAGCCTCGATACCGCGCCCAGCGTTCCAGCGCATGGCCCTTCGAACACCCGGCATTCAACACGTCGATCATCGACAAATCCCGCGCCGGATAAACGGTCCGCAGCACCGTGATCGCCCCAGCCATCCCCGCGGATTCGATCGCGGCAAGTGCCAGCTCCATGCGCGGCAGCGTCCCGCAAAACATCGCCTGCACCGGATCGGTCACCAGCGAATCTTCAATCGGCACGACGAACTCGATGTATTCCATGTTTTTTTCCAGCCACCGCCGGATGCTCGCCGTGAGTTCGTCCATGTGTTCAAGAACGATCGCGCCCTTCGTCTCTTTGTCAAAAGTGATGACTGTATTCCCCCGGAACTCCCGCATGGCCCCGACCAATCGGCGGCAAGTCTCGACCGGCATCATGTCGCGATGAAAAGTCTCGCCGTCCAGCGATCGCGTGACCGCTCCATTCGAACTGATCAGCCACAAATCAAACCCAAGCTGCTGTGCAATCGGCAGAGCAAACCTATGCCGCCGCCCGGTAACCAGCACGACTTCAATGCCGGAAGCATGCGCCCGCCGCAAGGCCTCCAGATCGCCGTCAGAAATTGAAAATTGTGGATTAAGCAGCGTGCCGTCGATATCGGTCGCCAGCAGCCGGATGGCAGGTTTCAAAATCGTCACTCAAGAAATTTTATCATCGCGGAATAAAGGCTGGTCTTCAGATGGAGCGGGTGCCCCATTTCTCGCGCGCTCTCTGCGCGAGAAGTGGGGATTGTTTCCGAAACCTCAACCAAACTCCGTTGTCATCGTGACGGGAGCGAAGCTCTCGGAAGGACCGTACTAAGGTCGGCACGAACAATGCAGTCAGCGAGATTCGTTTGATCGCAGGTAGCATTGGCATCCCCATCCAGGCCACCAGAACCGCCCGCCGACGTAGGGTCCCTCAATCCCGGCTTCGCCGGCTTTCAGGATGACATCGATTCATGAGTTTGCGGGAACCAGCGTGCAACACTATTCCCGCACCCTCCCCAACACCGCCTTCGCCCTCCAAAACCAAACTCGCTCCCGTCTCTTGAGATATCCCGGCATCGTCGCTTTCTTATCCAGGATCTTCTGCGCCCACGCCCGCGCCTCCGCCATGCGCCCCTGAGACTCAAGAAACAAAGCGTAGTGATAATAGGTCTCCGACATCGTGGAGATTCGTACCGCCTCGCGAAACATCGCGTTAGCCTTCTCGTTCTGACCGGTCTGCGCGTAAGCCCAGGCCAGCAGCCCTTTGGCGCGATGAAGGTCATAGTCCGCGTCGGAACTCACCGTGCGCTCCAGGTCGGGCACAGCCGCAGCAAACTCGCCTAACTCAACTTCGGCCACGCCCCGCCGGTAGAACGGATCAATCGAATCGCTTCGTGAAGCAATCGCCTTGTCGTAGCAGGCTTTCGCCCGGGCAAAGCTTCCGTTATCCAGATACAACAGGCCGAGTTCCTCGTAATTTCCGGCCGAAGGATTGTCCAGGATCTCCCGCTCCAGTTCGTTGATCCTCTTCCGCCGCGGAAACATCTGAAACGATCCCCGCAGCAGCCCTGCATCCGGAATCACTTCGACGGCGATATAGATCACAGCTCCGATCCACCCGCCGAAAAAAATGATGAACAGCCAATAGGTTTCAGGACGCCGGCGGATGAAGTGCACAAACGCTGCAATCTGCAGCAATATTGCCCACCACGAAAACGCAAAGAAGAGAAGTGATCGCATCGAGCCGAAATATAGCACGCGGCCCAGTTGCCAGCCTCCGGCTGCCAGCTCCCAATTGCGCCGCAAAGAAAAACGGCCCGCCAAGCGACCGGCAGCTGGCAGCTGCTCCTCTGCTAAACTTTTTGCTTCATGCTCACGCACCTCGAATGCACCCGCTGCGCAGAACACTATCCCGCCGATCGCCCGCAATCGGTCTGCCCCAAAGACGGCGGCGTCTTGTATGCCCGCTACGATCTAGCCACGATCAAGCGCAATTTCTCTGCGGCCCGCCTCGCCGGACGCGCCCCCACCATGTGGCGCTACGACGCTGTCCTTCCCGACGCCAATCCCGTCTCCCTCGGCGAAGGTTTCACGCCCATGCTCGCCAGCCGTGAGTTCCCCAACGTCTACATTAAGGACGAAGGCCTCAATCCCACCGGATCGTTCAAGGCGCGCGGCCTCTCCGCCGCCGTCACCATGGCCCGCCATTTCGGATTGAAGAAACTCGCCATCCCCTCAGCAGGCAATGCCGCCAGCGCCCTCGCCGCCTACTGCGCCGCCGCCGGACTCGAAGCCCACATCTTCATGCCGAAAGATGTCCCGCTGGCCAACCGGGTCGAGTGCGACTACTACGGCGCGCACGTGACGCTGGTCGATGGCCTGATCAGCGACTGCGCTCGCCACGTAGGTGAACTGAAAGCTTCCGAGTCCTGGGAAAAAGACGGATGGTTCGACGTCAGCACCACCAAAGAGCCCTACCGCGTCGAAGGCAAAAAGACCATGGGATACGAAGTCGCCGAGCAACTTGGCTGGCGCATGCCGCAAGGCATCATCTATCCCACGGGCGGAGGCGTCGGCCTGCTCGGCATGTGGAAGGCCTTTGAAGAAATGGAAGCCCTGGGCTGGATCGGGGCTGAGCGGCCCGGCTTTCAAAAACCAAAGATGATCGTCGCCCAATCATCCGGATGCGCCCCGATCGTAAAAGCATGGGATGAAGGCAAGTCCTCGGCAGAAATGTGGCCGAACGCCGCCACGCTGGCCGCAGGCCTGCGTGTCCCCAAGCCCTACGGCGACTATCTCATCCTCGACATATTAAAGAAGAGCCACGGCACAGCCGTGAGCGCCACCGACGAAGAAATCGTCGAAGCCACCCGCCACTGGGCCAAAACCGAAGGCATCTTCGCCGCCCCCGAAGGCGCAGCCAGCCTGGTCGCCTACCGCAAGCTCCGCGCCAGTGGATTCTTCAAGCCCGAGGACACGGTAGTCCTCTTCAACACCGGCAGCGGCCTGAAATATCTGGAAGTGCTGGATGCTGCCACGGCTAATGTGGGGCGGACACTCCTGTCCGCCTCGCCGGCGCAATCGAAGAAGCCTGCGACACGCCAAATCGGCGGCATCATTGGGCCCTACTGAGGAAGATGCTTCGAAGTCTCTGGTGTGTCCAAACTTGCCTGGAAAGCAATTCTGCTCGCCTTTCAACGGTTCTTGTGACAAGGAAAGTTATCCTTTAACGCGCCAAGTACAAGTTCGACGGCTCTTTCGTGTAGGCGGCCGGGATGGTCCTCCAGCCATTTCACCACTACTCGCACCGTTTGATTCGGGGTGACGCCATCGGGCAAACAGAAGTGTTTGGTTGGGTCAAGCGCGGCAGTTGTCGATGCCTCGTTGGCTTGGCAATTAAAGTAGTCATCTACGACGCCTGTAACATAGCCCAAACAGTGCGCTCCGTTTGCGAAATCGCCTCCCGCCATGGCACGAAGAACCTCTGGGTCGCTAGTATCCCGCGCACTGCGGAGGTCCAATAGATTTGTGTAAGCCGTGCATTGCTTGAGCAACTCATTTCCATCCAAGGCTGAATAGCCAAGGGCGAATACGTGGTGCGGAATTAACAGGACGAATACGGATACTGTTGCCACGAGAAGTAACCTGGGGCGGCTTAACATGAGTACCTCTACACTCCGATGTTAGCGAACTAGCCGCCGCGTTACAATTTTGTATTATGAAAAGCCCGATGGATCACCCTACAGTCCATAAGGAAAAAGCTGGGCCGTGTCCCAAGTGCGGTTGGCCAGAAACGGTAGCCCGGAAATCTCTCAAGACTGGCGAGTTATATTTCGGGTGCTCCCGTCCGAAGAGGGGCCGGACCAGTGGCTGCAATTTCAAGGGCTGTCGAAGCCATTAGCACCGCATTGCTGAAACGCAATTCGACATCAAGGCGCGCATTGGACACTATGAAGCCGTTCTCCCGCGCGTTCTTGCGTGTTCTCTGTGGCTAAAATAAATTTCCCATGACCGACCGCCTCTACTACCACGACTCCTTCCTCTACGACTTCGACGCCGAAGTCCGCGAGATCGCCGACTCCCCGCGCCCGTCGCTCATTCTTGACCGCAGCGCCTTCTATCCCACCAGCGGCGGCCAGATCCACGACACCGGCACTATCACAGCCGGAGACGCGCAACTCAAAGTCACCGAAGTCGCTGACGCCGAAGACGGACGCGTCGTCCATTATTTCGAAGCCGAGCGCGATTTCGACAAGGCCACGCTGAAGACGGGCACGCACATTCATGCCAGAATCGACAGCTTCCGCCGCCGCGATCACATGCAGCAGCACTCCGGACAGCACGTGCTCAGCGCGGCCTTCATCCGGCTGTACGACATGCACACGGTTTCGTTTCACATGGCGGACGACTACTGCTCGATCGATCTCGACATCCCGACACTGAGCAAAGTGCAGGTTGAATCCGCCGAGCGCCTTGCGAACGAGATCATCCTCGAGAACCATCCGGTTGAGATTCGATTCGTGACACAGGAAGAAGCGGGGAAGCTGGGCCTGCGCAAGCCGCCGAAGACCGAGCGCGACGACCTGCGCATCATCGACATCCGCGATGTGGATGTGAGCGCCTGCGGAGGCACGCACGTCAACCAGACGGGACAGATCGGCTGCGTCTTACTTCGCAAGTTCGAAAAAGTCCGCCAGGGATGGCGCGTGGAATTCGTCGCCGGACAGCGCGCCGTCTCAACCGCCCGCAAGGACTACATCGCGCTGACCGATGCAGCCGGTCTTTTCTCGGCCCACATCTACGATGTGCCGCTGCAGGCCCGCAAATCGCTGGAAGAAATCCGTTCGCTTCGGAAGCAGCGTGAGCATTCGCTTGAAGAATTAGCGTCAGCCCAAGCCACGGCGATCCTCGCCGAAACACCAGAAACGAATGGCCGCAAGATCGTCACGAGAAGCTTCGCCAACCGCGAAATGAATTTCCTGAAGCTGCTGGCGCAGAAAATGACGCGATCAGCGTCCAACGTGATTGCGCTGTTGGCAACCACGTCGCCGCAACCATCGCTGATCTTCGTGCAATCTGCCGGCCAGCCATTCGACATGTCGGCACTACTGAATCAGGCAATGGCGACTCTGGGTGGAAAAGGCGGCGGAAGCAAAGACATGGCCCAAGGAGGATTCACCAACGCGGAAGGACTTGAAGCGGCAGTTAAGAACGTGGCTGCATTGCTGAGCGAATAGTCTTGCGTTCTGTCATTCCGAGCGTAGCGAGGAACCTCGGTGTTTGCCGGCGGAGGCAGGAACCCAGGTCCCTCGCTCCGCTCGGGATGACACGACATTTTGAATGACACGACATTCTTGGAGGACACGACATTTTGCAGACAAGACTTCTTGTCACACCGCCCGCCGCAATCTTCTCGGCTCCTCATCTCCCGCCGGCAACAATCCGACGATCCCACGCAGATTCTCCCACGCCGCCTGATTCAGCGTCGGCTCGGCGCTCACAATGTCGCGGATCATCTCCCACGCGACCATATTCAACGCCCCTTCCGGGGGAGGCCCCATCGCCAGCGACACCGCGCATTGCGGACAAAAACAAATCCGGTTCGCCGATGACTTCTGTCGCGGCTTCACTCCCACGGTCTGCGCGAACATGTACACCGCGACCGATTTCTGTCCCGACTCAATCTCCCGCCTGCAGCGCAGGCACACGATAGGCTGCACGTTCCCCCCTGGAAAATCGCAACGCCACCCTTTACTTTCGGACAGATGTGAAACACCAGCAAGTAATAGCCAAGATTCCCGCATGTGAATATCAGATGAATATAAGAGCGGGCGCGAACCGATGTCCCGAATCGGCAAACGTCGCCGATTGCCTCCCGAAGTGCAATCTCATGCACTCATGAGCAAAATGATTCATCTTGACCGCGTCCAAGGACGGACGGTAGGCTCTGCCTGTCCCACATCCCCTGGCCGCAGTCCCAAAAAATGAAAAAAGATCTCTCCCTGCTCCTCTGCGTGTGTGTCTTCGCCCTTACTTCGTCCATTTGCCGCGCGCAAGCCAATATTAATGAGGGCCTCGAAACCGCCTTCATTTACGTGGACGTCGTTCACGGCAGCGACACCACGGGAACCGGCACGATCACCAATCCATACCAGACGATCGGCAAGGGGGTCAGCGTAGCCGTGGCGAACAATCAGGCGGGGATCGGCACCCAGGTCAACATTCAGCCGGGGACCTATCGCGAAAGCCTCAGCATCGGCAACTCGGTTCAATCCACATCGCTGCCCATGACTTTTCAGGCGGTGACGAATGGGACGGTCATCCTCGACGGCGCAACCGTGATGACGGGCTGGACGGTCTATTCCGGGAACTCGAAGATCTTCACCAATAACTGGACTTTCAATTTTTCCACCTGCGCCCAGGCGCCCGGATGTCCCGGCGCGCAAAGCATCGTTCTGCAACAGCCCATGCTCGCGGTGAACGGCGTCGTTATGACGCAGGTGCTCAGCATTACGCAGCTGCAACCGGGCAGTTTTTACGTCGATCAGACCGGCGGTACGATTTACCTCTATCCGCCCAGCGGCACCAACGTTAATACCGCAACCATTGAAACCGCGACTGAACCGGCGCTCTGGACTTTGGTGGGCGCATCCAACATCGTGCTGCGCGGGCTGGTATTTCAATATGCGAACTCCTGCCGCGCCAATGCGGCTGTGAGTCTTACCGGCGCCGCCACCAATGTATTGCTCGATACGCTGGCCATCCAGTGGAACAACGGCCAGGGCCTCTCGATCGCAAACCCCTCCGCGAATTTCACCGTGCAAAACACGATTTCAAATCACAACGGAGACAGCGGCTTTCAGGAAACCCAGACCCTGAACGGCCTTTGGACCAACGACACCGCCAGCTTCAACAACTGGCGCGGCGGACAAGGCGCTTTCTATGCCTGCAATGTTGGCGGCGCGCATCCATTTCAGGCGCACTCCGACACTCTCAATGGCATGACTTTTGCCTATAACCAGGCTTACGGCATCCATTGGGACACGGACAATCAAAACATCACTGCAACAAATATCGTCTCGACGAACAATATGGTTTCCGCGGCCTTCAGTGAAAAAAATGAGGGGCCGATTACGATTTCCTCCAGCCATCTTTGCAACAGCAGCGCGCTGCTCGGCGGCGGAGGCTTTTCCATCCGCAACTCAACCAACATCTCTTACCAGAACAGCACCATCGCCAACGCCGCCCCGACGCAAATCGCCATCATCGGCACTCCGGGTGGAATTCAAGTCACCAACTGGCAGACCGGGCAGGTTTACAACCTGATCACCAGCGATTTCACCAACACGAATAACGTGATCGAAGGCGTGGGCTCAACCCAGCAGGTTTTCTCCGACGCCACTCTCGGCGGCAGCGACTGGACTGCCTTTCAGACCACGCTCAACTCCAACAACAACACCTGGTGGAATGCCAGCAATTCGATTGCGGCGTTCGAAGTGCCCACGCCCAAAAATGACTCGCCCCTGACTTTCTCCGGTTGGCAGACCACGACTGGCCAAGATCTGAATTCAACGTTTTCCGCTCCGAGCACCGATCCAGCCGCGGCCTGCAACGCCATCACGCCCGACATGCCGGACTATTGGCTGTTTATCGACAACACGGCGCTCACGATGAATCCAGTCGGCCAGGCGACGTTCAATCTCACGGGTACGCCGCTCAATTTCTCTGGCACGCTCAGCCTGTTAGAAGATGGAACCAGCGGAATCTCCGGACTCACCGCAGCCTTCAGCCCTTCAACGATCTCTCTCTCAGGCGGCAACGCGGCCAGTGCCGCTCTGACTCTAACCGCCCTGACCACAACGCCAGCAGGTACCTATCCATTCACCGTCGTTGCCAATAACGGCAACATCACCCACATGGTGACCGCGCAAGTCACAGTTCCCGCGCCAGGATTCCGCCTGTCCACAGTATTGCTGGCATTCCCCAGCCAGCAGATCAACACCAGCGGCTCGCCGATGGCGGTGACGCTGACCAACAACGGCTCTGCCGCGACTTCCATCACCAGCATCGTTTCGAGCCTGACGGCTTTCACGCAGACCAACAACTGCGGCACCAGCCTGGCTGCCCACGCAAGCTGCACCGTGAACGTAACCTTCAAGCCAACAACCGTGCAGACTTTCTCCGGCACATTGACCTTTACCGATGCCGATTCCACCAGTCCGCAAGTCGTAACCCTTACCGGAACGGGCACCAATTCAGGCCCCAGCGCGACCTTGCTGCCCTCGACCCTGAACTTCGGGTCGGTCAATGTAGGTTCAACCAGCGTCGCGATGACCTCCATCCTAACCAATACAAATCTGACCCTATCGCTCAGCATCCGATCGATCGCAATCAGCGGCGCCAACGCTTCCGAATTCCAGCTGACCTCCGCCACGACTTGCCCCTCGTCGGGAGTTCTCGCAGCTCTCGGTACCTGCATCGTCAGCGTGACCTTTACTCCGGGCGCTTCGGGAGCTCGCTCCGCCACGCTAACCGTCACCGATAACGCCAGCGGCGGAAGTCAGACGGTCGCGCTGAGCGGAACCGGATCGACGGGCGCAACCGCGACGGCGACTCTGCTCCCAGCGACCCTGAGTTTCGGCACCGTAGCCGTGGGCTCGACTAGCGCGGCGAAGTCCTCCACTTTGACCGACACCAGCACGACCATCGCGCTGAACATCAGCAGCATCACCATCACCGGAACCAACGCCGCGGATTTCAAGCTGAGCACATCCAGCACCTGCCCGGGCTCGGGAACGATCAATCCGCTCGCCACCTGCCTGGTGACCGTCACGTTCAGTCCCAGCGCCTCAGGATCTCGCTCTGCGACTCTCACCGTTTTCGACAACACCAGCGCCGGCTCGCAAACAGTCGCCCTCTCCGGCACCGGCAGCGGAGGGACCACTGCCACCGCCACCCTCCTGCCCGCATCTTTATCCTTTGGCACGGTCGCGGTCGGTTCCACCAGCGCCGCAAAATCGTCCACGCTCACCGATACCAGCACGACAATCGCGCTGAACATCAGCAGCATTACCATCACCGGAACCAATGCTGCGGATTTCAAACTGAGCACCTCCAGCACCTGCCCGAACTCGGGAACGATCAATCCGCTCGCCACCTGTTTGGTGACGATCACCTTCAGCCCCACGGCTTCCGGCGCGCGTTCCGCAACTCTGACCGTTTTCGATAACACCAGCACCGGCTCACAAACGGTTGCTCTTTCCGGCACCGGCAGCGGAGGCTCCACTGCCACCGCAACCCTCCTGCCCGCATCCTTATCCTTCGGCACCGTCGCGGTCGGTTCGACCAGCGCTGCAAAATCCTCCACGCTCACCGACACCAGTACAACGATCGCCCTGAACATCAGCAGCATCACCATCACCGGAACCAACGCCTCCGACTTCAAGCTCAGCACGTCAAGCACATGCCCCAGTTCCGGAACCATCAATCCTCAAGCCAACTGCCTGGTGACGGTGACTTTCAGTCCGGCAGCTTCAGGTGCGCGCTCTGCTACCCTGACCGTCTTTGACAACACCAGCACCGGTTCGCAAACCGTTGCTCTGTCGGGGACCGGCAGCGGCGGTTCGTCGGCGACCGCCACTCTATTGCCTTCTTCACTCTCTTTCGGCACTGTCAGCGTCGGTTCCACCAGCGCCGCACAATCTTCCACATTGACCGATACCAGCACGACGATCGCGCTGAACATCAGCAGCATCACCATCACGGGCTCCAATGCCTCGGACTTCAAGCTCAGCACATCCAGCACCTGCCCGAGTTCGGGAACAATCAATCCGCTGGCGACCTGCCTGGTGACAGTCACGTTCAGCCCCGCTGCCTCAGGAGCTCGATCCGCGACCCTCACCGTCTTCGACAACACCACTGCCGGCTCTCAAACGGTGGCGTTATCTGGCACAGGGGGCAGCGGTTCAACAGCGACCGCGACACTTTTGCCTTCTTCGCTTTCCTTTGGATCTCTCGCCGTGGGCTCGACCAGCGCGGCCAAGTCTTCCACCCTGGCCGATACCAGCGCGACGGTCGCCTTGAATATCAGCAGCATCACTATTACCGGCGCCAACGCTGCTGACTTCAAGCTGAGCTCATCGACCACCTGCCCAAGCTCGGGAACGATCAATCCGCTGACCACTTGTACGGTCTCAGTTACGTTCAGTCCAACTGCGACGGGAGCGCGGTCGGCGACCTTGACCGTTTTCGACAACACCAGCACCGGTTCACAGACGCTCGCGCTCAGCGGCACCGGCACCACCGCGCTGGCAACGGCTACGCTGCTTCCGTCCTCGTTGAGCTTCGGGACGGTAACCGTCGGCACCACCAGCGCAGCCAAGAGTTCGACGCTCACCGACACCAGCGCAACGGTCGCACTCAACATCAGCAGCATCGCGATCACCGGAACCAACCCAACGGACTTCACGCTGACGCCCGCCAGCACCTGCCCGGCCTCTGGGACGGTCAATCCGCTGGCGACCTGTCTTGTGACGGTTACCTTCACGCCTTCCGCGTCGGGCACCCGTTCCGCAACCTTGACTGTGACAGACAATACCAGCGCCGGAAAACAGTCGGTCGTGCTGGCCGGGACAGGAAAGTAGCCTTACAAGTTTGGGGAACTTCAACAAATAATGGGGCGAAGACTGCTGTCCCCATTGGCGACTGATTGAGGCTTCCTCTCGGGTAGTGCAGTTTGGCCTTTACGCGACTTCGGTCATCCTGAGCGTAGCCGCTCTTCAGGCGCAGCGAAGGATCTCCCGCTGAACCGGCCTCACGCGTCAGCCAAGCTGCGCCGCTGCTTCGTTTTCGATAGTGGGTAAGGACGATTTCCAACCACTACCTCGCTCTCGCATTTACTTGACAAATACTTGCCATCACTTCTACAATTAGCACTCGTAAGGTTCATCTGCTAACAGCAGTGCCTTTCCCAACTAAATCATAGGCTTACAGCGCTTCCTCTGGGAAGCACGCTCACATTTCAACTACTCGAAAGGAGTTCACACCATGGCGAAATTTTCACCGCTCCACGACCGCATCCTGGTTCGTCGCGTGGAAGAAGCTTCCACCACTCGTGGCGGCATCATCATCCCCGACTCAGCCAAAGACAAGCCCCAGGAGGGCGAAGTCATCTCCACCGGCAAAGGCCGCACCAACGATGAGGGCAAGACCTTCCCGCTGGCGGTTAAAGAAGGCGACCGCATCCTGTTCGGCAAGTATTCCGGCACCGAAATCAAGATCGATGGCGAAGACTTCATCATCATGAAAGAAGAAGAAGTCCTCGGCATCCTGACCGGCGCAGCCACTCCGGCCAAGAAGGAACTGGCCTCGAAGCGCTAGTGGCGGCTTTCCGGCGCTTGGCTTTCGCATTTCGGAGTGAGCGGCGGCAAGTTACATAGATCCTTCGGCGACAAAAAGCGTCGCCTCAGGATGACATGGGCGCAAGAAGTAGCTAGAAGCTAGAAGCTGATAGCTGACAGCACCCAACCAACATTCCGCAGGTAAATCCTGCAACAGAACTGAAGAGGAGACACACAATGGCAAAACACATCGTTCACGGAGAAGAGTCGCGGCAAGCGATTCTCCGCGGCGTCAATCTGTTGGCGGACGCCGTGAAAGTCACGCTCGGCCCCAAAGGCCGCAATGTAGTCATCGAAAAGAAATTCGGTTCGCCGACCATCACCAAAGACGGCGTCACCGTTGCAAAAGAAATCGATCTGCGCGACCCGCTCGAAAACATGGGCGCCCAGATGGTGCGTGAAGTCGCTTCCAAGACTTCCGACGTCGCCGGCGACGGCACCACCACCGCCACTGTCCTTGCCCAGGCTATCTACCGCGAGGGCGTCAAGACCGTAGCTGCCGGAGCCAATCCGATGGCCCTGAAGCGCGGCATCGAGAAGGCCGTCACCATCATCTGCGGCAAGATCGATAAGGAAGGCAACCGCGTTAACGGCGAAATCGACAAGCTGTCGAAGCCCGTCAACAACGACAGCATGATCGCGCAGGTGGGAACCATCTCGGCGAACAACGACGAGACCATCGGCAAGATCATCGCCGAAGCGATGAAGAAGGTCGGCAAAGATGGCGTCATCACAGTGGAAGAGTCGAAGACGCTCGAGACCCAGCTTGAAGTCGTGGAAGGCATGCAGTTCGACCGCGGCTATCTTTCGCCCTACTTCGTCACCGATCCCGAGCGCATGGAAGCCTCGCTCGACAACGCCTACATCCTGATCCACGAAAAGAAGATCAGCTCGATGAAAGACCTGCTCCCGCTGCTCGAGCAGATCGCGAAGAGCGGCAAACCGCTCCTCATCATCGCGGAAGACGTCGAAGGCGAAGCGCTCGCCACACTCGTCGTCAACAAGCTGCGTGGCACGCTGCAAGTCGCGGCCGTCAAGGCCCCCGGCTTCGGCGATCGCCGCAAAGCCATGTTGCAGGACATCGCCATCCTCACCGGCGGCAAGGCCATCACTGAAGATCTCGGCATTAAGCTCGAGAACGTTCAGGTGAGCGACCTCGGGCAGGCCAAGAAGATCACCATCGACAAGGACAACACGACGGTCGTCGAAGGCAAAGGCAAGCATGCCGAGATCGAAGGCCGCGTCCGTGAAATCCGCAGCCAGGTTGAAAAGACCACCAGCGACTACGACCGCGAGAAGTTGCAGGAGCGGTTGGCGAAGCTGGTCGGTGGCGTAGCCGTCATTAAAGTCGGCGCCGCAACCGAAACCGAAATGAAGGAAAAGAAAGCCCGCGTGGAAGATGCGATGCACGCGACGCGCGCAGCCGTGGAAGAGGGAATTGTCCCCGGCGGCGGAGTCGCTCTGGCCCGTTGCGCCGCTTCACTCGACAAGGTGAAGGCGGACGGCGACGAGCAGATCGGCATCAACATCGTGAAGCGCGCCATCACCGAACCCCTGCGCCAGATCGTCGAGAACGCCGGCGAAGAAGGTGCTGTGGTCCTGGGCAAAGTGCTCGAGTCGAAGGAAGGCAATTTCGGATTCAACGCCTTCTCGAACGAGTACGAAGACCTGGTCAAGGCAGGCGTGCTCGACCCGACAAAGGTCGTGCGCACCGCGCTTCAGAACGCCGGATCGATCGCGTCCCTGATGCTAACCACCGAAGCGCTGGTAGCGGAGATTCCCGAAAAGAAGGAAGCTCCAGCCCCTGGTGGACACGGCGGCGGCGGCATGGGCGACATGTACTAAGAACGAATCGGGAAGGGCACGGCTTCAGCCGTGCCGCAAGCTTCCCGATTAGCAAAAACGAAGCCCCGCCGAAAGGTGGGGCTTTTCTTTGTCATTTAACAAACCTATTACCTAAGATAGTTCGCAGATTTTACAAGTGCGATTCGCTGCGAGGATCACGATGACTCAGACCTATCGGGTTCGAATATCGAGGGGCGACCAACAATTTGAGGTCGAAGGGGACAGGCGATTTGTACTGGACATGCTCAAACACTTTGAAGCTTCCAGGGCCCACCCAGAATTCTTATGGAAAGGCCGAAAACGATTGACCCCGCGCATGGACCGGCATATAAGTCTTGCACTATGTAAGCGGCACCGTCCAGCGTTCGCTGGGTGGCCTCCCCGGAGCCGCAGTCCGAAAATTTCGGTTCCGGAGATCAATCATGGCAGGATTGGGCGTCATTCGTGTGCACGGTCGCGGTGTCCGTGCAGGGAAACTCTTTGTCATTGTCATTTCACTTCTCGCGTTGCTGGTGCTTGTGCCCTCGTTGTCGGCGCAGGCGCCTCCGAGCGCAGACACCTTTGTCAGCAACATAACCCCCAAACAGAATTATGGGCCGAGCATCATTCTGGTCGTAGGTGTCGGTTCGAACAGCCTGGTGCAGTTTAATCTCTCCGGGATTCCCGCCGGAGCGACCATCAGCAAGGCGACTTTGCGCCTGTATGTAGACGCCGTCGCAAAGAACGGCAGCTTCGACGTGTATCAGCTCAATACAGCGTGGGGCGAAAGTACCGTGACGTACAACAGCGCTCCGCTGCTGGGCGGGTCGGCGACGGGCGGACATCCAGTGTCGATCACAACTGCGAACTGGAATCAGTTTGTGATGATCGACATCACTGCGTTGGCTCAGGGATGGATCAATGGGAGCATTGCGAACAACGGCGTGGCGCTGGCCCTGACGGCTGGATCGCAAGGCAGTTTCTCGTTTGACGCGAAAGAAAGCTTGCTGACCGGCAACGGGCCGGAGTTGGAAGTCGCTCTCGGCGGCGGCAGCGGCACCCAAGGCCCTCCCGGCCCCCAGGGCCCACAAGGAGCTCCGGGCCCCGCAGGCCCGCAAGGTCTCACGGGTGCGACTGGACCAGCAGGGGCCACCGGCGCCCCGGGTCCCGCAGGAGCAACGGGACCTGCCGGAGCCAAGGGTGACCCAGGCGCAGCCGGTCCTCAGGGACTGCAAGGTGTAGCTGGACCGCAGGGAGGACAAGGTGCTCAAGGTGCAATGGGATTGATGGGCTTGACCGGACCTCAAGGGCCAGTTGGGCCGGCTGGGCCAAGCGGCACAACGGGCTATGCGAATTTCATGTGCCCAAGTGGACAGTCTGTGGTCGGATTCAATGGTTCGTCACAACCGGTATGCACGGCTAACAGCGGCGGTGGTGGCGGTGGTGGCGGACAGTTGGATACTGACGGCGACGGCATTCCCGATGCTGTGGATCCCTGTCCGACCATACCCAACGTTTCGTTTGGCGGCAACTCGTATTGTCCCGCCACAATTTATCAACTCGATCAAAGCTCTTTGAATACCGGCTACGTTGCGGCGTTCATGAAGGTACAGGTGATCTATGTCAGTCCGACTGAAATTACTTTGGATGTTTCGCCCCAGGATAGTAGTTATAACGGCGCAGCTTATTCGAGCGTGAACGTGAATTTAGGCTCGGTGCCGGCACCAGCTCTCGGAACCAGTGTGAACGCATATGGAATGGTTCTCGAAGGATTGGGATTCAGTCTTGCGGAGCTCGAGACCGTAAGTATTCCTGGACCTCTACCCACACTCGTACACATCACACCCTCAAGCGCGAGTGTGGCGGTGGGCGGCCAGATCACGCTGACAGCGGTTACGAGTTCTCCGGTTGCAGCAGATACGCCGGTCGTCTTGGCTCAGCGCAACGTAGGTTGCATAGACCCGAACGGTTGCGTGACTCTGGCGGCTCAACTGGTAATTCCTGCCGGGCAAAGTTCAGCCTCGTTCCTGGTGACAGGCAGGATCCCGGGAAGCTCTACTGTAACCGCAACCGCGGAAGGGGTGGAGGTTACGTCGCTCGTGACCGTAACTCCCTAGCGAAAAGCATTCTAATAAGACAAGAACGGCCTCAACAGAGGCCGTTCTCGTTTTCAGAAAAAGTGATTGTTCACAATCCGCAAGGAGCATTTCTTGTCTGGATGTAGAATCCAACGCATCCGAAACATGAAACCGTTTCTAAAACCTGGGACAAACCTGGGGACAGACAAACCTGGACAAACCTTGGGACAAACCTGGGGACACGGGACGTTCCCGTTCCAACTTGCGACAGTACTTTCCGGCTATAGCAGGCGGTACGATGAGGCGCCCTGTTATTATTCGGCGAGTCGACGAGCAAATGGACTCGGACACGCCGCGATCCTGACCGTTCTATACCGACGAAACAACAGAACGCACTGAAAGAATGATCGCGCGTGTGCGCAAGTTCTTGGAAGAAGGAGTGCCGGAAGACGAGTCGGAATTTATTGTTTCGGTGAAAGAGGCGAAGCCGAAGATAACGGCAAGTGAATTAAGGGATGTGATTAAGCAGTTTCGCGCCGTCGTTTCCGAGAGGCAACAGCGCGGTCCAGGGCGGCGTTGAACTTTCTTTCCGACTCTTCCAGGTCTTTTGGCGTCATTCCGCGCGCGCCCTCATCAATAACGCCTCGCATGGTATCGAGGAGCCGGTTCGTCGCGGACTTACCCCTAATAGAGGTGGGTGGTGCCGATACCTTCTTGCGCTTCGCGGTAGCCATTGAGATCATTCTATCGCGTCGCGCCGAGTCGCCGCAGGTGACCGACGGGCTACGCCTTCCTTCCTTATATTTATCTATATGTTGGGCGGGCCTTTCACGTGTCCCGACGGGACTGAGTTGGATTTGGCCTGGGGCATCCCGCCAGTGGACTGGCGGACTATTTTCAGTGGTCCCTCCGGGAGCAAGGACCCACAACTCTTCACAACCTTGCTTCGCCAAGATCCAATGAACCAAAGCCCCGCCTTTCGGCGGGGCTTACATTGTCCGAACGAGTTTACAGGCCAATCACGAATTTGGGCTGATCGCGGCGAAACGTCGCGCCTGAAACAACGCCGTCAAATGCAGGATCACGAACATCGGTACCAGGAATGTTGGAATCAGCACCAGCGGCAGCTGCGCCATAGGAGCGGATGAAACCGTCCCGTAGAAATTGGGATCGACCATCGGGGCAATCGCTCCGATACTCACAGCTACGGTCAGGTCCAGAATGCCGGAAAGATTCCAGGCCACGAAGCTCCTGCTCCCTGCGAACCCGGGGCGGCGAAGAAGGGCCATCAGGACGAATGGGGCCGTCACGCCAATCGCCATATCGCCGAGCCCTGCCGGCCAGGCAAAGATTCCGGGCAAGACTCGATAGGTGTACAGGGTCAGAAACCCGAAGCCGGCCCATCTCCATGCCTGGATGCCCACGATGAAGCGAAGGTCCGCCGAGAGAACAAATTCCCGCACCGTCCGGCTCGCCGAATATCCGACGAGAAAGAGGGCTAACGGTGCCACCAGGCCAATCAGCAATCCCAGCGGGGGCGCGCCGGGTTGCGTGACGAAGGCGCTGCGTGCGCCGAGGATAACGACAAGCGCGCCCCATGCAAGAAAAATAGTTGTGACGAAAGCGCCTATCCCGGAAATCGCGGGAATGGTGGGCCGATAGAGTTGCGACGAAACCGTGTGTGCCATGACTTGACTCCTCTCTACCTATAGTCACTTGCAGTTTGCAAGTTACACGTGAATGTAGCATACTGACTTTCATTATGCAAGTCACCCGGCCTGGCAAGAAATCGAAAGAGATTAAGGGAAAAAGGGAAGCGCAGGAGTTTCCCCGCTCACGCTGCGCGGTTGCCTGCACCCTCGATCTGGTGGGCGACAAGTGGTCTTTGCTTGTAGTTCGCGACTTGCTGCGGGGCGGTGCGACCTACGGAAAGTTGCAGAATTCGTTCGAAGGCATTCCCACAAACATCCTTGCGGATCGCCTGAAGAAATTGGAAGAAGCGGGCATCATCGCCAAGTCCGCATACCAGGAACATCCAGTGCGCTACTCGTATGAGCTGACCAATAAGGGAAAATCCTTAGGCGACGTTCTGCTCGCCCTCGTGCGATGGGGAAAGAAACACATCCCGGGGACACAGGTTATGGGTGGAGTGCAAACCTGAATGCATAAGGGCCGGAGCAACCCATCTTGAAGGCCAGGGAGAGCTTTAGAGCGCGGGATCGATCGCGTCCCTGAAGCTCACCACGGAGGCACTCGACCTGATTGTTTCCGCACTGACTCTACGGAAAAAGCGCCGCCCTGCCTGTGCCTCTGGCAACCTGTTTTGGCCGGTGTACCTCTAAATCATTACTACTTCCGATCCGCGCCTACAGGTCCGCGCCGCTGCCGCGTCCTCATCTAAGGAGTGATTTCTGAGTTTGGATACATTTTTCAAACAGCATTGCACCGCCTTCCGGCTTGCGATCGTCACAACTATCGGCTCCTTAGCTCTCACCGCACTGCCCGCATTTGCCGGGCTCGGCCAGGACGTCAGTTCGGTGGAATCCGACCGCGCCCACATGCAGGGAGCTTTACGGATCACACAAGCGCAGGCCTACGCGGTGCATGAAATTCAAAGCCCTGCCGGGACCGTCGTCCGCGAATACGTTTCGGCGTCGGGAAAAGTATTCGCCGTTGCGTGGCAGGGGCCGTGGCCTCCGGACATGCGGCAAATCCTGGCGGGATATTTCGAGCAGTATCAGAGCGCAGCGCGGGTGCAGCAGAGTGCGCGGTCAGGGCGTCGTCCGCTCATGATTCAGCAGCCTGGGCTGGTTGTGCAGTCGGGAGGGCACATGCGGTCCTTTGCCGGACGCGCGTACGTTCCGGACATGCTGCCGCAGGGTGTGGACGCGGAGAAGCTGCAATGAAACTCGTGACTGCGCTTCTGCTTTTCGTGGCTTGCGCGCTGGCGCTTGTTTCCGTGGCCTGCGGAGGCAGCAGCGCCCACACCAACGCGGCGACTACTCCGGTGGCAACTTCCGGGTCGAATGTGCAAGCCATCTCGGTGAATTCCGGCGTGGACGCAAACTACGCCAACGGAATCTTCACCAGCGTTACCGTCTGTGCGCCGGGAAGCACCTCGTGCCAGACCATTGACAACGTTTTGGTGGATACAGGTTCGTCCGGCTTGCGCATTCTCTCGACAGCATTGACCGTTTCACTCGCGCAACAAACATCAACGGACGGCAATCCGGTGGCGGAGTGTCTGCCGTTTGTGAGCGGATTCACCTGGGGCCCGGTCGAAACCGCGGATGTGCAGATCTCCGGCGAGACGGCCGCGTCGCTGCCGGTGCAGGTCATCGGCGAGTCGGCATTTGCGGTGCCCGCGGCGTGCTCCAGCCAAGGCGCTGCCATGGATACGGTCACCGCGTTGGGCGCCAACGGCATTCTGGGCATCGGCGTATTCGCGCAGGATTGCGGCGGAGCGTGCACTTTGACAGGCGCGTCGAATCCCGGACTTTATTATCAGTGCCCGTCCGCGGGATGCGCGGCGATCAGCGAGTCCCTGTCGCAGCAGGTGCAAAACCCGGTCGCACTCTTCGCGCAAGACAATAACGGCGTCATTATCGAACTGCCGGCGGCCTCTGCGCCTGAACCCTCGCTTACGGGCTCGCTGGTCTTTGGCATCGGAACGCAGTCGAACAACGGTTTGGGCTCGGCCTCGATTTACAACGTTGACGACTTCGGAAATTTCATCACCAGCTACAAGAATGTCGCCTACAACCAGAGTTTCATCGATAGCGGATCGAACGGACTCTTTTTTCTGACTTCCAGTTTGACGGGAATTGTGGCGTGCTCGGGCGGTGATTTCTATTGCCCGCCCACGACGCAGAGTCTCTCGGCGGTCACAGAGGGCGCAACCAATGCGACCAGCGGCACGATCGATTTCAGCGTGGCCAACGCCGACAATCTTTTCAACAACAACCCCTCCGCATTCGTATTTCCGGCTCTCGCCGGCCCCAATTCCATCAGCGGCTTCGATTGGGGTTTGCCATTTTTCTACGGGCGTAATGTATTCACTGCGATTCAAGGGCAGAGTACTCCCGGAGGATCGGGGCCTTATTGGGCGTACTGAAAAGGGCGCAATTCCGAAAGATGAATCAGCGGCCGGCGTGATTTCGCTGAAAAGCGCTGGTCGGGGCTCGCCGGGGCCTGGTCCAGATTCCACAAGAAAACTTCCCGTCTCGATGTAGAATCCATCGCATCCGGGACATGAAGCCGTTTCTCATTCTTATCGTTGGAATTTGCCTATGGACACCTGGTGCCGTTGCGCAAACTTCGGCGCGCGCTGACGAGAGCGCGCGGGTGCTGGCGCTGGACAATTCCTGGAACCGCGCCCTCGAAACCAATGACACCAAGGCCCTGGACCTGCTTCTGGACGAAACCTTCGTCTCCATCGACATTGACGGCAGTATTCAGACCAAGAACGAATTTCTGGCCGGCCTGAAATCTGCGGGATACCAGGCACCTTCGCAGGCCGTGACCGAACGCAGCGGCGTTGAAATATATGGAGACTCGGCGGTAGTGCAGGGAATCTTCCGCACAAAGAGCATCGTCAAGGGCAAGCCCGTCACGCAGCGCGAGCGTTTTCTCGACACCTGGGTCAATATCAATCACACTTGGAAGTGTGTGGCATCGGTTGCAGTACTGATTCCGCCCAATTAATGGGCCTTGGAACAAATCGGACTTCACTCCCGCCCTCCCGGAAGAAACGCTCACGACGCCGCCGATTCCGCTGTAGAATCTGGCATCGGCCGGATGTCGAGGCCCAGCAAGCATGAGTGCGACGATCCCCATCGCCGATCAGCCTGGAGAGCAAACGGCGGTTGCCATGCAGGAATCTGAGCGGCCGCGCCACGCAGCGCTGGTGCGGGTTACGCATTGGCTCACCACGATTGCCTTTCTGGCTCTCTTGATAACTGGAGCCGAGATCGTTCTTTCGCATCCACGGTTCTACTGGGGTGAAACCGGCAACGTGAACATGAAGCCGTGGCTGAATCTTCATCTTCCATCGTCGCGAGACACGGTTCCGACGGGCTATGGCTATACCCTTCCAGATCAGAATGGCTGGAGCCGGTATCTTCACTTCCAGGCAGCATGGCTGGCAATTGCGACCGGATTGCTCTACGTAATCTGGGGATTTGTGAGCGGACACTTCCGGCGCAATCTCTGGCCTGAGACATCTGACCTGTCCGTGCGATCGGTCACCGCTTCCTGCATCGAGCATTTGCGCTTCAAGCGACCGGGGCCGGACGAGGCATGGTCGTACAACGTGCTCCAGCGCGTCTCGTACCTGATCGTGATTTTCGTGCTGTTTCCGCTGATGATCTGGACGGGGCTGGCGATGTCGTTCGGCTTCGACGCCGCGTTTCCGCTGACAGTGAAGCTCCTGGGCGGACATCAGACGGCGCGCTCCCTGCATTTCATCGTGACGATTCTGTTGACGATTTTCCTGGTGGTCCACGTTGCGATGATCTTTGTGGCTGGCTTTCGAAGCCGGATGCGCGCCATGATTACCGGCGGCGTTGACGCAAGCACATCCCCCTCGACCGGTGGCCAAGCGAAGCTTGCCAGTGTCGTGGTACCCACGACGGAGTGAAACTATGAGGCAAATCTCTCGACGCAAGCTGATCACGATGGGAGCCGGAGCCGCAGCGGGTGTTTCCGGGATCGCGCTGGCCGCGAGTTTCGCGCGGAAGCATGGGCTCGTTCCTCCGGATTCAAGCGGAGTCTATGGGGCGGGCGAAACGCTGACTTATGCCGCCCAGCGGCTGTTGGGGCAACATGCGCTGGCGCGGGAATTCTCCCGCGATAAGATTTCAGAAAAGCCCTTTGCGAACGAGGTAGCTCCTCTCGGCGATGAGTTTCAGCGCATGCAGACCGCAGGTTTCACAGACTGGCGCTTGACTGTCGACGGTATGGCGGGGCGTCCGACGGCGTTTTCATTGGCCGAGATCAAGAGTTTTCCCGTGAGTTCTCATGTCACAATGATCGGCTGCGAAGAGGGATGGACCTACATCGCCGAGTGGGGAGGAGTTCCTCTTTCTTACATTCTCCACCGAGTGGGCGCTTTGCCGCAGGTGCGCTATGTGGTTTACCGTTCCATTCAGCCGGACTGGTGGGAGAGCATCGACATGGCCGATGCGCTGCATCCGCAGACGCTCCTTGCTCACAGAATGAATGGAGCAGAACTGCCCGTTCCATTCGGAGGCCCGCTGCGGTTGAGAGTTCCTCGGCAGCTCGGCTACAAGAGCGTCAAATACATTACCCGTCTCACCCTGACCGATAGCCTGAAATCGTTCGGGAAAGGACTGGGCTCATCCGCTCCCGAGGGCGGCTACGCCTGGTACGCGGGCATCTAGGGCCGGGGGACTCTGCTGCCGACTCGGCACCGGCCTTGATCGCTTAGACTGCCGTCGGACGGCTACTTCACGCCCTTCTCAGGATTCCATGAGCCTTGCAGCTTGCGGACGTAGACAATCTGGCCAACGTGATAGGCAGTGTGGGTTGAGATGTTGGCGATGGTGGGCGCGATCGCGGCCAGCTTTTGCTCGTCGGCGGTTTCAACCAGTTCTTCGAGGTCTGTCATTACCTGGTCGAGTTGCTTGACCGTGTCGCTCCACTGCCTGGCGTCGAACTTCACAAAAGTCTCGTTGTTGTCGCCCCCGAACTTCTCCGGAGATTCTCCCTTTAATTTTGCCAGGCTCTGGCGATTCCAAAACAGCAGGTGATAGGTGAGCTGTCCGGCGGAGTGCGCGCCCGACGGCGGTTGCCAGCTGGCCTGTTCTGCGGTCAGCCCGTCCACGGCAACGCTGACCGGCGCAAACCAGTTTTCGGCGTTGTGAACGCTCTTGAGCTCCTGAAGCAGAACGCCGCGCAGTGTAGCCGGCTGTTTTTGTTCCTGGGCGAAAGCATGGAACGACAGCGTCATGATGACAAGCAAGACCGCGACCACGTGCTTCATTCAGGTGCTCCTTCAGGGGGTGAGGCGTTAAAGAAGATAGACTAGTTCGCTAAGGTCCGGTTAGCAAATGATCGCGATTGATGGCCAAAGAGCTGCTGGATGCGCTCTTCAGCGTCCAGCGAAATCCGGCGCATGTACTTTCGACCCCAGCCCGCGGCCTTTTCGGCGTTGACTTGCAATCGTCACGCAGCAGACAATCGTTCGGCTAAGTTTTGAAACGTCCCGTCTTCATCCCAGGAAATTCCCGGAGGTTCCATGCATAAAGCGGTTCTGCCCATCGCCCTGCTTGCGGCTGCGACATTTGCGGTTGCGCAAGACCAAAGCAACGTATTGATCCCGCAGTCGAGCATTGAGCGGCCCGGCGACGCCGGCCACCGGATGCACACCAACTATTACATGCGGGTGCCGGACCCCAGCTTCACCCCGGATTCGCCTCCAGCAGGCATTACGATTGAAACTCCCGGCTCGATCGCCTGCATCTACGGACTGGCTGCAAATACCGCGGGATGTCCGGTCGCGACGGCGACGAAACTGGCCAGCGGAGGCAGCCAGACGATTGTGATCGTCGATGCGTACGACGATCCCAGCGCGGCGGCGGATTTGGGGACGTTCTCTACGGAGTGGGGGCTTCCAACCGCGAGTTTCACCGTGCAGTACGCGAGCGGCAAGAAGCCGGCCAATGCCTGCGCGAGCGGCTGGGAAGGCGAGGAAGCGCTCGACGTACAGTGGGCCCATGCAATGGCTCCGAAAGCGAAGATTGTGTTGATGGAGGCGGCTTCGAACTCGAATACAGATCTCTATGCCGCGGTTGATGCTGCCAATAGCTACATCAAGAATCACGGCGGCAAGGGCGAAGTCTCGATGAGCTGGGGCGGAAGCGAGTTCAGCGGCGAAACAGGCGACGACAGCCACTTTGCGCAGGCGAACGTGGTTTACTTTGCGTCCTCTGGCGATGCTTCGGGATTGATTTATCCGAGCGCTTCGCCGAATGTCATCTCCGCCGGCGGAACCCAGATCAACCGCGACAGCTCGGGCAACTACACCAACCAGGTCGGCACGAGCACTTGCGGCACTGGCTGCGGCGGCGGCACCAGCAAGTACGAAGGCCGTCCGTCCTATCAGAGCGCGGTTTCGAGCGTGGTTGGCTCGAAGCGAGGCACCCCAGATCTTGCTTCCGATTCGAGTTCGAACTCCCCGGTCTACGTATATGACTCCAGCTGTTACAACTCATGGCTGGAAGTCTGGGGCACGAGTGTTGCCTCTCCCACCCTGGCGGGCGTGATCAACAGCACCGGATCGTTTAAGTCCAATACAAACGCGGAACTTACCGAGGTCTACAACGACCGCGCCGTGACCTCCGCCTATACGGACATCAAGTCGGGAAGCTGCGCTACCCACAGCGCCAAATCCGGATACGACCTTTGTACCGGCGTCGGCGTGGTGAAAGGGAAGACCGACAAGTAAGACCGACAAGTAAATCTGACGCCCGTTTAAGGATCGGCCAAAGGATCGGCCGGCTGGACCGGGCCGATCGAAACCCAATGGGATGCGGGAAAAGCTGTCCGCATCCCATTATTCTTTCCTCCTGCGCCCGCGCCTTCTGTTTTGTCTTCGTTGGTCTGGTGACAATGTAAAAACTTACGCTGGACAATCCCATTTCGGCGTCTTTCCATATATTGTTCCAAAAAATACTTGGAACCGGCGTTCAATCTGGAGTATGGTTTCGGGCATTGAAATCGTGCGCAAGGCTTGTTCTCACCTTGGGTCGGGTCTCTCGGGAACTTTCGGCCGCGCCAAGTGAACACACCTTGACTCCGCCGGTCAGGGTTCAGGTGAAATAAGCCGCGCTGCACCGAAGGGGTCCAGCCGTGAAGTCTTCTCTCTGCTTGTCGTTCCTGGCGACGCTCTCTCTTCTTGCGGGTAGCCTCTGGGCGCAAAGCCCATCGGAATTTGTGATTCCCGGGCCGCAGCGGTCGTTTCTGCGAATGGCGGGAATCAGCCAGAAGGTTTCGCCGGAGGAAGTCCTCCCTCTGTTGAGCAGAAATGCGTTTACCGAGGGATACGAGCACGCCGACCATCCTACGGAGTTCCTGGTTCTGCTTCGCCGCTATGTGGTGCAGGCGCGCGAATTGTCGGCTCTGGCGTCGCAGAGCGGAATGGTGATTCACGTCGCGAATTGTGATGATGCGACGCAGCTTCTGCGCATACTGGGATATCGAACCCGCGGAATTTGCGGCAAGCCCGAAACTACGCTGCTGACCGAAGATCCGGAGCGGGCTTTTCTGGCGATTGATTCCGGCTTTCCCTTGCCCGAGCTCGAACAAACGCTTCAGGGTGGAAAGCCATTCGAGTACGCCTATTCTTCGAGCGCAGTGCCGGTGATTTTTGCCGAAGGCGACTGGACCAGGGCCAGCAAGAAGAACTATGTGGAACTCAGTAAAGACCTGCTGGATACGATCCTGAACGACCCGGCGGTGGCGCGTTTGTATTGGGCGCTCTCGCGGCTCGATCCTGAAACCAGAAACTTCCTTCAGCAATCGATGGGCGTGAGGAAGCTGCTGCCCTATGCCGCGGTGCTCGACTTCTATGGAAGGGAGATCGCGATTTCCTCGGGGACGGTCCGGGTTCCGGGAGGAGCGGGCGCGGAAGCTGCGTGGAAAGACCTGGTGGGGGCGAGCCCATCCTCTGCGGCCGCGTTCATCCCCAGGTTATTGGCCAAAGACAAAGGCTGGCTGGCAGCCTATTTCGATGTGCTTTCGCGGGCAACGCAGCAACAGCAGGAATATTTCACGGACGCGCGCCGATTGCGTTTCTTTTATAGCGGCCTTCGGGCCCCGGAGGCCGCCGGCGGGGCCATTCGCGGAGCGTTCCGGCCGGCGCCCGGAATGTTGCTGCTGGCGACTCGTCTTCGCTTCGATGAGTCGGGCGGTCCGCTGATTCCGGGCGGCATCAAGGTCTGGCAGGAATTCCTTGGGCAATCGCACAATGCAAATCTTGTGCGCAGGTGGACCCGGCGAGACGGCAAGATCAGCCAGTCCGACGACCTGATTCAGACTATGTTCGCATTGTCCCGGGCCCCCACGGAGAGCGGCCCGTTGCAAGTCTTCATGATGATCAGCGAAATGGATGGCAGGCGAGCGGCCGGCCAACGCCTGTCGCCTTCGACGGTGAGCCTGCTGGCCCGCAAGTTCGAGGATTTCAGCGACCAGTACCGGATCTTCTCCGAATTTCCGGAACTGAATGACGATTCGATCGCCCACTTTCTGGAAGTGACGCAGGCGCTCAACCGGATCCCGATGGCATATCGCGGAAACGCTTTCGGAATTCTCCAGGCCAATATCGGAATCTGGCAGATTCTGGCCCGGCAGGGACAAATCTCAAGCTCACATCTGAACGATTCCTGGCAGCGCGTAATCAGCCCGTTCTCGGGCATTCGTTCCGAGGTACAGGTATTCGAAGCGGGCAGAACGTCGTTGAACGAGCTGTTCCGGTTTTCCACGGGCAAGCCGCGCGGCTCGCAGGACGAAATCATCGAACTGCTGGCCGGTCCCGAGCAGAAAACGACGGAAGGATTGCAGATGCACCGCGAGGTCGCCAACCGCATCCGATCTGTGCTCGACGACCAGCGTTTGGTGTCGCTCGATACGCTTCTGGCCGTGGACGACGGCCTGGCAGAAAAGGCGAAGGGCAATCATCCGGAAGAGTATGTCGCCATGTTGGCGTCTCAGACCCGCGAGTTCGAAATGCCGCGGCCGATTTTTACCAACGGCGAGAGAACCGAATGGGCCGCCGGGATTTACAACAATCACCACACCGACTCAGAGATGCACTCCGACCTGCCGAGAGTGCTGAAGTCTCCGACGGTTTCTCGCGGGCAGATTGACGAGGCGCGCGGCCAGCTTGCGTCGTTCCTGCGCGATACGCTGGTGGGCTTGAATTATGCCTACTATGAGCCGCCCGGGGCGCAGGCCTTGCACAATAATCCGCTGTTTGTGCGCTCGCACGATTTTGCCGGCGAAAGCATTGGCGGCATGAAAACGCTCTGGCAGTCGCCGGAACTGGTGGGACAAGGTACGCCCGCAGGAGGCGGAGCGCACTTCGTCGGCTCTCTGGCAGATCTGCCGTATGCGCTGGCCTCGCTGGAAGAGGATTTCATCGCGCCCAACAGTGTGCAGGCGCTGGTGTGGTCCGAGGTGACGCCTGAACTGCTCACCAGCGCAACCGTTCCACGCTGGTGGGACATCAGCCCGCTGGAGTTGCACGCAGTCGCGCTTTATCAGAAAGCGGGGGAGGAACTTCTGGTTGCGGCTCAGAAAGACGAACAGTTGCGCGGCAAAGTGCTCGACATCCTCTCCGACCGGCTCTTGCCGCTGAGTCTCAGGGAGGTGCAGCAGGCAATCGAAAATGGCCATGCCGAAGAACTGGTTTCCCGGATGATGCCGGCTGACACCTTTTATCTGGCCGCCGAATTCCAACTCAAAAATGGGGACCAGGCGGGCGCTTTGGGCAGTGCCACCGAGGAATTGCGGGAGTTGGCGCGGCAGCATCCGGAGCAAGTGAGCTGGAGCCGGTTGTCGCATGATTTCGGGACGCCGCATCCGATCATGGCCCAGAACTATGGATTGGAATTGCTCAATGTCGCGCCCATGCCTCCTTTTGCGGGCGAATCGAACCGCTTCCTTGCGGAGTCGTGGGATTCCCCCAATCTTTATTGGGCGCGATTGGCGGATGAGGCCGGATATTCTCCCGTCATGTTGAATCGCATCGTGCCCGAACTCACCCTGGCGATGATCGAAAAGATTTTTGCCACCGATTTCGAAGATTGGCCGGCATTGCTACGTGCCATGCATGAGACCGGAGCGGCGTTCAAGGCAGGGAAGCTGGGCGCGCCCTCGGCGCTCAGCAGCGCGCGGCAGTAACCGTTTCACGCCCGAGAGCCGATCATTGGAGCTTCTACGTGTTACATCAGGAGGAATTCCCAGCCATGGTCAGGAAAGGCAGTTTGGTAGTGGTGCTTTCGCTAGCGGCCGCTTTTGCCGGGGCAGGGCGCGCTTCGGCGCAGGCAAATCCTGATATTCACGTCGTGGTGAATATGGTCCAGTTGAATGTTGCGGTCACAGATAAGCAGGGCCGTTACATTACGGGGCTTCATCCGGAGGATTTCACGATTGTGGAAGATGGAATTCTCGAGAGGGCGGCAACTTTCTCCGAAGGCAACAGCCCGACGCGAAGCTTGAGCGAGATCGGGCAAGGTCAGGCCGTTCCCGCCATGCAGGGCGCAGACGGGCCGGCGACATTGTCGAACCTGGTGAATGGCGCCAATGTGTTCGTATTGTTTGACACCAGCGACTACATGTATCGCGGCTTCGTCTTTGCGCAGGATGCGATCAGCGATTTCATCCGCTCGCTTGGGAACGCCGACAAGATTGCGTTTTATTCTTACAGCCGCGATCTTTCCCGGGCCTCAGGATTGACTGCCGATCGCACGCAGTTGCTCCGGGCGGTGCGGTCGACGGTGGCCGGCGATCAGGCGGCCCTCTACAATGCGCTGTTGCTTACGCTGAAAGACGCGGCGCAAAACACGGGCAGAAAAGTGGTCGTGGTGTTCTCCAATGGCCCGGACAATTCGAGCGTCGTTCCTCCCGAAGATGTCGCGGAGTTTGCTCAATCCGCCGGCGTGTCGGTCTACATGATCAGCACGCAGCAGGCGAGGCTGGAGCCGGTTTCAACCGCGGTTTTCGACCGCATGACCGCAGCCACGGGCGGCAAGGCCTACTTCGCAAAAAACTGGAGAGACGAGCACATGGCCTTCAATTCGATTCGCGACGACCTCGATCACCTTTATTCGTTGAGCTACTACCCAAAGGCCAATCAGAACTCAGGATGGCGGTCGATTACCGTGAAACTGGTCGGCGAGAAGCTGAAGAAATGCAAGGTGCGAACGCGAAACGGATATCGCCCGCAACCCGGGCGGTTCTCCGCCGAAACCAAGAGCGCCGCCGGCGGGGATTAGAAGCCAACGGGCGCCAGGATCGCGTTCCTGGCGTTCGCCTTTCTTCCGATGGAACGCCGGTTTTCTTGCAACGCGGCAGCGTGGAGCACAGTTGGGTCACTTCAGCGATTGCAACGCCGGTTGCAGCCAGGAAAAGAGAAAGCTGTTGACCTCCGGAAACTGCACCGAGAGCAAACTGAGAACTGGAATAAAGACAAAGCTCCCCATCTTCACCCAAAAATCCAGACCGAGATCTCCCGGTTTCGTGTTGGTGATTCGGCTCAGCAGCGGATCGCTGTACATCTGGCCGTACACAATTCCCACCACCAGGGATATCGCGAAGAGAATTGTGATTAGCAGCGCGTGGAAGCTCTCGCGTGACTCGAAAGGATAACTGCTGTATGAGAGCAGCACGAAGACGAACACCCCTGCCAGGGCAAGGATCAGCGTCTGCAACCGTCGCAAGGGGACGATGATCACATTCAGATAAAACAGGCAGAGGAAATACTCGACAGCGCGCAGCGTTGGATTCGTTGCCGGTCGCTCGGACGGCCCACGCTTGTCGTCATCTTTGTCTGAAGAATCCTCAGGAGGAGAGAACGGCTCGCGGCGCCACTTTTCGCTGGCATACACGAGCGCCTGGCCAGCCGTGATCGCGACGCTGCGTTGTAAAAGTTCAAACAAGCGATAAAGTCTCTTGAGTCGCGCTTTTCGGCCATAGGCGGCAGAAATAATGTCCGCGACGCGTGTGGCAGAATCGATTGCGGCCCTGAGTTCAGGATGGGGCAGCCGACACATCTGTATTTGCCGCAGCGCGCTCAATTCTCGTGTCAGTACTTTCGTGAAATCCTGGTTGCCGGAGCCGGCCAGTTTCCAGAGGGGCTTCCAGGTCAGGTCTTTCACATCGGCAAAACCGCGCCGGAATGGCAGCCTCTCCACAGCGCGAAGCAGATCGCGCAGGTGCAGCCACAAAAGGACGATGTGCGCGGCAAGATAACAAATCAGGAACAGGCAGGGATATAAAAATACGTACCAATACATCCGGCGATACCACATGAACTCGAACGCCTCCGCTATCTCGGAGGGGCTCATCAGGGCCAGAATGCAAAGGAACCCGAGGGCGGCGAGGATTGGAATACGTTTTATGCCTGGAATCGCATCCAGCACGCGCGATGTCCAGATCGATTTATCTGCGACCGCCTTGAGCCGGACAGAGTCGTACGCGCTTAATTCTTTCGGGAATTTATCGATCGGTGGCAGCGTTATATCTTTGTTCTCGGCGGAAACCACACCAGTCAACGACTGCCAGCACCACCAGATCCACGCCGCCAGAATGAAGAATAAAGGCAGAAGCGGAGAAACTCCCGAGCCCGTCTGAATGTAACGATAGAGGAAGCTCTGAAACTCAGAGGGATTTCCTTTACTTTCCCAGCGCAGCCACCAGGTCATCACGAGAAGTAAGATCGGCAGGACGATCGCTAAAGTGGCAGCCATCGCCGCCAGGAAGCTGCGAAGCGTGGCATGTTTGGCCCCTTCAGTTCTTCCCAAAACTTCACGGCAAGCAGACGGCAGCAGAAACAGACTCAGCCAATAGAAGTACCAAATCAGCCAGATTTCATCGAACAGCAGGATCAGGAGTCCCGCGACTCCCACTGCTATGGCCAGGGCTACTCTCCAGCCGCGCGAAATCTTCGTCAAATACTTGTATGAAAGGACGAGAAGAAAAACCACGACCGTGATGTACCCCAACCCAAAAAGCACAATCCATGTGGATCCGAAGACTGGAAGGTTCCGGAAATCGTAACTCCCGCCAAACCTCTTCAGCCAGGCGATCGCCGGAAATGCGAAGAGGGTCTGTATCAAGAGCAGGAAAAAAGCGCCAGCGACCAGCAGCCAGTTCCGAGATGGGGAACAACTTTCGCAGAATCGCGCCAACACTTCGGAACGCTGCGAGCGCGCTGGAGGGAAAAAGACCAGGTACGAGAAGCCAAAGGTCAGGCCGACCGTGGTCAACCAAAAGATGGACCACCCGATGGTGAAATGGACGCTGAATCCTTGCGGCGGCTTGCCGTCCCCCGATAAGTGCCGGACGGTAGGCTCCGCCTTCTCCATTTCGGGCCCGGGCTTCGCTTTTGTGAAAGGGCTTTTCTTCTGCCTGATTTCTGAATTGAGATCGTTAATGTGCTCTCGAGTTATGTCATCCAGCATCGAGACTGGCCAGTAGCCGTCGCGGCCGACCGTAGTGAGCCATAAGTGCGGACGCCAGCGCTCGCGGTCCTCTAAAAAAGAAGGCACGCCGAACTGTGCGTAGTGGGCCTCGGGAAGCTGCCCAGTGCCGGCAGTCAGAGCGCCAGGTGCCAGAAGTGAAAGGAAGGCATTGAAAGATCCAGCCGTGAAGTTATCGGAGAAAACGCGCTGAACGTCCTTCGATCTCGACCCGTCGTCAACCGGCGCGGAGCAGTTCGCAATGCCATCTAAAACGGGGCAGAGACCATTGGGGAAATCGGCCCCATTCAGCAGGGGATAGGATGTAACCGCGAGAATGCCGTGAAAACGGGGATCAGCCACGTCGTAGACCATGAGCAGGTCTGCGCCGGAGGTCACCAGTCTGGCCTGCGGATAATTCTGCCTCAGGTAGCGGGCAAGAAAAACCAGGTCCAGCGGATCGCTGGCGCGGATGACGACCACCTTTGCATGCTCATTGCGCAACGTGGAGACGATCGCCTGCATGATCGCGTCTTGCGATAGCGGCGTCTGCAAGGTCGCGAAAGGAGGCACGCTGTCGTCGTCGTTTCCAGTAACTCCAAGCGATAGTGGAAGACGCGTCTGGGGCGGAACATAATTTTCAGAATTTGCCGCCGGCTGCTGTTTGATGTTTTGCTCGTAGGCCGAGCGCAACTGCGCGATCTCGCGCGGAAAGTAGAGATGAACAAAAGACATCAAAGTCGGCGGAGGCTCGGAGGCGCAAGGTCCTTCCTGTGGCGCGGAGGTTTGTGCTTGTTGGTTTTCGGGGTTCCCCGTTCCGGTTGCCGTCGATGCGCGGGTGTGGTTTTCAAGGTTCCCATACTGCGTTTCATCTTCGGAAAGAATCGCCACGTGCGAGTGAAGTTGATGGCGATCGGCAAAAAAAGTGCTCAGGTAAAACTCTTCATATTGGTCGCTGAACTGAAACGTCGCGAAATCCGGCGGAGTGGTCGAAATGGCAGGCTTTGTGTTGGCCCATTGCTGCGGGGTCGTGTTTTGGCAAAAGCTGTCTGCCGCCTTGAAACTGCTGACTGTGCCGCTGCGGATCAGGATCTTCGAGAACTTGCCCGGATAGCCGACCAAGGTCGTGTACAGAGATTGCAGGGACCCGGAGAATGTCGGCCCGAAAATGAGTAGTGGGGAACTGCGAGTGCCGGGCAGGGAATTCAGAATGCTCGTCTGAATACTGAGTGCGTTTTGAAACTGTTTGGCGTGCAGGCCTCCGGTGGGCGTCTCTCCAACAACAAAAACAAAAAGAGTACTTGTCGGCTCTCCCGGTTTGTCTCCGGACTTCCGAAAGATCATGAGCCCGGGAATATCTTCGCGGCGCTGTTGCACATCCGCTTGCGACATGCGAACGGTGAAGTCCGTCGGTTCGGCATGAGTGCCGACGTCCCAAGGCATCCACGACCGGGAAAAGAAATACTTCTGCGCCTGCGCCGCTTTTTCGATCGCCTCGATCTGCCGGTCGAAAAACAGCGCCATGTGGGTGTGGACCGGATCGGCCAGCAATGAAATCACGAAATGCATATTCTGCACTTCCGCTGGAGGGACCCGCCACGGCCAGCTCGCCAGTTCCGCTCTTCCTTTGCTTGAGCTTTCGTCGATATCGGGCTGAAAGTAGCTCTGAATCAGATCGAGCAGGTCTTGAGCAGGGCAGATCGGCCCGCAGTCGTCGCAGGGGTCTTCCCACCGGGTGCCAATTTCGCGATTGCAGACTCCGGCGTTGATTGTTGCCAGCGGGTCGGTGTTGGGAAATGGAGGCGCATTCTCGCGCTTCGAGTTGTCCTGGCTGCGATTGGCAGCAGCGGTTGACGTCCGCCCGGTAGGCGCGTGCGCGCCTCCCTGGTAAGCGGAGTAGGCCAATACCATGCCGAAGAGGGTTACATAACCGGCTCTCATGGGGACTCCTCAATCTTCCCCAACAGACCGGGACAGCGCATGCGGGCCCATGAACAGGGCAATGCCAGCGGCACTCCGCCAAAGCGACAAGCTGTATCCGGTTGCTGGGAAGCGGCGAGAAGAAGCCCCCTCGGACGTGAGACCGCTGTTGGTCTCACCCTTCCGATCGCCGACGGCCAAGAAGCTATCTCCGGCGCGGCAAAATGTCAACCGGAAGGCAGGTGAGTTTTGTTACGAATTCAGAACAGAACCAGGAAGAGAAAAGTTATGGCGGAGAGGGAGGGATTCGAACCCCCGATACCCGTTAAGGTATGTCCGCTTTCGAGGCGGATCGTTTCAACCACTCACGCACCTCTCCGCGTCGGACATTTGTTTGTTGGACCGTCGCCAGTACCAGCGGTCGGCAAAAAGGAGGTTCCTCGCTTTGCTCGGAATGACACTTGGGTTGCGCGTCAACGTCGGGTCGTAATCACCCACGCCTGACGGCGCCCGACCAACGACGACCGAATTCACGAATAGCCAAGCCCTACCGGCGATTTCTAAAGAACAATTGCAGCATTTCTGCGCTGCGTCCCGATAAAACGCCGCCGCGAACCTCGAGCTGATGGTTCAGCTGCGCATGATTCACAACCTGCATGACTGAACGGACTGCGCCGGCTTTGGGATCATCCGCTCCATAAACCAGGCGCTTGATGCGCGCATGAACCGCTGCTCCAGCGCACATGGCACACGGCTCAATTGTAACAAACAGCTCGCAGTCGCCCATGCGGTGGTTACCGACGGTTGCACCTGCATCGCGCAGGGCGAGCACTTCGGCATGGGCTGTGGGGTCACGGTCGGCGATATTGCGGTTCCATCCTCGGCCGACAATCTTCCCTTCGCGCACCACCACCGCGCCCACGGGCACTTCACCCATCTCCAGAGCCCGCTGCGCGCACCGCAGGGCTTCCTCCATCCAGAGTTCGTCCGCTGAAGATGTATCGCTCCCGTCCATACCCGTCACAACAACATTCTATCCCGCGGCAAAAGGGCAACCATTCGTCCCAGGCCCCTGGATCAAGCTTTCCTGAATCGCGCATTTACGGCATACTACGCACGCTTGGGAGGGCATCTATGACGAAGCGAATTTTGCTGGCCGGAGTAGTCGGTGGTTTGGCGCTGTTCTTATGGGGCGGCTTGTCACACATGGTGCTGGGACTCGGTGAAGCGGGCATGCAATATTTACCGCAGCAACAACCTGTGATGCAGGCCTTGCAGTCTTCCGTGCCGCAACCGGGCTTCTATGTGTTTCCTCAGGGAGACAAGGCGGGGAATCTTCCGGCGGAGCAAGTCGGCGGAGCCCACGGCTTGCTCATCTACCAGCCGACGGGCGCGAGCGCCATGCGCCCATCGCAACTGGTGAACGAGGCCATGCTCGACATCATTCTGGCGCTCCTGGCCGCCTATCTTTTGTCGAAAGCGCCGGGACTTAGCGGCTATGGCGCGCGCATCGGCTTCGTTGCCGTGGTTGGCCTGATCGCCGCCCTGATGACTCACGTCGAGTACTGGAATTGGTATGAGTTCCCAACGACTTACACGGTGGCGAACATCTTCGACAATGTGCTCGGATTCCTGATTGTCGGACTCTGCGCCGGAGCGTTTGTAAAGCCCGCCCCTGCCACGGTCATCACTATGCCGGCCAAAGCAGCGTAGGGTAGCTGACACAAGACGGCCACGCCTCAAACGCGCCGTCGTTCGGGATCAAGGCGTCCTAGATGAAATGCAAAACGTCTCGCACGACTTCCGGGACAATTGCGTGGATCACCACCGGACCAACGATCCGCATGACCGGATAGCCAACCACCAGTACGGGCACGACGAGGAACAGCCACGCCTTGGTGGGCAGTTTTTGAAAATACGCTTTCATGACTCCTCTGGTTCTAAGGAAAGGTACGCAGCCGCGCCGGGCCAGGTTCCGTTAATTTCGGCCTGCCCGGCTTTGAGAAAATCCGATTTCGCGTGGTATGCTAGCGCCCATATGGGCATGTCCGTCCTGCTGCGAAAGATATTCCTCGTCGATCTGCTTCAGGGATTGAAAGTCACGTTCCGTTATCAGGATCCCAAGGAGATTTATACCGAGCAGTATCCGCTGGAGCGGCCGCAGGTGGCCGAGCGTTATCGGGGCGCGCCGCGCCTCAATGTCAACCCCGACACTGACGAGACCATGTGCATCGCCTGCGATCTGTGCGCACTGGCTTGCCCGGAGAACCTGATCGTCGTCTCCAGCGAGCGCAACGAAAAAACCCGCCGCAAGGAACTCACCAACTTTACCTACGACCTGAGCCGCTGTATGTTCTGCGGTCTTTGCGAAGATGCGTGTCCCACCGACGCGCTCGAACTTACGCAGGATTTCGAACTCGCCAGCTACACCCGCGAAGGCTGGATCTGGGACCGCGAAACACTGGAAAAGGGTCCTCGCCCCACGCAATACCAGCGCTAGAATCCCCTTCGTCCACTACGGAATTCACCGGATAGCCCCTCGCCATCCAGCGTTTGAAACTGGCCTCAGGAAGCGGCGTCCGCTGCCGTATCCGGGAGGATTGTTATGAACATACGATTGACGACGCTCTTTCTCTTGCTGGGTTGCGCAAGCTGGGCGGTGGCGCAGCGCGCAGCAGCCCCGTCGGCCGCTCCATCCACCGGGTCCACGCCTTCGAGCACGATTGGACCGCCGACGCCGATCACCACCAAGGCTGCCGGAGAAAGTCCGCAAACCCAGAGCGCGCCTTCTACGCCACAAACCCAGACATCGCCATCGACTCCGCAAACGCAGACTTCGCCATCGACGCCGCAGACCACTCCGTCGCCAAGCAATCCGGAAAGCGGAACTTCTCCAAACACCGCGGCTCCGGTTCCCGGCACCACAAATCATCAGACGACACCCACGTCGCCGTGCGTGCCCAGCTCGTCTTCCAACGGCTCGACGTCGACCTCTCCGGGTTCGACTCCGGGAACGACCAGCGGCACTCCGGGCAGCAGCCCTTCTACCGCTCCAAATGGATCGCAGCCTTCCACCGGAACGGCGCCGTGCGCTCCGGGACAGATGCCGAGCGGAAGTACGACAGCTCCGCCACAGTAAATGGCGGCAGCAAGGAAAGGTTCGGAGGTGCGCTTGTTGAATCAAGGCTGGCAGGAAGAGGTCGGCCTTGATTCAGCAATCCGGTTTCGAGAGAAGACCTACGCCGGCTGCTGCTGTGTCATGCAGTGCATCGCGCCCAGGCCCCAGATGAAATCGCCAGAATAGATTGGGATGATTTGCCGGGAAGGGAAGAGTTCCGCCAGAGTATTGAGCGCGAGACGATCGTTCGCGCGATTAAACACAGGCGCGAGGACGATTCCATTGGCGATGTAGAAGTTCGCATAACTTGCGGGCAGACGCCGCCCCTCGAACACTACCGGTTGCGGCATCGGCAGTTCGACGACCGTGAGTTGCTTGCCGTTTTGATCGTGCGCCGATTGCAGCCGCCGCAGGTTGGCCAGCAGCGGAGCATGATTCAGATCTTTGGCGTTCGGCTCGACCATGGTCACGACCGTGTCCCTGGAAACGAAACGCGTCAGATCGTCAACGTGGCCGTGGGTGTCGTCGCCCAAGATGCCGCGTCCCAGCCAGATGGTGTTCGTTGCACCCAGATAATCGGCAAAGGCCTTTTCGTAATGAACCCGTCCCATGTGCGGATTTCGCTCCTGCACTTTGCTGAGCAGGCATTCCTCCGTGGTGAGAATCGTTCCGGCGCCATTGACGTCGATCGATCCGCCCTCGAGAACGATTCGTTTTCCGCTTGAGAGTGGACGAACTTCGTGCGGGTGTCCCATTTCTCGCGCCCTTGCTGCGCGAGAGGTGGGGATGTCAGCCTTCAACATCAAACTGCCGATCTTGTCGTCAAAGCGCCAGTTGGAATACTTTGCCCACGCGTTGAAGCGGAATTTGAGAGCTGTTGTGCGCGGCGAATGGTGGCCAGGCTGGTGCGCCGCCGCGGCCGGTTGTTCGGGTGTAGTGCCTACCCTGGGTTTGTCGAAAGAAGTCCCCACGACTCTTTTCAGGAAAACACACCCGGAATCGCGCAGCCAGATTCGATTGGTTGGCCAGCGATGAAATCTAATGTTGGCGGACCACGCATCTGCTCGCTCCAGGATCCTCCGCGCTTTTCGCGCCGCCGCGGCGTTGTTCACGATCAATTCGACGCGCTCGTTTCTTGCCAGATGACGAATGATCTCCGCATACACCCACGGGATCGGCCCGAACTTCGCCGGCCAGTCCGCTTCATAGTGCGGCCACGCCAGCCAGGTCGCGGCATGCGGCTCCCATTCCGCGGGCATGCGATAACCGCGGGCGCTGGGAACAACTTCCGTTGGATCCACGCTCTTATTTCTTTCGCGTGGCGTCATAGCACTCGAGGGTCTTGATTCTTCCCGGCGGGGAGTTCTTGAAGGCATCAGTTAGAAGATACGTTCCGGAACGTTGGTCGAGGCCCACCTGTTTTACGAATCGCGGAGTGCCCGCGTCACAGTCCCGATCGCGCAACGCCTGCACGGTGATTGGCGTGGTTCCGTCGAAGTATTTCGCCTCCAACTGATTGGTACCGACACTCACGAAGACGAGTTTTACGTATTTTGTTTTGTGCCCGGGCGTCTCGAGAATGACCTCTTCCCGGTTGGGCATGTTCGATGCGATCTTGCCCGCGTGCAACAGCGGATCGTAGGCGATCATCCTGCCGGTCAGGGTTGGCGTTTTGGCAGAGCACACCAGCGCGAGTGCTCCCACGGCAACACCTCCGATCAAGTTTCGCTTGAATTTCTTCATGTGAGCTAGTCGATCAAACGGCTCGTAATGGGCGCGTAACTGTCGATGCGGCGGTCGCGCAGAAACGGCCAGTTGCGGCGGATGTCTTCCAGCGCCTTTAGATCAACCTCTCCGATCAATATCTCCTCTTGGTCGTGAGATCCCTCTAACAGCACGCGCCCGAAAGGATCGCAGAAAAACGATCCCCCCCAGAATTCGAGTCCTTGTCCGGGCGCGGCCTTGCCGCGAATGTTCCCGGTCTCAAATCCTACGCGGTTCACCACCGCGACATAAACTCCGTTCGCGATTGCATGGGCCCGCTGGATGGTTTTCCAAGCATCGTGCTGGGCAACTCCGAACTCGGCTTTTTCCGCGGGATGCCAGCCGATCGCCGTGGGGTAGAACAATACATTCGCGCCTTGCAGCGCCGTCAACCGCGCACCTTCGGGATACCACTGGTCCCAACAGACGAGTGTTCCCAGCTTTCCAACCGAAGTATTCTGCACGCGAAATCCCAGATCGCCGGGTGTGAAGTAGAACTTCTCGTAGTAAAGAGGATCATCCGGAATGTGCATCTTGCGGTAGAGCCCGGTGAGCGATCCATCCCGGTCGAAGATGGCTGCGGTGTTGTGATAGACGCCCGCGGCCCGCTTTTCAAACAACGATGCGATCAGCACCACGCGGTTGCTGCGCGCCGCCGCCGCCAGTTTTTCGCTGCCCGGCCCGGGGATCGGTTCCGCCAGGTCGAACAGCGCATGATCTTCGCGCTGGCAGAAATATTGTGTCTGGAAAAGTTCCGGAAGGCAGACTACCTGGGCGCCACGTTCCGCGGCCTCGGCGATGCGATGCAGCGCCTTGCTCAGATTTTCTTCTGGCTCGGGGCCGCACGACATCTGCACCAGCGCAACCCGGAATTTTTCAGCGGCCACTCGGAAGACCTCCGCGATTCAATATAGCATCGGTGGAGAATCCAAATCTTTTTGCGCCGGCCGGCCCTTTGGCGGGCAGCAATTTTTCTCACATCGTCACCGCTTTGCAGATTCTTGCATACAGCGTCGCCGCCGCAACGATCATTCATAGTGGTTGACTGGCGCGGCTTTTGGCCGAATTCGGCAACTCGGTGGAATTAGTGTGCAAAGTTCTGCATTTGTTGGCGAGTTGATTGGCGTAATCCAAAAAATAAACATACGAATGACATTTCCAAAACACAAATCGTTATACAATCGCTCGCCTTTTGTTATTCCGCAGAAGAGGCATGCAGGGGACTTGCCACTCGTCTACACCAGAACACCTCACCGAATCACAAGGAGAAACCGTGACACGAAGACTCTGTAGATTTGTGCTGACACTTGCCGCGCTCGTTTCGCTAGGCAGCATTGTCTGTCTTGCGCAATCGCAAACATTAATGACGCGCCACACGCGTGAAGAAGTTACCAGCAAGACCGCGCCCTACCTGGGCCGCCTGACTCCATCGCAGAACCTGGAAATGACCCTTGTTCTGCAACACCGCAATGAACCCCGGTTGCAGCAACTCCTGAAAGATGTTCAGGACCCCAAGAATCCGAACTATCGCCACTTCCTCACCGTGGACCAGTTCACGCAAAAATTCGGCCCCAGCCGGGAAGACTACGACTCCGTGAAGGCGTGGGCGAAAGAAAATGGCCTCAAAGTATTGTTCACTGCGCGCAACCGCCAGATCCTCCGGGTAAGCGGAGCGGTTTCTGATGTGGAAAGAGCGTTGAACGTTCACATGGGCTTGTATCAACATCCGACCGAAGGCCGTACCTTCTTCGCTCCTGACCGCGAACCCACGCCGAACCTCGCCGTTCGCCTGTGGAGCATCGCCGGCCTCGACAACTATTCGACGCCGAAAACGGCGCTCATCCGCCGCAATGTAGGCGCCGCCCAACCGGACGGCGTTATCGACAATGCCACGACCGGATCCTGCCCCCAGGCTTCTTTCTGCGGCAGCGATATGCGCGCGGCCTACTACACCTCCACCGGCGGAACGCTGGATGGAACCGGCCAGACCATCGGCATCTTCAACTTCATCGGCACCGATCTGGTTGACCTCACCACCTACTTCACCAACGCCGGCCAGACCAATTTCGTGCCGGTCACTCTTCTCTCCGTCGACGGCCAGAGCACCAGCTGCACGGCCAGCGGCGGCTGCGACGATACCGAACAGACTCTCGACATGACTCAGTCCATCTCGATGGCGCCGCACATGTCGAAGCTGACCATGTACATCGGAAAAGGTGGTTTGTCAGGCCAGACGCTGGATGACCCCGGCATTCTGAATGCCATGGCGACCGCCAATCCCCTGGACAACCAGCTGAGCTGTTCATGGGCATGGCGTCCCGCTGACAACACAACAGATGACCCGATTTTCGAGGAATTCCAGATGCAGGGCCAGAGCTTCTTTACCGCCTCTGGCGACTCCGGAAACTGGGCGTCCGCTTCCTTCGTTTGGCCTGCCGATGATCCAAATATTACTTCGGTTGGCGGAACGGACCTGAAGACCACGGGCGCGGCTGGCGCATGGGCTTCGGAAACTGGCTGGGTGGATGGTGGCGGCGGTCTTTCTCCCAACAAGTTCCCTATTCCCTCATACCAGACCGCGGCAGCGGCCGGTTGCTCCAAGTGCTCGCAGACCGTTCGCAACGGTCCGGACATTTCGGGCAACTCCGATTTCACCTTCTATGTTTGCGCCGACCAGACAAGCTGCACGGCCAACAACTTTGGCGGCACCAGCTTCGCGACGCCAATGTGGGGCGGCTTCATGGCTTTGGTCAACCAGCAGGCAGCTAATAACGGCGGTTCTTCCGTTGGGTTCATTAACCCGGCGGTGTACGGCATCTACGGGGGTTCGAGCTATGCGGCGGACTTCCACGATATCACCAGCGGCGGCAACAGCCTGGGAACCACTGTCGGCTATGATCTGACCACCGGCATCGGTAGTCCGATCGGGCAGGCCCTGGTGAATTCGCTGGCAGGAACCGGCACCACGTCCGGATTCAGCCTCTCGGCGAATCCGACCTCGGTCTCGGTTGCGCAGGGCGCATCCGGAACTTCCGCCATCACCAGCACTGTAACCGGCGGCTTCAACACCGCAGTTGTTTTGACCGCGAGCGGCCAGCCCAGTGGCGTGACCGTCAGCTTCAATCCAACTTCGATCACCGGTAACGGCACCTCGACCATGACCATGGCCGTGGGATCCAGCGTTGCCACCGGAACCTACACGATCACCGTGACAGGAACCGCGGGCGCGACGACCCACACCACGACTGTCTCACTCACCGTGACCGGCACCACCGGCGGCAGCTTCCAGGTTGGCGTAACCCCGAAGATGTTCACCGTGGCGCGCGGCACTACCGGCCAGACCAGAATCGTGTCTCAGATCACCGGCGGCTTTAATTCCGCCGTGTCTTTGACTGCTTCTGGCGCGGGCAGCGGCGTGACCATCTCGATCACTCCGTCCACCATCGCGGCTCCGGGTTCCGGCCAGGCGCTCGTCAAAATCAAGGTTGCCTCAACCGCGACAACCGGGACTGAGACGATCATCATCACCGCCACCGGTGGAGGCGTGACCAGAACCACCGGCTTCAAGGTGACGATCAACTAGTCAGTTTGGACCGCCGGAATTTCTCCGGCATTAGCCAAAGCCCGGGCCGAAAGGTCCGGGCTTTGTTTTTGCGGGTAATTTATTGCGCGCTATTTCCTGCGCATAATTTCCCGGGAAATGTTAAGCAAGGAACTTACAGTCAAAATGCGATGTCATTCTGAGGCCCGCGCCAAGCGTGCCGAGGAACGGTACGTCAGCGTCTATTATCGATGCAGTCGACGAGAATTAGCGCGACGGGTTTCGGCGCGACATCGCAAGCTGGCGCTCCAAGCGCACGTTCCCGCTGACAACCTTCTGCAATCGCAGCATGATGTCGTCGGAAGGCCTGGCGCGTACGATCGCATCTAATGCGTCCCCGGCATCGCGTGAGTCCTTGCCGGCGAGATCGAGCAAGAAGTCAAGCGCCGCATCCTGGCGCGTGAGCGCAATCGCCGAAAGCAACACCGACCGAAACCAGGGATCAAGCGCATTCTGAAGAGCATTCCGCAACGCGTGAAAGCCTTCCGTGGAGTGCGTCGCGGCGATCGCTAAAGCAGCTTCTCCCGCGGCATCGTCGCCGTTCGTCAGAAACCGGCTGACCCACGGGATCGCCTTCATGCCCTCGATCCGCAGAATCCCGCCATAGCATGCACCCAGCACTTCCGGTTCGTCTTTGCCGAGAACCGCGCGCTCCCGCAGAAGTAGCGCCGCCGCCGGAGAGTTGACCATCTCGATGGCCCGAACCACTTCGGTTCGCACGGCTTTGTCCGTATCGCCGAGTAGATCAATGAGATCTCCCAGCAGCTCGTTTTCCCCCAGGCTTCTGCATTGCACGAGCGCCAGAGCGCAGGTGGCGCGGAGAGTTCCAGCCGTGTCGGAGCTTCCGCCCCAGACCGGCTCCATCTGAATGTGCTTCATTCCGCGCAGAAAAACGTTGGCATCCTGATGCTCAAACGCCGCGAGGCCCCGGCTGATCGCATTCTTCGCCCAGCATTGCGGATCGTTCTTGTCGGCGTTCTCAAAGAATCGGTCAAATGCGGCCAGCAGGTCGGCGATTAATGCTGTGAGCTGAAAAGTTCGCGCAAGATCGGCGGCTTTGGCGACGACAAAATTGTTGCGATTCGCGAGTGCTTTTCGTAGACCTTCGATCCGCGTCTGCTCAGGCGCGTCGCGCAATGCCTCTAACGCAGCCAGTTGCTCTTCAAACTTTCGCTTGCCCGGCATGTGTCACTGTAACGCAAAAGCCGGTGACTGGACTGCCGACCTTTGAAGCTTCGCCAGCTGCAAAAATCAATGAGTGTAATGGGGACGTTACGCCGATCAATGAAGTTAAGAAGCTGAGTGATGCTCTCGACCGAATCGAGGCCGTTAATGCGGATCGATTTCTGAGTTCCGCACAGATGGATGGAACCGGGCTTTCACCCTCCAAGAACGTATATTGACAACCCGATCGGGTCGGAGGCATATCGCCCAGCTGTAGTTCGCAGAAATCCGGAAGAAATCATTTCGCTCCGCCGGCGCGGGCCAGTTCCCGCCACGTAATCAGCTTGATTTTCTGCTGAGCCAGAACCTCCCGGAATTGGTCACTGGTGAAAAAATCGAAGTCGCGCTGCCTCCAGGCGGAGCCCCAGGTCGAACGTTCCCTCGTGGCAGCGCGCAATTCGTCATCGTCATAACCGGGATGGATGACGAACTCCGTCACTCCAGGTTTCAGGTTCTTCAACGCAGTGAGATAAAACTCCGGCCATTTCTCCGGCGGAATTTCGGGCCCAGCCGTAACTGTATGGTCGAGCACGATGTCGCTCGGGCCGAGACTCGATTGCAAGTATGGATGGTCGGCGAACCAATCGCGAGTAACGAAAAGCGGCAGCTTATACTCGTGAGCCACTCGCACCGCGGCATCGAACAATTCTTTGCCGTTCATGATCAGCCGGTACTGGTGCGAATCGAGGTGGGTCGGACGAACGCCCATCGCCAGCGCCCGCTCGATCTGAGCGCGCAGCTCGACCTCGGCATCTTTGGCATTGATGTGGACGTCCCCTTCCCAATCGTGACGGAAATATCCGTTCTGGTCCACCAGGCTCGGTACCTTGTCGACCGGCGCCACCGGACCCCAGCGGTAATAAATTCTTTCGCTCGTCAACGTGAGGTGCAATCCGAAGTCTGCGTCCGGATGCGATTTGGCGTAGTCGGCAATCTCCGGAAACCATGGGCACGGCACCATCATGCTCGCCGAATTGATCGTCCCGCCTTGCAGAGCTTTGAGGGCAGCAGCATTCACGGAGTGGGTTTCGCCCAAGTCGTCCGCATGAACGATGAGCAGCTTAGTGTCGGCAGGGTATCCCAGCCGCTCCACCAAGGTTTGCGGAAAGATCCTGGCCGGGAAAGTGCAGAACATACAGCCGAGCAACAATACTCGCAAAGTGAATGAGCGATTCATCGTCGACTAGTAAATCACAGTGGCCTCGTTCCTGATCGTCCTCTGATCGTGCGGAAATGCTTAAAGCTGGCGGTTGGTCCGCTGTGATGACGCTGCTCATCCCCTTCCTGTAAAGTAGTGAGTCGGTCGAATCGAACAAAGTGGAGGGCGTTCCCTTGAAACACGGCAATCATGGCAACTCACATCCTGCTCAGCAGGCTCCCGGCGGAGAAGGGAAGGACCGTCACCTCCACAATCCCGTCGAAGACCGGCTGGTTCCGCTCGAGCCGCTCGATCTTGCGAACGTTACATCGATCGACAGCCTCGTGCGCGCCATGGCCAAGACCGCCTTCACCGGACGCCAGCTCGGCGAAGCCGCCGATGTTCTCGAAGCCATGGCCCGCGACGAAGACGCTTTCATCGTCATGACGCTTGCCGGCGCCATGACCGTTGCCAAGCAAGGCCTGATCATCACCGAACTCATCGACCGCGGAATCGTCAATGCCATCGTCTCCACCGGAGCCCTCATGGCGCACGGATTGGTCGAAGCCAGCGGACGCGCTCATTTCCGCGCTAACCCTGAAGTTTCCGACGAAGAACTCTACGAACAGGGCTACAACCGCGTGTACGACACGCTGGAGCCGGAGCAGAACCTCGATGACGTAGAAGAAATCATGTCCGCCGTGCTCGAAGCCTGGGACCACAACGAAGTGATGTGCTCCTACAAGCTGAATCACGCCATCGGCGAGCATCTGGCGAAACACGCGCAGGGGCAGCGCGGAATTCTCAAATCAGCCTACGAGAAGGGCGTGCCGGTTTTCGTTCCTGCGTTCAGCGACTCCGAACTGGGTCTCGATACCGCACTCAACAATCGCCTGCGCGAATCGACCGGCAGGCATAAGATCCGCTTCGATCCCTTCGAAGACCTGGAGCACTTCGCCGCCACGCTGCTCCGCCAGAAAAAGCTTGGAATCTTTACCATCGGCGGAGGAGTGCCACGCAACTGGTCGCAGCAGTTTGGGCCGTTTATCGAACTGCGCCACCGGCGCCTGGGAGAGCACGTTCCCCTCAAGCGCTACCACTACGGCCTGAGAATCTGCCCGGAGCCTGTTTACTGGGGTGGACTATCTGGGAGTCCCTACAGCGAAGCGATTTCGTGGGGCAAGTTCGTGCCGCCATCGGAAGGCGGGAAATTCGGCGAAGTCTTTGTCGATGCCACCGTGGGACTGCCCATCATCGTTGCGGCCGTTCTGGAACGCCTCGACAGTCGGAAGAGCAAATCGTCCAGGAGCGGATCACGGAAAGCCGCCAAGACCGCTTCCAAAAAATAGCCGCCTGGATTGCCGTCAACCAGGTTCCGGCCGAGAGCTCAACTCACCATGTACTGGGGCGGGGAATCCTTGCCGACTTGGGCGCCGATGTTTCTGAGGCGTCGATACAGTGAAGCAAGAGATTTAGTTTCAAGGACTTCTAATTCAGCCTGATACCAATCCTGCAAGTCCTGTCCGTCGGTTTGCCCGCGCAACTCATAGAGTTGCTGGGCGCGGGACCGCACCATCCGCTCGACCATTTGGACGAGCAACTCCTGCTGCTTCCTGCGCCGGGTTTCGATATCCAGGGCCATCTTGTTGGGCTCAACCTTGCTCATTCGATCCACTTCTATGATAACGCAGGACTGTTAACGAAAGATTACATCGGGCTAATCACGATGATTACCAAAGTGTTAAGCCAGTCGACATATTCACATCGCAAGTGCCATTAAATCAGTGAGTTATCGTGTCGCTCGACGACCTGCTGAAAAATTACATCCCGAAGACAATTCCGGTCTCTTTGCGAAAGCAAGCGGGCGGCGGCCTCGCCCAGGGCCCCAGGTAACGTTGTTTGCGCAGCGCGACGTGGGCGCTACCGAGCTCTCGAGCGAGCGCAGTCCGGAACAGAAAAACGATGACAGCGGAGCCTCTCCCGGACTCGAAATCTGATTCTCCAAAAGATGAGCGAGAGGCGGCAACGACCGGCCCAGCCATCGGTCCGCCCCACCGAAAGCCTGCTAGAATCCAGTCCATCGGATGGCCAGTCAGTACATTCTGGGCCTGATTTTCTCGGCGATACTCGCCGGTTCTTTGCTGACACCCAGCCGAACCTCGCAGAATCCCTCACCTCCGGCGCAGCCCGCCGACAGCGCAAAGGCAATAGCAAAAGCGGTCTCCACACAAAATACACACATCATTTTTCGTGATATCGCGTCAGAGGCGGGAGTCACGACCATCCCTAACTCCCGCACCGACCGGCGCTATGTCCTGGAGACTGCGGCTGGCGGCGGTATCGCCCTGTTCGACTGTGACAACGATGGCAAGTTGGACATCGCCGTCGTAAACGACTCGACCATCGAGCAATATCGCAACGGCGGAGACCGGATGGTAACCCTCTACCACCAGGACGGAGATTCCTCCGCGATTCATTTCACCGATATGACGAAAACATCGGGCCTGACCACTCGCGGCTGGGGAATGGCGATCGCTGTCGCAGATTTCGATAACGACGGTCTACCGGACTTATACGTGACCGGCTATGGCCACAACGTGCTCTATCACAATCTCGGAAACTGTAAGTTCGAAGACGTGACCGCCAAGGCCGGCGTTGCCGCTGCCGGTTTCAGCACCGGCGCGGCCTGGGCAGACTATGACCGCGACGGCAATGTGGATCTTTTCGTCGCGCGATACGTCAAGACCGATGTCAATCATCTGCCAGATCCTGCCCGGGGTTTCCGCGGCTACCGCGGAGTGTTGTTCGAATTGCCCGACCGCATGGAAGGCGAAGCCGACCTTCTGTTCCGAAATCGGGGAGACGGCACGTTCGAAGATGTGTCCAAAAAGGCCGGGGTGGATGATCCCGACAAGCGCCACGGGATGGGCGTGGCGTGGGCTGACTACGACGGTGACGGCTGGCCTGACCTTTATGTGACCAATGATTATGGCCCGACCTTCATGTACCACAACCGGCGGAATGGCACATTCGAAGAGGTCGGCTTCCCCATGGGGACCGCCGTCGCGCCCAATGGACGCGGCTATGGCAACATGGCCGCCGACTTCGCTGACTTCGACCATGACGGCAAACTCGATCTCCTGGTCACGCGCGCCGACGATCAGCCTGCCAGCCTTTATCGGAACGAGGGTGACTTTTTCACCGACATCGCAGTCGAGGCGGGCATTGCCGGTCCGACAAAGATCCCGGTAAAGTGGGGCGGCGGATTCAGTGACTTTGACAACGACGGATGGCCCGATATCCTCATCGCCAACGGCAACTTCTCATCGTTGCTCGACACTCTTCCCCAGCCGTATCGCTTCGCCGAACCGATTCAACTGTTCCGCAACCGCGGGAATCTTACGTTTGAAGATGTAAGCGACGCGTCGGGACTCAATTCCGGCCGGCTTTTTTCCCGCAGGGGAACGGCCTTTGGCGATATCAACAATGATGGGAAAATTGACGTCGTACTCTTCAACGCAAATGCTCCGCCGTCTGTATTTCTGAACCAGACTGCGGACGCCAACCACTCCGTGCTTTTTCGGCTGATCGGGACCAAAAGCAACCGTGGTGCCGTTGGCGCGCGTGTCCGAGTGACCACCTCGAAGATGACGCAAATTGACGAGGTCCACGCCGGCGGCAGCTACAACTCGACCAACGACACCAGGCTCCATTTCGGACTCGGAAGCGATGCCACGATCAACAAGGTGGAAGTCTTCTGGCCAAGTGGTTTGCACCAGGAATTCAGCGCCGTTCAGGCTGATGAAATCTACGAAATCAAGGAAGGCGAACCGATCCGGAAGACGCTCCCGTTGCCGCGATTGGGAGAGTCGTCAGGATCGCGACCGAAATGACCTGCCGTGGGCTGGAGACTCCCGTCCGCCAGCGGAGGCGGACACAGATCCTCTTATTGTCCGCCAAGAGGGCAAGCGGCGAAAGACGGAAGCCCACGGCACAATGCAAATCCCAGCCTGATATCGGGCTAATCGAAGATTAATACCGCCGACGCGATCACCGTGGTCCAGAGACCACGCTTATCGCCGACCGCCGACTGCGTGACATTGGCCGTGCGGACAATCTTGTTCGACAGGCGGTAGATCTGCTTTTTCTCGTCCCACGAGCGGTCGGGATCGAACTCCACGTTCAGGGTGGTGGCCAGCATCTCCGCGGCGAGTTCTTCGGCATATTCCCCGGCAGCGTCTTCCGTCTCGCCAAACGAATGATGTTCGCTCAGATATCCATAGGTGTTCCGGTCGGCTGGAATCGCCACGCCGATCGACGAAGCGAGCAGACGGTGTGCCTCACGGGTGGAATTTTCCGCCACCACCGCGAAGACCACTTCGCCGGGACTCAGGTATTTCACGCCCTCTTTACGGGCGAGCAATTTGCAGTTGGGCGGGAAGATCGAAGAAACCCGCACCAGGTTCTGGGCGGCAATACCGGCGTCGCGCAACGCCAATTCGAACGAAGTCAGCCGCTCACGGTGTTTCCCCACTCCCTTGGTGAAGAAAATCCGTTTCGGAACCATGTCTTTGCCCAATTCGTGTGTCCTCCGCAGCGAGAAATTTATGCTGAAAATGCACAATCTAACACATTGATTTGTAAATGGATGATGAAATTCAGGGACGCATCAAGAAAGTTGCGGGAAGTGTAGGGTAGCGGACCTCGGACTTCGGCCCTCAGCAAATCAATTTCCTGCTGAAGACCGAGGTCTGAGACGCACCAGGTTCTTATTGAGGTCCGAGGTCCGAGGTCTGACGCCTGGACTTACTGGGCCGCCTTCACGGAAGCGACGGTGATGGTGCCATCCTTTTCAGTTCCCGTGACGGTGGCTTTTTCGCCAGCCTGCTTATTAAGCGTGGCGAGAGAGGTTTTATCGCTGGTGTCGAGCGTATAGACTTTGTCGCCGACCACGAGCGCATATTTCGAGCCTTTGCCGACGCAGGCACGAGTGCAGGCGGCGGCATCGCCCATGGCGTGCTTGGCGCCGCACATTGCGTCGCTGACGGTCCCGGTATAGCTCTTGCCGGCGGCAAAGGCGGACGTCGCCGCCAGGCCCAGAATCAACGCGAGGTTCAGAAGCAGGAATCCATATTTCTGACGTCCAGCAATCATCATCAGTCTCCTTTAAGTTTATTGGTTTCCTGGCTTCCAAGGGCGAAACCAGAAATTGCGCACACTAGCAGTTTCTGTAACAACAGATGCCGATTCACCTGTCAGGTTACAAACGATCCTGCATTATGCGCAAAAATAAAATGTGGGAACGCGCTGGCGCGCGTCCCCACGCATGCCCGGAGTCAGTGTAGGGGGAGGGCCCGGGCAAACTTTGCCTTGCGGATGCTACAACAAAAGACTACTTGGCTGGAACCACCGAACTTACGTCGACGCCAACCCCATTGACGGTTCCAGTTACGGTCGCCTTTTTGCCCGCCTGCTGGTCTAAAACGGCCAGCAGGGTCTTGTCGTCGGTGTTGAGCGAATACAGCTTTTCTCCCACCACCAACAGATATTTCGATCCACGCTTGGCGCAAGCTCGGGTACATTCCGTGGGCGCCGGTCCCATGGAGTGCTGCGCGCCGCACATTGAGTCGGTCACTTCGCCGGTTAATGTCTGCTTGTCTGCCGCCGCCGAAGTACCGAGGAACAAGAAAATCCCTAGTACTGCCGACGCCGCTACTGAAAGGGCCCGTTTACTGCTGATTCGCATTCCACCACTCCTGCCGTAATATCTCTCTAAGAAATCCTCAGAGATTTCAGCCGGACAGTGTATCAAGCCATGCCGATTTTCCAAATCTCAACTGAACGCTGTCGGCGGATGCGACGGGGTAGATTATCCCGCACCAACCCTAATCGAAAAAACGGAAGGATTTTGTTCCAAAAACCGAACAAGGATACTCGAAGGTTTTAATCCCTATTTCGGGGCCTTCACTGAATAAACGAGGTCCACGTCCACGGATTTGTCGCGAGAATTGGCCGTTACATGCGAGGCAACATCCCAGTCAAGGGCGGAAGGCAGCAGCTTATGGGCTTCCGGCAGGTATTCGCTCAGATAGGTTGAGTCATAGACCTCGCCCGGACGGATCTTCCATGCATTCCGTAGCCTGGCGGTCAGGCTATTGTCGAGGCCGCGGAACTCCAGTTCTCCCATGTGGTAAGCATCGCCCTCGGTCACCACCAACCGCATCGCCACTACGCTGGCTGTGTCGTCATAGTCGGCTTCGGCCTTGATTGAAGTCGTGACGTAGCCGCGCGATCCATAAAGTTTCTGGATGTCTTTCAGGTTGTCGGCGAGGCGAATCGTGTTCGCGGGCTCTCCCGGTTTTGCCCGAACCATCTTCTGAAGAACGTCGGTAGGGAACTCCTTGTTGCCCTCCCACTCTATGCTTTTCAGCTTGTACTGTTTTCCGGGATTGACGGCGAAAGTCACATCCACAATCGTCAGGTTGCGGACGCTGTCATCGCCCTGGACCGACGGCGCTTTCACGACTTTAGGTTCGGGACGGCCGAATTCCGCCCTCAGATAGCCCCGTGACTGAAAGATGGGAAGCAGTTGGTGCTGCACTAATGCGCTCAGGACCGACCGGGAATACTCGCGGTCGTATACGCGCTTCGCCGCGGATTCCAGCGCAGGCAACTCGTCCTGGCCCACGCCTGTGAATTCGACGTTACGAATCTGGATCAGGACATCCGAGACCTGGTAGACGATGGCGTCGATCGGCCCGTCCGCCTTGCCTGACTTCACGAAATCCACGTGGCCGGGGATTGCTTTTTCGACCAGCATGGCTTGCAGCACGTCGGAGACTTCCTCGGCCAACCGCCCGGAGAGCGGTAGCTCGCCATCGAACAGCGGCGCATGCTGCTTGATACGCTGAAGCATCTCCGACTCAGGAAACCAGACGAAGTCTTCGAAGCGGACCGGCACGAACTTGTCGGCGTCGGTGACGTGGAATTCCAGCTTGGTTCCTGCCGGCGAATAAGAAAACGAATAGGCAATATCGGTGAAGACGCCCATGTCGCCCAACCGCTGTGCGGCTTTTTTGAAATCGTCGTCGGTGACCGGCGTTCCTATCTGCAAACCGCTGGCGGCGGCGATGCTGGGCTCGGAAAAGCGCTTGCTGCCAGTGACCTTGATGGTGACCAGTTGACGTGCCGAATCGGGCATCTGCGCAAGAGACTTCTGCGCAGACTGGGAAGGACTGGGGACGGATAGGCCCAGAGTCAAAAAAATCAGCAGTGGAAACGTGACCTTCATTGCCGGGTTGGAGTCTGTACCAATTCTTGCGTAGATTTGTGCTTTACCGCAATGTCAATGAAGGCTAGCGATGCGCGGCTGAGGGCTTTGTCCCTGCGGAAAACCAGCGCCAGATCGCGGCGAACCTGGGCATCGGCGATGGCAATTGCGACGAGCACTTTGGCACGCACATCGTCCTCGACGTTGGAACGCGCGATGAATCCGATGCCGACATCAGCCGCGACGAACCGTTTCAGAAGTTCACTGGAATCCAGTTCCATGGTCACGTTGGGTTTCAGCCGGCGCTCGTGAAACAGTTGCTCGATCGCGTCGCGGGTATGGCCTGCCTTGGGAACGATCAGGGGGAACTTGCTGCTCTCAGCGATCGTGGCCGTTTTCATTTTTCCCAACGGATGCTGCGGCGGAGCGATCAGAATTAACTCATCGCGATGGATGGGAACTACCGTAAGCCTGCCGTCCATAACTGGAAGGGAAATAACTCCAAAGTCAACAGAGTTGTCGATAATCGCTTCCAGAATCTTCCCGTAGTCGGCGCGCTTGATGTTCACTGACACGTCAGGGTACTGCTTCTTAAAGTCGGCGAAGACGTAAGGCAGGATGTGCAGGCACGTTCCCTCGTTGGCCCCAACGATGATTTCGCCCCGGGGGACGCGCTCCATCTCGGCAATGGCGACCATCATCGCCTTGCGCGCGTCGAGCGTGTCTTCCACGTACTTCACGAACGCCTTGCCAGCCGCCGTCAGCGAAACCTTGCCGCCAGAGCGGTCGAACAGTTTGGCCCCGACTTCCTCTTCGATGCCGCGAATCTGGGACGAGATTGCCGGCTGCGTGCGAAAACGCTTCTCCGCTGCCCGCGAGAAAGACGCGTGCCGGGCAACCTCCAGAAACGTTTCGAGTTGGTCGAAGTCCATAAGAAGCCGTCAGCTATCAGCGAAAGCGAAAACCGAAACCTTAGAATTCTGCGGGACCCGCTGAAAGCTGACAGCTGACAGCTGACAGCTTAAGTATAAAGTCACATTTATCACGGCCATAAAAACAATCGAATTGCCCAGCGCGCCCCGACGGCCGTAGACTCCTGAGTCCGCACAACGCGACCGATTCTATCAGCCAGGGTGCCCCATTTCTCGCGCGCCTTTTGCGCAGAAGTGGGGCTTTTGCTGGCCCTGGTGTGAAACACCCCCGGAGTCTTCCATGGCCGACCCTAAATCCGTTATCGATTTCGCCCGCAAACATGACGCGAAAGTCCTCGATCTTCGATTCACCGACATCCCCGGGCTCTGGCACCACGTGTCTTATCCCATTGATCGTTTGACCGAGGATTCATTCCAAGAAGGATTCGGCATCGACGGTTCCTCTATTCGCGCCTGGGCGGGAATTCACGAGAGCGACATGCTGCTCAAGCCCGATGCCAGTACTCAATTGCTCGATCCTTTTACGGATGTGCCGACCCTCGTGCTCGTCTGCGACGTCGTTGATCCCGTCACCAAGCAAAGTTACGATCGCGATCCGCGCTACATCGCGCGTAAGGCGGAAGACTATTTGACTTCGAGCGGAATCGCCGACGAAGCTCTCTTCGGCGCGGAAGCGGAGTTCTTCATTTTTGACAACGTCCGCTTCGATCAGCGCGCGCAGCACGGTTTTTACTACATCGACGCCGAGGAAGGGCGCTGGAATTCGGGCAGGGAACTGAACAATCTCGGCTACCGTCCGCGCTTCCGCGAGGGCTATTTTCCCGTCGCTCCGACCGACCACTATCAGGACCTGCGGTCAGAGATGATGCTGATCATGCAGAGCTGCGGCCTCGAGGTGGAATGCCATCATCACGAAGTTGCCACCGGAGGACAGACCGAGATCGATCTGAAATACGATTCGCTGGTGCGCTCCGCCGACAAGATGCTTTTGTACAAATACATCGTGAAGAATGTGGCCAACCGCAACGGCAAAACAGTGACATTCATGCCGAAGCCAATCTTCGGCGACAACGGCAGCGGGATGCACACTCACCAATCGTTATGGAAAGAGGACGATCCGCTTTTTTCGGGCGACGGATACGCTGGACTGTCGCAGCTAGCGCTCTGGTATGTCGGCGGATTAATCAAGCACGGCGCCGCCCTTGCGGCAATCATTGCGCCTACTACGAATTCCTATAAGCGCCTCGTTCCTGGATTTGAGGCGCCGGTTAATCTAGCCTATTCGCGGCGCAATCGCTCGGCCGCGTGCCGCATTCCCATGTACTCCGCGTCGCCCAAGGCCAAGCGCGTTGAGTTCCGCCCTCCCGATCCCAGCTGCAATCCGTACATGGCTTTCGCGGCCATGCTCATGGCTGGACTGGACGGTATCGAGCACAAAATGGATCCGGGACCGCCGCTCGACAAAGACATCTATGAGATGGATCCGGAGGAAACATCGAACATTCCCTCGATGCCCGGATCGCTGGAAGACGCGCTCGACGCTCTCCATCGCGACCACGCCTTTCTGCTCAAGGGGGACGTATTTACTGAAGAGTTATTACGAACCTACGTGGACTACAAGCGCTCGAAAGAAGTGGATGCGATTCGGCTCAGGCCGCATCCGTTTGAGTTTGCGCTGTATTACGACATTTGAAAGCTCTCACTAGTGTGATCTAATTTCGCGGAAGCGCAAGGAGTGACGCCCACTCAGCGAGCTGCAGTTCAGCCCGCCTGTGCATCGTATCCGCCGAGAATCGCGCGCGCCTTCGTGATAAGGGTTTTGATGCCTTCCGCTTTCGATACCACCGCCGCGACGCCGCATTCGTAGGCCTGGTCCGAGGCAATTTCTTCCGCGTTCATGCTGTACAGGATTACAGGTGGGGGTTGCTTCATGCGCCGTAGCCGGCTGGCTGTCTCCAAACCGTTGATGCCGGGCATGTAAAGATCGAGCACGACCAGTGCCGGCCGAAGCTTACGGGCCATTTTGATCGCATCCAGTCCGTTCGCGGCTTCGCCGCAAATCTCGAACCCATGGGCTGCCGTAAACAGCTTGCACAGTGCCTGCCGCATCACCGAGTTGTCATCTACCACTAATACCGTATGTGACAAGCTGGCTCCTGCCGCCCGAATTCAAGGGCACATGCCTTAGAGTGAGTCTGCGGCTGTGAGGTTTGCTGGGTTGTTTACTGCCTTTGAACTACGTAGCGAAGGACGAGTAGATCTGCGAAAACGAAGGTGCTGCGAAAGCGCTCTTTGCGCGCCCATCGATCGGAATTGCGCACTTGAGCATCGTGCCTTTCTTGTCCGAGTGAATGTCCATCATGCCACCCAACTCTTTCAGCCTTTCACGAATACCGGCGAGGCCCACTCCAACATGGGTGCCTGACCTCTTGAAGTTTTCCAGCGTTTCTTTTGGGATACCCTTGCCGAAATCCCGGATGGTGAGGGTCGCCAGCGTCCTCCGCCTGTCAAGTTCAAGTGCAATTTCAACCTTGCGGCTGCGCGCGTGACGGTGCACATTGGTGAGCGCCTCCTGCATGATGCGGAACAACGCGGTCTCTACGCTGGTGGGCATGCGGCCAAGCTTTTCCGGTAGGCTGAGGGTCGCTTCGATTCCGCTGCGCTTGCCAAATCCCTCTACGTACCAACGCGCCGCCGAAGAGAAGCCAGTGGCGTCAAGCAGGGGTGGGTGCAGGAGATGAGAGAGGGTACGGGTCTCGCTGATCGAGCGATCGATCAGATCCTCGACATCGTTCAGATAACTAGCGTCTTCGCCATGTGTGATCATCAGCGTATCCAGCGTGATCTTGGCGGCGGCAAGGTACTGGCCCAAGCCGTCGTGTAATTCGCGCGCGATACGCCGGCGTTCTTCATCCTGCACTCGCAGAAGTTGCGCCGAAAGCTGCCGCAGCGCAGCGGTGCGGTCTTGAACGATGGACTCCAGAGTGTCACGCGAATGCCGCAAGGCCTGCTCCGCAATTTCCCGCCGGTTAAGATGGTCGCGGAGTTCATATTGCCTGCGACGCGCGGCCAACGCGCTGCGCGCCGCGCTGACCAAAGTAGCGGCTCGCAGCGGGCGTTCCAGCAGGCTCACATTGCCCAGGGGAGCGCGCTCACGGGCGGCAATCTCAGTCGCGCTGGTACTGATGCCGCCGCTGGTGAGAACGATAATGGGGAAGTCCGACCAGGCGGGCTGAGTTTCCAGCTTCCTGGCCAACTTGTTGATACTCTGATCGTCCAGAGCCTCCTCGGCAACAACGGCCGCGCCCGCGTTGTTGGGAACCGTATCGATCAAGTCAGCCACAGCCGCCACGACACGCGTGAGCAGCGCGGACTGCCGAAAGAGCTTTTCGATGAGCATCGCATCTTTGCCGAAAGGGGCGAGGATGACGATATCCAGATCGCTTTGCGCAGGTTTATTCATCGAGCTTGAGCCCGTGGCTGTTCTGTGGTCCAAGAAGCTGGGGGATACCCGACAGCACGCCATGAAAATTAGCGAGCGGCTCGCCGACATGTATAGCGTCCGGACCCAGCCTCAACTCGCGGATGGTGTGCTCGTGCGGTCCGCTGCGCTTCTTGATCATCGAGATCGCCTGCCGGACCTGTCCTTTAGCTTCGAAATACCGTAGCACCAGGATGTTGTCGGCGAGGTAACTTACGTCCGCAGGGGTCTGCATCGCGGCTCCGAGCAATCCTGCCTGGGCGAGCACCATCAACGTGACCACTCCCTTGTGGTTCAGGTATGTGAGCAACTCATGAAGATGGAGGGCCAGGAACTCTTCGCCGGGCATGGCCTGGAGAAATCCGTTCAGGCTGTCAATCACTACCAGCTTCGCGTTGTCCTGATCAACGGAGGTCCGCACTCGGTGAACAAATTCTCCGGGCGACATTTCCGCAGGATCAAGATGATCAATTCTGATATTGCCCGACTTCACGCCTGGCGCAAGGTCTATGCCGAGGCCGCGTGCGCGCCTCATTAGCGTGCTCACGGTTTCTTCAAAAATAAAAGCGGCGGCTTTTTCTTTACGCGCGGCAGCCGCCGTCAACCAGCGGATCGCCAACGTGGTCTTTCCGCAGCCCGCCGGGCCGAGCAGAAGAGTACTGGTGCCGCGGTCGAGTCCATCGCCTACCAGCGCATCGAGCTGCGCGATGCCGCTGCGAGCGGGCTCTCCTGTATGAGGAGGAGAAAGATGTTCGGCGGCCACCAAACGCGGAAATATGAACAAACCTCCAGTGCGGATGACGTAATCGTGATAACCCTCGCGGAACTCCGATCCACGCAGCTTCGATACTTCGGCGCGCCGCCGCATGGCGCCATACTCGCGATGAACTTTTTGCAGAATCACCACGCCATGCACGATGCTATGCAGCTCCAGGTCCGAATGGCGGCTGCTTCGGTCATCCAGTAAGAGAACGGTGCATTTCTCTGGAATGTGCTCGCGCAGTGCAACTACCTGCCGCCGGTAGCGCAAAGGATCTTTGGCCAGCATCCGTAATTCGGAGAGCGCGTCGATGACGAGGCGGTGTGGCTTGTGACGATGAATTTCGGCAACGATGGTTTGCAGGCGATCGCCGAGCTCAATCTCCGAGGGATGGAATACGGTGTACTGACTGTCTGGCCTCAGGTCCTCTTGGCTCGGCTTGAGGTCGAGAAAGCGGGCTCCAGATACGTTGATACCGTGTGACTTGGCCACCAATCGGAGATCTTCGTTCGACTCCGAGAGCGTGATGTAAAGGACTCTCTCTCCGTTGCTCAGGCCCTCGGCGATGAATTGCAGAGCGAGCGTGGTCTTGCCGGTTCCGGGTTCGCCTTCAAGCAGATAGAAGTAGCCGTGCGGAAAACCGCCTCCCAATATGTCGTCGAGTCCAGGGCATCCCGAACTGCACCGAGCTTTGACAGGTGTCGACAAAAGGTCCGATTGGGCCATGAAAAAACCGTTCCCTCCTGCTCGAAGATAACCTGCGCACCATTACACGGTCGCCTGCCACTAAGCCGCTTCCGCGCAGGGGTTTACAAACGTCTTGAACGAGTGTGCGGGAGGGGTGCGGCGCAGGTCTATACCCTGTTTTCTGTACGGAGTTATAGATATGCAGGGGGAAGAACAATTTCGTAAAACAATCAGCCCCACTCTTCACTACAAAAGCCGAAAGAGTGGGGGCGGAACTTGGAATCGAAGGGGAATTGTCTATTGCAGGGCTTTTTGAATGGCGTCGGCGACTTCCTTCGAATCCGGCGTGACCGCAGGCTCGAATCGCTGGACGACATTACCGTTGCGATCCACGAGGAATTTGGTGAAGTTCCACTTGATGTCTCCAGCTACGGCCGCTCCGGCATCCCTGGTCAGATAAGAGTAAAGCGGAGCCTGATCGTCACCTTTGACGGAAATCTTTGCGTACATCGGAAAACTCACGTTGTATTTGCGGCTGCAGAACGTCTTGATCTCTTCGTTGGTGCCCGGTTCCTGTGCTCCGAAATTGTTCGCAGGGAAGCCGAGAATAACGAATCCCTTGTCCTTGTACTTCTCGTAAATCGACTCCAGCGCACTGTATTGGGGGGTGTAGCCGCACTTGCTCGCCACATTAACGATCATCACAACCTTGCCCTTGTACTCCGACAACGGGGCTGGCTTGCCGTCAATGGAATTGAGGGTGAAGTTGTACAAGCCCGATCCTGCCGAAAGCGATGTAGCCATAATGAGCGGAACTCCGATTAAAAGATATTTTGCGGTACGGCTCAACTGGTTGACGAACGATCTCATTTCCTGATCCTCAGCGATTAACTTTCTTCAGAGTCGACAACGAGACAATGTGCATAAGCATAGGGGCGAGCTATGCCCCTATGCAATGCAGACAATGTAAACTTTTTGTCACGCGGAAAAACAGCAGGCTGGCTATACCGCGGTTCGCACCGAGGTTTCTTTCATCACGCGCTCGATCAGGCGGAGGCGTTTATTGGGCAGGTTCGACTCTGTCATAACGGGCGGCGCGGGACTGCATCCGCTCACCGAAAGCATCTCCGCGGCCATGGCATCGAGTGCGGAATTCGAGCGCCCCAGCACCATCAGCAGATACTTCTGCGCGATGGGCCGGTCGGCCGGGTGGATCAGTGTCCACCATCTGCGCACTGACTCCTGCACCTCGGCTTCGCTTTTTTCTCCGACAACAAGGGCGTCAATGAGACGGTAGACCTTGCTCTTGATGGCCTGGTACGAGACGGAAATTTCTTGTGGCATAGGGTTCCTGGGTAAACCTGTGACCCTTTGAGTGCAATCGTCGAACCAAACACTAAGACCTATGTTTTTGCCCGTTTACCGAGCTTTTCACCGATGTGAACGTATTATGAATGGAAGAAATCTGCGCGAGGATATGGAATCTGGAAGGCCGCGTCTCGAAATTCGTTAGCGATTTATTGGGAGTAGCGATCCATCTCGGCGCGCGCGTTTTAGATTTGCGGCACTCGTGAGTGCTCGGCTCAGGCGGAGCCTCATTGATTAACAGCGAGATCAACACCGGGCCGCTGCCGCGATCCGTGTTCCGATTTAGCGTGGCTGTCGCCGGATAGCTGTGACCGCGGATCATTTAGTCGCTCATACTCCTTCGCTCCATTTCAATCTGAAAGAATCAGCAGAGAGTGGGCGGGCACCTCGGCGAAGCGGAAGTGTCAGGTTACAATGTTGCGCTTTCAAGGCTGAGTCGCAGCGGAGGGATGGCTCCGATTGCCTGGCACGCTCCGCGTGATTTTGTCGGGAAGGACTTCCAGTAACAGTTTTTACATTGTCATTTGTTTTACGAAGTGCAAGATACCTGAGACAAAGGGCTTTCGAGGAAAAGAGGCGAAATGAAACGATTGGCATGGATTCTTGCAGTACTGGTATTGATTTCGGCTGCAAGTGCGCAGACTTCGTCCTCTCTCAGCTTGCAGGGAAGCGGCTCGGATCAAAGTTCCCAGGGAAGCTGGCATGAGGCCGGCTCCAATGAGCGGATGTTCTTTCCGCGAGACATGCTCTGGGGATGGGCGCAGTTCGATCTGGCGCCCCCGCACAATGAAATCGATCCGAACCTCTGCGCCGGAAATGCTGCCCAGTACGGCGGAGCTAATGCTCCGTGCAGCCTGTTCGCCCGCTACATGCTTTCGGGAATTTTGGAGGTCCGTCCGTTTGGACGTGGCCCCCTGCGCCGCTTCATGGCCTTCGGCGCGCCGACATTTCTTTTCGGCAAGAACGTGCCACAGGCCCTCTACACATGGTCGCCTGACGCCATCGGCATCGAGCACTCATGGGGCGCGGGTATCTATCTGGGTAAGGGATTCGAGTTCCGTGTTACCCAGCACTTCCTCTTCGACAGGCTCGGAGCGCGAGACAAGAATCTCGGGGTTGCCGATCTGGGTACCAACGGCCCTTGGGGACGCTACAACAGCCTCGGTGTGAGGAAGACTTTCGGCACGAGAAGATGGTGAGCGAGGAGCCTCGTTGAAAATTGAGTTCCGGACGCCTTCGTCCGAGGACAAATCAAGTCAGGCGGCCTTTGACGGTGTGTAAGCCGTGACCGGTACGTCACGGCGGGTAAATTTACGCACGAACCATACAACCAGCGCGATCATCCCACCCAGGAACAGGCAGGGCAGGCCGAAGATGAGAAATAGCCAGATGCCTCCGCGGAAGTCCGTGGTGTCCCCACCGATCGTGGCCGAAGGGTCGTGCTGCAAACGTCCGCCGAATACCGTGACGTCTCCGCCGACAGATGTTCCCGGGTCGAGTCGCAATGTTCCTGCGAAGGTGGTGGCATCGCCGCCAATCTCGCCGCCATCTTCCACGATGATGCTGCCGCCAAAGGTCGTTACGTCGCCATTGACGTGGCCGTGGATGTGCACGCTGCATCCGAAACAGGTGACTTCGTCCGCCTCTTCGCCGGGGCCAATGCTGACGTTGTGTCCCCACTGAGTGCGCTCGCGGGAATTGTCTGCAAATGCGGCCGCGGAAAGGGCCAGCACAAATACACTGAGGCCGATCAGGAAACGGCGGGATGACATAGTGCCTCCACCACGGCGGCGGACGCCGCGTGACCATTTGCGTGCATTATGGCACAGTGGATGGGAAGAATCTCACGCTTGCTGTAGCTTGTATTCTTTATAATTGGGAGTTTTTCAAGTCTTACCGATAACCATTGATAGCGGAGGCAAGTGCATGGCGGGCTCTTATAACGGCGTAGTCGTCCCCTCGGAGGGAAAGAAGATCGGCTACGCGAACGGCAAGTACGATATCCCTGACAATCCGATCATCCCGTTCATCGAAGGCGATGGCACCGGCCGCGACATCTGGAAAGCCTCGCTGCGCGTGTTCAACGCCGCCGTCGAGAAGGCCTACAAAGGCAAGCGCCGCGTCGCCTGGTACGAAGTTTTCGCGGGAGAAAAAGCCAAGGCCAAATTCGATACCTGGCTGCCCGATGACACGGTCGACGCCGCGCGCGAGTTCCGCGTCTCGATCAAAGGCCCGCTGACAACGCCCGTCGGCGGCGGCATTCGCTCGCTTAACGTCGCCCTACGCCAGATCATGGACCTCTACTCCTGCGTGCGGCCTGTGAAGTACTACAAGGGCGTGCCGTCGCCGGTGAAGCATCCCGAGCGCATGGACGTCGTCATCTTCCGCGAGAACACCGAAGACGTTTACGCGGGCGTCGAGTGGGAGCAGGGAACTGCCGAAGCCGCGAAGCTCATCGAATTTCTGAATAAAGACATGCTGAAGGGCGGTAAGAAACAAATCCGCCTCGACTCCGGCGTCGGCATCAAGCCGATCTCGATCACCGGAACCAAGCGCCTCGTCCGCATGGCGATCAAGCACGCGATCGAGAATGGATTGAAAAGCGTGACCCTGGTGCACAAGGGGAATATCCAGAAATTTACCGAAGGCGCGTTTCGCAAGTGGGGATACGAAGTCGCCGTCGAAGAATTCCGCGACAAAGTCGTCACCGAGCGCGAGAGCTGGATTCTCGGCAACAAAGATTCCAATCCGAATCTAACGGTCGCGCAGAACGCCGACCAGATCGAACCCGGCATGGAATTCGCTCCGCCGTCTTTCCGCGAATCGGTCGAAAAGGAAGTGAAAGCAATTCTAGACGCCGTCTACTCCACCCACGGCAACGGCGCGTGGAAGAAGAAAATCATGATCAACGACCGCATCGCCGACTCAATCTTCCAGCAGATCGTCACGCGTCCGGAAGAATATTCTGTGCTCGCTTGTCCGAACCTCAACGGCGACTATATCTCCGACGCCTGCGCCGCGCAGGTCGGCGGGCTGGGCATCGCCCCCGGAGCCAATATCGGCGATGGCTATGCGGTCTTCGAAGCCACCCACGGCACAGCTCCGAAATATGCCGATAAAGACGTCATCAACCCTGGCTCGGTGATTCTTTCCGGGGTGATGCTCTTCCGCTTTCTGGGATGGAACGAAGCCGCCGATCTGATCGAACAAAGCATGGAGCGCACCATCGATCAGAAAAAAGTCACATACGACTTCGAGCGCCTGATGGAAGGCGCAACCAAGGTAAAGACCAGCGAATTCGCCAGCTACATGATCGAAAATATGGGCGCGGGAGTACTCGTGTAGAAGCACTCCGCATTTCGGTCGTTGAGAACACAAAAGAGATTTTGTCATTCCGAGCAAGCGAGGAACCCGCTTCTTGCATGCAGTGCAGTAAATCCGTATCGGCGAGTGCTGGACAGTGAACACTCAGCCGAAAGAACCGAAAGGACTCATCCATGCGCAAGAAAGTCACCATCGTAGGCTCCGGCAATGTCGGCGCCACCGCCGCCCACTGGATCGCCTCCAAAGAACTCGCCGACGTCGTTCTCATCGACATCATCGAAGGCGTCCCGCAGGGCAAAGGACTCGATCTGCTTGAGGCCATGCCCATCGAGAAATGCGATTCCTACATCACCGGCACCAACAGTTACGCCGACACCGCAAACTCTGACGTCGTGGTCATCACCGCAGGCATTCCCCGCAAGCCGGGCATGAGCCGCGACGATCTTCTCAACACGAACTACGGAATCATGAAAGCTGTAGTCGGCGAAGTTGTGAAGAATTCGCCCAATTGCATCCTGATCATCGTCTCGAACCCGCTGGACGCCATGGCGCAGGCCGCGTTCAAACTCAGCGGATTCCCCCGCGAGCGCGTCATCGGCATGGCCGGAGTCCTCGACTCCGCCCGCTTCCGCGCCTTCATTGCCGACGAATTGAAAGTTAGCGTAGAGAACGTAACGGCTTTCGTCCTCGGCGGCCACGGCGACACTATGGTCCCGCTGCCGCGCTACTCAACAGTCGCCGGAATTCCGATCACCGAACTGATCGAGAAATCGAGACTGGACGCGCTGGTCCAGCGCACCCGCGATGGCGGCGCGGAAATCGTGAAGTATCTAAAGACGGGCTCGGCATACTACGCGCCGTCAGCCGCGGCCACGGAAATGGTCGAGGCAATCCTGAAAGATAAGAAGAAAATCCTCCCCTGCGCCGCCTACCTGCAAGGCGAGTACGGCATCACCGGTCTCTACGTCGGCGTGCCCTGCAAGCTGGGCGCAAAGGGCCTCGAACAGGTCATCGAGATCAAACTGACGGCAGAAGAAAAAGCCGGACTAGACAAGAGCGCCGCGGCAGTGAAGGAGTTGTGCGGCGTGATTGGAGTTTAGTGTCAAATCGATTAACGGGCACGGATTGAGCCGCGCCTTTCATTTTGGCAAGTCGTTTTCAGTCTACCGCAGCGAATACTGAAACACCGCTTGCAGCTCGCAATCCACCGGCACTCCTGCGTGGTCCATGTGGAAGACGATGTGGTCGCCTGCATTCAGTGAAAGAGAAGGTGTAATGCGAACGTGGCGATCGGTCGACGAGGCAGTTCCATCGCGCGTAACCCACGATTTCAAGATCACGCTGCAAAACATGTCCTGCACGATGTGACCGGTTTTAAACACCGTTAGCTTGTGCGGATTGTTATCTTCAACGAGACCGAAGTGTGAACTTCTGCCAAGCAGGACCGGAGCCCGAGCGTCGGCCCCAAACTTTGGCGGGCCGCCGGCCGAGATCGAGCCCTGAACGAGCACTTCCGCAAATCCCGCAGCATGCGGCAGGGAGGTGATCATCATTGCGAGATCAATCTCCACCGCATTTAATGTGAGATTACTGGCGACCTCGAAAAAAGCGTTGGCGCCGTTGTTGTGAAGTCCGGCAAGTTCCCAGCCGAGATTGGCAACGCGCGCGCCGCCCGAAGCTGGGGCTTCAGTTCGGGCGCCGGACGCCAACCCGGTTATCGTCCCGGCCAGCGCGAGGCCGCTGCCCCCGACGAACACTCTGCGGCCCGTTTTCATATGGCCACCTATGCCTTCTCGACCGTCACCTTTTTCAGCACAACATCTTTACTGGGACGATCATTTCTCCCGCGCGAGACGCGAGTGATTTTGTCCACGACATCCTGGCCTTCGACGACTTCGCCGAAGATAGTGTGCTTGCCGGTGAGCCACGATGTGTCACCTACGGTGATGAAAAATTGCGATCCATTCGTATTCGGACCGGAATTTGCCATGGCAAGTTTGCCCGGCTTGTCGAATTTGTGTGGAGAGCCCTTGGTCTCATCTTCGAATTGATATCCAGGGCCGCCCATGCCCGTGCCCTGCGGATCTCCGCCCTGAATCATGAAGTCGGGAATCACGCGATGAAAAATCGTGCCGTCGTAAAGGCGGTCATTCGATTTCTTCCCCGTCGACGGATGCTTCCACTCGCGCTTGCCTTCCGCAAGGTCAACGAAATTCGCTACGGTCTTGGGAGATTCCTTTTCAAACAGGCGGCAAACAATGGTTCCTTCTGAGGTTTCGAATGTGGCGTAAGTTCCGGGCTGTCGAGTCATAAGAGTCCTTTCGTAAGAAAACTCAGTGATTGGTCGTTAGTTGTTGCTTCTAGTCGTTGGTGGTCAGTTGTCAGTCGTTCGCCGCGAACATTTCGCCGCGGACATGTGGAGACAGTCGCCTCGGCTGTCCAGCGACCGAAGCGAGCGGAACATTTCGAGAACTATTGTTTTGGAGCTGTTGTCACCTTTGGAGCTGTAGACGAAGACGGTTTTTTCGCCGCTGGACTTCTGGCTGCCGCTGGTTTCGGTGCCGTCGCTCCCGCCTTAACGATCGTGACATGCGTAATCTTCACCGAACGAAACGGCTTGTTGTTCGTCGGATCGGCGGCCATCCGCGCGATCTGCTTCACCAGTGTGACTGTCGGTCCATCGCACTGGCCGAAAATGGTGTATCCGCCATTCAGGTGGGGAGTCGCAACTTCGGTGATGAAAAACTGGGACCCGTTTGTATTCGGTCCCGAGTTCGCATATGCCAAACGGCCGGGCTGATCGAAAAGCAAGTCGGGCGAAGTCTCGTTCTTGAACTGATATCCAGGATCGCCCGATCCGTTTCCCGCTGGATCGCCGCCCTGAATCATGAAGTCGGGAATCACCCGGTGGAAAATCGTGCCGTCATAAAGCGGCTTACCGTGCACGGTTGCTCCGCTCATCGGATTCTTCCAGTCCTTCGTTCCCGTTGCGAGCCCGATGAAGTTGGCGACGCCAATTGGCGCCTTATCGGGAAACAAAGTGCAGGTCATCTTGCCCACAGTAGTGTCGATAATAGCGGTCGGCCGCGTTGCTGGAGCCGCTGGTTTGGGCGCCGACGGAGATTGCCCGACCATGCCAGTCTGCGCCCATCCGGTCGCGCCGATCGTTAATATGAAAATCGTTAAAATGCAAACCGCTAAGATGTAATTCGTCGAAATGAACACCTTCGAAATGCAAATCTTCGAAACATGACTCAACATCACGAATGCTCTTCGCATCAGCGCTCCTTCAACAGTAGATAAGTCTGTTCTTGACGCCCAGCCTCGCGCATGACGCGCGTTCCTGCCCGCGATATGCAGACTCTTTTCTAGATGGAGTACGCAACTAGGATACCCCATCTCGCCTCAAGCAGCTGAATTAGGGTAGTGTCCGGATGCCCGGTCGCTACGAATTTGAACTTCCGGATTTATAGTGCTCGGGATGGATGCGCTCGTGCTTCTGCTCCAGCAGATTGTTCAATTCTTGTACGAGCTTGTCGAATCTGTCAGGGTCATTTTCCGTGGCGATTCGCTGGCACAAGATATGCATTTTCTCTCGTTCGTCGGGAGTCATAGCGTGTGCGATATTAGCAAAACGTTAGGCAAAGGGAAAGTGCGCCAAGTACAGTTCGTACCAGTTGCTGCTCCGAATGACTTTAAGAACGTGGTGGGATGCGTTCGGTGAATCGGAGACGCCGCCAAGATGGCACGGCCGATTGAAGCAGCCTCCCAGGTGTTGCAGTATCCGATTAGGTGTGGCATCTTCCACTGGTAGCGCCATTGGGAGAACATGTGGCCTGTCGAAAAATCCTGATCGCTATTTCACTGGCAGGAGTTGTGCTGTGGCATGTCCAGGCACTTGCCCAGAATGACTCGCCCGCTACCCAGACCCCTCCAGAAGCTGCGCGTCCAGACGTAATCGACCTCCTTAATCCTCCCAAGGCCGAGCCCGCGCTCGTCCCGAACTCCAACCTGCCGGGGATCAAGTTTCCTCACTTTGCGACGTGCTCGCTCGCCGAGTTGCAGAAAGAAATTCCGGAACTTCAAACCTTGAAGGCCGGAGCCGATCAATCAAGCCTCCCTTCTTTACTCGACAAGATCGGCGCAAGAGTGGTTGAGATGGCCCGGGGGACTCCCAATCTTATCTCGGATGAATCCGTTGTCTCTGAGCACGGCGGCGTGTCGTCAAGGCAGAACTTTTCATTTCTGACAGTTCAACATGCCAGCAAGTCAAACATGATTGTGTTCGACGAATTTCGTGTTGACCCAAAGAGCGGCGAAAAGTTCGAGACGCAATTTCTCGAGAGTTCGGCCGAGAATCGCGAGCCCTCTGGCTCCGATGCGGGCTCGCTTGACTTGCCATCGGGCAAGGTCATGCCGGAGACGGGAGAAACTCCTCCTCATTCCCAGGGATTCGCCAGCCAGTGGCTCAATTTCTATCCGGCAAACCGGTCCACCCTGGACTTTCGATATTTGGGAGAGCAGGAAATCTACGGACGCCACACGCTAGTTGTGGTTTTTGCGCAGAAGCCCGGCATCTTCCCCATGCCCCTTACCATTGACGACCAGTTCAGGGTCTACAAAGTCTTCATGCAAGGCATAGCCTGGGTGGACTCCACGGATTTTCGCATTGCGCACATCCGCAGCGGTATTCTTTCCTCCCCGCCCGGAAGTCTGCTGCGCCAGTTCAACGTCGATGTCGATTTTGGAGAGGTGCACGTCGCCACCTTAAATTCAGGGTTCTGGCTGCCGAACCGCGTGGTTGTGAACTCAAACCTCGCCAACTTTGCCCAGCGGGAAACCCACACATACTCAAATTACCGGCTGTTCCGGGCGAAATCGAGAATCTTGCTGAATCCGTAGCCGTCGTGTCCAGCGAATCGGGCGCGTCGTCCTTCCTTACTGCACAAAGTTTCTTGCCGACAGTTCGCGCTCCCCAGCGTTTAAGTCGCGCGCTCGCGCTGTCGCCCGGGCGATCTGCTCGGGCTTGAGTTGCTGCTCCAGCGAATGGAGCAACTCTTTTCCCCGCGAATCTCCCGCTGTGGCCGCTGCCCATCCCCAGGCATACGCCGTTTCTATGTTCTTCGCGGTGCCGCGGCCATTGGCATACATTGCTGCCAGTTTGATCCGCGCCCCTGTCTGTCCCTGAACGGCCGCCTTCTGGAACCAGTCGAATGCGGTAGCATTGTCTTGCCCCACACCATCGCCGCGAAGATAGAGATCGCCAAGATTGTTTTCCGCCAGCGGGTTTCCCGCCTCGGCCGCCGTGCGATACCACTTCACCGCCTCGGCCATATTGCGCTGACCGGCCAACCCCTGATCGTAGAAGTAACCGAGATTAGTCTGCGCATTGCTGTCGCCGGCATCCGCACCTTTCTGGAACCAGCGGAATGCTTCTTCGTTGTCCTGCTTCACACCTCTGCCCTCGAAATACAGAATGCCAAGGTCGTAGTATGCCCGCGGAAAATTCTGCTTCGCTGCCTCGCGCAGCCAGTGCTGGGCGACTCCATAATTTGGGGGAACGCCCCATCCGTTGGTGTACATAACGGCCAGATTAACCTGGGCCGGAGCGTAGCCGCGCTGCGCCGCCTTCTGAAACCAATCCAGGGCATTCTTGGTGCTATAGTCGGGGCCGATCGCCAGGATCGAAGCCAGCCCTAGCTGGTTCTGCTCAAAGACATGTCCTCGCTGGGCCATCTGCTGGACGACCGCCCCGTCACAAACCTTGGTGCCGGTGCCGACCAGCCGTGAGACGATGGCCACGCTGCATTGCTCTTTGGCTGCGTTCTCGGCCCATAGTCCCGTGCAAGCTGTGGTTACCGCCAACGCCATCGCCAACCGACGAGTTCCGATCCTTAGAATCTGATCTGTTTTCATGGTTCCCTCCGGCACGCGGTGCTGATTTATTTCCGAGTGCCGGCCCAAAGTGCCGCGGGAAAGCATCTACCGCAATGCAATGCCGGTCATTCGTCGGTACAGCGGCGCTCATTTACTGGACAAAGGCACATCATCCAGCAAAAAGTTGATGACATTAGACTTAGTGCTGCGTCTAAGAAAAAGGCAGGGAACCGGATCGCCTCTGGAAACGTAAAATGACATACGATCTGCAAAGCGGACGGATCGGCAAATGACCAACATTCCATCCCATCGGGCTCGCTTCGGTCCCTTCGAAGTCGACCTTCACACCCGTGAGCTTTGGAAGTTCGGAACGCGCATTAAATTGGTCGGGCAACCCTTTGAAATTCTTTCGGTGATGCTGAGCAAGCCGGGTGAACTGATCACTCGGGAAGAACTTCATTCGCGGCTGTGGCCCGCCGACACATTTGTCGACTTCAATCACGGGTTGAACGCCGCCGTGAACAAGTTGCGCGAAGCGCTGAGCGATTCGGCTGAGAATCCCCGCTATATCGAGACTCTGCCACGCCGCGGATACCGCTTCGTGGCGAAAGTGGAATGGGGCGAGCCAAAGGCCGTTGCTGAACCTGCCTCTTTGCCAGAAATTGTGCCGGCCGCAACTCAAGTTTCAACTCTGGTGCGGCCTGAAGCGCCGCTGTCGGCCGTGCCTTTATTCCCCAAACTTGAGACGCCAGGCAACCGCCGTATTTTCCGCTATCTGATCGGCGCAGCGGCAGTAGTCACAGTCTTAATCCTCGTCGTTTTCTCCGTGCGAAGCATCGCTGGATACGTTTCTGGCGCTTCGGCCCGTCCGCCGGTGGAGCACACGCGACCGTTACTTTCGATCTCGAATACGAGCGCGCCGGCTTTTTCGCCCGACGGAAATTCGATCGCTTTCTATATCGGGCGCACGTCGGCCTCGGGACTCTATCGCTCGGAACTGGGCAGCGATCAGATGGTGCAATTAACCAGTAGCAATGACGATTGCTGCCCGGTGTGGTCGCCCGACGGCCACTGGATCGCCTATGCTCACTCCGAGCACGATGTAATCTCGATTCATGTTGTGGCCGCCGATGCCGGCCGGGAGATGAAGCAGGAGGCCGAAACTGCCGCGCTGGCGCAACCAGCGGCATTCAAGACTTCATCGTCGAATTCGTCCGATCGCATTCTCGACACGGGCGGCATTCATCCTCGCCGCGGAGAAATTGACTGGTCTCCCGACGGAAAGTTCATTGCCTTCGCCGGCCCGGCAGGAATCTCGTTGTCCTCGGTCGACAATTCGACGATTCGCCGCATCAGCGAGCCTCCCGTCGGCTCGGAAGATTGGGGGCCGGTGTTTTCTCCCGATGGCCGAAATTTGATGTTTGTCCGCACCTGCCAGGTCACAGCTCCTGACTCGATCTGGATCGTTCCCGTCACGGGCGGCGAAGGTCATCTGGTTCTCTCTGAGCCGGGAAGAATCGCCAGCCCGGCACAGTGGTCGTTCGATGGACATTCCGTCATCTACGCTTCAAACCACACCGGACATCCGGCGTTGTTTCGCGCTTCGCTCGACTCTCCGAATTCTCCGGTGGAGATGGCGGAAGCGGGATCTCCAGCATGGGATCCGATGATCTCGCGTCACGGCTATCGTCTGGCCTACGAGCGTCTTCTGCGCAGCCTAAGCATCTGGCAGATGGATATCTCGGAGCAGGGTGACAAGCGTCCGTATCTTAGCGTCTCTTCGACCAGCGATACTGATCAGGGCCCGGGCCCCCAGTTTTCTCCGGACGGACAGAAACTCGCCTACATGTCAGACCGTTCCGGCACGATGGAGATCTGGATCGCCAACCGCGACGGCAGCAATCCATTTCAGCTGAGCGCGGTCGGCGGAGCCGGAACCCCGCGCTGGTCTCCGGACAGCCAAGCGGTCGTGTTCGATGTGGCGACCACGAATGGCAGCAAGATCGTGAGCATGAACTTGCACGGAGGCGCGCCGCAGAACCTGACTCCTGATAGTTTTCATAACGTCTGTCCGAGTTGGTCGCGCGACGGCAAGTGGATTTATTTTGGCTCCACGCGAAGCAGCAGATGGCAGGTGTGGAAGATTGCCGCGAACGGCGGCATGCCTATCCAAGTTACGCAACATGGTGGGCATGCGGCTCTCGAGTCCGCCGACGGAAGGGTTCTTTACTACTCAAAAAACTCCGATCCCGAACCCGAAATCTGGCGCCTGAATTTTGAAACAGGAGAAGAGAAGCTGCTCACCCTCGTTCATCCGGAAAGCTGGGCGAGTTGGCAGGCAGTGAAAGGCGGGATTCTGTTCGTCGGCCCATCGCTGGGACATCAGGCCGTCCTCAGCTTCTTCGATTCGACGAAAGATCGCACTAGTTCTATATCCATCCTCGAACGCACTCCGTTCTGGCTTGGCGCAACACCCGACGGCAAATTGGTCGCCTTCGACCAGCCCGGCCGCGAACAGGCTCAGACCATGCTGGTAGAGAACTTCCGCTAACTAATGTGGCGCGGACACTTCTGTCCGCGTTTACGAGCATACGAACACTCAGATGCGAGACTTCACGTACAATTCTCGCCGCAAAGAAACTCCATGGCTGCCTCCAACCCACTCCCATCCGCAAAGCCGCCGGAGGCTGCCAAACTTCCCGCGAATCTCGACTTCCGCACCTATCAGGAACTCAAGATCAGCCTGCACCGATACCTGCTGAACCGACTCGATCTGGAGAAAATCTCCGCTTCGTCCGACGAAAAAACCCGCTGGCAGGCCTTCGCCATAATTCAGGAAGTCGTTGCTCATCTCAAGGTCCCGTTCACAGCCCAGGAAAAAGAACAGCTCTCTCGCACCATCCTCGACGAAGCCTTCGGCCTCGGCCCGCTCGAGCCCCTGCTGCAAGACCCGACAGTAAACGACATCCTCGTCAATGGAGCTAAAGAGGTTTACGTCGAGCGCGATGGTGTGCTGGAAGAAACCAAGGTCGTCTTCAAAGATGACGCGCACCTCATGCGCACCATCCAGAAAATCGTTGCTGCGATTGGACGCCGCATCGACGCCTCGTCGCCGATGGTCGATGCTCGCCTCGCTGACGGATCCCGCGTGAATGTGATCATCCCTCCGCTCGCTATTGATGGCCCTCACCTCTCGATCCGCCGCTTCGGACACATCCCCATCTCGGACGACGACTTGCTCGCCAGCCAGGCAATCACGCCGAATATGCTCGGCCTGCTGAAAGCTTCGGTCGCCGCGCGCCTCAACATCCTGATCTCCGGCGGCACGGGAGCGGGGAAGACTACGCTGCTTAATGTTCTCTCGGGATACATTTCCGCCAAAGAGCGCATCGTCACCATCGAAGACTCCGCTGAACTGCAACTTAAGCAGCGCCATGTGGTGCGCCTCGAATGCCGTCCGCCCGATCCCGACGGGAACGGAGCGGTCTACGCCCGGCAGCTCGTCATCAACAGTTTGCGCATGCGACCCAACCGAATCATCGTCGGCGAAGTCCGCGGAGAAGAAGCGCTCGACATGCTACAGGCGATGAACACCGGCCATGATGGCTCGATGACCACCATCCACGCGAACAGCCCGCGCGACGCGCTGGCCCGCATGGAAACCATGGGAATGATGGCTAACCTGAATCTGCCCGAGCGTGCTCTCCGCAAGCAGATCGCCTCGGCCCTCAGCCTGATCGTGCAAGTCGCGCGCTTCACCGACGGCACGCGCCGCATCACGCACATCACGGAAATTACCGGGATGGAATCCGATGTCGTCAGTCTGCAGGACATCTTCGTCTTCGACAAGCAGGGGCTTTCGCCCGAAGGAAGAGTGATCGGCAGCTTCGCCTCGACCGGCATCCGGCCAAAGTTCGCCGAGCGCCTGAAAGCAGCGGGCTTCGAACTGCCACCGCAGATGTTCGACGACCCCAACGGCCGCTGGCGTTAGGATTACGGACGTCCCATTCAATCTCCGCGCTCGTTGTTCGTCGGCGTGTTGGCGCGAAGATAGTTCCCCGATAAAGCGCGTTGACTGCCAATATTTTCGGGGCTGATGCAGATTTGGTTTCCGGGCATATAATCAGGCCCCGTGGCACAGGCCCGCAACCTTCGTGAGAAACTCCGGCGAATATTCGTGGGCACGCTGCTTGCGATCGTCGCTCTGGCCCTGCTCGCCTTTGGCGTCGATTTCACTGTCTTTCGTATTCGCGCCGCCACGAACCATAACGCTTACGGCAGCGTCACGGTGAACCATTACTATGCCATCCTTCAAAAGAACGGGAAGACTCAACTGATCTTCGATCCTCCGCAGGAAGAAAACTGTGTCAACGCGGTCTTTCCGCACTCCGGTATGCGGCCCTGCTGGTATCTGAGCAAGCACACCGACCAGCGGACGAGCATCTAGCTAGCCTGCGAACCGTTCATGCTATTGCAACATTGTCATTACGAACGGCGCAGCCGTGAGGGAACTGCTGTTCCTGTTGGACGCAACAAAAAAGCAGGTTCCTCGCGATGTTCAGAATGACAGACTCTCGGAGCCAGCCCGTGGCCAGCATCACGAATGGGCTAGAATGTTGCGTCATGATCAACGAAAATTGCGAGGCGGAATGATGAATCAACTACTTCGGATGGCGTGTACGGGAACGATTGTAATGATGGCGCTGTGCCCCGCACAGGCAGCGAGCGGCGCGGTCCGGGATGTCCGCCTTCAGAAAGCTTATCGCTTTCAACAGGGCGGTTGGACCTATGTCCACCTCGAAGGTTCGCCCTCCGACGTAGGTTTCCAGCATGGATATTTACTCGCGCCTGAGATTGCCGACGCTTTCGCCGCCATCAAGCTCTTCGATACCCACCAATCGCAAAAAGACTGGCAGTTTTACCGCGCTACGGCGCAACAGATGCTCTGGCCGCACATCGACACTGAGTATCAGCAGGAATTGCAAGGTATCGCCGATGGATTGAAAGCGCATGGTGTTGATCTCGACGTCTACGACATCGTCGCGCTCAACGCTTTCGAAGAGGTTCCGGACTACTACGTCCCTTGGCTCGCCAAGCAGCAAAAGACCGGGAGCAATCCCAAGCTGAAGGCTCCCGGCAATTGCAGTGCGTTCATCGCGACCGGCAACATGACGAAGGACCATCAGATCGTCATCGCCCACAACAACTGGACCAGCTATCTGGCGGGCGAGCGCTGGGTCGTCATCTTCGACATTCGGCCCGATCATGGCAATCGAATTCTCATGGACGGCTTTCCCGGCGTGATTACCAGCGATGATGACTTCGGCGTTAACTCAGCCGGAATCATGATCACCGAAACGACCATGACTCAGTTCGAAGGCTGGGACCCGAACGGCAAACCGGAGTTCATGCGCTCCCGCAAGGCGCTGCAATATGCAAACTCGATTGACGATTACGTCAACATCATCAAAGAGGGTAACAATGGCGGGTACGCCAATGACTGGATGATCGGCGACCGCAAGACCAGTGAAATCGCATATTTGGAACTTGGGTTGAAAAACACGCCTCTGTGGCGCACCACAGACGGTTATTTCGTGAGCTCGAACTTCGCCCGCGATCCGAAATTGATTCGCGAGGAGACGACTTTCGATTCAAAAGATGCCTCCTCTTCGCCCAATGCCCGCCACATCCGCTGGGAAGAGTTGATGAAGCAGTCGAAGGGCAAAATCGACGTGGCGATGGCGGAGGAGTTCCTTTCCGATCATGCCGATAGCTTCGACAAAGCGGCCCTGAGCACAGAGAAACCTGCGCCTAATGAGCGCGCCCTGTGTGGACATGTGGACAATTCCCCGCGTGGAATCAAGGAGTGGGGGTGGGACGCATACAATCCCGGGGGAGCAGTCCAGGGCAAGGCTACGGACAGCGCCATGGCTGCCAAGATGAGCTTCGTCGCGCGCGCGGGGCATCCCTGCGGGGCGGACTTTCTGGCTCAGCCGTTTCTGGAGCGCCATCCCGAGTTCGCGTGGCAGAAGCCTTTGCTGCGCGACATGAAAGCCGGCCCGTGGACGACGTTTACGGCCGGGCAGAAGGAATAAGCCGTGACGAAAAGCGCGCGGGTCACCATTTATGAAAAGCCGACTTGAAGCAAATGCCGCGAGGTCAAGCGTGTCTTGACCGAAAATGGCATGGACTTCGATAGCGTCAACTACATCGAAAATCCGCTCTCGGCAGCGGACCTGAAGCGGATACTGGAGCAGGCTGGCCTGAAACCGCACGAAATTCTGCGCACGAAGGAAGATGCATACGGCGAACACGTCGCCGGCAAGGGTCTGACACAGGAAGAATTGCTCACAGTCATGGCCAATCACCCTGAGCTGATTCAGCGGCCGATTGTGGTGCGAGGGAATAAGGCTGTTCTGGCACGCGACCTCACGAAACTTGCAGATCTTAGAATTTGATTGCGCAGCTGACCGAAATCCGAATCACTCCCATGAACAAATTCGATTGGACTCCCTACGATCCGGCACCTACAGTCCTACGGTGCAGCCGAGCCGCACCCGAACACGTGGAATTGTCCGCCGGATGAACCCTCCGGAGCCGCTTACTCTCTTTCGCGCGCCATTCCGCAATTACCAGTTCGACGCCGCCTACGACGAGATGTTCGCCTCGCCCGGCGTGCCGCGCGAACATTACAAGGCGTTGTTTCAGCAACTTCTGGAATTGCCTCCGGAGCAACTGCGCAAGAGCCAGCAGGCAGCCGATCTTTCATTTCTGCACCAGGGGATCACCTTCACGGTCTATGGCAACGACGAGGGCACCGAGCGCGTATTTCCCAACGATCTGTTACCGCGGATCATTCCCGCCCACGAATGGCGGAAGATCGAAAGCGGGCTGACTCAGCGCATCGCCGCCCTGAATCTTTTTCTGGAGGATATCTATCACCTGGGCAGAATTCTCGCCGATGGTATCGTTCCTCGAGAATTGGTCTACAGTTGCCGGCATTTCCGCCGCGAGATGCGCGGGCTTTCGGTGCCCCATGGCATTTACGTCAGCATCTGCGGCACGGATCTTGTCCGGCTGCCTGATGGAAGTTTCGCCGTGCTGGAGGACAACCTGCGCGTCCCCAGCGGCGTTTCCTACATGCTGGCTAACCGCAAGGTGCTGAAGAAAGTCTTTCCGACGCTCTTTCGCGATTATGGCGTTTCTCCGGTAGATCACTACGCGCAGGCGCTGCTGGCGACGCTCAGGGCGCTGGCTCCGCCGCAGTCTTCGACTCGCCATGAGCCGAAAGTAGTCCTGCTCACACCGGGCGTTTTCAACTCTGCCTATTTCGAGCACACATTCCTGGCGCAACAGATGGGAATCGAACTGGTCGAAGGGCGCGATCTGCTGGTCCACAACAACATCGTCTACATGCGAACGACCGCTGGCCTTCAGCGGGTGGATGTGATTTACCGCCGCGTGGACGATGACTTCCTCGATCCACTGTGCTTCCGTCGCGATTCGAGTCTCGGAGTTCCCGGCCTGTTCAACGCCTATCGCGCCGGAAATGTAATTTTGGCGAACGCGATCGGCACCGGCGTGGCCGACGACAAGGCGGTTTACGCTTATGTGCCGGCGATTATTCGCTACTACCTCGGCGAAGATCCGATCCTCTCCAACGTGGAAACGTATCTGCTCAGCGAGCGGTCGCAAAGAAGTTACGTGCTCGATCATCTTGACGAGTTGGTGGTGAAAGCCGTCGGAGAATCCGGCGGCTACGGGATGTTGATCGGTCCGCATAGCTCGGAAGCCGATAGGGAAGAGTTCCGGCGCAGAATTGAAGCCGAGCCCCGCAACTACATTGCGCAGCCCACATTGAGCCTGTCACGTGCGCCGTGCTTTCTTGAGGGCGAAGTGCAGGCGCGCCATGTCGATCTTCGTCCTTATATCTTGTATGGCGAAAACGTCACGCTCGTTCCCGGAGGCCTGACGCGCGTCGCCCTGCGCCGCGGGTCGCTGGTTGTGAACTCGTCGCAAGGCGGCGGCAGCAAAGATACCTGGGTGCTGCGCGGATGAATCAACGAAGGCGAACTGCCATGCTTTCCCGGGTCGCGGACAGCCTGTACTGGATGAGCCGCTACCTGGAACGCGCCGAGCATACGGCACGGCTGATCGAAGTAGATCTCCAGCTTCGCCTGGACCAGTCGCCGGAAGCCGGTTCCGGGCGCTGGCTTCGTCTGCTCGAAGCCTGCCAGACGCCCGTGCCGGAAGACGGCAATCTCGGCTCAAAGGCATTGACCCATCTGCTGACGCTGGACCGCACGAATCCGTCGTCGATCCTCTCCTGTGTTTCTGACGCGCGGGAAAATCTGCGGCAGGTTCGCGAGCAATGCAGCACGGAAATGTGGGAGCACCTCAACCGCGCTTATTTGCAGGTCAACGGAACGCAAGGCAACGAAGCCTGGCTGTTGCATTCGCACATCTTTTTTCGAGCAGTGCAGGAAGGCGCGCATCTGTTTCAGGGAGTCACCGACTCGACGATGTCGCACGGCGAGGGCTGGCAATATATTCAGCTCGGGCGCTTCGTCGAGCGCACCGACCTGCTGGCCCGGCTCATTGGCACTCACTTCCGCAGCCTTGAGCTTCCCCTCGATCAGGCGGTCGAGCACGAGGAATATCTGGAATGGGTCGGCTTGCTGAAGTCGTGCGCGGCCTTCGAAGCGTATTGCAAGACGTACACGGCCGAGCTGCGCCCGTTGCGGGTCGCGGAGTTCCTTTTGCTGAACTCCGAGTTTCCGCACTCCGTGCGTTTCTCCGCGGACATGGTTCACGCCGCGCTGGCGGCGATCGAGCAAATCACAGAGCGAAAGGCCGAGCAACCGGTGCGTCTCGCCGGACGCCTGCAAGCCACGCTGAATTTCAGCCAGATCGACGAAATCATGGCTTCGGGCGCGAGCGGGTATGTGGACAGCGTCCGCTGGCAATGCGCCCAAGCGCATAGTGCGATCCATCAGGTCTATTTCGACTATTCGGCGGAAACAGCGCTAGCCTCATAAAAGATTTGAGTGATTGGGGATTTTGCGATTGGTAGATTGGCGAACGCAGAGCCGGGAATTGGTGAGAGGGCAAGAGTTTCAATCGCCCAATAACTCAATCGCTCAATGGCCCAATGCTTAAATCGCCGAATCTGTCTCGGAGTTTTCTTTGATCTATAACGTTCGCCACACGACGACATTTCGCTATGAGCCTGCCGTGCGAGAGAGCGTGATGGAGGTCCGCCTGCAGCCACGCAGCGACGGCGACCAGCGCTGCCTCAACTTCTCGCTCGATGTCGAACCTGGCGCCACCGTCATGCGATACAGCGACTTCCTTGGGAACATTGTCCACCATTTCGACATCGCGGGAGGCCATTCGCAGGTGAAGGTCACGGCGCAATCGGCGGTCGAAGTAGAGTCTGCCGGGCCGCCGCAGCCGTCGCACAGCGGGGACTGGTCCGATCTCGATGCTCTCGTGGCCCACGGCGACTACTGGGAGATGCTGCTGCCCAGTCATTTCGCGCGATCGAGTCCAATTTTGGAAGGGCTGGCGAAAGAACTGCGCTGCCAGCGGCGCGATAATCCGCTGGCCTTGCTCACAGAACTCAACGCGGCGATCTACCAGCTGTTTTCCTATGTTCCGCAAAGCACAAAAGTCGACTCGCCGATCGAGGAAGCGCTGGCGGCGCGGCAGGGCGTCTGCCAGGACTTCGCCCACATCATGATCGCGCTGGTGCGTCCGCTGGCAATTCCATGCCGCTACGTCAGCGGATATATGTTCCATCGCGAGGACAAAGCGAAAGACCGCTCGCTGGAAGGCGCGTCGCATGCCTGGGTAGAAGCGCTGGTTCCGCAGGTCGGCTGGGTGGCTTTCGATCCTACGAACAATCTTGTTGGCGCCGACCGGCACATCCGCGTCGCCATCGGACGCGACTATGCCGATGTTCCTCCAACTCGCGGCGTTTACAAGGGCGAAGCGCAAAGTGAACTCAGCGTTGCGGTGACCGTGAGCGCTGCTGATAAGACGCCACCGGAGCAGGTTACCCCGATGTTCGTGGTGCGGTCTCGCCCACCGTTGGCACGAAAGCCCGCGATGCGCAGCGAGCAGGAACAACAGCAACAACAATAGGGAATCCGTCCGACGACGTCTCAGGCGTGTGCGTTTGGAACGACGCGGCCTCTGGCTGGGTGAGGGAACTCGACTCAGTCCTTCAGCGTACAACTGCAATCGGCGGGCACTACATGCGCAAGCAGAAAGTCGGCGACTCGCTTGTAGGCGTCAATCTGGTTCTCGACGCGGGCGAAGCCGTGGCCTTCATTCTCATAAACCTTCGCGTCCACCGTTCCACCGCGCTTTCTGATCGCATCCACAACCTGTTGCGTCTCTGATTTCGGGCAGCGCGGATCGTGCCCGCCCGCTAGCAAGAGTAACGGGGCCTTGATCTGATCGATGAAGTTTATCGGCGAGCGTTCTTCATACAGCGCCTTGTTCTTTGCCGGATCGCCCATGGTCGCCAGGTCGCCCTGCTGAAGCACGGGATCTTCGTTCTCGATTTCGGTGAACCAGTTCACAAACGGCACAATCGGCACACCTGCCGCCCAAACTTCCGGGGCTTTCGTTACGGCCATCATGCTGAGATATCCGCCATAGCTGCCGCCCATAACGGCAATCTTTTTCGGATCGAGATGCCCCGTCTGCTTGATCCAGTCGACGCCGGCCAGCACGTCCTGCAAATCGCCGCCGCCCATATCGAACAGGTTCGCGTTCTCGAATTCTTTTCCGTAGCCGCTTCCGCCGCGATAATTCGGCGCGAGGACCATGTATCCCTGATTCGCCGCGTATTGAATAAAGCGGTTGAACGAATTGACAGTCTGCGACTTCGGACCGCCATGAATGTAGACGATGGCCGCGTTCTGCCCGTTGCGCTGCATGTTGTACGGCACGTAGAGCAGAGCCGAGATCGTCCACTTGCCGTCGCGGCTGGGATAATGCACCAGATGGGGCTCGACCATTTCTTCCGAGCGCAAGCCGCCGATCAGCGAGTGTGTGATCTGCTGCGATTTTCCGGTGGCGACGTGATACACCCACAGGTCGCTCGGGGCCGTCGGCCCGTTGTGGTAATAGAGCATCCGCGAACCGTCTGCGGTGAATGCCGACTGGCTGCCGCCAAGTTCGTTGACGCCGACTGGAACCGGCATCGGCGCTGACTTGCCAGTGGCAATATCGTGCAAGTAGATATTTTCGTTGCCATCGACATTTGCGCGGAAAGTAGCCCGCTTGCCATCCGGTGAAAACTCACCGCCGCGAATTTCCCATTTGTCTTTTGTCAGCCAACTGATTTTCTTTGTCGCGACTTCAAGCAATCCGACGTTTTCATATCCATTGGCTGCGTCCGACGTAATCAAAAGTCGCTTGCCATCAGGGGAAATATCGTTGGCGGAGAATTTCTGCTCGCCATCGTGCGGCGTGAGCAAAGTGCTATTACCCGTTGCCACGTCGGCGATGAAGATATTCGAATCTGTTCCCTTGGCCTGCTCCTGGGTATAGACGATGTACTTCCCGTCCTTCGACCAGATCGGCCCGTAGTTGCCTTTGTCCTGCGGCGTGCCGCTCGTCAGATGCTTCACTTCACGCATTACCATGTCGTAGATGTCGATCTCAAACGCGGCGGAAGTCTTCGGCTTCACTTCATAGGCCAGATAGCGTCCGTCGGGAGACCACGTCGGGCTCATCTCTGCAATCTCGCGCGTCTGTGTTAGGTTCACGACCTTGCCGGTCTTCGGCGAGACCAGAAAAATGTCCCATTGCTCGTCACCGTCGAAGTCGGATTGATACGCGATCCACTTGCCATCGGGAGACCACGCTGGCGCGGTCTGCCGCTGGTCACTGACCGTCAACTGCACGGGGAATCCGCCGTCCGCCGAAACAGTCCAGAGGTTATTGCGACCGCTCATGTTCGAGACGAAGGCGATACTCTTGCCGTCGGGTGCCCACGATGAACTCCCGACCAGCCGCGTCATATACAGCTTCTCAATGGTGAAGCTGCGCGGATCGACTTCGGCGTTTGGCTTTGACACAACTTTCTTGGGGTCGGTGATCGCCTCAGGAACAGCCAGCGTCTGGGCGGCAGCTTCGGCTATGACAGTGCTCATGATAATGCTCATAATTACGACGATAGCAAAGAGAATGATCAAGCGCATGGGACGAATGGCCCTCGAAATGGTCAAAGGAAAGTTTAGCAATATCGCACTCCCAGCCGCACCGTCACTTATCTGCCAGAGCAAAGCGATGCGGTAAGCCTGTCATTCGAGATTGGCTTCATTTGCCAGCCGGCGAAGGCGACGACTTCTGCTTTGCCTTCGAGTTTCAGACGAAGAGGTCCGGATGGAACCTGATAGACCCGAGCAGTGAGAGCGGTATTGTTGTTCACAAAGACTTCGAGTACTGAGCCGTCAAGAAAGAAATGAAGATTGACGAAATCTCCGCTATACGTGGCGAGCGTTGCTGTAACGTCGTTCACGCGAAGGCTATAGCCGTCTGGTTTCTTAGCCCACGAGATAGTGGCAAAACCAGTTCTGTCTTCTGACTCCACCCGAAACGTGAACTCGTCCCCCGTTGAATAAATCATCACGGCGACTTCGGCTGCAAGGTCGCGAATGCGGAACGAATCGAACACTAGCTTTCGCTGTTGGGCGATTTTCGCTGGCACGGGGCCGCGTTCGTCCAAGCTTTGGGCTGCCTCACTGCGGCCGGTACGAAGAACGCCAGCGGCAGTCACTATGGTCGCCAACTCATTTTGCGGCGTTAGCGAGAGAGTACGCGGTAACGACATCGCTCCGGCCCAGCCGGCCTTTATTAGCTCAACGTCAGGGCGCGTTTCTGGAATCCATCCCCACAGAATGCGGTTTCCTTTTTCGTCGAGCATGGTTTTCGCCGCATAGTACGAGCCCCAGTCCACGACACCTTCCTTCTCCGCGGTGAATTTCTGATTCGCATACGTGCCCACTTTCCAGCGCACTTTCCCCATCGTTGAAATGAGCAGCACATGCTTGTTGCCCAGCGGGAAAAAGTCCGGGCACTCCCACATGTCGCCGGTGTCGACGGGATTCACGGTGTCCTTGCCGCTCGCCGCGCCCTCGACGAGCGGATGTAGATACGTCCATTTGCGGAGGTCGGGCGACGAATAGAGCAGAATCGTCCCGCCCTTGGAGCGCATGCCGGAGCCAAGAATCAGCATCCAGTTGTCGCCTTCGCGCCAAAGGCATGGATCGCGGAATCCCGTGACTTCCATTCCTGCGGGCGGCGCGGAGATCACCGGCTCCGGCAACTTCTTCCAGACGCGCAGATCGTCGTCCTGTGCTACGGCCAGACATTGGGTTTCCCGCCAAACATGCTGGCCATCCCGCAATGTTGCCTCGGAAGGCGTCGCGGGCGGCGCGACACCCGTATAAATCACTGTCGGTTTGCCATTATCGAGCACCGCGCTGCCGCTGAATACTCCTTCGCGGTCGGGCCCATCTGGCGTGGGCGCCAGAGCGATCCCGTCATGCTGCCAGTGGATCATATCGGGACTGGTCGCGTGCGCCCAATGCATATTTCCCCACACGGCGCTCTTGGGGTTGTACTGACAAAACATGTGATATTTCCCACGGAAGAAAATCGGGCCGTTGGGATCGTTCATCCAGTTGTGATCGGGCAGGAGATGATATTGGGGCCGCAGTGGGTCGGACGCGAGCTTTTGGCACAGTGAGGCGGCTTCGGATGCGGTAAGTGCGCGCGGCAAAGCCACTCCCGTCGCCGCCGACATCGCTAACGACGCGGACGCCTGCAAGAATTTCCGTCTGGAAAAACCCGTTGCCGAGCGCATTGCAGAACTCCCTACGATCACAATACCGCGATTTGAAATCGTCTATGTCTTAACACAAGCGCGGCTTGGATATAATTTCCTTCAGATCGCCTTCTGGGCCTATCGTCTTGCGCATCTCCCCCAGCATCGTTCGTATTCTTGGCGCGATTGTGCTCGCAATCGCTGCGGCCGCATCGGCACAAAAGGCCAGCGCCCCCCCGACTTTGCCCTCTGCCGAGCAAACCGCCATGAAGCGGGGACAGGAAGCTCTGGAAAAGGGCGACGCCAAGCGCGCCCGCGTGGAATTCGAGCGCGCGGTCAGCCTGGCGCCAAACGACGCCACAGCCCAAGGGGCGCTCGGCTGGATACTTTCTCTCCAAGGCGAATCTGCCTCTGCGATTCTTCATCTCAATGCAGCCCTTAAGGCGAGGCCAGATTTTATCCAGGCGCGACTCACGCTGGCAGAAGTCCTCGTCCGGCAGGGAAAAGCCGCTGAAGGCGAACAGCAAGCGCGAACGGCGATCAAGTCTGCTCCCGACAGTGCCGAGGCCCACCGCACCCTGGCGCGCATCCTGAGCAAACGCCGAAGCGACGACGCCTTATCAGAGATGAAGCGCGCGGTCGAACTGGCACGCTCACGGGCCGATTTACGCGATGAGTTGGGCACACTTCTTGCGCAGAGAAGCCAGTTTGCGGAAGCTGCCGCCGCCTATAACGAAGCCATTAAACTCCAAGCCGATCTCGAGCCGGCACACTTTCATCTAGGCGTTGTGCGCTTGCAGCAAAACCAACTGAACGAGGCGGCTCGGGAATTGGAAACCGCCGTCAAACTGGCCCCGAAGGATGCCGCCGCTCACTACTATCTTTCAAAAACCTACACGGCGCAGTCCAAGACCGGCCCGGCGCTCGATGAACTCAGAAACACGGCGATCCTGAAGCCGGACTGGTTCGAAATCCAAACCGAACTCGGCATAGCCAGCCAGCGCGCGGGGGAAATCGACACGGCCGTTGCCGCCTTCAATCAGGCTATCAAATTGCACCCGGATGATGCTGAATCGTATGACAATCTCGGGCTCGCGCTTGTACAAAAAGGCGATGCCGACGGCGCGATCCCACAATTCAAGAAAGCGATCGAACTGAAGCCGGACGACGGTGCTCTGCGCGGAAATCTTGCCATTGCCTATCTTCAGTTGTCCAATTTCGACGCAGCAGTCACAGAACTCGGCGCCGGGCTGAAGCTTGCCCCCCAGAATGCGTCGCTGCACTACAACCTCGGCCTGGCGTACAAGTTGAAAGACCAACTCGATCAGGCGGTTCCTGAATTCCAGGAGGCGATTCGGCTACAGCCCGATCTGGCCGACGCGCACTACACGCTGGGGATTCTCTACTGGCAGCGCGGCGAATTCGATCGCGCGACCGCAGAAATGCGGGCGGCTCTGGAATCGAAGCCCGACTATGCCGAAGCGCATTACACGTTGGGAACGGTCTACAAACAGCAGACTAAGTTGCAGGAGTCCGCGGCTGAATTGCGCGAGGCCATTCGCCTGCAGCCCGATTTCGCCGGAGCCCACACCACGCTGGCGGGAGTGCTGCGCCAACTCGGCGACACAAAGGGTGCGGCGGAGGAAGCGAAACAGGGAGCGCGAATCGTCGCCTCTACCAACAATCTTCAGGCAGCAAAGGTTTCGACCAATTCCGGGAAGCGGCTGCTGGGTGCCGGCGATCTGGAAGGGGCCATTTCGCAGTTTCGGTCTGCTATCAACTCCGAGCCGAAATACGCCGCAGCCCATTATCAGCTGGGCGTTGCGCTGAATCAGAAGGGCGAGAAAGACGAAGCCCAGAAGGAGTTTCAGAAAGCCGCGGAATTGGATCCGCGGTTGGCAGGGAAATAGGGAGTCAGGTCTTGGGAGTTAGCTCCTGGGTGTCGCGTCTAGTTTCAAGATTGTCACGACCGTTGCCTAAGCTCTTGCAGCGAAACCTTAAGATTTTGAGATCTGAGACCTGAGACCAGAGCCCCAATTTCACGCAGTTGCTCCTTTGTGCATGTCGACCGTACTCCAGGTCTTGTCTCCGGCGTGGCAGATGTTTTCCAGAGTGCATTCTGCGCATTTCGGTTTTCGTGCGAAACAGACTTTCCGCCCGTGCCAGATGACCTGGTGCGAGAACAAGATCCAGCGGTCGCGCGGAATGATCTTCACCAAATCCTGTTCAATCTTCGGCGGATCATTTTCTTTCGTCAGTTCCAGTCTCCGCGAAATGCGATGAACATGCGTGTCCACGACGACGCCCTCAGCTTTCTTGAACCATGAACCGAGCACGACATTTGCCGTCTTTCGCGCCACACCGGGCAGCGTCAGTAATTTTTCGATGTCGTCGGGAACTTCACCGCCGAATTCTGCGACAAGCATCTTAGCTGCGCCGACCACCGACTTTGACTTGTTCCTGAAAAATCCGGTCGAGCGCACATCCGGTTCGAGTTGCTCGGGAGTGAGTGCAGCAAAGTCCTGTACGGTAGGATATTTTCGAAAAAGTTCCGGCGTGACCCGGTTTACGTTCACATCGGTCGACTGTGCCGAAAGAATCGTAGCCACCAGCAATTCCCATGCGTTGGCGTGAGTGAGTGCGCATGTCACGTCGGGATAGAGATCATTCAGTCGCTTCAGGATTTCAGCCACGCGTTCGGGCGCGATCGGGTTGTAGCCTTTCGTCTTTGACTTCGCTGCTTGAGGCGAAGCCTTGGCTAGGAGACTTTTGCGCGATGCCGGCTCGGTCCTCTTTGCAGTGTGCTTCGTGGCCGGTTTCACGGACAGATGCCCTGCGCTTGTCGAAGGGAGTGTCCGCACCGCATGTTTCTGCGCTGCCCGCACTTTGTCCTGGCTGCCCGTCTTGCTGGGTTGACGCGGTGTTGTTCCTCGAGCCATGAATCTCCTTGGATGATGGTGACGGCAATGATAGCAATGCCGTCCGCGCGCTGACCAATCGTCCAAAATCGACGACGACGCTGTTGTCCATCAGTAACCTCGGGGGGAATTGACGCGATTCAGGCCGCCCGATACTCTTAAATCATTCACGTATTCCAGCAGACGAAAACCCATGGCGGTAAATTCGATCCAACTCGGGCAGGTCTGGCGCAGCGAATCCGACGGACAGGATTACCTCGTCACCAAGGTCTACAATGAAGTTTTCACCCAATATGCCATGCTGCGGCCAGCGGGAATTACCGCCCCTGAGGCACCCACGGTGCGCATCAAGGTAGCAAAAACTCCTCAGGGAGCCACGCTTCCGGGCTACGCCTTTACCCAGGAAGGCTCGTTCTAGTAGCAGTTCTCAGTTGTTAGTTCTCAGTTCCCAGCGAAATCTTCCCTATCGGCGCTGGATTCGTTTCCGTCACCCTTGCTGGCGCTGCCTATGGCTGCATCCGTTACACTGAAAGGCCAGAACACAGCTCTTAGCTCGTAGTCCTCGGTGAAACCGCAATCTGTTTTGACTGACAACTGAGAACCGAGAACTGAGAACTTCTTTTCAATGACTGAACGAATCCTCGCGATAGTTTTCATTTTCATCAGCAAAGTCGTCGCCACGACCGGATACGCCGGCATTGCGATCCTGATGGCGATCGAGTCGGCGTGCATCCCTTTGCCCTCGGAACTGATCATGCCCTTCGCCGGATACCACGTATTTCTGGGCACATTCAATCTTTTCTGGGCGGCGACCACGGGCGCCATCGGATGCAACATCGGATCGCTGATCGCCTACGAAATCGGCTGCTATGGCGGACGCCCTTTGGTTGAACGCTACGGTCGCTGGATTCTTATGGGCCGCCGCGAACTCGACTGGGCTGATCGCTTCTTTCACCGTTGGGGATACCTGGCCGTCTTCATTGGACGACTGTTGCCGGTAGTCCGCACCTTCATCGCACTGCCGGCAGGAATCTCCCGTATGCCGCGGCTTCGCTTCCACATCTATACATTTCTTGGATCATGGCCATGGTGTCTGGGCCTAGCCTATCTGGGCATGAAGCTCGGAGAAAACTGGCGGGAACTCGGCAAGTACTTCCACAAGTTCGATGCGGTGATTGGACTTGTGCTTGTTGCGGGGGTGATCTGGTTTGTCTGGGGCCATTGGCAGAACCGGATCAGCCGCCAGCCGTCGGCTGCCAGCCGCGGGTAGTCAGGATTCCGAAGGGGCACCATCGACCAACCGTGGGCCAGAGGGGACGGCGGAACAAGTCCCGAAGGGACAGCACAGACTTTTGTACGAGGAAAAGAATGAAAAAACTCAGCTGCATCGCAGGTCTCTCGCTTTGCGCGGCTATGTTTCTTCCTGTAATTTCACACGCTCAATCTACGGCGAGCTCCGACCATCCCTTTACCGTCGAGTACTACTACAAGACCAAGTGGGGACATTCCGACGAATTCTTCAAGCTGTTCAAGAAAAATCACTACCCGCTGCTAAAGAAAGAAGTCGAGATGGGGCGCATGCTGAAGGTTTCGATGGACCAGCCGCGCTACCACACCACCGAAGACGGGCGATGGGACTTCCGCGTCACCATCGTATTCAAGAATGCCGCGGTCGCCAACGACGCCCTCGATGAAACGCAGATCAAGAAGGAACTCTGGCCCGACCAGTCGACGTATGAGCGCGAAGAGCAACGCCGCTTCGAGATCCTCGACGCCCACTGGGACCTGCCGATCAAAGCTGTCGACCTCGACCCCAAGTAAGAAAAATCATCACCACAGAGGGCACACAGGCTGAAAGACGTTTCCCTCTGTGCTCTCTGCCGATGCACAAAATCCGCAAAAGATGTGAATCGCCGGTAACAATCCACAAGGAATTCCTTTATCGCTCCCATCGAAATTTGCAATTAGACAGAATCTCTACAAGATCGATAATGTAGAGCATGGAAACGCTACTTTCTGCCGAAGAGTCCCACGTTGATGTACTACACGAGATCAGTGTCAGGCTGAACGCAGCCGACGGATTTCATGAAGTGTTGACGCGCGTCGTCGATTTCGCCTCTGCTCTGGTGAAGTGCGACTCCTGCCTCATCTACGTTCTCGAGGGTGACGAACTGGTCTTGCGCGCCTCGAAAAACCCTCACGCCGAAGTCGTCGACCGCCTGAAACTCCGCGTGGGGCAGGGAATTACCGGCTGGGTCGCCGAACACCTCGAGCCGGTCGCCATCCCGGAAAAAGCCGCGCTCGATCCGCGTTTTCAGTTTTTCAACGAATTGCCGGAAGACAGCTACGAGGCATTCTTGTCCGTTCCATTGACGAGCCGCGGACGAGTTGTCGGCGTGATCAATCTTCAGCACAAGCATCATCACGTCTATCGTCAAAGCGAAATTCGCGTAATCTCGACCATCGGCTTCCTGGTCGGCGCCGAAATCGAAAGGGCTCGCCTGGAAGACGCGAACACCACGCTGGCCGAGCAACTCCAGACCAGAAAGATCGTCGAACGCGCGAAGGGAATTTTGCAGCGCGACCTCGGACTCAATGAAGAGCAGGCCTACCTAGCGCTGCAACGCCAGAGCCGCCAGAAACGCAAGCCGATGAAGGAAATCGCCGAGGCCATCGTGCTCAGCGACGACGTTCGCGGTAGCTCGCAGGCTCCGACCGCGTAGTGCTCTTTGTGGGCTCTTTGGAGTGCTCCTTAGTAGGTTGTCATTCCGAGCGAAGCGAGGAACCTGCTGTTTGTTGCCCAAAGGAAATGCAGGTTCCCCGCATTGCTCGGAATGACAAAGGTTAGAAAGGGAAGAGAATTTCCAACGGAAAAAAGGGCGGATGCCTGGTTGAGCATCCGTCCTTTGTCATGTGCAACGCGCAACAGCTACTGCCCAGACCCGGCGGCACCGATTCCAGCCTTGGCAATCTGTTTTTCAACTACATGTGGAACGTCGAAGCGCAGCGTCATGCCAAATTCAGGCAACTGCAAGGCGCTGACGTAACTGCCCCCGGCGGTGGACTCCAGCAGCAGACGGCTCGCGTCTGTCGTTCTTGTGTCTTCGGTCGCGGGCACAAGCACCATGAATCCGATACGCGCGCCGTTGAGCTTGCTCAAGTTCAAAACGGGGGAAACCGCATTCCGGTCGAACGAGAATGCATAGTCTCCCGCCGGAACCTTGGCCTTTCCCCAATTCACATCGTGCGTCAGGGTGAACCTGCCGTGCACCGGTTCCTGCGCGGAAGCCGGCGTAGGAGCGAAGTTAAGAGCGGCCGCCGCCAGCAAAGCGGCGTATGCAAAGTTGCGAGTCGATGTCATAGGGATCTCCTTTGGTCCATGCGTGAAGCGCGAGAGCGCAAACACGCGCCGGACAAGCCGTGAGACACGCGGCCCGCGCAAGCGGACGGCATGTACCCAGTTTTCGGTGGAGAACGACAAGGTCAGGAGGTTTGCAGGGGCACCAACAGGGACGACCTGCAAAAGTCAGCTTCGTGGGAGCGGCAGCAGTGCCGGCCGCGAAGTGATTTCACTATGCAACAAGATTGGTGCAGCCGTCCAACGCAAAGAATTGATTCCAGCGATCACTGGAAAGTGCGCGCGGGAACACTTATCCCCAACTTATTTATGTCGGAGACACGGAGTCGAGGAGGAAGCATGTTACGACTGCTCCGTGGCTCAGTGCCTTCATGGTAGAAATCGATCCCGGGCGCGTCGCGGCCATTCTTTGAGACATATCCCGTCGGAAGTGCCGTTTTTACAGCATCGTCCAAAGGAGTTTACAAAGGCATTGATCTACGATGGCCGATAGCTATACCCTAGGCCGTACCAGCCCACTCCACATCAGGAGCCCAAGGATGAAGGGGATGATCGCGAGATCGGTTGCGCTTGGCGGATTACTAGTGGCGGTGGTGAGCGTGTCTTCGTTCGCGCAAGAAAGCAACGCGGCGAAAACAAAAACCAAGAAGGCCGCGCCATCATCAGGAACCCCAGTGGTCACCGACTGGAGCCAGCGACATCTGATCTTCTCTCAGCCTCGCACGCCTGAGCAATCCGCGCGGGTACAGAACGACGTCCGCTACCAGCAGCAGCAGGCAAGACACACTGCGCATCCCGATGCCGTATTACGGACGGGCGAAGAAGAGCCTAAAGTTTCGCGCCTGCGTTTCTGGCGCCGCCATCACCGCCGCTACCGCAGAATGCACCGCGATTGGTCAATGGATCTTGGGCCGGGAGCGACCGTCGGTGCCGGAACATTTCCTGCAAAGTATGCTTTTAGTCCCGCGGCCGCCTCTTGCATCAGCGTACTTCCGGCAATTCCGGACTATGTCGTTTTCGGCACAAGTGTGAGTGGCGCGGGGGTAAGTAGCATCGCTGCTTTCACCAACCTCTACGCGGGATGCGGCGGACAGGTACCCGGCGCATTTTGGGCCTACGACACTGGTGGACAAGTCGTAACTTCTCCGGTGATTTCGCTCGACGGGACTCAGATTGCCTTCACCCAGACGAGTGGCGGAACATCGAGTCTGGTGTTATTGAAGTGGGGTCCATTTGACGGCCTTGTACCGTTGCCCACTCCGCTGACGCCGGTATCGGCGAGCGCATACGCCGCCTGTCCCACTCTAACGGTGGGCTGCATGACTGAATTTTCGTTGGGGAGCACGGACACAAACTCCTCCGTCTACTACGATTATGGAAGTGACACGGCCTGGGTCGGGGATGACTCGGGCAAACTTCACCAATTCACGGGAGTCTTCAAAAGCACTCCTGCCGAATCCACGTCCCCATGGCCCGTTTCTGTTGGAACCGCCCTCAGCAGCCCGGTTCACGACGATACGAGCGGCAATACATTCGTCGGCGATCATAGCGGCTTCCTATATCGTGTAGACGGTAGCGGTGCAGCCACAGCGTCTGGACAGCTTGATTTCGGCACAGGCCTGACCGATGGACCAGTGATTGATTCGACAGCGGGCTCGGTATATGTTGTGTCGTCGAAAGATAGCGGCGGCACCAATGCCGGCCTTTTTCAACTCGGCGCCAGCTTCGCATCCGGCGCTACGGGAACCGAAGTCGCGATCGGCACGGCGAGTGGCGGTACTCCCATTTACCACGGCGTATTCGACCACACTTATGAGACTGCCGCAACGCCCACTGGAAACTATTACGTTTGTGGTAATCCCGGAAATGTCCCGACTCTATATCAGGTTCCGATCAACGCGGGAGTGATGGGAACGCCGCTTGCGGGCCCGATTGTATCCACGACGACGCAAGTAGAGTGTTCACCAGTAACGGATGTCTATAACGCGACCGTGACCGGCGCGGGCTTGCCCCAGGAATGGGTCTTCTTAAGCACCAAGGGACCCGGTTTTGTAGACGCGTGCGGCGGAGTCTCCTGCATCATGAACTTCAAGGTGACGCAATGGCAGCCCGGCTTCCAGTACAACCTTGGACAGGAAGTGCTGGACAGCAATCTGAACATTGAAGTCGCCGACAATAGCGGCCAGACCTCGGGCGCAACGCCGCCTGCCTGGGGCACAAACGTCTTTGACCAGACGGACGACAATGGCGTTCACTGGCGCAACCAGGGCCCGCTCCTGTCCACTCCGCCGAACATTCCTTGGTCTGTGAATACCACCTACAACGGGGCTGCGGAGATCATTGACAGCAACAACAACATCCAGATTGCGCAGCCGGCTGGGGGTACTTCGGGTATGATGCAACCGGCCTGGGGGACAGGCGAAGGTGATACAACGACTGACAACGACATCACCTGGATTAATCTGGGTAAGAACCCGGTCGCCGGCCTCTCCGCTTCTGGTGGGACGAGCGGAATTATCATGGACAACACCGTCGTCAATCCTGGCGGCTCGCAGGTGTACTTCTCCAACTTGCAAGATGACGGTTGCTTCACTTCGGGCGGCACTGGCGGTTGTGCTGTACAGGCGGCCCAGCAAGATCTAAATTAGAAGGACAACATGTCGACCGACAATTCAATCGAGAAACAACCCACATCAACCACGAAGAAGCCATACGAAAAACCGTCCTTCCGGTTTGAAAAGGTGTTTGTGACTTCCGCTCTCTCCTGCGGAAAGTTTGAAGGCGGGACACAAGGCTCCTGTGGACACAATCCCAAGGTATCGTAAATTCCGCTTTCGCTCGAAAATCCTTGATCCTCGGAGCTCCAGGCTGCTACCGGGGAATCGAAGATTCATGTCATTCTTCTGAGGACGTTCTCATCCCGCTCTCGGCCTGAATCCACGCTTCCTCCACCTGCTGTGCCGTTTACGCTTGCGCTGCCCGATGTACCTTTCATGGCCCCCTTGCTGGCAAGTCTGTGGCATGAGAAGATGGTGGTGACGATAATGGTGACGGCAGACCGCCACCCAAGGAGCCACCTTGTACCAGAAAAAGCCCGGAGCGTTCATGGCCGATTGGTGGGACGCCAATGGCCGCCGCCATCGCAAGCAGTTCAAGAACGCAGCCTCGGCCCGCGAGCACGAGCATCGCGAGACTGCTGCCGCTCATGCCAAGCGAGCGGCGCGCGAAATGAAGCTGGCCGCAAAGACCGGCAGCCCCAAAGCCACCACATCGGTGGCAAACAACGTCACCATCGCTCCGGCAAAAGGGAAACTTGGAGTCATGATTCCGGGCATGGGCGCGGTGGCGACCACCTTTGTCGCCGGAGTCGAGGCCATCCGCAAAGGGATGGCCAAGCCCATCGGATCGCTGACGCAGATGGGAACTATCCGTCTGGGCAAGCGCACGGACGGTCGTTCCCCCAAAGTGAAGGAATTCGTGCCCCTCGCCGGGCTCGACGATCTCGTCTTCACCGGATGGGACATCTTCGAAGACAACATGTATGAGGCCGCGTCGAAGGCGGGCGTCCTCGATTACCGTTTGCTCGAGCAGTTGAAGCCTTTTCTGTCTTCGATCAAGCCTCGTCCCGCCGTCTTCGATCACAACTACGTCAAGAAAATCGATGGCCCGAACGTGAAAAAGGGCAAGACAAAAATGGATTTGGCCGAGCAGTTGCGCGCCGACATCCGCAGCTTCCGTAAGACCAGCGGGGCGACCCGCCTGGTGACGATGTGGTGCGGTTCGACCGAGTCGTACATCGAGCAGACCGCCGCGCATCAGACGCTGACGTCATTCGAGAAAGCCCTGCGCGAAAACGACGAGATGATCGCGCCCTCGATGATCTACGCCTACGCCTCGCTGATGGAGGGCGTCCCGTTCGCCAATGGCGCGCCGAACCTCACGGTTGACCTTCCTGTAATGCTCGAACTCTCGCGCCAGAACGACGCTCCGATCTGCGGCAAGGATTTCAAGACCGGCCAGACGCTCATGAAGACCGTGCTCGCTCCCGCATTCAAGGCGCGCCTGCTCGGCCTGAGCGGATGGTACTCAACCAACATTCTCGGCAATCGAGACGGCGAGGTCCTCGACGATCCCGGCTCGTTCAAGACCAAGGAAGAGTCGAAACTTGGCGTGCTTGAACACATCCTCCAGCCCGGCTTGTACCCGGAGCTTTATGGGAACATGTACCACAAGGTCCGCATCAACTATTACCCGCCGCGCGGCGACAACAAAGAGGGTTGGGACAACATCGACATCTTCGGATGGCTTGGCTATCCCATGCAGATCAAGGTCGATTTTCTCTGCCGCGACTCGATTCTTGCCGCGCCGATCGTGCTCGATCTCGTCCTGTTTCTCGACCTCGCGCAGCGCTGTTCAGAGCTGAAGGGCCTCGGTATCCAGGAATGGCTCAGCTTTTACTTTAAGTCTCCGATGACGGTGCCCGGCCTGTATCCCGAGCACGATCTGTTCATCCAGTCGATGAAACTGAAGAACACTCTGCGCCATTTGAAAGGCGAGGAGATGATCACGCACCTGGGCCTGGAGTACTACGACTAGCAGTCCAACTCGCGAGGGGAGCTACCAGATTGTTTTTAGTAGAGAGCTTCGGCGGATTTTCTCGTCGTGAGTGATTAGCGCGAGGCCTTCTGCGCGAGCAGTCCCGCCGGTGATTCGGTCGGCGGGGTCGTTCGAATACTCTTCCGGAAAGGTTGCTCCCAACGCCGATATCTCGGCAGTGATTGGACGGACAGCAATACCCTCAAGGAACAGCTGGATTGAAGCCTCCAGAGTGCCGTGAGCGCGGACCCTTCCTTTTGCCAAGAGAGAGGCGATTTCCCAAACCGTAATCGCGGAGACAGCCAGGCCTCCGCTTGTTCGGGCCCGCCTTATCGCGGATGCAGCCGGCCGCGAGAGTCGCTTGGAGTCGCTCACAGCCCAAACCAGCGCGTGGGTGTCGAGGAGAATCAAAACGCAGACTCCCAACTCTCCGGGGGGTCGGAATCAAGTTCGCCGACAATCTCAACTACGCCTTTGAGCCTGCCGATAAAGTCGTCCTTAGCACTCTCCGTGGGGACGAGCTTGGCGACAGGCTTTCCGCGCTTGGTGATGACGATGTGCTCCCGCGTGGAATGCACATCGTCCATTAAGGCAAGACACTGCGCTTTGAATTCCGCGGCGGATATCGTCTTCATGACCAGTTCCTCATTTACATGGTCATTATAACATAGTCACTTGGTTCGACTTCCTCGACCTATCAAGGTTCCTTTTGGCCCGATAAGGTACAACGTAACGCCTACGCCATTGACTGCCACATGAATGTTTTCGGCAGAAGACGCTCAGTCGTTCACTCCGCGAGGTGGGTCGGCTCTGTTTATGACAGCTTGCTTTTCCTGTACTCGTCGAATCTCGCCAGGAACCGGTCGAGGTCCGGCTTTTGCAGGTAGTAGGGAGTCGAGAGCCGCAGCTTGCTCGGTTCCGCGCCGCCGCGAATCCGGATCTTGTGGGTCTTCCACAGCCAGTTTTCCAGGTCTACTCGGACGAGCGGCGGTGCATTGACGCTGACGATTGCGCACCGTAATGCTGGATCGGGCGAGGTCCAAGACTCAGCACCGCGCTTCTGCATTTCGGTAAGAAGGTAGTCGCCCAGCGCGCGATGCCGCTTCTCGATCCGATCGAGCCCGATGTCATTCGCGAACTTGATCGCCGCGCGCAGGCCGCATAGCGCCGGTATATTTGAGCTGCCAATGCGCTGAAAGCGTTCGGCGCGAATCTTGGTTTCGTCCCAGCCTTCCGTGGCGATCGTGTTCCATAGCCGGTCGATCACCTCGTCCCGCACGTAGAGAAAGCCGGTTCCTTTCGTCGCCATGAGCCACTTGTGCGGACTCGACGAATACATGTCGCAGCCGAGGTCGTGGACATTGAGCCGCATCATGCCGGGGACGTGCGCGCCATCCACGGCGGACAGAATTCCTTTGCTTCGCGCCAAAGCGCACAATTCTTTGGCCGGCAATACGACGCCGGAAAACGTAGTGATATGGCTGAAAAAAATCACGCGCGTGCGCGGCGTGATGGCGTCGTTGAACAGATTGAGCACCTGCGCTGCATCTTTTACCGGGCGGGCGAGCGTGATCTTCTTGACTACGATCCCATAGCGCTTCGCCTTCAAGTTCCACGGATGCTCGCCTCCGGGATGCTCCTGATCGGTCATCAGGACCTCATCGCCGGGTTTCAGATCGAGTCCGTTCGCGATGTAGCTGTTGGCCTCGGTTGCGTTGCGCAGCATGGCGATTTCGTCGCGTTTGCAACCAACAAATTCCGCGAGGGGATCGCGAAATTCGTTCCACGCCGCATACCCCCAGATCGGATAGTCCTCCGCTTCCACTTGATCCAGCTTTTCGGTCGTGTTGTAGCCATCGAAAATCGCCCGAAGCACGGGGGCAGGGCTTGATCCTACGGTTCCGTTGTTGAGATAGACCTCGTCCGCGGGAATCAGGAACTGCCGCCGCAACTGGGCCCAATAGGCGTCTTCGTTTGTGTCGAGCAGCGAATGATCGGGAAGGGACGGGACCTTCTCAAGCTGCGCGAATGCATCGGAAGAAAAGGCAAGGGAAGCGGCAAGGCCTGTAGCCGCGGATGACAGAAAGTGGCGGCGGTCGAGCAAAAGGGTACCTCCTCGGTCGCCGAACGTTATATCACGGCGCTGGAGAGATGCATCCCGTTCGCGGTGGCTACGGTGTTGGAAGACCTAATTTGGAGGCAATGAACGTCAAGCCTTTAATGCCGCAAAATCCCACGATCAGCGCAACGAAAATGACCGCCAGCTGGTTGTGCAGAAGGGGCGTGTCGATCTTGGGCAAACCGACGACAACATAGGCCCAGCTTGCCACCGGCCCCACGATCATTCCCGTGACGATGGAAGTGATGGGCTTGTCTTTAGCGCTGAGCCATGCCAGGACGCCACCCAGGAATCCGCCGATGAGGCTGGAAAGCAGGACGCTCAACCAAGTGACGGTGACAGTGAAGGTGACTGGCTGATATCCCGGTGTCGAGACTTCCACGGACGATTTACCGAAGTAGGTCGGCAGCAAGACTGTAGTTGAATCGAAATCCCCGACGTTCACCGTTGTGATCGCCGGCTTCATAGTTAGGGAACCGCTGCTGGGGATGAAATGCATCTGGCGTTGCTCACTCAATCGGACTGGGCCATTCGCACCTTTGAAGCGCGCTACGAGGTTGAAGGCATCGACGACGGTGATGTCCTGCGGCGCATTCACGACCTCTATCCCCGTAATCGCGTCCGTGAATTTGTGGGTGACTTTTTGGGGATCGGCCTGTCCGGGGCTTGAGGCGAAGATGAAGCCCGGCGGTTTTGTGACGGCAACGGCCAGCGTGGCGGCCGGAAACGGATACTGCGAAGTCCAACACGCGGTGCTCTGAGTTGTCCCTTTTTTGATTACCACAGGGTTCTTATCGAGATTACCATTGCTCGCGCTCAGCCAGATCTCGATGTCGTGCTGCAGATCGTCGCTACCCAGATAGAAAGCCTGCACCTGCGCACATTGCGTTCCGTCGGCGCGAGTTCCTCCATTTGCATCCTCGCCGGAAACGGTAAGCACCAACTGCGGATTGGCTGTGGTTGAGGTGGCAGCCGCCACTTGCGGGAGAGAAAAA
>DASXDY010000018.1:0-67167 GCA_036490405.1 Candidatus Sulfotelmatobacter sp. | reverse complement strand
GGCCGGAATGAGTGCCGGGATGTTGGTATGCTGTTCCGGAAATGGTCAGGGATATACCCGCGTTGATGACTGTCCCGGCGGAAGCAGTTGGGCAGCGCCTCGATCAATTTCTTGCAGGCTGCCTCAGCGTAAGCCGCGCGCGGGTGCAGGCGCTCATCTCAGAAGAAAAGATTCTGGTGGATGGCGGTCCGTCTAAGTCCTCGGTGAAGCTCCGCGGCGGGGAACGGATCTCGATTCTCGGCCCCGCCAATCGGCCGCCGCTGCGTGCCATGGCCGAAGATATCCCGCTGGATGTCCGCTATGAAGATGCCGACCTCGCCATTGTCAACAAGCCCGCCGGGATGATGGTCCATGCCGGCGCGGGAGCGACCGACGACGCCCGCAATCGCGGCACGCTGGTGAACGCGCTGCTGCATCATTTCGCCAGCCTGTCGGCTCTCGGAGGCGACCAGCGCCCCGGCATCGTGCACCGCCTTGACAAGCAGACCAGCGGACTCATCGTCGTGGCGAAGAATGACGAGGCTCATCACCAGCTGGCCAAACAGTTTGCCGGCCGCAAAGTGAATAAGAAATACGTTGCCCTCGTGCATGCATGGATAAAAAAAGATTCGGGCACGATTTCCAGCAGCATCAGCCGTGATCGTGTGCGCCGGATTCGCATGACGACTCGGCAGTCCGGTGGGCGCGACGCCGTTTCCCACTACAAAGTTCGGCGGCGGCTTGACACTACATTTGGCAAGTTCACCCTGGTGGAAGTGAAGATCGACACCGGCCGCACGCACCAGATTCGCGTTCACATGGCATCGCTGGGACATCCGGTCGTGGGAGATACGCTGTATGGAGCGCCAGGGGAAATTCGCGTCGCGCACGGAAATAAAACTGCCGCGGCAATATCGCTTTCCCGCAACTTTCTGCACGCAGCCGAATTGGAGTTGACCCATCCGCGGACCGGAGAGCCGATCTCGCTGAAAGCCGATTTGCCCGCCGAGCTTCAGTCTTTCCTCGCTCGTCTGGAGAGAGACGCTGCCAGCAACGTCTCCAAGAAACAAAGTTAAAGTTAAGCGGAATCGCCGCTTTCGGCCACGAACCTGGCCGGACAGATATAATATTCAGGTAGATGAGCACCTTCAGTACAAAGCTTATCCTGTGCGCGATTTTGTGCGCGGCCGCGCTGGCCCCCAAGGCGGGTGCACAATCGCCGCAATCCGCTCCGGCGGCGACCCCGGCGCAGCAACAGCCGGCGACTCCCAGCGTCACCCCGCCCGAGCAGCAGCAACCCACCGACCAGAACACGCCGCCCGACGATGCTGTGGTCACGATCCGCGTCCCTTCCAACGAAGTGAACGTCGTGTTTACGGTGACAGACAAACACGGCCGCCGAATTACCGATCTCAAGCAGTCCGACTTCACCATCGAGGATGACAACAAACCGCCGCAGGAAGTCCGCAGCTTCCACGCGGAGACGAACCTGCCGCTGCAAGTCGGTTTGCTGATTGATGCCAGCAACTCGGTCCGCGACCGCTTCAAGTTCGAGCAGGAATCGGCCATCGAATTCCTCAACCAGACGATTCACCCACGGTATGACCAGGCCTTTGTGGTTGGGTTCGACGTTACCCCTGAAGTCACGCAGGACTTTACCGACAACACCGAAAAGCTGGCCAAGGGCGTCCACGAATTGCGGCCTGGCGGCGGCACCGCGCTTTACGATGCGATTTACTTCGCCTGCCGCGACAAGCTGCTGAAAACCGCAAAGGGCACGCCGGTGCGGCGCGCGATCATTTTGCTCACCGACGGCGACGACAACCAGAGCCATGTCACCCGCGAGGAAGCCATTGAAATGGCGCAGCGCGCCGAAGCCATCATCTATACCATCAGCACCAATGTGAGCGGGACGAAAGGCCCCGGCGACAAAGTCCTGGAGCGCATCGCCGATGCCACCGGAGGCCGCGCGTTCTTTCCGTTCCAGATTCGTGATGTGGCGAACGCATTCGCCGAGATTCAGGACGAACTACGCAGCCAGTACGCGGTTTCTTACCGGCCTGCCGATCTGAAAGCCGATGGCCACTACCGCACCATCGAAATTATCCCCAACGACCGCAAGAACTTCCGCGTGCGTTCGCGCCGTGGATGGTATGCACCCGCGCCGATCGCGCGCTAGCCAAGCCGAAAACCCCTCGCCACAAAAGCACACGAAGGTTCACCAAGGAAACCCCTGGGTGACACGCCGTGCCCTTTGTGGTTTATGCTTTTTGGGCGGTCCGGCGGATGTCCGAGGCGCGGCGAGGAGAAACAAGAATGGTTCGAGTTGGGCTGATTGGATTCGGCTTGGCGGGACAGGCGTTTCATGCTCCGATTATTCGCGGCGTGCCGGGGATGGAGTTGGCTTGCATTCTCGAGCGGCGCACTGACAACGCGAAAAAACGGTATCCGGAAGTACGCGTGGCGCGCACCCTCGACGAAATGCTCGCCGACAAAACTATCGGCCTGATCGCCGTGGCCACGCCGAACGACTCGCACTTCTCCTACACGAAGGCCTGCCTCGAAGCCGATCGCGATGTGGTCGTCGACAAACCGCTGACGCCAACCATGAAAGAGGCCGAGGAACTCGTCAGCCTCGCTAAACAGCGCGGCCGGCTGATCACTGTGTACCAGGACCGCCGCTGGGATGGAGCGTTTCTCACGGTCAAGAAACTGGTGAACGCGGGGGCTCTCGGCACAGTTGCGGAATATGAAGCGCGCTTCGACCGTTTTCGGCTGGATGCCAAGGCGGGCGCATGGCGTGAGGTCGCTGACTTTCCCGCGGCTGGAGTTCTGTGGGACCTTGGGCCGCACTTGATCGACGGCGCTCTGGTTCTGTTCGGCGAGCCGCAGGCCATATCGGCGTCCGCCCTCAGGCAAAGAACGTCATCGCAAATTGACGACGCCTTCGATGTGATCATGCAGTATCCGCGGCTGCGGGTGACGTTGCGGGCGCGCATCATCGCCTACGCCCCGAGCCATCATCTGCTCGTGCACGGGACGCAGGGATCGTTCGTGAAATTCGGAATGGATCCGCAGGAGGAAATCCTGCGCAGCGAGCATTGTCCCGACGGCCTTGACTGGGGGAAGAACTGGGGACTGGAGCCGAAGGAAAAATGGGGAACGCTGACTCGCGTGGGCGAAGACCCGCGCAAGGTGGAAACCGAGCGAGGCGACTATCGCGGCTTCTACGCCAATGTGCGGGATGCAATGGAGAAGAAAGCTCCACTCGATGTGACTCCGGAACAATTCTTGCGTACCCAGCGGGCGTTACTCCTGGCCCACAAGAGCAGCCGCGAACGGCGCGTGGTTCGCTGGGACGAGCCGGTGGAATAAATTAAAGCCCTGCTTCTCGCACTAACAGGCGTAAGAAATGGGACACCCGTTTTTTATCTTTCACTAGCTCACTCTTACCGCGCTTCGCAACCTTTCCTTCCGGACAAACCATCCCGCGTGAATTGAGGTCCGCCAAGCATTTGTCATTCCACCCATCATCTGTCATTCCGCCAAGCATTTGTCCTTCCGAGCGAAGCGAGGAACCTGCTGTTCGCTGGCAGCATCGATCGCGCTGGCAAACAGCAGGTTCCTCAACGGCTGAAGCCGTTTCGGAGTGACAAATTGTTGGGTGAGAGCTGGGTAAAAGAAGATCTGCCGTCGGGCGCTTATCCGCCGGCCTTCAACTCGGTCAGAACCTGCTTCGCGATTTCTTTCAACGTCTCGAAAACGCCGACGCCCTGAAAGGCTACCGCTTCGACGATCGGTTCGTTCTTCTTGCGGAGTTCGGTGGAGAGCAGATCGACAGGAAGAATGTTGGGCAGGTCGCGTTTGTTCAACTGGAGTACGTAGGGAATCTTCTTGAAGTCGTAGCCGTGCTCTTTCAGGTTCGACATCAAGTTTTCGAGCGCCTCGACGTTGGCGTCCATACGCTGTTCCTGAGAGTCGGCGACGAAGACGATGCCATCCACGCCGCGCAAGATCAGCTTGCGGCTGGCGTCGTAGAAAACCTGGCCGGGCACGGTGTAGAGGTGGATGCGGGTCTTAAACCCGCGCACCGAGCCGAGATCGAGCGGCAGAAAGTCGAAGAACAGTGTTCGCTCGGTTTCGGTGGCGAGCGAGATCATCTTGCCCTTCTGCTGGTCCGCAGTCTTCTGATAGATCACCTGCAAGTTCGTGGTCTTGCCGCCGAGGCCGGCGCCGTAATACACGATCTTGCAGTTGATTTCCCGGGCTGCGAAGTTGATGAAACTCAAAGGCTTTCCTCAAATTGCAGGCATCCCCCGAGGGCTGCCCGCGCACACCAATGTCTATATGGAGGCTCGCGGATTTTATATCACACGGGGGGTATGGGGTGCAGGTTACTCAGGTGACCCCTGCGAGTTTTGGGCCGCAGGCTTCGGAGTTCAGATGTCGACGCCGGCCAACCAAGTCTTTCCATCGTGAGACGGGTCAGCCAATGACGAACCTCTTTGCGCTAGCCCAGTTGCGTCAGCCAACAGCCGGTTCTCGCTCGCCCGGAACAACAACCATCGACGCTCCGCTTGAGCTAGTGCGGCGCCGGAATCGAGTAGTAGCCCGCTTTGGTGTAGATGTTCAGCCCCTGCCGGTCCACCTCGACTTCGATGCTGCGGTAGGCCGAATTGCTGGCGATGGCCTTCGGGCTGTAGCCAAGGGTGTATTGGTTCCGCGCCTCATTTGTGATCTGCGCGTACGCGTCTTCAATGCCATTACGGGAGAGTTCTGGATTGTCCTCTCCGCCGCCGGTCGCGTTCACATATTTTGGCAGGATGTTGCTGTACCCCTGTCCCGGCAAATGCAGTTTGCCCACCTGGCGGAACCCGGGCAGCGCCCCGCTATCCACCACAACCGCCCGCACCTGGATGCCATACGTTTCCAGCAGCTTGAGGACATCTTTGTAGCTGGCCTGACTGCCACGTTCTCTGCCGTCGCTGACCACCAGAATCACTCTGCGCCGGGTACGGTCACGCTTGTTGAGATCGAGCGCGGCGCGCAAGATGGCGTCATTCAAAACGTGCGATTCCTTTGGAGGCGTATTGACCGGCGCAACCTGGGGTCCACCGACGGGATATCCATTCACCGTAGGGCCGGAAGCCAGCGGGCCGTTGAGCATCGGCGGCCCGTTTTCGTAGCCCCGGACCGTCTTCATCTGGCTCAGCTGTGCGGCCAGCTTTTCCGGCCGGCCCGTGAAATCGGACACCTGGCTTACCGCGCTGCTGTAGGTGTAGAGCGCAAACTCGTCGTAGGGGCTGAACGCGCCAACCAGCGCAGAATATGTCTGGTTCACTTTCTGCACCGCAATATCCGGCATCCCGAGGTCGAGCACGATCGCGACCGAGAGCTGAAAGGGATCGCTGGTAAAGTAGGTCAACTTTTGCGGCTTGCCGTTTTCCAGGACGGTGAAGTCCTTATAGAGCAGGCCATCCACGCGGCGCCCGTCTTTATCCTTCACCAGCACCGGAATCTGTACGAAGTTCACCGGCACGGAAATCTTGTAAAGATCTTCAGCGGGATTGATCTGATTCCGAGGAGGGCTCCGGCGCTGGCCCACCGTCTCGGGTATGCTTCCGGGCGGAACGGTCTCAACCGGCGGCATCGGCGGCGGAGCCGGCCTGCTCTGGTCGGCGGTCTGAGGTGTCGTTGCCGAAGAGGAACTGGATTCTGGCGCTGGCTGCCGAGATGGCGGCAGCGCCGGTGGTTTGGGCGTTGGGGGCTGCACAGTCGACGGAGCGTCGGGAATATCCTGGTTGCTGGACTGCTGGCCTTGACTGCCCGATTGCGCCCAGGCTGCCGGGACGGCAAAAAATACAATAAAGGCCAGAAAAGCGCTTCCCATCCACCGGAAACCAATCCTTGTGGCTCCTCGCGTCCGTGCCATGCCAGCCTCGTCGTCAAAAAAATGCACTTCTGCCTACCCATGGGATGCCAATCCACCCCAATTTGGTGCATCTAAAGCTACAGGATTAGACTAACAAAGAATTCATCTGAGAGTTCCCATGCTCACCTGCAACAGCTTTCTCCGCTGGCTCTTGTCTTTGCTGCTGTCAACTTTTGTAGTGGTACCCTATGCTCTCTCTCAGCAGCCGTCGCAAACCCAGCCGGCCGCTTCAGACCAGAAGCCCTCGGACCAGAAATCCGACGAATCGCAAAAGCCTACCGAGACTTTGAAGGTCAACGTCAACGTGGTGCAGCTGTTCTTCAACGTCAAAGACAAGCACGGCGCGCTGATTCCCAACTTGACGAAAGCGGATTTCGACATCGCCGAAGACGGCACTCCTCAGACCATCAAATACTTCACCGCCGAATCGAACCTTCCGCTGACCATCGGCATGATGATTGACTCCAGCGGCAGCCAGCGCAATGTCATCGAAATGGAAAAAGAAGTCGGCGGCGCCTTCCTGCGGCAGATTCTGACCGACAAAGATGAGGCCTTCGTCATCAGCTTCGACATCACGGTCGATCTCTTGCAGGATTTCACCCGCGACACTCACCGGCTGCAAAACGCGCTGAATAAGGCCAAAGTCAACGTGGACTTTACCAGCGGCGGCATTCCGGGCATGGGTGGCGGGCCGGTGCCGCAGCATGGAAATTCTCCCGGCACTCTGCTGTATGACGCTGTGTATCTTTCTGCCCATGACATGCTGTCGAAAGAAGTGGGGCGCAAGGCCATGGTCCTTCTGACCGACGGCCAGGACGAAGGCAGCCGTTTGAAAATCCAGGATGCGATCGAAGCCGCGCAGAAGGCCGATACGATTGTCTACGTGCTGCTCTGCGCTGACCGTGGATTCTACGGCGGCATCGGATACTCCGGCGAGGGCGACATGCGCAGGCTTACCGAGCAGACCGGCGGGCGCGTCATCAACGTCGGCAACAAGTTCGACAAGCTGCGCGAGGCCTTCGACCAGATCGCGGCCGAACTGCGCAGCCAGTACAACATTGGCTACACTCCGACCAACACCAAGCTCGACGGCAGCTACCGCAAGCTCGAAATCAAGAACAAGCAGAATTACAAAATTCAATCGCGCGCGGGCTATTACGCCGGGCGGTCGCAGGACTAGCTGCCACAAAATGTGGCGCGGACACTCCTGCCCGCAAGTCGCCCGACGATAGTCCGCGCTTCTATTGGCCTTTTTCTTCCCCGTTCACCTGCCCTGCGTTCGTCAAAGTTACCTGGTCGTGCGAGAGCGCGCCGCTTTTCTGCGATGGAGCTTGAGGCTCAGGCTTCCGCGGCGGCTGCTGCTTCACTTCGCTGGCTGGAGTCGGATGCTGCGAGTTGTTGACATGCGAGATCATGGCACGCTCCTAAGAGATAGGATCGGCCTCGGGCCGAAAAACTTTAGCGCCGCCACCTCGAGGGGCCCGAGCTGAATACCTTTGGCAGTTCGCCCCACGAACTCAGTTCTGCCATGTCACATTCACCGATCCCGTGCCCGTCGTGGGCACTGTGTATTGATGATTGGCGCCGCTCTCCCACGTCACCGTACCATTGGCGGCGATCTTGATGAACTTGAATTGAATCACCGCGCCCACCGGCATAGATGCATTCAGGAACCAGTTGGGATAGTTCGGATCCAGCATCGGTCCAATGGCGGTGTCGAAGGTCGTGCCCCAGTTGCCGAGTTCAATTGTGCTTCCTGTCAGGAAAATGTAGTCGCCGGGGCTGGTTGGCGTGGCGTTATTTACGGTAAACGTAACGGGAATCAGTTTGGCGGTCAGCACGGTGAATTGAATCGTGTTGGCCGAAGTTCCTCCGCTGTTCTTCAACTGAACCTGGAAGACGCCGTTGGCCACGCTTGGAACTGTGAAAGTCACGGAAGCATCGGACCATGCATTGATGGCCGCCGTAGTCGTGCCGAAGAGGACGGAGCCTGTGCTGGTTCCGAACCCCTTACCCGCGATCGTGAGCTTCATCCCGGGCTGTCCAAGGGTTGGGCCAATCGAACCGACTTCGGGCACGCTTGGGGTTCCGGTCGATTGCCAGACTGCGACTGTGTGAGCAGGCAAGGTGAAGTTATTGGCGGGATTATTACCGCCCGAGCCGGTCGTTACAGTCAGGCTCGATCCGCCGAGCAGGCCGCCGAGATAATCCGAGTAAGTGCCCGCGGGCAATGCGGTATCGAGGCCCGAGATCGCATACCCGGTTGTGTCGTTCTTATTGATCGCAATCAGCACGACGTCGTTAAAGAACTGGCGCTCGTAGATGTAGACGTCGCTGTCGATCCAGCGCTGCTGGTGTGTGCCGTAGGCCAATGCGTCATTTGTGCTCTGGCGCAATCCGGCCAGCTTGCTGATGAGCGTATAGGCGGTGGTTGTGGTGCTGAAGGAACTCATCCATACGCGGCAGTAGGGATCGCCGCCGCCGCTGGTGTCATTGTGCAGGTACTGCTCGTCGCCGTAGAGGATGACCGGAATACCGCGCGCGGTGAGCAGAAACGCCATCGCCTCGTGCAGGCGATTGTTGTTGTTGTTCAGCGTAAGCAGGCGGGATTCGTCATGGCTGTCGAAAAACGTGACGAGATCGTTGTTCCAGGTGAAATTCGAATTCTCGGCCGAAATATTGCCGTCGAGCTCCGAAAAGTTGGCGTTACTGCCGAACACATCGCGCACCCCCTGGTTCACGCCGAAATCGAGTTCGTTGATACCGGTCTTGTTCGCAAACTTGTAGGCATCGTGGTACATCGTGTCGCCGGGATTGTTGTTGTACCACTCGCCATAGAGAAAACTCGGCGCCTGATTGAAGACCGAATTCGCGAAGGAATATTCCCATCCCCAGGTGACGTGTTTGATCGCGTCGAGGCGGAAGCCGTCTGCACCGTGCGTCTGGAATTGGTGGACGGCCGTCTTCAAATAGCTGTCGATCGTCGCATTTTCCTGATTGAGGTCTTCGAGGCTTTCGAGCGTGTAGTACTGCAACTGGTAGCGGTCGTTGAAATCGCCGATGCCCGGATTGTGATGGAAATATCCGTTGGGATCGTTGCTGTCCGACGCCATAAAGGTACCGTTGTTGTAGAGAGCGCCGAATTCGCCTCCGCCCTGATAGTTGGAATGATTGTTGGCCCAGTCGACGATCACCTTGATTCCATTCGCATGCGCCGCGCTGGTCAGGTTGTCAAAAGCCGTCCAGGAATTCGTGCTGTCGCCGAAGTGTTCTTCTACCCGCATGAAGTCGCGCGCGTCGTATCCGTGATAGGGCGCGCCGATCGGCGTGCCACTGGCCAGGTTCGCATTTTCGTTGTCGACCGTGGGAGAAATCCAGATCGCGGTCACCCCCATGCCTTTCAGATAGGACATCTTGGCCTGAATGCCGGCGAGGTCTCCGCCCCAGTAGGCTTGCCAGTTCGTCATGGTGGAATCGAACAGGCCGGAACTTTGCGATGGATTGTCGTTGCCCGTGCTTCCGTTGAAGAAACGGTCGGTCACGATCTGATAGATGACTTGCTTCTTGAAGTCCTGCGAAAGGGTGAGGCTGGCGGTGAATGTGATGGCGAGGGCAATTACGATGCGGAACCGGAACGACATGGGAACACCTCAGAGAAGATTTCGAAGCGCGGGGCCGTACACAGCTCGGATGGAACTGCGTTTAGAGGAGTGTTATCACACCTGGCGTTCGATAAAACAGATCGTCTTTTTGATTTCGGATTTTGGAACAGGGATGGAAAGGGATCGAGGAGGAGATATAGGGTCTAGCCATCTTCAGAGTTGTCATTCCGAAACGGCTTTAGCCGTTGAGGAACCTGCTGTTTTCCGGGAGTCGACGTGCTGCCGCGAAAAGCAGGTTCCTCGCTTTGCTCGGAATGACAAAAGTGCGCGTAGGGGCGTCTTCTACGCGTTGGTTACGGAGAATTTCTCCTCAGCCTTCTCCTCATTTTTCTCCGGCTCGGTTGCGACTATGTCCTGCACAAACTCACGGCGGCGCTCGGGGCCTTTGCGTTCGACCTGCCGAACACGGCGGCTGGGCATGTTGCTCGGCTCGAGGCTGACGATGCGACCTTCCCGCACCACAATCTGAGATCGGAACCAGTCGGTGCGGAACATACGGCCCGCGGCGTAGAAGGTCATCGAAGCGGCGATGGGCCCTTCGAATTCCTCCCCCGCGCAGGCCAGAATGCGCTTGCCGAACTCCTGCGACCACGTCATTCCGCCCACTAAGGGATCGTTGATGCGGCAGCGCTCAAATGGCATCGCGTGCGATAGTTTGCGCAACTGAAGCAGCTGAAGCAACACCGAACTCTTCGCCAGATTCGTGACGATGACCCGCGCCTCGGTCGGTGATACGCGTTCCAGCTTGATGTGAAGGTCGGGCGTCCACTCGCGCTCGAATTCTTCGCGCGCCAGCGCCAACCCTTTATCGGTCGCTTCGACATAGCGCAGCGTCGCCCGCGCCAGCACTACGCTGAACAATGTCGTCACAATTGTGGCGATGATCGGGATGTAGCTGAACAGCGTGCCCCATGGAACGCGGAACGAACTCACCATCTGCATGTGCATAGACCGGGCAGTCTCCTGCGGACGCTGGATTGGGGAGGGCGACCGACGGGATGCAGTCTAGCGAGGAGAGGATTGACGCCCAAGATAGCTATGGGCGCGGGTTCGGGAACGGGAAGGGTAGTGGACTTTGGTAACTTAGCGTTGATGGTGACGCCCGCTATCTCGCGGGCTCGCTTCCAACCTCGAATCCATACTTCTTCAGAATCTCCGCCACTTCCGGCGTCTTCACGTAGGCCAGAAACTGCTTCGCCACTTCCTTTTTCTTTGACGAACTGAGTATCACGCACGCCTGCTCGATCGGAGGATAATCCACCGTCGGTATTTCTGCGTATCGTCCCTTCTCCTTCAGGTTCGGCGAAAGCGCGAGCGAGAGAGCAATCACGCCGACGTCTGCCGATCCTGATACCACAAAGGAAGCCGTCTGCGAAATGTTCTCTCCCAGCACGAACTTACCCTTCACCGTGTCGTAAATGCCTTCCTTCTGAAGGGCGGCGACTGCAGCTTGTCCGTACGGAGCATGTTGTGGGTTGGCGATGGCAATCTTGCTGATCTTCGGATTGAGCAACGATTTCAGTCCCGAGCCAATATCGAGCTTCGAGTCATTCGGCGTCCAGACCACGATCCGGCCCTTCGCGTATCCGTAATAAGAGCCCTTCTCCACCAGGCCAGCGCTATCCAGCTTATTTGGATAGTCACGATTTGCCGAGAAAAACATGTCGAAGGGCGCTCCGTTTTGAATCTGCTGGAAGAAGTTGCCCGACGATCCGTAGGTCACGTTGACCGTCTTCCCGGTCTGCTTCTGGAACTGCGCGACAACGTCCTGCATAGCGAATTGAAGGTCCGCGGCTGCCGCCACGGTCAAGTCCTGGGCAGCACAAAATTGACTGGCAACGACCGCGACCAGAGCGATCGCCCAGAACCTCGCCCCAACTTTCATGGAATTGTCCGATCTGCGGAAGCGTATCGGTTCCGCCTCCTGCCGATTTTCAGTATATAACCGCATGGTTTCAGGAAGCCGAGCTATGTAGCCGATACGATTCCAGGAGCGGCTGATGGAAGGTCCGGAGGCAAGTCGGCGAAGGACCACAGAGTTCGCGAACTCTAGCGAAATGCCGGAATGATCTCAGTCAAGAGGCAGACTGCCTGGATCGCCGGTTTCGTGCGCCTGATTTTCCATGCGGACGCGCTCCCGCCAGCACCAGCACGCAGAGATGCTCGACAAACTCGGGCGTAAGCCGGTCGTGCTGAAGGAGAAAGCGCATGTAGATCGGCCCGTAAAGCGAATCGAGAAGCAAGTCGAGGTCGGTGTCCTTGCGCAGTTCGCCTCGCTCGATGCCGCGCTCCAGCGTCGCATACGCTTCGCGGCGGCGCGGCCACAGAAAACGCTCGCGGAAGGCGGCAATCAGTTCCTTGTCACTCTGGCCCGCAGCCAGAATCGCCGACACGATCCGGCCTCGCGGACTGCGGAACACCTTCACCAACTGCCGCATCTGCCGGCTCAGGTCGGTCTGTACCACGCCCGTGTCGGGAAAATGCAGCTTGGGAGTGGTACTGCTGGCGAAAGCGTCGGCGATCAACGCGCCTTTATTCGGCCACCATCGATAGACCGTGGCCTTGCCCACCGCAGCCCGGCCTGCGACGCCTTCCATGGTCAGGTCCGAAAAGCCGCTTTCACCCAAAAGGTTTAGCGTGCTGGCCAGGATCGCGAGACGCGCCCGTTCGCTGCGCGGACGCCCGGGCAACCGCTTCCCGTTCCCGTTTTCACTGTATTGCCTTCCCGCTCGCCTTTGCCGCATGATCATAAACTACCATATAATCCTGGCAACGTATTTAGAATCCGATACGGATAGTATCGTATCTAATTTTTAACATTTGCGGGTCTGCTTGGGGGCAGGCGGTTGCGGCATGTTCCTCGTTCGATCTTCTGGAGTATGGATAGGCCATGTGGATAGTTGCTCTAGCCCTTCGACGCCCCTATACGTTCGTGGTGATGGCGCTGCTCATCATCATTCTGTTCGGCGTCACCGTCACCAGCACGCCCGTCGATATTTTCCCGGAAATTAATATTCCCGTCGTTTCGGTGGTTTGGTTTTACACCGGCATGTCGCCGCAGGACATGGCCGACCGCATCGTGGCCAACTCGGAGCGCGGCATCACCACCACCGTCAATGACATCGAGCACATGGAGTCCCAGTCGGTCTACGGACTGGGTGTCATCAAAGTTTTCTTCCGGCCCGGAACCAACGTACAAGGCGCGATCGCGCAGATTACCGCCATCGCCCAGACCACGGTGCGCGGGCTGCCGCCGGGGACGACACCTCCCTTAATCATTTCGTACAGCGCCTCGACCACTCCGATCATTCAGCTGGGATTAAGCAGCAAGACCTTGCCCGAGCAGGAATTGTTCGACCTTGGCCAGAACTTCCTTCGCACCTATCTGGCCACCGTTCCGGGAGCAGCCACACCGTATCCATATGGAGGAAAAATCCGCCAGATTCAAGTTGATCTGGATCTGCCGAAACTTCAGGCTTACGGACTCTCGCCCACTGACATCGTCAACGCGGTCAACGCGCAAAACATCATTCTCCCCAGCGGCACCATCAAGATGGGCACGCTCGAATACAACGTGGAGATGAATGGAACTCCGCAGACCATCGCGGAGTTGAACGACCTTCCGGTCAAAACGACCAACGGCTCCACGCTCTATATGCGCGATATCGCGCACATCCGGGACGGATTCGCGCCGCAGACGAACATCGTGCGTCAGGATGGAAACCGCGGCGCTCTGATGTCGATTTACAAGAACGGCACCGCGTCCACCTTGCAGATTGTCGATGGCGTCAAGAGCATCGTGCAGCAGGCGGCGCAGTCGCTGCCGCCGTCCCTGAAGATTACCTCGTTATTCGATCAGTCGTTATTTGTGCGCGCATCGATTTACGGCGTGTTGCGCGAAGGGCTGATTGCCGCGGCGCTCACCGCCGCCATGATTCTGCTCTTCCTCGGCGACTGGCGGCCGACGATCGTTATTTCCATTTCGATTCCTCTCTCCATTTTCGTTTCGATCATCCTGTTGGGCGCGATTGGCCAGACGATCAACATCATGACGCTGGGGGGATTGGCGCTGGCGGTCGGCATCCTGGTGGACGACGCAACGGTGGAGATCGAAAACATCGAGCGCAATCTGGCAATGGGCAAAGAAATGCGCCAGGCCATTCTCGATGGCGCGCAGCAGATCGCCGTCCCCGCCTTCGTTTCAACGCTCAGCATCTGCATTGTGTTTGTGCCGATGTTTTTCTTGACGGGAGTCGCCAAGTTTCTCTTTGTTCCGCTCGCCGAGGCGGTCAGCTTCGCCATGCTCGCCAGCTATTTCTTATCGCGAACCCTGATCCCGACGCTGGTGATGTACATCATGCGCGGCCACGAACACCGGGCCGAAGCGCCGCAGTCGATATTCGGCCGCTTCCAGCGCGGCTTCGAGCGCAAGTTCGAAGACTTCCGCCGCGGTTATGAAGCGCTGCTGGAAACCACGCTCGAGCATCGCGGCGCGTTCGTCATCTGCTTCCTGATTTTCTGCGTGCTTTCGCTGGGACTCTACTCCTTTCTGGGCCAGGACTTCTTCCCCCAGGTGGACGCGGGACTGCTGAAACTTCACGTGCGCGCGCGCCCCGGACTGCGCGTGGAAGAGACGGCACGCCTCTGCGACGAGATCGAAAATGTCCTGCGCGAAGAAGTTCCGAACGGACAACTTCAGACGGTCCTCGACAACATCGGCCTGCCAAACTCCGGCATCAACCAGTCCTACAGTTCGAACGGAACCATTGGCAGCAGCGATTCCGAGATCCTGATCGCAATGGATCCGGAACACCATCCTCCGACCGCCGATCTCCGACGGCATTTGCGGGAAGTTCTGCCCCAGCGCTTCCCCGGCGTTGAATTCTTTTTCCAGCCCGCCGACATCGTGACCCAGATCCTCAACTTCGGCTTGCCGGCGCCGGTCGACGTGCAGGTGGTTGGCACCGACATGCAAAGCAACTACCACATTGCCCAGCAGATCGCCAACAAAATGCGCCACATTCCAGGGACAGCCGACGTGCACGTACAGCAATTGCTCTCGCTGCCTACGCTGCACATGGATATTGACCGAACCCGAGTCACTCAGGTCGGCCTCAGCGCGCGCGAGGTCGCGCAAAGCGCGCTGGTTTCATTGAGCGGCAGCTTCCAGACATCGCCGAATTTCTGGCTCAACCCGCGCAACGGGGTCACGTATCAAATGGCGGTGCAAGCCCCTCAATACCGGATGACCGACTTGCAGGATCTTCTGAATATTCCTGTCGTTTCACAGCAAGGTCCGCAATTGATGGGGAATCTCGTGCAACTCTCTCCCACAGTCCGGCCCGCAACCGTGAACCACTACAACGTGCAGCCAGTGATTGACGTTTACGCCAGCACGCAGGACCGCGATCTGGGAGCGGTCGCCGCCGACACCGACAAGATGCTCAAGACCTTCGACGGCCATTTGCCGCGAGGCACGCATCTCGTCGTCCGCGGACAGGTCGCGACGATGCGTTCCTCTTTTCTCGGATTGGGAGTGGGACTGGCGGGCGCAATTTTGTTGGTCTACTTATTAATCGTAGTTAACTTCCAGTCGTGGCTCGATCCATTCATCATCATTGCCGCGCTGCCCGGAGCCTTAGCGGGCATCTGCTGGTTCCTGCTGCTGACGCATACTACGTTGAGCGTTCCGTCGCTGACCGGCGCGGTCATGTGTATGGGCGTCGCAACCGCGAACTCGATTCTGATGGTAAGTTTCGCCCGCGAGCAGATGGATGAGGGCATCCCCGCGGTGAAAGCCGCGGTCTCCGCGGGATACACGCGCGTGCGCCCAGTACTGATGACTGCCCTGGCCATGATCATCGGCATGGTCCCGATGGCGCTCGGCATAGGTGAAGGCGGCGAACAGAATGCCCCTCTGGGCCGCGCGGTGATTGGCGGATTGCTGTTTGCCACAATCGCGACCTTGTTCTTCGTGCCCAGCGTCTTCGCAATTTTCCACGGCTGGCGCGAAGAAAGACAGGCGCGTCAGGAGTCGTAAGAACAAAATGTCATACATAGTTATCATTGATTTGCGGCGCATTATTAACGACGTGCAGCGCTTTAATAACCGGAGCCGAGCATGAACGCAGAAAATAAGACTGGTTCGACCGCGCCCGCCAACAAGGGCGGCAGCGATGTCGATTGGTTTGAGGAGAGCGGCGATCAAAAGCACACGCTGAGCGAGCAAGCCCAGCGCGATCAGGAAATCGCTCGGATGGAAGAGCACTCTCGCCACCAGCCGCCGACGATTCAACGGCCGCCGGAGATGCCCCCGGCATCGCCGCGAACCGCTCTGATGATCGTCGGAGTCCTCTTACTTGTTCTGCTGGTTGCCGGAGCGGTTACGCTCATCGGTCACGCCTCCCATGAGCGCGCACTCGCCAGTGAGACCGAAAGGGAGACCATTCCAACGGTCGCGGTGGTCCACCCGCTGGCCGAGAAACCCGACGAAGAACTCGTCCTTCCCGGCACGCTGCAGGCCTTTGAGGAATCCCCAATCTATGCCCGCACCAATGGCTATCTCGTGCGCTGGTACAAAGACATCGGCAGCCACATAAAAGAAGGCGAGCTGCTGGCCACCATCGACACGCCCGAAATCGATCAGGAACTGAACCAGAGCAAGGCGGCGCGGCAGCAGATCGTCGCCCAGATGGATCTGGCGAAAATCAGCGCCGACCGCTGGGAGAACCTGCGCAAGACCGATTCCGTTTCCGCCCAGGAAGCCGATACGCAGATGAGCGGCTACAAGCAGGCGCAGGCGAATCTGGCCGCCTCCGATGCCAATGTAAAGCGGCTGGAGCAGCTGGAAGGTTTCAAACGCGTCTACGCACCATTTTCGGGAGTGCTGACCAAACGCAATGTGGATCCCGGCGCGCTGATCAATGCCGGAGCCGGAGCGGCCGGGCGCGAGTTGTTCGATATCGCCCGAGTCGATCCCCTCCGCGTGTACACCAGCGTTCCGCAGGCCTATATGCCCTACATCAAAATTGGATCCAACACGACGGTGACCTTGCAGGAATTTCCCGGGCAAAAATTCACCGGAAAAATCGCCCGCACCGCGGAGTCGATCGATCCCGCTACCCGCACTCTGCTGACTGAAGTTGACGTGCCCAACAAGGACGGCCGCCTGCTTCCCGGCTCGTTCGGTGAAGTGCATTTCGCTGTTGGATCGAACGTCGACAAAGTCACCGTGCCGGTCAATGCCATGCTCTTCCGTTCGCAGGGCGCGCAGGTCGCCGTGATAGGACCGGACAAGAAGGTGCAACTGAAGCCGCTCACCATCGGCAAAGACTATGGAACCTCGCTGGAAGTTCTGGACGGCGTTTCGGTTCAGGACCAGATCGTCATCAACCCACCGGATTCGCTGGAAAACGGACAGCAGGTCAATCTGGCAGCAGCGCCGTCACCGGGCCAGGGACAAACAGGCCAGCAACCGGAGAATATAAAGCAGGAAGAGAACGCTCCCATGCGAGAGGCGACCCCACCAGGCGGCAAGAAGGGGAATGGGCGGTGAATCGTTTCTCGCTGATCCCCGTTTCCTTGTCTCTTGCGCTGGCGTGCGGGTGTACCGTCGGTCCGCGCTATAGCCGGCCCGCAGCCCCTGCGCCCGCTCCGGATGCATGGAAGACACAAGCGCCCTGGGAGCAAGCCGCCCCGAAGGATGCGATCCCGAAGGGCGCGTGGTGGCAGGTCTACCACGACTCCACCCTCGACTCCTACGAGCGGCGATTGCTGCAAGCCAACCAGTCGCTAGTCGCCGCGCGCGATCGTCTGAACCAGGCCCGATCGCTGGCGCGAGTGGCTACTGCAAGCTATTTCCCGCAGGTTTCCACGGACCCCAACGTCGTCCGCGAGCGCGGATCAGGCAATCGTCCGCTGAACGGCGCGTCTCCGGTCATTGTGAATGGCGTGGCGCAGCCGGTCAGCCCGTACACGCAGAACGTCTATTCGATTCCCTTTGCGCTGAGCTACGAAGCTGATCTCTTCGGACGCGTCCGCCGCAACCTGGAAGCGGCCAACGCCTCGCTGCAATCGACGGCCGCCGATCTTAGCAATGTGCAACTAGTCCTGACCGCGGAACTCGCCGCCGACTACTTCACGCTGCGCGAGCTCGACGCCGAATATCAGGTCGTGCAGGAATCCGTCAAAACCGAACAACGAGGGCTCGACCTGGTAAAGCAGCGTCACGATGGCGGCATCGCCAGCGGCCTCGAAGTCGCGCAGCAGGCGACGGTCCTTGACTCGACGATCTCCCAGGCTTCGCTCGTCGAGCAATCGAGAAATCAATTCGAGCACGCCATCGCCGTGCTGGTCGGGCAGCCGGCATCGAATTTCAGCGTGGCCGCCGCGCCGTTGAATGCGACTCCGCCGCCTGTGCCTCTGGGCGTCCCCTCCGATGTGCTCGAGCGCCGTCCCGACATCGCATCGCAGGAACGCCAGATGGCCCTTGAAAACGCTCAGGTCGGCATTGCGCGCACGGCATTTTATCCGCACATCACACTAAGCGGCGCTGGAGGATGGCAGAGCACGAGCGTCTCGACGCTGGTCAATGCGCCGAGCCTTTTCTGGTCGCTGGGCGCTGACGCGTTGGAGCCGCTGCTTCAGGGCGGACGCAACCGCGCGAACCTCGAAGCCGCGCGCGCCGGATACGACGCGGCCGTCGCTAACTACCGCCAGTCGGTGCTGACCGCGTTTCAGGAAGTCGAAGACGGCATCAGCAACCTCGACACGCTTTCCAAAGCGCTTTCCACCCAGGCCGCAGCGGTAGCCGATGCCAAGCGCGCGCTCGACATCGCCAATGACCGCTACGTCGGCGGCGTCACCAACTATCTCGACGTGATCACTGCACAGACTACGCTGCTCAGCAACCAGCGCCTCCAGGCGCAGTTGCTGGGCCAGCAGATGGTAAGCTCCGTCATGCTAGTCAAAGCGCTAGGCGGAGGTTGGGATGCCGCCCAAATTAAGAACGAGCAAGTGCATCCCCATCCGGGACAAATCGTGCAGCAGTAAGCAATCGATTTTCCCCTGTGATCCTCTGTGGTGAAGGTCTTGATTTCGGGATGGTGGTGCAGTCTGATCTTTTACCGGCGGGGTCATCCTGAGCGTAGCCGCTTTTCAGGCGGAGCGAAGGATCTCAGTCTGTATCGGCTCGGCGCGCGAGCCAAATTGTACGACTTCCTGATTATGAGATGCCAGGTTGATCTGGCAGTGAAAGTTCATTAAAGGGGCGAATCCATGGCAGGCAAAGTGGCATTGGTAACAGGAGCTAACGGCGGTCTGGGAACATCTGTAACCAAAGCCTTGCTGGACGCAGGATTCAGCGTCGTAGGCCTTGCGCCCAAAATCGACGTCTCCGATTTCGACCATCCCCACTTCACCGCGCTTCCGGCACGACTCGACAGCCTCGACACGGCAAAGAAAGCGGTCGAGACGGTCATAGCTCACTTCGGAAAAATCGATCTCCTGGCGCATCTGGTCGGAGGATTCGCCGGCGGCAGCACCGTCGCCGAAACCGACGATGCCACTTTCCAGCGCATGTTCGACGCCAACCTGAACACCGCCTTTCACATTCTGCGCGCGGTGATTCCAGAAATGCGCAAAGCCGGCAACGGACGAATCGTCGTGATCGGCAGCCGCCAGGCCGACGAACCCGGCCCAAAAGTCGGCGCCTACAGCGCGTCGAAAGCGGCAGTCGTGTCGCTGGTGAAAACGGTCGCGCTGGAAAACAAAGACGCAGGCATCACCGCCAACGTCATTCTGCCCGGCACCATGGACACTCCCGCCAACCGCACCGCCATGCCCAAAGCCGACACCTCGCAGTGGGTGCAAACCGAATCAGTAGCCAGCCTGATTGTCTGGCTCGCCGGAGACGCCGGCAAAGACGTGACCGGCGCGGCCATCCCCATCTACGGCCGCGGCCTGTAAGGCTCGATGTTCAAGAGAGATGTTCAAGAGAAAGGTTCAACAGAATTGTCATCCCGACCGGAGCGAAGCGAAAGCGAGCGCAGCGGAGGGACCTTGGGTTCCCTGGATCGCAGCACGTAAGCCGCGCCGAAAAGTAGCCCCCGAAAGTAACCCCCTTCGTAACCACCCAACTGCACAATTTTTGTTGCACGTTAACACTAGTGAAATATCTTCCTAATAACCTAGTATTGGGAGGTGCCCATGGCTTCAGCCCGAAGTGCGAAGTCGTTGCCGTTGCAAGTGGCAGCCATCTGCTACCGCCGCAAGGCCGGCGCAGTCGAGTTCCTCCTTGTCAATACCAACGGCGGCAGCAAGTGGACCTTTCCCAAGGGATGCACCGATCCCAAGCTCTCGCACAGCCAGGCCGCCGAGCGGGAAGCCGCCGAAGAAGCTGGCGCAATCGGGACCATCGAGCCAAGGCACTTTCACCTCTACATCCATTCCAAGGGCGTCTTCTGGCAGCCCGGCGGCGTGCAGGAATTTGTGGTCAAGGCATTCCTGATGGAAATCCATCACATGCGCAAGCCGGATGAAGCCAACCGCAAGCCCACGTGGTTCAGTCCTGAAGAAGCCAGGAAGCGGCTGGCCAAAGGCCGCGAAGTAAAGTATCTCCGCGAACTCGAAGCCGTAATCGATCGGGCGCTGGAACGCATCCAGTTCCACCACGAACTCTGGGGAGCCTATCCCGGCCCCCGGGAAGCGCGGCCTGCGAACCGAGAACCGCTAGCAACCTCGATTTGGCCGTAAGAATCCGAGTTGTCAAGCCGCGTATAATCAGGGGCATGGAAGCCGGCGAACTGCTGAAACATGCCTTGACGCTTTCAGACAAAGAGCGGGCCGAACTCGCGTCCAGTCTGATTGACAGCCTTGACCCAACGGTCGACGCCGACGCCGAACTCGCGTGGCAGCGAGAGATCGCCCGCCGCCTCGAAGAGGTTGAAAACGGCAAAGTAAAGACTGTTTCCTGGAATGAGGTTCAACGCAAGGGCGAAGCGCTGCTGAATGGCTAGTAAGCCAGTCCGATTTCATCCGGAAGCCGAACAGGAATATCTATCGTCGCTCGCCTGGTACAAGGAACGAAGTCTGGGTGCGGCGTTGGGTTTGAAAGGGAGTTCCAGCAGGCGGTGTCAGCCATCGCGAAATCTCCGGACCGATGGCCGATCTACTTATCCCGCTGTCGCCGATACCTCCTCCACCAATTCCCATTTAGTGTCGTGTACGCCGACCTGAAGGAAGAGGTGTTTATTCTTGCCGTGGCCCATGGACATCGCCATCCCGGCTATTGGAGAAAGCGCCTGCGACAGTAGTCGCAGAGTCTCAACCAATTCCTGTCTTTCCTGGCTGTCGACGGCACTCCGGGAGCTTTGATAAGCTGTCGCTTCCTTTACGCTCTGGGCAATGGAAGTTCTCTAGAGTCCTTTCTGTCAGCCTGGAGTTCATGGAATTCAATGGCATCCACCCCGCAAGTATCGGCACCGCCCGTTGCGAATATCTCGCAGCTTGTCTCCTCGCCGCTCACGAAGGCGGCGATTTTTCTGGTGGTGACGATCAATCCGGGAGAGGAAAATCGCGACGCCGTGCTTTCATTGTGCGCCGATCTCTCCGGACTTCTGCGTGCCGTGGGTTTTCGTTTCCTCGAAGCTGGGCTGTCATGCATCATGGGCTTCGGATCCGAGGCCTGGGACCGGCTTTTCGGTTCGCCACGTCCTGCCGAGCTTCATCCCTTTCGTGAGATTCATGCGGGCGCGCGCCACGCCGTCTCCACGCCGGGAGATCTGGTGTTTCACATCCGAGCCAGGCAGATGGATCTCTGCTTCGAACTCGCCACGCAAATCCTGGCCCGGCTCAAAGGATCGGTCACCACCTGCGACGAGGTCCACGGATTCCGCTATTTCGACGACCGCGATCTGCTCGGCTTCGTCGATGGCACGGAAAATCCGACGGGCGGCGCGGCCAACGATGCGGTCTTCATTGGCGCCGAAGACCCGGATTTCTGCGGCGGAAGCTACGTCATCGTGCAGAAGTATCTTCACAATCTCGACGCCTGGAACGACCTTTCCACCGAGGCACAGGAAAAAATTATCGGCCGCAAGAAAGTTTCGGACATCGAACTGGATGACTCGGTAAAACCAACGTCGGCCCACAACGCCCTCACCGTGATCGAAGAGAACGGCAAGGAGATCAAAATCCTTCGCGACAACATGCCCTTCGGGCGCCCCGGCCACGGCGAGTTCGGCACCTACTTCATCGGCTATAGCCGCACGCCACGCACGGTCGAGCAGATGCTGGAGAATATGTTCATCGGCAAGCCGCCGGGAAATTACGATCGCATCCTCGACTTCAGTACGGCGGTGACCGGGAGCCTGTTCTTCATCCCGACCGCTTCGTTCCTCGATGATGTTTCGCCGGACCAGCCCGCGCAAGCCGCATCGGCAGACGATTCCGCCGCAGCCCCGGAAACGGCTGAAACTTCGGCGTCCCCGTCGCCATCCAAGGATGGCTCCCTCGGCATTGGTTCTTTGAAAGGAGATCCCTGTGAATAACCTGCATCGCGAGCTCGCCCCGATTTCTGATGCCGCGTGGGCCCAAATCGAGGAAGAAACTTCGCGCACCATCAAGCGCTATCTGGCGGGACGTCGCGTCGCAGATCTGCATGGCCCGGAGGGTTCGACTCTTTCAGCCGTGGGTACGGGCCACTTGTCGCCGATCGCCGCGTCGGAAGAAGGCATCCTCGCGCGCCAGCGTGAAGTAAAGCCGCTGGTCGAGTTGCGCGTTGCCTTCGACCTTGAACGCCAGATGATTGACGACGTGGAGCGCGGGGCGAACGACTCCGACTGGCAACCGGCGAAAGACGCCGCCCGCAAGATCGCGTTCGCCGAAGACCGCGCAATTTTCGAAGGATACGACGCCGCCGGAATCGTCGGAGTCCGCCAGGGCACCAGCAATCCGCAGAAATCTCTTCCCGCTGACGTTCGCAAATATCCGGAGGCATTCGCGGAAGCCCTGACCCAGTTGCGACTGGTCGGCGTAAATGGTCCGTACGCCATTCTGCTCGGAGCCGACGCTTTTACCGAACTCACCGAAACCAGCGACTACGGCTATCCCGTGATGGAACATGTGAAACGCATGGTGGAAGGCAAAATCATCTGGGCTCCCGCCATCAACGGCGCCTTCGTCGTAACCACCCGCGGCGGCGACCTCGACCTTCACATCGGCCAGGATCTCTCCATCGGCTACCTGAGCCACACCGACAAGCATGTGCGCCTTTATTTGCAGGAAACATTCACGTTCCTCTATCTCACATCGGAATCCGCGGTCGCTTTCAGTGCACCGGCGAAGCCTTAGTCGTCTAGATACGCACACTTTCATTCGTACCGAAGAGCGACGACGGGATCGACTCGGGTTGCTCGCCGTGCCGGAACGAATGCGGCCAGCAGCGCAATCCCCAGGAGAAGAAGCGACACACCTACGAAAGAAATTCCATCGATGACGTGAAGGCCGTACAAGATATGGCGAAGCAACCAACTTACTCCTGCCGCAAGGAAAATTCCGACAGAGAGACCTCCGACGACGGGACGTGCACTTTCGCCAAGGACTAGCGCGAGAACTTTCCCCTTCCTTGCCCCGAGCGCCATACGAATGCCTACCTCTCGCGTGCGCAGCACAACTACGTAACTGACTGTTCCGTAAATGCCGATCGCCGCCAGAAGTAACCCGAGGATGCCGGTGGTGGAAGCGACCGCCGCGGCCAGAGTATCGGAGATGAAAGGCGCCGTCTGGCGGAGCAATTGCTCAAGCGTCGAGGCCTGAACGGCAAGGTTCGGATCCACCGACGCGATCACAGCGTCGAGTGCGCCAATAACCTGTGCGACATCCGCGCGCGTGCGCACCAGAATCGGAAACTGCTCCACATATCCATCCGGGAGTGGCAGGTAAATCTGCTCGGAGTCGCTTCCATCGAACATGACACCCCGCGTGTCGCGAGACACCCCGATAACGCGCCACACCGGGCCATCGGGTAGGGGTTCGGTGGCGGGGTGAAACTGGCCGTCAGTGCCCAACTGGAATGTACGTGCCAGCGGACTTTGCCCCGGCCACAACCGTCTCGCCGCGGATTCGCTCACGATCGCCGAAGCTTCTCTCTGACCGGCCTGCGCAGTGAACTCACGGCCAAGCGCCATCGGAATGCCGAGAGTGCGGAAGTAATTCGGCTCGACCCAGCTGTAATAAAGAGAGACTCTTGCACTCTGGCGCGCCGGGGCTTCGCCGTCTACCGCGATGTACGCCATGCGAAGCTCATTGTCATCAGGCGCGTGGGCCATGGTGACATCAGTGACTCCCGGTGTGGCTGCCAGGCGCGAGCGAAGAATCTGGATCAGAGAGGCTTTGGGGGCATCGCTGTACGAAGCGCTCTCCGGAAACTGAACACTCAGTTCGATGACATGAGCATCGTCATAACCAGTATCCATGTGGAGCGCCCGGATAGCGCTGTGGATCAGCATGCCGCCCGCGATTAGCAGCACAGAGCAAACTGCGATTTGAGTAGCGATGAGCAGGCTGCGCAAACGGCGTCCACTCCTAGGGGACGTGGCTGCATTTGCTTTCAGAGCGGCGGAGACGATGGAACGTGAGCTTTCAAGCGCGGGCAAGAGCCCGAAGATCAGGCTGGCAGCCATTGAAATGAGGAAGACGAAAGCGAAAACGGAGACATCCGGAGCCACGTGAAAAACAAACGTGCCGTATTGGTCCGGAAAGGCGTTGGCAATAAGGTTCACCATCTGCTGAAGCACGACCCAGCTGATTGCGAGGGAGAGCACGCCGGCAATAAGCCCGAGCACGGCGCTCTCGGTCAGCAATTGGCGGACAAGGCGGCTGCGGCTTGCCCCGAGCGACATTCTCATAGCCAGTTCGCTCCGGCGCGAAGCCGTGCGCGCGAGCTGCAATCCCGCCACATTGGCGCACGCGACCAGCAGAACCATGCCCACCGCAACCCCGACGAACAAAATGCTGATCCGCACGGCGGGAACCTGGTCAACCGGAACCGGAAGGGGCGAACCGGGATACAGCGCCGCGGTTACGGGCTGTGATAGATCTGAATGAGGATCGTGCAGACCTCGCAACCGGTTGGCCACGACCGACATCTCCGCCTGCGCCTCATTCCTCCGGATTCCTGGAGCGAGACGCGCAAAGAGACGGCAGCAGACGTGATCGCGGCTCTGCAACCGGTTGCTTGCAGGGTGAATCAGCGGTTCAACACTCAAGGGCAGCCAGAAGTCCGGTGCGGCGATGAACGTCCCAACGAAATTATGGGGAGTGACGCCGATGATGGTGACGGCCGCGCCGTTAAGCAGAACCGTTTTACCTACAATGTGCGGATCGCCATCGTAACGCTTCCACCAGTAATTCTCGCTGATCAGGGCCGAGGGTGAGGCAAGCGACTGCGGCGCGTCTGCCGGGCCGAATGTGCGGCCCCGCTCCGCTGCTGCGCCCAGCACCGAGAAATAGTTGTCGGAGACCAGCAGGCTTATGGCGCTCTCAAAGTTGCTGGCCTGTGGCAGCAACCCCAGCCTTCCGATGAGCGATCCGGCTGCGGGGCCGCGGTGAGCAACGACGCCGTCATGCGAAGAAAGGGTCAGGTATTGTGGGAGGCTGGTCGCGATGACTCCATCGAATGACCTGACCCCGTCGCGGTAGGCCTCATAGTCGGGATAGCTGAAAAGAGTTTCCGCCGCGCCCGAATGCTCGAGTAGCGCGAGATTGACCATTCGCTCGGCATCGCGAGCTTCGAGTTTTCGGGCAAAGAAAGATTTGTAAGCTGTGAAGGCAGCCGTATTAATGCCGATGCCAACCGCGAGGGCAAACACGGCGACGGATGTGAATCCGATCCGCCGAAGTAGCATGCGGATGCAGAACCGAAGATCGCCGATCACAGTCTGCAGAAAGAACATCGGAGCGACCTCACGAAACTCTCGCGCCAGGGGCGGCCGGACTCAGCCTCGCAACTACGGCGCCTAATGGTCGATCAGTCTAGCACTTACAACCTAAGACGTTAGCAAGCAGCCTTCTGTCAAAAGGTTACGAAAATCGTGGTTGCCCTCAGAGCCTTCGCCTCCCCCGCTCCTGCTACGATAATTCGAGCCAGATTTTGCGAACGATTCCATGATCCAGCTTTCCTCCGCCGGAAAACGCTTCGGCCACAAGCTTCTTTTTGAAAATGTCGACTGGCTGATTACCGCCCGCGAGCACATCGGCCTCGTGGGCGGCAACGGCACCGGCAAGTCCACGCTGCTGAAGGTCCTTGGCGGCATGGACACCTTCGACTACGGCTCTCTCGTCGTCGCCAAGGGCACGTCTGCCGGATATCTTCCGCAGGACGGCCTCATGCTTTCGGGCCGTACCGTTTTCGCCGAGTGCATGTCGGTCTTCGACGACCTGCGCGCCATGGAGCAGGAACTCGAGTCCCTGACCCACAAAATGGCGGAGATCGACCACACCAGCGCCGAGTTCGAGGCCGTCGCCGACCGCTACAACAGCGTGGAGCACGAGTTTCGCACGCGTGACGGATATTCCATCGAGGCCGAAGTCGGCCGCGTCCTGATGGGTTTGGGATTTAATAAGGAAGACTGGCACCGCATGACCGACGAGTTCTCCGGTGGATGGCAGATGCGGCTCGCCCTGGCTAAGCTTCTTCTCCAGAAACCCAACCTGCTTCTTCTCGACGAGCCGACCAACCATCTCGATCTCGAGGCCCGCAACTGGCTGGAAGAATATCTTCAGAATTATCCATTCGCCTTCGTGCTGATCTCGCACGACCGCTATTTTCTCGATGTGACCGTCAACAAGATCGCCGAAATCTGGAACAAGCGCTTCTGGTTCTATACGGGCAACTACGACAAATTCCTGTTGCAGAAGACCCAGCGCAACGAGCAGATGCAGGCCGCGTACAAGAACCAGCGCGACCGCATCGAGCAACTGGAAGTCTTCATCAACCGCTTCCGCTACCAGGCGACGAAGGCGAAGCAGGTGCAGAGCCGCATCAAGGAACTGGAAAAGATCGACCGCATCGAGATTCCTCCGGAAGAGAAGACGATCCACTTCTCGTTCCCGCAGCCGAAACAAAGCGGACGCATCGTGGCCGAGTTTGAAGGCGTGGCGAAGCGTTACCCGGTGCGGAAGCTGCAAGGCAAAAACGGTGCAGGCGCAGAGCAGGTTGCCGAGCGGGGTTCGGAGAAGACAGTCTTCAGCAAGGTCAACTTCATGATCGAGCGCGGAGACCGCATCGCGCTCGTCGGCATCAACGGCGCCGGCAAATCCACATTGATCAAGCTGCTGGCGGGCACCGAACCGCTCTCCGAGGGCGAGTTCAGGCTAGGTCACAACGTGCTGCCGGATTATTTCGCGCAAGACCAGTACAAAGAACTCGATCCCGATGCCCGCATGATCGACGATCTGAGCGGAGCGTCTCCCCGCTCAACCGAGACGGAACTGCGCAGCCTGCTCGGCTGCTTCCTCTTCTCGGAGGACGACGTATTCAAGAAGATCGGCGTCCTCTCCGGCGGAGAGCGCGGCCGCTACGCCCTGCTGCGATTGCTGCTGAATCCGGCAAACTTCCTGCTGCTCGATGAACCCACGAACCACCTCGATCTGCGCGCAAAAGACGTACTCCTGAGCGCGTTGATGAAATACACGGGCACGGTCGTCTTCGTCTCTCACGACCGTTACTTCATCGACAAGCTAGCCACCCGAGTCTTCGAAATCGGCGACGGCAAGGTCGAAATCTTCCCCGGCAACTACGAAGACTATCTCTGGCGCAAGCAGGGCGGCCAGCACGTGGCCCCGAGCCTCGCCGATGTTCCAGGCGCGTCTGCCCCCAAGAAAGAGCGCGCCCCAAGAAAAGAACCCGAGGGTGGCCCACTCAAGCCCGATGTTGGCTTGAGTGGGGGTTCATCGTCCACGATAACCTCCTCCAACGGAGGCAACAACAAGCCCGATCCGAAAAAGCGCCTAAACCCTATCAAACGCAAGCAGATAGAAGACCGGGTCCAGGAACTGGAAGCCGAGATCGGCAAGGCGGAGACCACCATCGCCGAACTGGAAGCCGCACTGCAAAACTTCGTCAGCGCCGAGGAAAGCCAACGTCAATCGCAGGAACTCGGCCAGCGCAAGGCCAGCCACGCGGCCATGGTTGCCGAGTGGGAAGAGAAATCTGAGTCGCTGCAGACGACGGAATGACGACGCCGGGAATAAGAACAATCCCATCCGCAACGTTACTTTCGCGTCGTACAACACCTTCCGTAATCTTAGGGTAACCCTTACCCCTGTGCGATAGTCTCATTGGCCAAGTGGCCACGAACTGGCGAAGGCCACAAATTTCAAGACCAACCGCACACGCGCAAAAACAGGCGCCCGCGCGGAAAACCTCAGAACAAGGACGGTCGCATGCTTCAGGAAAATCCATACAATCAGAAGCCGGGCTTCCCCGCTTCCAACCCCAACACTCCCAAGACTGTGACCGCTCCCGTGGACCAGGCGACCATTGGCCGCACACTGGTCATCAAGGGCGAAGTCAGTGGATCGGAATCGCTCTACATCGATGGCAAGATCGAAGGCAAAGTGACCATGCCCGAAAGCCGCGTCACCATCGGACGCAACGGCAAGGTCGACGCCAGCATCACCGCCCGCGAAGTCGTAGTTATGGGCAAGGTGACCGGCAACATCGAGTGCAGTGACCGCGTGGATATCCGCGCCGAAGGCTCGGTCCACGGCGACATTTCGACCGCACGCATCAGCGTGGAAGACGGCGCAGCGCTGAAGGGCGGAATCCAAGTCCGCAGCGAAGGCAAGAAGCACGACCAGCCCCAGGGCAAGCAGGAACAGCCCAAGGCAATGGCCGCCACAGCCAGCGCATAAGGGTCAAAGTATCGAATCAAGAAAAGAGGGCACGCGGAAGCGTGCCCTTTTACGTTCCTGCTCTCGCCGATCTTCGACGAATCCGGTGGTCTTGCGCGGTGTAATCAACCACACCCAGTCATCTGCCTCGTCCGAAAAGCCTGATGAGATCTAAGTCGCTATGTTCCCTGTGGGAAACCTCAACTATCTGCCTCTTCTATGGTAGAACTAGCTTCCCAAAAGTAATTCAGCTCAGGAGATGCCATGCCCTCCTCGCCCACAATTACCATTGACGTCACCAAAGATCTCGAGAACCTGAGCGATCTGAAGACATTTTTTGATGGGCAGAGCGCTGCGCTCTTTCACATCGGCTCGGAGATCGCGCAGTTCTCCGGCCAACCCATCCAGGCCGCTGTCGGAAAATCCTCTGGAAAGCTGGCTCTTGCGGGCGACCATAGCTGGAAGCTGCCCTCGGGAATCTCATTTTCGCTGAAAGCAGACGCGAACTGCACAGTCACAATCAGCGACACAAGTTCCAAGTTTTCGATTCGCAAGAGCATCGATTCAGCCGATAAAACGGATATCTCTGACGGGCCCAATGCGGGGCATGTATACATCAATGTTGAAGCTGATTTCGATATCAGCGGAAACCTGGGCGGCAGCGGGACGGTAAGCGGAGTCGGCATCGCGGGCAAGGCAGCGGGCGCGGAGAACGCGACGCTCTCCTATTGTCATCCGGTCAGCGGTGGCATCGAAACGATCCTTGCGCTGAAGGGTGCTTTTAGTGCGCTGTTTTTCCCCTTCCGGCCCGACTGCGCGCTGCGCATGCCGGTGGAGAGCATCGGCAGAATCAGTTTTGCCGGTTCATTCAGCACTGAATTCGACCTGAGTTACGGCTTCGGCAGTTATAAGTTCTCGGCGCAGAGTTTGGGGGCGGCCAGCGACAGCATATCCATTGCAAGTGGCGCGGATAAGCTCAAGCCTCCCGACATTACTCTCGACGCGGGCGCCAAGGCATCGATCTCCTACAAGCATACCGATAACTTCACGGTCATCGTCACCAAGCCAGACGTGAACGCGGCGACCGTTCACCTGTTGCGTTCGGAAGACAACGAGATTGGACAATCCCTGGGGCTTACCGTTGGAATTTCCGCGTCGAAGGCTAAGGCCACCCTGAATACCGATGCGCTCGCCCACGCCATTAGCAGCCAGGTCAAGGCCATTCCGCCGGGGATCGCCGAGACGCTGGCCAACTCGGCGTCAAGCCTTCAGAACAGCCTCGTCTCCAAAGCCAACAGTTTCCTTTCCAGCCACAAAGACGACACCGGCCTCATGTTCAGCCTTTCGCAACAGCACGACCGGACTGTTCTCTTCAGCTTCAACGTCAACTTGACCGCCGCGGGCGGAAGCGTGGCCCAACAGAGTTGGACGGCAATGATCAAAGGCGATCTGGGCAACGCGCTGAACATCGGCGGATTTACCCTGCTCGAAGATTCCGGCGTGGCCGAGGCGCTCAAGCACACTTCCGCGATCCAGTTGCATTTCTTCAATTTCCAGTTGGCGGCCGAGCACGACTTCTTCACCAAATCCGTGGTCAAGCTCGGCCCGGATGGCAGCATCCGGTTTTTCTTCGATGTCGGTGAGGTTTCGAAGTTCACCGTTGACCACAACAGCACGACTGAGACCATTCACTTCGTGGCGACGGCAACCGCCGACAATTGGGCAGGCGCGAAGAAGGCCCTGGAGGTCGATCTCTATATCGAGCTTTCGGAGAAAGGGAATTTCAACGAAGCCAACAGGATTGCCGGCACCATTGGCAGTATCCCCGGCAGCGCCGTCGCGCAGGACGCTCAGAAGAAAATACTCGACTATTTTGCTGACAATAAAGACAAGACGCTTACCCTCATCAATATCTTCAAGGCGTCAGCCTATGGACAGCTGTCTTGTTCCTTCTATACAACCGACGCAAATGGCACAAGTCATCCGCCTGCCCCTCCGCAGAAACAGGACCAGTTCAACTGGAGCGCTTTTCAGAACGAGGCCGAGGTGCTGATGGGCCACGATCTGGCCATGGCAGTCAGCGAAATGAGCTATGCCCAATGGGCAAGATGGAACGTCTACTACGCTTACCAGGTCGAAACGCCCGATCCGGCGCATGTCCCTGACCGCCGTGCTTCAGGCGCCCTGGTCGCGGCCGCGCAGCATGTGTTCCACGACAATTGGCAGCGCTATTATTCGTTTCTGACGGCCAGCACCGGCTTCATGAATTTTTGCGACGACCTGCACTCGCTGACCACGAATGCCAATGCGAATTGGGACGATCTCCGCCAAACTCTCGAGAGTCTGATCAAGGCGGACACCGATTCGGACTGGTCCAAAGCGGCTGCCGGAGCCATCCTGAACTTGTGCAGCCCTCTCGATGTCCAGGCCGACTTCCAGCAGGCCAAAGACAATAGCACCTTGACCTGCACTCTGACCTTATCGCGGACCGAACACTAGGAAAACTCTGGGACTCATAGGTTTCCGAGTCTCCCTTGGTTTGTGTCGCAATTGCTTATTTCTTCTCGCCCGGTTTGAAATCCAGCGCCGCCGAATTCATGCAATACCGCAGCCCGGTCGGCTGAGGACCATCTTCAAACACATGTCCCAGATGCGCATCACACTTGGCGCAACGCGCCTCCGTCCGCACCATGCCGTAGCTGCTATCGCGATGCTCAACCACGCTGCCGGCTTCCTCGGGCTTGTAAAAACTCGGCCAGCCAGTCCCGGAGTTGAATTTCGTCTCCGAGTCAAACAGCGGTGCGCCGCAGCACACGCAGTTGTATTGGCCCTTCTCGTGATTGTCCCAGTACTTGCCGGTGAAGGCCCGCTCGGTCCCGGCCTCACGCGCCACGTGATACTGCTCGGGCGTTAGCTGCTGCTTCCACTCGGCTTCGCTTTTGGCAACTTTTTCTACAGTCTTTTCAGTCATAAGTTCGCTCCACTCGCATGATCTTTTTGCTCATTGATTAGATGGCTGAAGTCCCAAAAAGTGACGGATCCGGCCTCTCTCATTCTTCAACTTCTTCGCCCACCCCGCGATATTTCCCCCGAAAAAACAGCAGCGGACGCCCCTCATGAATAACCACGTCCTCGACCTCGGCAATAAAGATCGTGTGGTCTCCCGCATCCTGCGCCGAATGTAAACGACACTCCAGATATGCCAGGGCGCCGTGCAGGACCGGCGTGCCGTGACTGGTGCGTTCAAAGTGCGCGCCGGCCTCTTCCTCAGCCCGCTCATGCGTGCGCTCCGGGCGGGCATAGTATTCAGAGATTAGCCGCTGGTCATCGCACAGCATGTTGATCCCGAAACGTTTCTTGGCGTGCAAGTGGGCGTGAGTCCGTGTCGTGTGGTCCACGCAAACCAGCACCAACATGGGATCGAGCGATACCGACGTGAACGCATTAGCGGTCATGCCATGCACTTCGCCGTCCAGATCGACGGTGATGATGGTCACACCGGTGGCGAAATGCCCTAAAGCCCGCCGAAATTCCACCGAAGTAAGAGCCATTCGTAGACACGTTGCTGGCAACGTCTCGGCCCGCGAGAGAAAAGCGGCCCATCTGAGACGCTGCGGTAGCGGCTCAGTCTGAATTTCAGAAGGAGTTCTTGCTCATCCTCGCGGGTCATCCTGAACGTAGCCGTTCTTCCGGCGGAGCGAAGGATCTCCCCTACGACGCTGTGTGCCACCGGAGATCCCTCGGTCCGCTGGTAAGAGCGCGGGCACTTCGGGATGACGCCCTGTAGGATTCAGAATTCAAACTGAGCCACTACCGACGTTGCCGACGCCTACATTATCACGCCCTAGCCGTTGTATGATTCGAGACAGTGGCCGTCAGCTCCATTGCGTCATCTTCGATAGAATCCGCGCCCGCGCTGGCCCAAGTTCGGCCCGGTGAGCCGATCTCACGCGCCGCAGCCTTGAATCTGATCTCCTGCCCCGACGACGACCTGCCCGAATTGCTGGCCACGGCCCGAGCCGCCAAAGAACGCTTCAAACCCGGCGTGATCACATACTCGCGCAAAGTCTTTATCCCCCTGACCAACCTCTGCCGCGACTATTGCGGATACTGCACCTTCCGCCGTGATCCCACCGACCCGGGCGCGCATACCATGACGCCGGAAGAGGTCCTCGACGTGGCGCGTGAAGGCGAAAAACTAGGTTGCACAGAAGCCCTTTTCAGCCTCGGCGACAAGCCGGAACTGCTCTTCCCGGAAATGCGCGAAACGCTACGCCATCTGGGCTACAAGTCCACGCTGCACTATCTGGAAGCCATGTGCGAACTGGTGCTGCGGGAAACGAGCCTGCTCCCCCATCCAAATCCGGGCCTGCTCAGTTCGGAGTGGATCGCCCGCCTCGCGGCCGTCTCGCCCAGCATGGGCCTGATGCTCGAAACCACGAACGCCAGTCTCCTCGCGCCGGGCGCAGCCCACGACAACGCTCCCGACAAGCTTCCAGCAAAGCGCCTCCGCACCATCGAAGACGCCGGGAAACAGAATGTCCCCTTCACCACCGGCCTGCTCATCGGCATCGGAGAATCTCTCGAAGACCGCGTCGAGACGCTGCTCGCGATCCGCGATCTGCACGAGCGGTACGGGCATATCCAGGAAGTGATCGTGCAGAACTTCCGCGTGAAGCCGGCGATCCCGATGGCGCACTGGCCCGAGCCTTCGCGCGTTGACATGCTGCGCGCGGTGGCGGTAGCTCGCTTGCTAATGCCCAACGTCAATATCCAGGCTCCGCCGAATCTTTCCGCGCCATACTATGAAGAGTTGATCGATGCCGGCATCAACGATTGGGGAGGCGTTTCGCCGCTGACGCCAGACTTTATCAATCCGGAAAAGCCCTGGCCGCACGTGGAGCAGTTGCGCCTGCACACGGAGGCCAAAGGCGCTCAACTGCGCCAGCGCCTGCCCGTCTATCCCGAATTTATTTCGAGCCTGCTGACCAAACCTGGACTACTTTCTGACAAATTGCGGATCGCGACCGGTGACGACGGGCTGGCAAGAATGAAGAGGGCGGCATGATCTGCGTCCTCACCGGCGGCACCGGTGGCGCAAAATTTGTCGACGGCCTCCGCCAGGTTGTTCCCCCCGAGGAGATCACGTTGGTCGTCAATACCGGCGACGACCTTCTCTGGTGGGGCCTCTACGTTTCTCCCGACATCGACTCGATTACCTACGTTCTTTCCGGCATGTTGAGCCGCGAGCGCGGATGGGGCGTCAAAGGCGACACTTTCCTCTGCCTGCAAGCCATGGGACAGCTCGGCGAGCCGACCTGGTTCCACACCGGCGACCGCGACCTGGCCATGCACCTGCTCCGCTCGCGCCTGCTGGCGGAAGGCAAGACGCTTTCCGAGGCGGCAGCCGTCATCTCGGAAAAGCTCGGCGTAAAGGCCCGCATTCTGCCCATGAGCAACTCGCGCGTCGAGACGCGCGTGGACACTCCTAACGTGGGCGAATTGAGCTTTGAAGAATATTTCGTGCAGCGCTGGTTTCAAGATCCAGTCAGCTCGGTCCGCTTCGCCGGAGCATCCGACGCCGAACCCGCTCCGGGAGTGATCGAGGCGATCACTTCCGCCGACGCGGTGCTGGTCGCGCCCAGCAATCCAGTAACCAGCATCGGACCTATCCTCGCGGTGCCCGGAATCCGTGACGCGCTCCTGCGCGCTAAAGGAAAAATCGCCGCCATCAGCCCCATCATCGGCAACGCCCCGGTCGCCGGGCCCGCAGGCATCCTGATGCAGGCCCAGGGCCTGCCCTGCTCGATCGCGGGCGTCGCCCAGGCTTATGAAGATTTCCTCGACGTGCTGGTCTGCGATTCGCGCGATGCCCGAGCGGCAGAAAATCTGCGTCAGAACGGCTTGCGCGTGCAGTGCGCGCAGACCATCATGCGCACCGCCGAAGATAAGGCGGCCCTGGCCAGAGAAGTTTTGCAGGCGGTTTCCGCCGCTCAACAGCCGGTCGCGACCCCCTATCGGCGGCTGGACCGCCCATCATGATCCTGGTTCCCATCAAGAATACGAGCACGGCCAAGCAGCGCCTCGCCAGCGTTCTCGATCAATCTGCGCGGACCAAGTTGGCGCAGGCCATGCTGCACGACGTGCTGACAACTCTGTATCACTGGAAGCATCGGCCGTCGGTTGGAATCGTGACCAGCGATCTTTTCGCGACGAACCTCGCGCGAGAATACGGCTTCGAAGTGATTCCTGACCCGGAGAATCCGGGTGAAACCGGCGCGATCGAAATGGCGACTCAAGTCTGCGTCGAGCGCGGAGAAGACAGCACCCTCGTCATCCCCGCCGACATCCCTATGATCCAGCCGTGGGAGTTCGACGAAATCATGCGGCACGCGCCGCGGCAAGGCAGCGTGCTCGTCCCGGCCGGCGACGGACGAGGCACCAACGCGGCTTTTCGCCGCCCCGCAAACTTATTTCCGCTCCGCTTCGGCAACGACAGCTTCAAGCCGCATCACGTGGCTGCGCTGGCCACAGGCAAGCCGTGCGTCGTATTGAGTCTTCCCGGAATTGCAGTCGACGTCGACAATCCCGAAGACCTGCACCAGTTGATTTCCCTCCCCGGCGAAACCCGTGCCCAAAAACTTGCGCGCGAATACGCAGACGCCGGAATGCTCACGATAAAAGAAGCCGTGTAGTTCAATTGCATCGGACGACGATGAATAGGCATTCCGAATCCGGCAAGCCGCCAGCCGCGAAGCGGCGTAAGAGCGCAGCCCACAGCCTGCCCCGAGTTCGCCGAGGGGGCGTGAGCCGTGGGAAAGCGTCAAATACTTCGCCAGCCCCGAAGGGGCGAAAGAAACCGCCGCTCGCCGCCTTGACTGTCCTTCCGATCGGCATCGCCGGCGAAATCCGCCCCGACGACTCTCTTGCCGGCTGCCTGCTCGACGGCTTGCGTCATGCCCACGTCCGCCTCCAACCCGGCGACATCCTCGTCGTCAAACACAAGATCATCTCCAAATCAGAGGGCCGCATCGTTGATCTGAAAACGATCCACCCAACCGAAGATTCCATCGCTTGGGCGAAACATTACGATCTCGACCCCCGAGTAATCGAACTCGCCCTCCGCGAGAGCAAGACCGTCATTCGCCGCAAGAACGGCGTTCTCATCACCGAAACGCATCACGGCTTTCTCTGCGCCAACAGCGGCATCGACGTCTCCAACGTCGACGGCGGACAACACGCGCTCCTTCTGCCGGAAGACCCTGACAAATCCGCCGCGAATCTTCGACGTGTAGTGAAAAAGAAGACCGGACTCTCAATCCCGATCATCATCACCGACAGCTTCGGCCGCCCGTGGCGCGAGGGCCTGACTGAAGTTGCCATTGGCATCGCCGGCATGAAGCCCCTGCGCGACGATCGCGGACAGCGCGATCCGCACGGCTACAAACTGAAAGCCAGCGTTGAAGCCATTGCCGACGAACTCGCCTGCGCCGCGGGATTAGTTTGTGGAAAGCTGAATCGCGCGCCCGCCTGCATCATTCGCGGATATCGCTACGCCCCGGGCCTCGGGACGGCGCGAGAACTCTTACGCCGCGCCGCAAACGATCTGTTCCGCTAGATATCAGCGTTCAAATGTCATCCTGAAGCGAGCGAAAGCTCGCTGAGGGACCGTACGTCACTCGGCCCAGACAGCCCCGCCGCATTTACCCCGTCCGCGCAATGGCGCTACACTGTACCCACGGAGACCCGCACGTGCCCCGCAAACTGACCACCTCGGAACTCGAAAGTTTTCCCTCCCTCGACTGGCTGGACATCGCTCCGCGCGTCACTCCATCCGTCCGATCTTCCATCGAGCGCGTTCTCGAAGCACAAAACGCTGCCGATCTCACTCTCGACGAGTCATACGCCCTCGCCAACGTCGAAGGCGACGACCTGCTCGGCCTCCTGACCGCGGCGAATTTCCTGCGCGCCGAGCTCGCCGGAAACATCGTCACCTACGTCGTCAACCGCAACATGAATTTCACCAACATCTGTTTCGTGGGATGCAAGTTCTGCGCCTTCAGCCGTGGCCCGCGCGAGGAAGACTCCTACTTTCACACGCTGGAAGACATGGCGCGGAAAGCTGTCGAGGCGTGGGAACTGGGCGCGACCGAAGTCTGCATTCAGGGCGGCCTGCCGCACGGCATCGATAAGTTCTATTACCGCGACGTTCTGCGCTCGATCAAGAACGCCGTCCCGCAGATGCACATCCACGCCTTCTCGCCGATGGAGATCGTCTACGGCGTCGAACTTACCGGCATGCCGCTGGCAGATTATTTGTCGATGCTGCGCGACAACGGGCTCGGCACGCTGCCCGGCACGGCAGCGGAAATTCTCGACGACGAGATTCGCCATATTCTCTCCGCCAACAAGCTGACGACCGCGCAGTGGATCGAAGTGATCCGTACCGCGCACTGCTGCGGCATCCGCACCACCTCCACGATGATGTACGGTCACGCCGAGACTCCCGCGCACTGGGTGCGTCAATTGCGCCTTCTGCGCAACATCCAGAGCGAAACCGGAGGCTTCACCGAATTCGTTCCCCTCGGCTTCATCCACCAGAACACGCTCCTCTTCCAGCAAGGCCTCGCGCGCACCGGGCCAACGCTGGCTGAACATCTCAAGGTTCACGCTCTCGCACGACTCATGCTCGCCGGTTCGATCCACAACATTCAGGTTTCGTGGGTGAAGCTGAACCGGAGACTTTCGCAACTCTGCCTGCACGCCGGCGCCAACGATTTCGGCGGCACGCTGATGGAAGAAAACATTTCCCGCGAAGCCGGAGCTACGGCGGGGCAATACACCAGCCCGGAAGAATTTCAGAACCTGATTCTGGAAATGGGCCGTATCCCGGCCGAGCGCAACACGACTTACTCGCGCATCCGCATCAAAGTTCCGCTCGACGAACTCACCGCCGAACAATCGCTCGAGGCCGAGTTCGCATGAGTTCGAAAGCGGCTCCCAACCTTTCCTCCCGCCCTATCGCGATCATCGGCGGCACCGGTCCCGCGGGCACGGGAATCGCTCTGCGCTGGGCACGCGCCGGAGTGAAGGTTATCATCGGATCGCGCGACGAAAGCCGCGCACAACAAGCCGCCGAAACAACGAAGCAAAAAGCGGGCCCTGGAGCAAGCGTATCCGGCATGGTAAACAGCGAAGCCTGCGCGGCTGCCGACATCCTGATGCTGACCGTTCCCTTCGAAGGCCAGGCCGCGCTTCTCAAGCAACTCAAGCCCGCGATCTCCGAAGGCAGCATCGTGATCGACGCCACCGTGCCGCTCGCGAGCGCCGTCGGCGGACGCGCCTCCCGCCCGCTCGGCGTCTGGCAAGGCTCCGCCGCCGAGCAGACGGCCGAGCTTGTTCCCAAAGGCGTGAGCGTGGTCGCTGCATTTCATAATCTTTCCGCCGAACTGCTCAACGGAGATGCACCACTCGATTGTGATGTGATCGTGTGCAGCGACGATCCCGATGCCGCCCAACTCACGCGCGAACTGGCGGCCAAGATTCCCGGCGTCCGCGCCATCGACGGCGGCAAGCTCGAAAACGCCCGCATCGTGGAGCAGATCACGGCGTTGCTCATCGGGCTGAACATCCGCCACAAAGGGCACTCAGGCATCCGGATCACAGGCCTGCCCGCCGGCGCCTACCGCTAAACTGTTTCCACCGAAAACCTCTTGAGCCAGAATTTCAATCTCGACGCCGCGCGGCAATATCACAGCGGGACCAAGCACTCCTACCAAAGCATTCGCATGCACCCGCACGCGCTCGACTGGGACAACAAGCCGCTCCTTTTCAAAATTTATCCCACGCTCGAAGTGACACGCCTTCCGCGTGATTTTCACGAGACCCACAAACCGGCGCTGGCGGCAATCGCCGCTGCAGCCTCGACAACGCACGAAGAAGCGATTCCCGACTTTGACACGCTCGCGCAGCTGCTGTTCTTCTCAGCCGGCGTTGTCCGCAGCAAGAAGCACGCGCAGGGCGAGACATTCTTTCGCGCCGCCGCATGCACCGGCGCTCTCTACGAGATCGAGCTTTACGTCGCGTGTACGGACTTGCCCACCAAAGGCAAGCCCGGGCAGACAGCGCTGCCAGCGGGCCTCTACCACTTCGGCGCAGCGGAATTCGGTCTCCGACAGCTTCGCGCCGGAGATTTGCGGCAGACACTGGTCGAAGCCACCGGCAGTCGCGACTCGGTCGCACACGCCCCCGTCATCATCGTCTGCGCCGGCACGTACTGGCGCAACGCCTGGAAATATCACTCCCGCGCGTATCGCCATTTCGGCTGGGACAACGGCACTATTCTCGCGAATCTTCTCGCCATGGCAACCGCTTCCAATCTTCCCGCCGAAGTCGTCTCGGGATTTATCGATTCCCAGGTGAACGCCCTTCTCGGACTCGATACCAACCGCGAAGTCGGGTTTTCCATCGTTCCGATAGGCCGCGTGAATACGGCACCGCCCGCGCCACCTGCCATCACTGCTCTCGAATTGCCGACCGTCGCCTATTCAGAAAGAGAAGTGGACTATCCGGCGATGCGCAAGATGCACGAAGCGTCGTCTCTCGAATCAGGCGAAGAGCTGAATCAATGCCGAGGAGCCCTGCCGGCAAATCCGGCTCCCGCAGCCAAGGGCGACATCACCGCGATCCAGCCTTTCGACGAAGCAAAACTTCCGCAGGATTCCATCGAGCAGGTCATCTCCCGCCGCGGATCGACCCGCCAGTTCTCGCGCGATCCACTGACGCTCGCGCAACTCTCGACGGTCCTCGACCGCTCCATCCGCGGAATTCCCGCCGACTTCCTCGATCCATTCGGCGCCCATCTCAACGATCTCTATTTAATCGTGAACAGCGTCGTCGGCCTGCGCGCGGGAGCGTATTTCTATCGCTGGGAAGAGAAATCTCTCGAACTGCTGAAGCCCGGTGAATTTCGCGACAAGGCCGGATACCTGGGGCTGGAACAGCAACTCCCGGCAGATGCGGCGGTTGATGTATTTTTCCTGGCCGATCTCAAGAGGATTCTGGAGCGTTACGGCAATCGCGGATACCGCGCCGCCCAACTCGAAGCCGGAATTCTCGGCGGCAAAATGTATCTCGCCGCCTACGCACAGCGTCTCGGCGCCAGCGGCCTCACCTTCTACGACGACGACGTCGTCAGCTTCTTCTCGCCCCACGCCCGCGGCAAGAGTGCCATTTTCCTCGTAGCCCTGGGGCGCAGCGCAGTCCGGCGATAAGACTGTCGAAATTCTCTCTCTCATGTTGTCGGCGTCATCCTGAACGGAGCCGCCTTTCAGGCGGAGTGAAGGATCTCCCATGGCACGACTCTTGCGGCTTGGCGGTATCGCCCGCCGAGCCGCTTCAGTCTTCAATCACCGCCGGCGTCATCTCTTCCGCCGGTTCCCCGCCGATCATGGCCTGAGCAATGATGAGCTTCCGCGCCTCGACCCGAATCTTGGGCAACTGCGCGCTGAACCACCACGCACCAAACATGGATGCCAGTCCGCCGATGGCCACCGTCCACTGCGCCCCAACCCGGTCCGATAGCGCGCCGCCGACCAGCGCTCCAATCGGCGCCATCCCCATGAACATCATCGAATAGACCGCCATCACGCGCCCGCGCAGCGCGTCGGGAACCATGACCTGGATCAGAGTGTTCGACGACGCCATCTGCAGCATGATGAAATATCCCGCGGGCATCAAGAGAAGAACTGAGAGCCAGAACGATTTGGAAAAAGAAAACAGAATCAGGCTGATGCCGAACCCGGCGCAGCAGGTCGAAACCCATGTCCCCAGGCCTTTCACGCCCGAGCGCGCGGCCAGGGTGAGTGCTCCCAGCAGCGCGCCAACGCCGGCCGCGCCCATCAGGATCCCCAGCCGGACCGCCCCCAGATCGTGCGAGCCGATCACCGAAGCAAATCCCTGCCCACCGTTATGCAGGATGCGGTCCGCGAAGATCGGCATCAGTACGACATACGGCATGCCGGTGACGCTCACCAGTCCCAGGAGAATCATCAGCGCCCGAATCGGCGCGGTGCGCCAGACGAATTGAAATCCCTCGACGATGTGATCCACCGGCGACGCCTGCAGCGATGCCTTCGCCGGAGCATGCACCCGCATCATCACCAACCCGACAATCACCGCGATGTAGCTCACGGCGTTGGCGAAGAAGCACCATCCCTCGCCCAGTCGCGCCACCAGAATCCCGGCCACGGCCGGCCCGATCACACGCGCTCCATTGAACATCGAGGAATTCAGCGCAATGGCGTTCATCAGGTCTTCTTTGCCGACCATGTCCACGAGAAATGCCTGCCGTCCGGGGATGTCGAAGGCGTTCACCACTCCGAGCGCCGCCGCAAGAACGAAGATCTCCCGCACGGTTATTTTGTTGGTCAGGGTCAAGGCCGCCAGGATGAAAGCCAGAATCATCGACGCCGTCTGGGTAGCAATCACGATGCGCTGCCGGTTGGCGCGATCGGCGGCGATGCCGCCGAGCGGCGCAACCAGGAACACCGGAATCTGGCTGGCGAATCCGACCGCTCCCAGCAATAGCCCGGAGCCGGTCAGCCGATAAACCAGCCATGACTGGGCTACCGTCTGCATCCACGTGCCGATCAGGGAAATCAGCTGCCCGCTGAAGAAAAGCTGGAAATTGCGGTGGCGCAGGGCGCGTCCCGCAGCCTGCCAGTTGAGCTTTTGGCTGGCTGCGGCCTGGGTTCCCGGCGGTTTTTCCAGTGCGGTTGCTTTTGCGTCAGGCACGTTCTAATTATCGGATGTTTTCGCGGATGGCTCCGCTAACTCAAATTCTCAAAATCGCATTTCATTGCACTTCAACCGTCCCATCGCACTTCAGCCGTTCCTCGGAGTTCATGCTTTGATGCTCTGCCACCAGCGATCTTTTCATTTTCGATCTTGTCATTCGATTTTTGTCATTCCGAGACGGCTTTAGCCGTAGAGGAACTGCTGATGGCTGGCACTGTTGACGCTGCCTGCGAACAGCAGGTTCCTCGATGGCTCGGAATGACAAATCCCAACGATGAAGGTTCATGTTCTGATGCTGGATTCTGAGAGTTGGCCTGGGCGCCCGACGTCTGTAACTTTCGTCGACCGTTTACTATCTTAGCAACTTCTCTTGCCAGTCCCGGTGAGCTACAGTAGCGGGCTGCATGTGCGGGCGGTTTGCAATGGAGCCACTTCTTATGACCACTCCTGGAGTTCAGCTAGAACGCCGCGCCGGTCAGCGCTTTTCGTATCTCTTGCCCGTTTCGGTTCACCAGCCGTCCACTTCCGCCGCGGGCGTCGGCATCACCCAGGATCTCAGTTCCCGCGGCGTTTTCTTTCTGACGGAATTGCCGCTGGCCGAAGGCTCCGAAGTCGAACTCACGCTCCAGATGCCCTCCGAGATCACTCTGGGTGAAAGCATGCCCGTTCGCTGCCGGGGAAGGGTTCTTCGGATTGTACGTCCGGTCGTGGCCGCGAATGCGGCCTCCGCCCCTCCAACCGCCGCCAAGATCGGGGTGGCCGTGCGCATCGAAAACTACGAGTATCTCGCAACCTCGTCGGCGTCCTCTGCCACCTTCGAACGCGTCGCGCCGCTTCATCATGACCATCCTGAGGACCGGCCCCCGCGGCCATCGGTGCGGACGGCAGGCTGAATCACCCGCGGACCCGCCCCTTTCCAAATAATTTCCTGCGGCTTACAATGTTTGGCACATAAGACGGGTGCCAACAGTTCCTTCTAGGTCGTCCTCCCCCCGCCGTCGAAGGGTTCGTTTGGTCTGTCGGGCAAAGAGTTTGCCCGCAGGATCGGAGCCATTACCTAGGTCACTTGGCGGAGAGTACTCACTCTTTCTAACATGCAGACACCGATAGAAATCAGCGAGAACCGCGCCATGCATGGGATCGCCGTCGCCCTCCTGACCGAGGACCGGGAACACTTATCCACGCTGCAAAACCGACTGGAGGCCACACGACTGGGCACCGCCGTGTTCACCCACGTCGGCTTCCCCAATGGCCCGACCGACGCCATTCTCAGGCAATTGCAGGACTCGCGCGCGGAAGTGGTGATCGTCGATATCGCGGTGCAGGACGCGCAACGCGCCATCCGCGCCATCGAACTGATTCGCTCGACTACTCAGCAGATTGCTATCTTCGCCAACGGTGAAATGACGCAACCGGCGGCCATTGTCAACAGCATGCGCGCCGGCGCCAGCGAATACCTCGAGCATTCCGCCGGGCACGAGCCGCTGCTGGAAGCCCTGACCCGCTTCAGTTCCAGCCGTACCCGGTCGCTCGGTGGCGCAGGCAAAGCCCGCGTCTTCACCTTCCTCAGCGCCAAAGGCGGCGCCGGATGCACGACCGCCGCGGTAAACACCGCGCTCGCTCTTCAGCAAATGCACGGCGACGTAGTGCTGCTCGATTTCGCGCCCATCGGCCACGCCGCGCTGCACCTCAATCTGCGCCCGCAATTCGGCGTGCTCGACGCGCTGCAAAACCTTCACCGCCTGGATGTCTCCCTGCTTGACGGTCTGATGACGCCCACCAAAGAAGGCATGCATCTGCTCGCGGGTCCTTCCCAGCCTTATCCGACCGAGCCCACGCCGGGCGAACTTGCCCGCCTGTTTGACCTGCTGGTGAATCACTATCGCTTCGTCGTCGTGGACGCATCGAGCCGGCTGGACGCTACCACGCGCCTGCTCTCCGATCTTTCGAACGCTGTCCTGGTAGTCGCCCAGACTGACGTAGTTTCTCTCTGGAGCGCCGGCCGCATTCACGCCTTCCTGGAAGAAGGCACCGGCCGCGACCGCCTGCGCATGGTGCTGAACCGCTACAAGAAGATTCCCGGATTCACCGACGAAGACGTGCAGCAAGTCACCAACTGCAAGGTTTTGTGGAAGGTTCCGAACGCTTATCAGGCGGTCTCGCCGGCCATCGACCACGGCACGCCGGTGGTCTTGCAGGACAGCGAAATCAGCCGCTCCTACCGCGCTCTCGCCGAAACCCTGGCCGAAGCGTCCTCCAACTCCGATGGCAGCCCCGATCTCATCTATGGCAGCGAAGGCTCGCGAAAAAAGGCCCCTGGCCGCCTGAACTTGTCTCCCATCCGCGCGGGACAGTGAGCTTGAGTACCGAGTTGCGAGTACCGAGTAAAGCGTTCCCGTCTTTCTCGGTAAGGTACTCGATACTCGGTGTTATCTCGGCGGCGCGGCATCCTGCGGAAATGACTTGAAGACGACTTCCTGCGAATGGGATGTTACCTTTTTATTCAGATCGGTCGTGTTTTGCGTCAGCGTTCCCTTCAGAACGAAGTAGGCGTCGTCTCCGGGATTGTTGCCTTCTCCCCGCTCGAACGCGCCTTTGAAATCGAACCCCACACCATGCACCAACTGCGTGCTAAACGTTAACTGCTTGCCTGCAAGCTTTCCCGTCTTGAAGAACTGATCGAGAAACGATCCTTTGTCGCTTTCACCTTCCCCGTAGCGCGAAATAAATCCGGAGACGCTGAAGTCGTCCTCGACCGTGATCTGCACAAATTCGCCCTCTTTGAGAAACGTATACATGCCGGAGTAGCCGTTGACTTCTTTGTCGGCTGCGGGCGCTTCGTTGGTTTTCGGGGCCGGCCGTGCCGGCGGCTGCGCTTGTTGTGAGAATAGTTGTGTCGTCAGGGCCAAGGCAGCCAGACATGACATCAGATTGATCTTTAGGAGCGTTCGCATGAATTCAATTCATCGTACTACCAAACGCACGGACAATCCTCATCCGGGAACAAAACCGTCAGCCGCCGTGCGGCTTCGAAGTTAGCTGTTTGAAGATGTCATCGTGAACGCGGCGACAGCCGGGCGAGCGACCTTATGTAAGCAGAAGGCCGCGATGCGGCCGCGAAGAACGCGCGCTCTTCATGCAGTGCGCAGGCTCTCGCCGAACTACCGCTCGAGTCAGGATGACATCCTTCGGGATAGTGGGGGATTCCGAACTGCATCGCAATGAAAAAGGCTTCAGCCGAAGCTGAAGCCCTTCAGGCATGGAAACTATTACTTTTTCGTCGCTTTGCCTTCCATGAATGTCATCCATGTCGTACCGTCAATCGAGATTTCGAATTTCATGTTGTAGCTGGTGGGTGACAGCGTCTTGATCGTCAGCTTCTGCTTGATCTCCTGCCCGGCGTAGTTCTGCGTGCTGTTCCACGTCCAGGTGTCGTCTTTCACCGCCCCTTCCGACACTTCGCGCCGCCCCTGGCTGTTGAAGGCGTCATAGGTATAAACGTTCCTGTCGGAGTCGTAGCCCATATACGACGCGGCTTTGCCGTCGCCGCCCAGCTCCGGAGGCATTTTGAAGTCCTCATGCCCAGTCAGGAAAAAGTCGCCAGCCATCCACTCGTTGGTTCCCGTAGAACTGAACTTGCCGCCCATACCCCACGGGCCTTGGGAAATGGTTCCCTCGGTCGTCCAGGTGCCGACAAAGTAGTCGAGCTTCTTGAGTTCCGGCCCGGGTTTCTGGCCCATCTGGCCGAACGCGGACGACGCAATCAGCAAGATGCAGGCGCAAAGCAATTTGAAATTCACGAATTCTCCTTGTGTGAAAACTAACTATGTCCCGCGATCGATTCTGTTTGATGCTAGCTTCCGAATACCGGCGTGACCAGTGCGAATCGTCAGCCCGGCAGTCTGACAATTGTCACAAAGGCCCGCTTGTCTGATTGGCTTGCCGTCCACGAATGTCGCCGCGTCTGGCCGTCCCCGTTCAGAGATTCCTGGTCGCAAGATCATGCTGGGCGACCGACTGCGGCGTGATATTAGCACGAAAGTGCACAAGGAGCGGTGCATCAGGAAGATTGTTCACCGAAAATTAAAACTCGGGTTCTACCAGTCTCCCCAATGGTTCGCAGTCATCTGCTGGAACTTCATCTTCCACACGTCGCCCTGCTTCACCCAGACGGTGCTGAAGTGCTGATACCGCGGCGGAGGCCCCTGGTCTTCCGCCGGAGGGACGCGGAATACCACGTTGTAAGTGACAATCGCCACGCCGTCGCCGGGAACGATGACTCTCATTTCATAGGGGAGAATGTCGGAGCCCGGATCGCCATACTGATCGATCATGTCCTGGCGCTCATAGAGCTGGCCATCGAAAGAGACGAACGAAAAATCGTCGGTCAAGGTCCGCTTGAAGTAGGCAACATCGCCCTTCTTGGCAGCCGCGATAAACGCCTTCTCCGCATCCATAGCCGACTGTTCGAGGGCCGTGGGAGGCTTTTCAGGCCTGTTAGCCTGACCATTTGCGACCAAGCTGCTTGCGCAGAAGATCAGAGAAAACGTGACGGCCAGTACGACTCTCATTCGATTCCCCCTATATACCTCAAAGAGTTGGTCATTCCGAGGAGCGCGGCGACGAGGAACCTGCTGTTTGCCGGTGGTTTGCCGGCGGCGCGTGTCAGCCCTGTCGAATCCTGACCGCCAGCTCTCCACGAGCCACCGAAACCTGCTCCCCCGTCGCCAGATTCTTCAGCGCAAAAGCATCCGCCTTCACTTCGTTCTCGCCAACGATCAGAATGTACTTCGCTCCCGCCTTGGTCGCAGCTTCAAACGACTTCTTCAGCCGGAAGCTGTCGTCCCCAAGCTCAATCACCAGATCGTGGCGCCGCAACTCGCGCGCCAGCTTCGCGGCCGCAACGTTCATCCCGGCCATTGGCGCGATATAAACATCCGGCTTGCGCACGACACTCTCGGCGGCAGTTTTCTCCGCCAGCGTCATGACCAATCGGTCTTCCCCGATGGCGAACCCAATGCCCGGAGCTTTCGGCCCGCCCAACGCTTCCGATAAGCCGTCATAGCGCCCGCCGCCGAGAATCGCGTTCTGCGCCCCCAGCGCGCCGTGCGTGAACTCGAAGGCCGTGCGCGTGTAGTAGTCGAGCCCGCGGACGAGACGGTCGTTGATCTCAAATTTCACGCCGACGGCCCGCAGAATCTCCTGCACCGCAGCGAAATGATTCCGGCTGTCTTCATCAAGAAACTGGCTGATGCGCGGCAGCGTGTCGATGATCGGCTGGTCCTCGGGCACTTTGCAATCCAGCACGCGCAAAGGATTCGTCACCGCCCGCCGCTGGCAGTCTCCGCACAGCTTGTCTTTCACCGGCTCCAGCGCGATGCGGAGCGCGTCATTGAACTTCACCCGCTCCTGCGTCGAGCCGACCGAGTTCAGCTCAAGTTTCCAGTCGTTGATGCCGAGGCGGTCAAGCAGCGTGGCCAGCATCTCAAGAATCTCGGCATCACGCGCGGGAGCGGCGCTGCCGCTCGATTCGGGGCCGATCACTTCGGCGTCAATCTGATAAAACTGCCGGTAGCGCCCCTTCTGCGGACGCTCCCGCCGAAACATCGGCCCAATGCAGAACATTTTGTTCAGCCCGCGGTCCCACATCTTGTGCTCGATATAGGCACGGACGATGCCCGCAGTTGCCTCAGGGCGCAGCGTAAGCGATTGCCCCTTGTCGCTCTCGGCGCGGCCGCGATCTTCCCAGGTGAACATCTCCTTGGAAACAATGTCGGTCTCTTCCCCCACGCCGCGCGCGAAAAGTTCCGTCGACTCGAAGATCGGCGTGCGGATCTCCTGGAAGTTGTAGGCGCGAAACACATCGCGCACCGTCGCTTCCACAAAGTTCCACAGCGCCGTATCCGGCGGTAGGATGTCTCGCGTTCCTCGGGCGGCTTTGATCATTCAGTTCTCAGTTCTCAGCTAAAACTTTGCGCCTTGTCATCCTGAGCGGAGCAAGTCCGTTCGCGCTTTATGCGAACGGACTTGTGGAGTCGAAGGACCCCTTTCAGATCAACCAGCCCCGTGCCCCGCAAGGCGTTTTCACAATGCACTCGCGAGTGCATGCCGAGAACGCCTTGACGCGTCCGTGATGCTACCGGCAAATGCGGGATCCTTCGACTTCGTGAGGCGCTCAGGATGACAATCTTCTTGTTTCTTTCAGATACTCTTCCTTATACCCCAGATAATTCCGCGCATAGCGCATGATCGCCTCTTCATCCGCGGCTTCCAGCTTGCGGCGGAATTTTCCCGGAGACCCCATCCACAGCGATCCCGGTTCGACGATCGTCTTCTCCGGAATCAGCGTCCCCGCGGCAATGATGGACCCGGCGCCAATCTTCGCGCCATTCAAAATGATCGATCCCATCCCGATCAGGCACCGGTCTTCGATCACGCACCCATGCAGTGTCACCGAATGACCGACCGTCACATACTCGCCCAGATACACGCCGTACTGGTTCTTCATGCCGTGCAGCACGCTGTTGTCCTGCACATTGCTGTTGGCCCCAATGCGAATTTCGTGCACGTCGCCCCGAATCACGGCGTTCATCCAGATCGACGCATGCTCGCCGAGAACGACGTCGCCGATGAGCTGTGCCGACTCATCCACATAGCAACTGGCTGGAATCGTTGGCTTTACACCTTTATAGGATCGGATCATGCAAGCTTGAGACGAACTCTGAAAATAACACGGGAGCGCGGTATCGCGTAAGGCGCGTGGTTGAATTCGGGCCCGGGCGCAAAACCCTTCACCACAGAGGACACAGAGGCACACAAAGAGAAATCAGGTTTCTTGATTTCCTCTGTGACCCTCTGTGTCCTCGGTGGTAAAGCTCTTTCCCTTCCATTCCCACTCCGGGAACGATTTCAAAATAGTTTCGCCCCATTTCAATCTCCGCCCGCGATTCGATGCTATACAGGAACGGGTTTCCCACCCGCCGTGCGTCCGGTTAACGCGCTGAGGGGTTCCTCCGAGGCTATCTCGCATTGTGAGGAGACCCATGTCTTTTGCGCGGACATTTCCTGCCATTGTTCTTGCTCTGCTGATATTTGCTCCGGCACTTCTCATAGCCCAGGATTCCATCACCGGCTCGCTCCGTGGCACAGTACTCGACCCGAGCGGCACCCGGGTCGCCCAGGCATCGGTCGCGGTGGTGAATCTCTCCAATGGCGTCCGCTCCACCTCCGTGAGCAACGCCCAAGGCGAGTTCGCGATCGAACTCTCCCCGGGAGATTATTCGGCGCGCGTCGAAGCTCAGGGCATGTCCCCGGAAGCGACGCCGCAACTGCACATTGACGTCGGAGGAATCGCCCAGCTCGAATTTCACCTGAAGATCGCCAGCGCCCAAGAACAAGTCACCGTCTCGGCCGCTCCCAACGCGGTCGAAACCCAGCCCAGCGCCGTCTCCACGCTGCTCGATGAACGCGCCATTGCCGATTTCCCTCTCAACGGCCGGCGCTTCTCCGATCTCGCGCTGTTCTCCCCCGGCGTCACGCAAGACCCGCGCAGCCTGACTTCGGCCACCAACGGCGACCTCTCCTTCGGCGGCCTTCGCGGGTACCAGAATAGCTTCCTGGTCGACGGCAGCGACTACAACAATGCCTTCTTCGCGCAGGCCCGCGGACGCTACCGCACGCCGTTTTCTTTTTCCACCGAAGTTGTGCAGGAGTTCCGCGTGTCGTCGAATTCCTATGGCGCCGAGCAGGGACGCTCCGGCGGCGCAGTCGTCAATATTGTCACGAAATCAGGCGGGAATCATCTGCACGGTACGGCGTTCTACTACCTCCGCGACAGTTCGCTGGGTGCAACCGACCCGTTTCTTACGATCCGGCCGCACAATCGCCAGCAGCAGGCCGGAGCCACGATCGGCGGCCCGCTCAAGCGCAACAAGGCATTCTTCTTCGCCGGATTCGACCAGCACGTCTTTCGCGTCCCCAACGTCGTCGAATTCCTGAACGGAAGCTCGCAGGTGGTTCCCCAACCCTACAATGGAATTATCCCCGGAGACTACGAGGCCACCGACCAGGCGCTGGTCTTTGCCGCCGCCGCGCAACTGACTTCGCTTGCGGGGGAATATCCTGCCGCCCAGATCGGAAATTCCTCCTACGGCAAGCTCGACATCAACCTCACGCCCCGCAATCAGCTCGCCTTTCGCGTCAATACCACCCGCTATTGGGGATCGAACAATGTATTCCTCGATCCCGGCAGCCCCATCACCTACGACGCCAACAACAACAACGGCGAAGAGCAGGTCCTGACCGAAACCGCGAATCTCGCTCTGACCAGCGGCTTCACTCCGCGCCTGATCAACCATCTGCGGGCGCAGTTCTCGCGTGATGTGCAGCAGTCCTACAGCAATTCGAGCGATGTGCTGGCGAAGATTCCCGGCATTCTCGACGCCCTGGGCCGCTCCAACATCCTTCCGCGGCAGACCCGCGAGCACCGCATGCACGCGGCGGAAACCTTAAGCTTCGAAGGCGGCCGCAACACCTGGAAATTCGGGGGAGACGCGCTGCTCACCTGGATCTACGACTTCTTTCCCAGCCAGCAAAGCGGAGAATATCTTTTCTATCCCATCAAGGTAGACCCATTTACCTTTCAACCGCAGGAGGCCGGTCTGGAACTCACTTCCCTGCGCGCCTACGCCCACGAAGTCCCGCATTACTATTTGCAGAATTTCGGCAGTTCGACCTCTCATCCTGACACCAACGAGTACGCCGCCTTCGCGCAAGATACGGTCCGCCTTACCAGTCATTTCGCCCTGAATCTGGGGGTGCGCTGGGATCTGCAAGCCTTCACCACCGCCGGATTGATCCAGAACCCTCTGTTCCCGCCCGCGGGCAGAGTTCCATTCCAGCCATACAATTTCGCCCCGCGCGCCGGCTTCGCATACTCCATCGGCAACACGCATCCACTGGTCATCCGTGGCGGCTATGGGATTTTTTACGTGCGAATTCCGCAGATCTACAACTCCGTCATCCAGACCGAAAACGGCATCTCCGACGCGCAGGTTTTCCTCAATAACAACGACTTTTACGACCATCAGGTTTTTCCCAGCTACCCCAACCCTCTGGTCCGCTGCCCGCTGTATGCGGCGACCTGTGCTCTGCCGGCCGGTTTCACGCAGGGCGTGACCAGCAATGTCTCGGCCTTCGCTGGCAATTTCGTAACGCCGCGCGTGCAGCAATCGAGCCTTTCTTTCGAAAAGGAATTTGCCGGACGCACCACCGTCACGCTATCGGCGCTGAACGTTCACGGAGAACATTTGATCCGCGCGCTCGACGTGAATCTTCCCGCTCCAACCAACCTCACGTATCCGATCTTCGATCCCACTGGAACGATCTTCCAGAACGCCTACTACGCGGTGGCATCGTTTTCGACCTGGCAGTTTCAGCAGTCGCTGACGTGTCCATTTCCTCCATGCGTCAATCCGCTCGCCCGCCCGATTCCGCAGCTGGGCGCGATTGACGAATTCCAGAGCGCCGCATCGAGCTACTACAACGGCGCAACTCTCAGCCTGAACCGCCGCGTCGCCCGCGGGACCTACCTGCGCCTCTCCTACACTTACGCCCGCGCGATTGACGACGGGCAGGACGCTCTGGTGGCGGGGCAACCGGCCACGGTGCAGAACTCCTATAATCCTTCCGCCGAGCGCGGACCGAGTGTCACCGACCAGCGCCAGCGCCTCGTGGCCGCCATCTCCGCCGAGCCGCACCCGTTCCATCGCGGCCACGAAATTGCCGGACGATTCTTCAACGACTGGAAAATTTCCTCTGTAGCCAACTACGGCTCCGGGCGCCCGTTCAACGCTACCGTCGCCGGAGATCCCAACCAGGACGGCAACGATCTCAACGATCGCCTCCCCGGCTACAGCCGGAACGCCTTCACCGGCCCCGACTACGCCACCGTCGATCTCCGCCTGACGCGCACCATCCGCTTCCGCGAGCGCTGCAAGCTCAACCTGATGGCCGAGTCATTCAATCTCCTCAACCGCGACAATCAGCGGATGGCGATCACGTCCAACGGCCTCATCTCCGACGCCAGCACATTCGTTCAGAACTACGTCACCGCCAACGTCGCGCCCTATCCCGGCTATTACCAGCTGCCGACGAATTTCCTGAAGCCGAATGCAGCCTACGCGCCCCGGCAGGTGCAACTGGCAGCAAAATTTATCTTCTAAGGACGGATCATGTAAGACAGGCACATTCGCCCGTCCATGCGCGAGTCATCATGGCGCCGGCCCAATCGTTGAGAAAAGTGCATTGCGCATGAAAGGCCGCTGCCCGACACTCTGGGTAGTGGCCCAGTTTGACTCTTATAGACGGCGTCATCCTGAGCGTAGCCGCATTACAGGCGGAGCGAAGGATCTCAGTCTGTGTCGGCTCGGCGCGCGAGCCAAATTGCACCACCACCCACGTCTGCCGCTCCGTGCCACTCCATCCGACCTGCGAGACAGTCGATGCGCCAGAGGTGTCTTCCGAACCCATTCCCCGCAACAATTCATCCGGATTTCGGCAGCAAGCCGTCTGACAAGGCTGCAGGAGTTCCGGCTCAGCCCGGAACGGTGCAGCATTCCAACTTAGGGCGTAGTTCCAAAAACCCCGGCAGCGGTCTGGAAGTACCCAGTCTTTTGCGCGGCCCAAACCATTCCTCCCTCATTGGAAGCTTGCACGAAGGGAGTGGGGAAGACGAAATTCCAGGCACCGTAGAAATCGGAACCGGGCCCGCTGGCGGGAGTGTCGGCCACGATCCAGTATTGCGTCTCCGCGGACACGGCGAGCGGTGTGCTCAGGCTCCACGAGGCCATCTTGCAACACGTGCCAAAGGACGGAAGATTCTTGACCGTCTCGGGACCGGCCAGGATGGTTCCGGGCACGCCGTTCGCATCGCTGTACAGGCTGAGATTGATCTGGTTCGCTCCAGAACCGTTGTACACCAGCGATGCCATGACTTCGTGTACCGTCGCATCGGTCTTGGGAGTGAATGGAAGAGCATATGCGAGGCTGAAGTTAAGGATCGATGTTGGCCCCGAGATCACTTCGGCCGATTCGTCGTTATACGCGTCGGTGGACGGGCCGAGATTGCTGTAGATGCGGGCGAGTCCCGGAGTCAGAACGGCTGGGGTGTGAACGGCCGACTTTTCGCTGGTCTGAACAATTTTGGTTCCGGCCGGGCGGGATTGAGCCAGCAGCGCGATTCCGCACAGGGCCACAATATAGACGAGAGGCTTGAGGAATTTGGGATTCATCGGAGGTTCTCCGTTCGACCTGATTTTCGGAAACTACGGGGAATTGAGACGAGGCCCTACCGCATAAGCACTCAGCAGTTTATGCTACTCGGCTGACTAGTCAAGAGGATGGACGACTCGGTGGTGTCCTAAAATTAGGACGCTACCCGACAGCGAGCAATATATGTGGCAGTCCGACGGCCCGTGTGGGCATCCGGAACCGAACAATCCGCCCGTCACAAAAACTCTGCACGCGAATCTGCAAGTCATGCTGCCGAAAGCGTCGGTCACCGTGCTGCGTGGGAAAGTGGCCTGAGTATGCCGGCATCCGCTGCCTCCGATCGCAACTCCGGGCGAAACACGGCTGCCATTTCACTGGTGATTGTCTGCTGCCTGCTTTCAGTCGCGCGGCTTGCGACAACGGCCCCAAATCCGGCCCATCTGTCTGCCGACACCGTCGCGCAGCGCTCCGACCAGCGCTTCGCCGCCTTGAAATCCGCGCTTCCCGATCGCGGAATCATCGGCTATATCGGCGAACCGGGCGACGCCGGACTGCCGGACTACTACCTCACGCAATACGCGCTCGCTCCCCGCGTGATCGAGCGCTCGACCAATCACGCGCTTGTCATTGGAAATTTTCCCGCGCGCCCGGCCGCGATCCCCGCGGGGCTTCAGCTGGTAAGTGATTTCGGCGACGGTGTGCTGCTTTTCTACAACAAGGAAGCCCGGTAAATGGCAGGGTGCGCCGCAATTGCTCTGTGTCTCGCGTCAGGATATCTGCTCGTCTCGCTCGCCGTTTCCCGTGCGCCTTTCGGCTGGCTGCTGCGCCTTTCGCTCGCGGCCGGTTTTGGCATCGGAATATTTTCGGCCGACGAAATCGTCGGCCTTGCGTTTGGCATTCACCGCTCGTGGCCGGTGGATTCCATTGTCTTCGGCCTGCTGCTGATTGCCGGCTTCCTCGCTCGCAACCGAAAATCCAACTCCGCCGCGCTGTTGGCGATGTCGGACAACCGCGACGAAGGCAAGTCTCCAGTCCGTGCGGCGCTCAACGTCACCTTCGCGATCGCGCTTTGTGTGGCAATCTACTCCGCCGTCTTGCGGAGCCTGGTCCATCCGCACGGCGACGGATGGGACGCCTTCGCCATCTGGAACCTCCACGCCCGCTTCCTGTTTCGCGCGGGCGCGGCCTGGCGCGACGGATTTACTTCCGTTATCGCCTGGTCGCATCCCGATTACCCTCTGCTTCTTCCCGCATCGATCGCGCACTTCTGGAATTACCTGGGACGCGAAAGTCAGGCCGCTCCTGGCACGATCGGCCTCGTCTTCACCTTCAGCACCGTCGCGGTGCTGGTCTCGTCGCTCGCCATTCTGCGCGGCCACACGAATGCCATGCTCGGCGGGCTGGTGCTGCTGGCAACTCCATTCTTTATCGAGCAGGGCGCATCGCAATATGCCGATGTGCCGCTGTCATTTTTCTTTTTGGCCGCGATCGTTCTGCAGTGCCTCGGGCAGTCGTCCTCTGCCGCTGACCCGCACTCGGCGGCGCGATTGTATGCTCTGGCTGGAGTCTCCGCGGGACTCGCCGCCTGGACCAAGAATGAAGGCCTGCTCTTCGCTCTTGCCCTGCTGATTTCAGAATTCCTGTTGCTCACGCGCAGCCGTCTCAGCCATCGCGATTATCGCCGCTCGCCGAGGCCCTCTGCCGGTGTACGAGAACTCGCTTTCTTCGTAATCGGCCTCGTTCCTCTGTTGGTTCTCATCTTCTGGTTCAAACACTCCATCGCTCCTGCGGGAGATCTCTTCCCCGGATTCGCCCAGGCCGCCCGCAAGATGCTCGAGCCATGGCGCTACTGGATCGTCTTTCGCTGGTTCGCGAAGACCCTGCTCCGTTTCGGAAACTGGTGGCTCGTTCCCGGATCGCTCCTGCTGCCGGTTTTTTATTTCCTGGGAGTCCGCCGTGAAAAAATCGGGGGAGCATGGCGGCCCAGCCGGTCGGCGATTGCGCTCGGCTTAACCCTGGCCGGATACTTCGCCATCTACCTGATCACGCCCTACGACATCTTCTGGCATCTGCGTAACTCATTGAATCGGCTTTTCTTGCAGTTGTGGCCCAGCGCAGTATTCCTGTCCTTCCTGGCTGCGCCGCGAGCCCTGCAAGAAGCTGCACACCCGGACGAATTACGAGACTAGCCAGTGTTTTCGGCCCAATTCGGCAAGAAATGGATATTTTCTCGGAGGGATTTTTCTCCGCTCCTCTTGACTTGCGGTCAAAACCTTGTCATAAATATTCGTCCACCAGGGCGAGTCTGGGGGTGTGTACGTTTGGCGGAAGTACGACTTCAAGAGGGTGAATCCCTCGAGAACGCTCTTCGCCGTTTCAAGCGCAATGTGCAGCAGGAAGATGTGATCAAGGAGGTCAAAAGACACTCCTATTACCTGAAGCCCGGCGAGAAGAAGCGGGTGAAAGCTGCGTTGGCCCGCAAGCGGGCGCGCAAGAAGACGCGTAAGGAGCAGGACTGACAGGCAGGTTTAACGCATGAAAGGGCCGCTCCCGCCCGGAGCGGCCCTGCTCGAATCTGGCCCCCACCATCTTTGAGCTGCACAGGGATCAATCATACTCACCATTTTCTTCCGGCATTGTAATCACAGCATTATCCACGCCAGAACACAGGAGCGTGGCGGGCCGAGTCCAAGGGCAGTTCAGAGGGGGAATTTTCGGCGCAAGTCGCCGCAGCTACATCTGCGCACGTGCGGCGTGCAGATGAGCTGAAGGGAGCCATCCTCAATGGAATTTCAGGACAAGGTGCTCAAGTGCATTGACTGTGGAAGTGACTTCGTTTTCACCGCCGGAGAACAGCTCTTCTTCCACGACAAGCAGTTCAAGAACGAACCCAAACGCTGCAAAGCCTGCAAAACAAAACGAGTCTCCGTGCTGGGCGCAATATCCCCCACGCCCGGGCAGGGTCACCGTTTTGTGAAAGTGGAGACGCAGGCCACCTGCTCGGGATGCGGAAAACAGACGACAGTCCCATTCCGCCCTACGCAGGGACGCCCGGTGTTTTGCCGGGAATGTTTCCAGGCGCGCAGAACCCAGGCCTCGGCCTGACCCCTGTCCCAGATCGCAGGGTTCGTATCTGCGCCATGCGATAACATAGGGTCGTGCCCGGATTCTTGGTAGAAAATTTCGGCTGCCGCGCCACTCAGGCAGACGGCGCTGCCCTCGAACGCCAGTTCGAGGAGCAAGGATATTCTCGCGCCTCAGCGCCGCGCGAGGCATCCGTCGTTGTGTTGAATACCTGTACCGTGACCGCCGGCGCCGATCAGGACGCGCGCGCCGCCATCCGCCGCGTCCGCCGCCAAAATCCGGATGCCCGCATTATCGTCACCGGATGCTACGCCCAACGCGCCCCCGAAGAGATCGCCGCGCTGCCCGGCGTGGATTTGGTCGTGGGCAATTCTCACAAGCATCAATTGGCAGAAATCGTTCTAGGGAATTCCGCCGTTGCTTCGCGGCGTTCCGCTTTTGTGTCGCTGTCGCAGCTAACTGAGCACCGAGAACTGAGAACCGAGAACTCGATTTTCATCTCCGACATCTTCGCCCACACGGAACTCATCGCCGCGCCGGTCTTCGACGCCGCCAACGAACGCACGCGCCCGAATCTGAAAATTCAGGACGGCTGCGACAACCGCTGCTCCTTCTGCGTGATCCCCTTCGTCCGCGGCCAGAGTCGCTCGATGAAGCCAGAGCGCATCGTTCACGAAGTGAACACGCTGGTGAATGCGGGATACCGCGAGGTCGTAATCAGCGGCATCAATCTAGGCCGCTGGGGACGGGACCTCGACCTCGGACCTCAGACCTCGGACCTCGGCCATGGAGCAACGCGAGACACTGGATCCTCCTCGATTCATGTGGAGACGGCCGCCCTCGGCCGTCCGGGCGAGCAAAGCTCGCCTGCCACTCTCGTAGAACTGATCGACAGCATCCTCTCCGAAACCGCTCTCGAAAAACTGCGCATCTCCTCCGTTGAGCCCATGGATTGGTCCGACGAACTGATCTCGCTTGTCGCCACGTCGCCGCGCATCGCCAAGCACGCCCACGTGCCCATGCAGTCCGGCAGTGATGCCGTCTTGCGCCGCATGCATCGCAAATATCGTCCGTGGCACTATTGCGAGAAGATCGAGAAGATTCGCGCGGCTATGCCCGGCGCTGCGATTGGCGCAGACGTGATGGTCGGATTCCCCGGCGAGACTGATTTCGAATTCGAAGAAACTCGCCGGATGATCGAAGACTTGCCATTCACGTACCTGCATGTCTTCACGTACTCGCCGCGCCCCGGCACCCCGGCGGCAGAAATGCGAGATCAAGTTCCGGTGCCAGTGGCGCGAGAGCGAAACCGCGTCCTGCGTGAACTCGCGTCGGAGAAGAAGCTCGCCTTCATGCGCAGCTTCATCGGCAAGTCTGTCGAAGCGATCACGCTGAACGTCAGCGGCCTCGATGCCGATGGAGAGTTCACCGAATGCCTGACCGACAACTACCTGAAGCTACGCGTGCACGGACGGCGCAAAGCAAACCTATGGATTCCAGTTAACGTAAACAACGTAGTGGCTGGAACACTGGGCGGGTCAACCTATGAGGGCTAGAGTGCCCGATTCTCTAACGCCTAAGAATATCGAATCTCGCACCATCGTTTTCCGTCATCTTCGACGATGCTGTAACTGCCGTAATGCTTTTGAAACCACACTAGCTCCGTCAGCCTAACCTGTTCCACGCTACATCCTTTTTCTTCCAATCTCTTTGCGAATGGATCGAGGTGCATAAAACCGCAGACGCATAGTACGACGTCCGCCCGTTTTGTTAATATCCTCCGCAGCCATTCTTCTTCCCTGATTCCGTCTTCTCGAGGCAAATAAGAGCACCGGGTACTTGTATCCCCTGAACAAGGGTCAATCGGAAAAGGCCGGCGGGCCAACAAAGATTCATGAATTCCGGCCAACACCCGCTCTGCCTTGTTCATGTCAATGTCGATCCAAGGCTTATCAAGGATAAAAGCCAGGCGCTGCGCAACGGTTGTAGGTAGGCCGGCAGCTTCCTCAGCTACGAGATCCACGCCGCGAGTGCTGATTAGGTGACCCAGAATCTGTCGCAGATCCCCTGTAGGATCTTTCCATTGAAGCTCATGGTTCAATCCGAGCAGGACGACTTTCATAATAACGCCCTATTGTGCAACACGATGCTACGCGAACATTGCCTTAGAATAAAGGGAACCGAAAGGCAAGAACAATGAGGACCATAGACAAGGCAATTCTGTTCCTGACTCTAGCGCCCCTGTCGATCTGTTGGGGACAGGCGACCAAGGTTACGATTCAAGAACAAGGTAGCGAAAAGGCCCAACAAATCGACAACCAGATTTTCATTGGTTGTACGAACGGCGGCGACCTACATCTTGCGGGTCAGGTTCGCGTGGCAGTGGCGATTGATACGTGCGGAGAAGGAGACTCAGGCTGTAAGGCTGACTCTGAGAAACTCACGACTGGTGCTCATGTCCGTCCCGGTGAATTGTTAGGAGTCTATTGCACGACGAAAGCAGAAGATGCGCAATCGGCACGAGATGATGAGTTCTGTCGGAATGCCGCGTCCAATCCTAGGCCAGACTCGCAGGCCGACATGAATAAGCACAACGCCGAATACCTACAATGTCGGAAGGATCGCGCTGAATCTAGACGAAAAAAATAACTTTGGGCATCGACAGCAAGAACTTACACCCATTTGACCTGTTCACCCTAACTTCTTCACCGAAATCCCCAACTCCTTCAATTGCTTCTCGCCCACCGGCGTCGGGGCGTCCACCATCAAATCCACGGCGCGCGCAGTCTTGGGGAACGGAATTACTTCGCGCAAGCTCTCGGCTCCGGCGAGGATCATGACGATGCGGTCGAGTCCGAGCGCGATGCCGCCGTGCGGAGGCGTGCCGTATTCCAGCGCTTCCAGGAAGAATCCGAAGCGCGACTTGGCTTCTTCTTCCGTCATGCCGAGTGCGCGGAAAATCTTGCTTTGAATGTCCTGCCGATGAATACGAATCGAGCCTGACCCAAGTTCGGTGCCGTTGAGCACAACGTCGTAGGCCAGCGCGCGCACGGCGCTCAGCGTCGATTGCGGGTCTTTCACCGATTCGACACCTTCTTCGAGCAGCCCCATGTCTTCGTCATGTGGCGACGTAAATGGATGGTGCGCGGCCATCCACTGCTTTTCGCCCTCATCCCACTCGAACATGGGAAAATTCGTGACCCACAGAAAGCGGTAGTCTTTCGCGGCGTCGCCGGTCTTCTTGAAGATGCCATGCTTTTCTGCGTACTTCTGCGCCAGCGCAAGGCGCAGCAATCCAGCCGAGCCGTAAATCGCCAACTCGGCCGGCGTGACTTTGCGATGCGCAGGCATCGCAGTCTGCGGCCCGGCCTGCGCCGATCCGGCGACCAGCACAATCAGATCGCCATCTTCGATCGCACTCTTCTTGGCAATAGCGGCCGCAGCATCCGGATATTTGTTGCCGATGCGCTTGAAATCTTCGTACACGCGCGCGCCGCCCTTGGCGTGGAACATCGGCTTGATGTCGTCGCGCTCCTTGCGCGACAACTCGCCCACCTTCGGCGTACGGATGGCGATCACCGGCAGGTTCGCGTTGATGGCAAGCTCCTGCAGGTTTTCCGGGGTGAAGCAATCGCGGACATCGGTGAAGGCCGGCAGCCGCAGATCGGGCTTGTCAATGCCATAGAGCCGGATCGCCTCGTCGTAGTCCATGCGCGGAAACGGCGTCTTGATTTCGTTTCCAGCCGCGGCAAATGCCGCCGTCAGAAAGCCTTCGACCACTTCCCACACGCGCTCGGCCTGGGGATACGACATCTCCAGATCGATCTGCGTGAACTCGGGCTGGCGGTCGGCGCGCAGGTCTTCATCGCGGAAGCAGCGCACAATCTGAAAATATCTGTCGAAGCCCGAGATCATCAGAATCTGCTTGAACAACTGCGGCGACTGCGGCAGGGCGTAGAACGTCCCCGGCTGCACGCGGCTGGGCACGAGATAGTCGCGCGCGCCTTCGGGCGTCGAACGTGTCATGAACGGCGTCTCGATCTCGAAAAATCCCTGCGCCGAAAGATAGTCGCGGATCGCCTTCGCCACCTTGTGCCGCATCGCGATGTTGAACTGCATCACATCGCGCCGCAGATCGATATATCGATACTTCAGCCGCGTCTCTTCGTTGGTGAGCGCCGTGTCCGACGGCAGGAACGGCGGCAGCTTCGATTCGTTCAGAATGCGAAGTTCGTCCACGGCGAGTTCCACTTCGCCGGTCGGCATGTTGGGATTGATGGTGTTCGCGTCGCGCAGCTTCACCGTGCCGCTGACCGCGATGACGTATTCGTTCCGCAAAGCGCCGGCCTTCTCGTGGATCGCCTGGTCACGGTCCGTATTAAAAACGACCTGCGTCACGCCCGTGCGATCACGCAGATCGATGAACAACAAATTCCCGTGGTCACGCCGGCGGTTCACCCACCCCATGAGCACGACCTTCTGGCCCGCGTTTGACGCGCGCAGAACTCCACACATATGGGTGCGGCGTAAATCTCCTAAGAAATCGAGCAAAAGTGTTTCCTTACAGTGAGAATCTCGGCGGAGGCCGAACTTGTAATTATAAACGGTGCAACATCAGACACCGCTCTGAACTGCACCGGTCGTGGCTGGAATCGAAAACCCTTACCACAGAGGACACAGAGGCCCACAGAGGAAAGCAAGCAGGGTCCTCTGTGTTCCCCTGTGTCCTCTGTGGTAAGGCTCTTGACTCAGGCCGCGTGACACGAAGCTGTCCTTCCGCTATCCCAAAGCCGCGCTTCGCATCTACTATGGAATAGATGTCAGCCGCTCCCCCAGCCATCGAGACTCGGCAACCAGGGCCTGTTCCGGCCCTGCTCGTCGAATTGCCATCGTGGCGCGAAGTCTTCTTCAGAAATCTGCGCGACCTGGTTTCTCCGCCGCCGCAAACTCCGCTGGAATTGCGTTCCGCTCCGGCCGCCTTCTGGCCCGATGTTTTCGTGAAGCGGCCGCTGCCCTGGGAGGGTTTCGTCCGCTCCGGCGCCTGCCACCTGGTCGCCTTCGGATTGCTCCTCGGCCTCAGCCGCTTCATCGCCTTGCAGCCCCGCGTTGTGGCGCAACCGGTGTTCGAACATTCCGACGTGATTTACTACCAGCCATCGGAATATCTTCCGCCGCTCGACACGCGCAGCGCCTCAGCCGCTGCGCCCAAGAAAGCCGACCCGGTATTCTCGCGCCAGCCGATCATCTCCGTTCCTGCCGAAGCCGACAATCATTCGCAAACCATCGTCACTCCGCCGAAGATCAAACTGAACCGCGACCTGCGGCTTCCGAACATCGTGGCATGGTCGGACGCAAAGAAGCCGCGGCTCGACATTCCAGCGCCGCCGCTCACGCTTGCCGCCCAAATTTCGCGCATCGCACCGAAGATGGAGAGCGCCGTGGTTGCTCCCGCCCCCAACGCGGGCAGGCTCGAGCACAACCGCAACGCGCCCATATTGCAAAGTTCAGTGGTTGCGCCGCCGCCCGATTTACGCGCGGCCAACGATTCCGCATTCCAGCAACTTCAGCCATCTGCGATCGCGCCCCCGCCGGAGCTGACGGCGTCGACGCGCCGCATCGGCGACCTGAACATCGGGGCCAGCCCCGTGATCGCGCCCGCGCCGCAACTCCCCACCGCGGAGCAGCGGACCCTGGCCGGAGGCAGATCAGGCAATGGATCTCTCGCCGCCCAGGCGGTCGCCCCGCCGCCGTCGCTCGCATCAGGCGCCGCATCCGGCGCATCCTTCGGAGCACGGGGCCGGATGATCGCTTTGAGCCTGAATCCCGCGGTTGGAGCGCCGCCCAACCCGCCTGCCGGCAATCGCCGCGGATCGTTCGCCGCCACTCCCGAGGGACATGCCGGCGCTTCGGGAGTTCCGGCTTCATCGGGATCGAACTCAGGTCCGGGAAGCGGAAGCGGCTCCGCAAAAGCAAATTCGAGTCTTCCATCAGGCTTGTACGTCGGCAAGACCGCCGAGAAAACTTCTTCCGTAGCGGGCGAGCCAGGAAGCAAATCGTCCGGAAACGCAGTCAACCCGAATCTGATTGCGAGCGTGCATCCGCCGAGAGTCAGCAGCGCTCCCCCGCGCATCATGCAGCCGGACAGCAACGCGAAACTTTCCGAAGCGGAGCGCTCGGTTTTCGGCAATCGCAGATTTTATTCTGTCTCGCTGAACATGCCCAACCTGAACTCTGGTGGCGGAAGTTGGGTCATTCGCTTCGCAGAACTGAATCACGATACAAGCAATCGCGACCCGAACGCTCCTCCTCAAGACCTATCCCAGCCGATGGCCACGCGCAAAGTCGACCCGGCCTATCCGACCCAGCTCATGCGAGAGAACGTCGCCGGCACGGTGATTCTGTATGCGGTGATCCACGCGGATGGCAGCGTCGGCAATGTGCGCATTTTGCGCGGAGTGGACGACCGCCTCGATCGTTATGCCAGCGAAGCGGTCGCGCAGTGGAAGTTCGATCCGGCCACGAAGAATGGGACGCCGGTCGACGTTGAAGCCACGTTTCAGATTCCGTTCAAACCGACGCGCGTGGGCAGCAGTTTCTAGCGGTCAGTCGCCTCGTGGGTGCCCCATTTCTCGCGGTGTTTGCGAGAAGTGGGGCTTTCTTATGAGTGGAGAGCATTCACCACGTCTCGCAAAATCGCGAGACATGGGGCACCCCGCCGCCAGACGCTGCAAGCAGCGTCTCTACGGAAGTTTCGCTCCCTTGCGCTTCTCCAGGGCGGCGTAGATCGCCTTGTCGGTGCAGACTTCGTAATAGGAGCGGTCGGTCCATCCCTTGACCGAAAAATCCGCCGAGTTGATCCGCGGAATGCGGCTCTGGCGCACCACAATCTTGCGGAAGATTTCGTGGTCGACCGGCACGGTCGCGCTGAACAGGTGATACTCGCCTTTGTCGGACGACGCCAGCGAAGGCGGCAGTTTCACCTTCAGCGGCTCAAGCGTAATTTCCTGCTCCAGGCGGCGGAAGGCGGCTTCGTTCATGCGAATGCCGCCAAGATTGAAGCTCAGAATAACGTCTTCGGGATTGCCGTCGGCGTCGATTTCTTCCGCCAGAAATGCGTAGACGTGGAACGGCCCGGCTTGCGGCTCCATGATCTTGCGCGTGCGCTTGTTGCACGAAGAAAGCCGGTCGCTTTCGTTCAGCGCTTCGGAGATCATGATCTGGTGCTCGCCGTCCATCAGATAGAGTGGCGCCGCATCCTGCGAAGTGATGCCCAGGCCGAGTTCGAGCGGTGGCATGCCTGAGCGCTGCATGAGTTCGTTGTATCCGCGCACGATTTCGATGATCTCGCGCGCCAGCACACACATGCGGCTCACCGCCAGGCCAGGTTCGCCCTCGCGCTCGAGGATCGCCAGAATGATCGCGTCGCCTTCGAGAAAAACTTTCTGCGCGCCGTACTTTTCCAGCAGCTTGTTCACTGGATCGTAGAAATTCAGGCTGAAATACGAGGCCGGATTGAGCCCTTTTTCCATCATCATGCGGGTCAGGCGCGTCGAGTCGCGGACATCGGCCTTCAGCACCACGTGACGCAGTACGCGATCGGAGATCTCCGATTCGCCTTGTTCTTCGGGAAGCAAGAATTCGTAGAGGGTCCCATTCACGCGCGAAAGCTCCTGCAATCGCTCGTTTGAAACCAGGTTGACGGAATCGAGCGCGCCGTTCAGCACCTCCAGTCGCCGCAGGTCGCGGTGGTACTGGAAGAAATCGGCAAGGAACCGCGCCGCCACCTTCGCGCGCTCTGCTCCACGGCAACTCGCAACTTTCGACACCGCCGCGTAGAGACTGGTCGGCGAAAGCTTGCCATGCTCCTGGATCATGCGCTCGACGCGATCGCAATCGGTGCGGTCGATCAACGCATTCTTTAACTGCTGCGGATTAATGCGTGGAGCATATTCGCCGAGCAGCGGCACCACGTGATATGAGGCGATCACGTTTTCCATCACGCGCTGGTCTTCCAGCAGCCGCACCCACGCCGCCAGCCGCTCCTGCTGCGCCTGCCCTTCAGCGGAATCCTCGGGCGTGCCCGTTCCCACGAGCTCGCGGGCATTTTCCGGAACGTTCATCCACCCATCGATGGTTTCGCCGTTAACTTCCTCGCCATAGAGCGAACGAAGATATTCTGAGACGATCTCGCGCATGCGCCCGTAGCGGTCGGGATCGCGGTCCCAGTTGCCCAGCATCACGTAATGCTCGGCGCACAGATAATCGTCGCGGCCATCTTCGGAGAACAGCAACCGGTTCAGGAACAGCGGATAGGTGAAATAGCTTCCGCCGCTGGTTTCTTCTCCAAACAGTGAGCGCCGCGTGCGCGCCAGCGTGCTCTTCTCGACCTCGCGCAGCGTCTCAAAAATTTCCTGCCCCGTCTTGCGCAGGATGATCCTCTTCCGCACCTGGAAGGCCGCGATGCGCTCGCGGTATTCGTGCGCTTTTTGCAGGCGCGTGTTGTCGTAGCTTTTGAGCAGCACACGGCAGCGCTCGACCACCTGGGCAAACTGCTGGTTAATCTCGAAGCGCAAAAACTTCGTCACCGCCAGCCGCGCCAGCAGATCGATCGAGAGCTTGTATTCCTTTTTTGCTCGATTGAGCGAGTTGACCAGCAGTTCGGTCAGAAGCGACTTCCACTCGCCCGGATCGTGCCTGGGTTTCGCGGGCTTTCCCGACTGGCTGCGCATCCACGATGGCCCCTGGTTCGCCGCAGGCGCCTCTGCCCGGAGCAGGCCATCGATCTCGCCATGGCGCGCGATCAGGCGCGCAATCTGCGCCCGTGCCAGTTCGACAAATTGCGGACTCAACACCACATCGTGCCGCAGATTGTCGACGCCCACTGCAATGCCCTCAAGCGATACGAAGGGCGTCGAAGCAGCGAGGTTCGGCAACGATGGCTTGTCGGGCGCTCCGCCCAGCCGGAAAATGGGGATTCTAGGCATCCTTAGGCAGGATTCTCTGTGGAAGTTGCTGATTTAAAACGGACAAGACTCAGGCTAACACGCGAAAAACGAGGCCTAAAGTTACCTTGGTTATCGCGTCCAAAATCAAGTCAAAGTCCAAAATCATGCAAAAAGGATTTGTCATTCCGAGCGAAGCGAGGAACCTGCTGTTCCGCCGGAACCGGCACAGCTGATTCCTTTTCGTTTAACTGCGCTCGAATGACAAACGGAGTTTCGCGAGATCAGCGCAGCCCTTACCGCTGGCTCTTCATTCGCGCGCCTTCGAACTCGTCGCCCTTCTGCCAGCCGACCAGCTTTGGCAAGCTCGCGGCCTCCCATCCCAGCGCGAATCCGAACCGTGCCATCGCCGAGTCGCCGACGAAATCCATATCGGCGTGATATTCGTCGCTCGGCTGGTGATAGTGTTTCTCGACGTACTCATGCTCTTTGTCCGCTCCCCAGCTCTCCGGGTGGCCTTTGTATTTCATTCCTTCGTTGATGGAGAAGGACGGGATTCCGACCCGCGCCATGCTGAAGTGGTCCGAGCGGTAAAATTGTCCCGCTTCTGGCCGCGCATCCGGGCGGACCGCCAGCCGGAATTCCTTCGCCGTGGCCTCAACGTTCGGATAAAACGTGGTCCGCTCCGCTCCGGATACTTCGACTTCCTCGGGCGCTCCCAGCGGCTTCACGTCGTCGTAGTTCAGGTCAAGCGTGATTTTCCCCGCCGGAATCGGCGGATGCTTTCCCAGATACTCGGAACCCAACAACCCTTGTTCTTCTGCGGTGACCGCCGCAAAAAGAATCGATCGCCGCGGCCGCTGCGCCGCGGATCCGAATGCCCGCGCCAGCTCCAGCAGAATGCCGCAGCCGGTCGCGTTGTCAACAGCGCCATTAAAAATGTTGTCGCCGGGCATATCCGGCCGAATGCCGATGTGATCGTAGTGCGCGGTGTAGAGCACCGCTTCATCAGCTAGCTTGCGGTCCGCGCCGGGCAGCATCGCGACCACGTTACTCGACTCGAAGTTGCGCACCTTGCTGATCATGTGCGCCTTGAGCCGCACGCTCAGATTCACAGGATGGAAGTCTTTTGACTGGGCATCCTGCATGAGTTTGTCGAGATTCAATTTCGAGGCGGAGGCCAGATGCGCGGCAACGTCAAGTTGAATCCACGAGGCGACTTTCAGCGCGGGGCCTTCTACTTTCAGAGCCGCTTTCTCGCCGGAGTTCGAGTTTCGCACCACCTCCCAGGGATAGCTCGCCATCTGCTCTTTGTGCACGAGCATCACCCCGACCGCGCCCTTGCGCGCGGCTTCTTCGTATTTGTAGGTCCAGCGGCCGTAATAGGTCAGCGCCTTACCCTTGAAAAATTTCGGATCGTCCGAGGGCGGTTCATTCACCAGCATCAACAGGACTTTGCCGCGAACGTCGGCGCCTTTATAGTCGTCCCAGTTGTATTCCGGCGCTTCGATGCCATAGCCGACGAACACGATGTCGGCATCGACATCGGATTGCGCCTGCTGCGTCTGATCGTAGGCGACGTATTCGTCCAGCGGCTTCAGGTTCATGGTCTCGCCCTGCTTGGGGACAAGAGAGAAAGTCGTCTCCGGCTGCGCCGTAATTCCGACCAGCGGGACCTTCTGCATGAATGTCCCGTGATCGCCGGCCGGCTTCAGGCCGTATTCGGCAAACTGCGTCGCCATGTATTCGGCGGCGATGTCTCCGCCGCGCTGGCCGGTGCCGCGGCCTTCCAGAAGATCATGCGACAGATAGCGGACGTGCCACCGAATGTGCTCCGGATTAATCGTCTCCAGGGCGGCAAATGCGGGACCGGGCAACTTCACGGAAGGTTCTTTCGCACCACCGCCTGCGCCTCCGTCAGCCCACGCCAACAGGCTGACAAAGATCAGGCCGGCAGAAATCTTCCGTGGAATTCCCCGCATAGATAGGCTCTCCCCAAGGGCGCAGCAAGCGCCACCAACGCTTAGTTTGTAAATGAAGTCTCTTTAAGAATTGTAACGGACAAGCATCGCTGAGCCGCATAAGAACAGGGGTTCGAGATGCACGAGAGTGTACCAACCGCTGGAACCGGGCTCCTGGCAGTACGTGTCCGATGGCACGGTGTTACCTCTGTGCCATCTGGCGCAAGCGGTGGTCAGTGGTCAGTAAATCGTTCGTTGCGCGGCCGGCTCGCCGCTGCCCACTCGCCACTTTCTGGTAGTGGTCCAGTTTGACGTCGCGCCGGCGGAAGTCATCCTGAGCGTAGCCGTTTTTCAGGCGGAGCGAAGGATCTCAGTCTATATCGGCCCTGCGCGCGAGCCGAATTGCACCACTGCCAGCTTTCTTGAAGCGCCGGACCCGGCGCCTAGTTCTTGGAGCTTCAACCAGCCCGGAAATCGCGGACGTCTTCCCCGGGCTTGAAGATTACGGCGGCTGGAATCTTGCCGATCTCGGCCATCTTGCGGTTGATCTGCTCGAAGTCCGCCTTGACCCATCCCACGCTGGAGACTTCGATTTCGCCATCCTGGGCGATCCAGAAGATACTCGGCACGTTCGTCAATCCATA
>DASXDY010000105.1:0-21723 GCA_036490405.1 Candidatus Sulfotelmatobacter sp. | reverse complement strand
TGCGCCTTCTCAAATTCTTCCGCCAGTTGCCGCGTCGCCAGATTCTCGCGTATATGTGCCAGCCGCTGCTCCACCTTCCACAGCGCGTCTTCCAGATTTTTCTTGTTGCTGATCGCGACATCCCGCCACATTGAGTAGGGGCTCGCTGAAATGCGCGTCATCTCCTGCAAGGCGCGCCCACCGGCGGGCAACAACGGCGCCTCCGCACCGAATTCTTCCACCAACGCCGCCGCCAGTGCCGTCGACATCATCTGGGGTACGTGGCTGATCCAGGCGCACAGCCGGTCATGCTCTTCGGCGGGCATCATGGCGATGCGCGCTCCGATGGCCTCGATCCATCCCAGGAATTCTGCAAACAGCCCTTCGTTGAGATTCTGGCCGGGCAGCGGAGTGAAAAACCACGCCGCGTTCTGGAAAAGATCGGCATCGGCGAAATCGACTCCACTCAATTCTTTGCCCGCCATCGGATGCCCAGCAAGAAATTGCTTGTTCGCATTCTTGCCAAGAACTTTCACCGCGCGTTCCACGATGACCGACTTCGTGCTTCCGACATCCGTCAGCAGAGTCTTCGCGGGAAGCACGGACCCAATGCGCTCAATCAAATCGACGATCGCCAAAACCGGCGCAGCCAGCACTACGACCTGGCTTCCCCGAATAGCATCTCCAGGATCCGCGGCGCCATCGTCAATCGCGCCGCGGTCGCGCGCTTTCTCAAGCATAGCTTTGCGATCACAGCCAATGATCTTGCCGGCAAACTTCTTCTTGCGCAGAGCCAGCGCCAGCGATCCGCCGATAAGGCCGGTGCCAATGATCGTGATTTGACGAATGGGCATAAAGAAAAGTGAGTAATTGTGTAATTTGGTAATCGAGTGATGTTAAAAAGCAGGCCGCCGCTTAGTTTCCAATTACTCAATTACCAAATTTCCCAATTACTCAATCGACTTATCCGATTTTTCTTCCCACCGCGGGCGCGATAATTCTCAGCTCATCCATCAGCTTCGAGAATTGCTCAGGAAACAGCGATTGCGCTCCGTCCGACAGCGCCTTGTCCGGATCGCAATGCACCTCGATCAACAGCGCATCCGCGCCCGCCGCCACAGAAGCGCGAGCCATGGGAGCAACCTTGTCGCGCCGTCCCGTGCCATGCGATGGATCGGCCGTCATCGGGAGGTGCGACAACTTGTGAATGATCGGGATCGCCGAAATGTCCATCGTGTTGCGCGTGTAGGTCTCGAACGTGCGAATGCCGCGCTCGCAAAGAATCACGTCGTAGTTCCCGCCAGCCATGATGTATTCGGCCGAAAGCAGCAACTCTTCCAGCGTAGCCGCGATGCCTCGCTTCAGCAGCACCGGCTTACGTACCTTGCCCAGTTCGCGCAGCAGATTGAAGTTCTGCATGTTGCGTGCGCCCACCTGAAGAATGTCGACATAGGGCAGCAGCATCGGAATCTGCGAGATCTCCATCACTTCGCTGATCACGAGCAGTCCGAATTTCTCTCCGGCCTCGCGCAGCAGTTTCAGCGCATCTTCCCCGTGACCCTGAAACGAATACGGAGAACTCCTCGGCTTGAAAGCCCCGCCCCGCAAGACTTTCGCGCCCGATTTCGCCACCGCTTCGGCTGTACTGAATAACTGCTCACGCGACTCGACCGAACACGGCCCGGCCATGACTATGATTTCATTTCCCCCGACACCGATCCCGTTCGGCAACTGCACGACAGTTCCCTCCGGACGGAAGCTGCGCCCCGCCAGCTTGTATGGAGAACTGATGCGGTGAACTTCCTGGACGCCGGGCAGCAACTCGAGAATGCGGATGTCGAAGTCAATCCCCGACCCCACCGCGCCAAGCACCGTCATGCGCGCCCCGGTCGAGCGGTGGACTTCGAATCCCATCTTGACCAGGTGTTCAATCACCTGCTGTATCAGCGCCTCGTCAGCGCCTTCCTGCATCGCGACAATCATGGGAAAACGCTCCTGGCTCTCAGCTTTTGGCTCTCAGCTTTCGTATCGACCCTGGCACACCGCGCCACATTGCCTTGTCATTCCGAGCGAAGCGAGGAACCTGCTTTTTCTCGCCACATATCGAGGCTAATCATTCACTTCCGAATCCAACTCTGTCCCGGTTTCGGCCGGCCCGCCCTTCGCCACAATTTCTTCCTTCTGAATGTTCCGCATCACGTCGATCATTCGCTCGTAGATCCTCACCAGGTCGCGTCCCGGCAGGGGACCCGGATTCGCCTTCTGCACATTCTCAAACACCACCCGCTCGCGGTCCGGCTCGTAAATCGGCATCGACGTATTTCTCTTGAGCTTCCCGATCTCGACCGCAGCTCGCGCCCGTTCGCTGATCAGCCCCACCAGCTTGCGGTCAAGCTCATCGATTTTCTCGCGCCAATCTTCGATATCCATTGAGAAAGCTCTCAGCTCTCAGCATTCAGCAAGACTGCGCACCCAACAATCATTCCTACTTTGAACCGACGGACAACTGACCACTGCCCACTAACAACTGCTTCACAAACTCTCCCACCGCCGCGGCTTCTCGCCCACGATTCCGCTCAATCGTCTCCACAATTGCGCTGCCGACGACGACCGCGTCCGCGAACTCGGCGACTTCCATAAATTGGGCCGCATTCGAAATCCCGAATCCCAGGGCGATTGGCAGTTTCGTCACACGCCGCAATCGCTTGACCAGCTTGCGCGCATCATCGGCGAGTTTCTGCCGCTGTCCGGTCACGCCGGTGCGGGAAACCGCATATACGAATCCGCGCGAGGCCTCTCCAATTCGTTTCAGCCTTTCATCCGGACTCGTAGGCGCCGCCAAAAACACCGGCGATAAATCATGTTGCCGCATCGCTCGCAAATACGCCTGCGCCTCTTCGACCGGCAAATCCGTTATCAGCGCCCCGTCTACGCCCGCGGCCCGGGCCACCTTACAAAATTTGTCGATCCCCATCCGCAGAATCGGATTCAGATAAGAAAAAATAATCAGCCCGGTCGATTGTGCCTGCACTCGAATCTCAGCCGCCAGCGTGAGAACCTGTGCCAGCGACGTCCCATGCTTCAACGCCCGCTCGCTGGCCCGCTGGATCACCGGCCCATCTGCTACTGGATCGCTGAACGGCACGCCCAGTTCTATCACGTCGGCACCAGCCTCAATTGCGGCCAATACGATCTCGCGCGTCGTCACGAGATCCGGATCACCGCACGTCACGTAGGCAACCAAGGCCGGTTTTCTGTAGAAAGTGAGAGGCATCCGATTGAGTGATTGGGTGATTGGGTGATTGGGTGATTGGGTCATTTGGCCATTGAAAACCGAATCTCCATCGCTCAATGACTAAATGGCTCGATCACTCAATTGATCTTAAGGTTCTCCCGCATGATCCCGATGTCCTTGTCCCCGCGTCCCGACACATTCACGATCACAATCTCAGACTTCTTCATCTTGGGCGCGCGCTTCGTCACTTCCGCCACAGCGTGCGCGGACTCGAGAGCCGGAATAATTCCCTCAGTCCGCGCCAGCAGAGTGGTCGCCTCCAGCGCTTCGGCGTCGGATGCGGAAACGTACTCCGCGCGGCCCGCGTCCTTCAACGCCGCATGTTCCGGCCCAATCGACGGATAATCCAGCCCCGCCGACACCGAATGCGTCAATGCAATCTGCCCACCGGAATCCTGCAGCACATAGGAATAAGTACCTTGCAAAACTCCCGGCGATCCTCCGCGGAAGCGCGCCGCATGGTCTCCCAATTTCTCGCTGCGCCCCCCGGCCTCAACCCCGATCAATCGCACTTTCTTGTCCTTGATGAATTCGTAGAAGGCGCCAATCGCGTTCGATCCTCCGCCCACACACGCAATCACTGCACTCGGCAGCTTGCCCTCGGCTTTCAAAATCTGCGCCCGCGCTTCGCGTCCAATGACACGATGAAAATCCCGCACCATCGTCGGATACGGATGCGCCCCCAGCACACTCCCCAGCAAATAATGGGTAGTCCGCACATTCGTGACCCAGTCGCGCATCGCCTCATTGATGGCGTCTTTCAAGGTGCGCGATCCCGATGACACGCCGCGCACTTCCGCTCCAAGCAACCGCATGCGAAAGACGTTCAGCTCTTGCCGCCGCATATCTTCGGTGCCCATGTAGACAACGCACTCAAATCCCAGCAGCGCGCAAACGGTCGCAGTCGCAACCCCATGCTGCCCCGCCCCGGTCTCCGCGATCACGCGATGCTTGCCCATACGCTCGACCAGCAGCGCCTGTCCCAGACAGTTGTTGATCTTATGCGCCCCGGTGTGCAGCAGGTCTTCGCGCTTCAAATAAATCTTCGCGCCGCCCAGTTTCTCGGTCAGCCGCCGCGCAAAGAACAACGGCGTCGGACGCCCCGCATACGTCCGTAACAACTCATCCAGCCGCTTCTGAAATTTCGGATCGCGCTTTGCCCTCTCATATACCCGCTCAAGTTCGTCGAGCGCGGCCATCAGCGTCTCCGGCACATACCGCCCGCCATAAACCCCAAACCGCCCTGGACTTTGTGAGGTCGGATTGTGTGGCGCGGGCACTCCTGCCCGCGTGCGTGCGCCTGAGGAAGAGACAAGCCGGGTGCCCCATGTCTCGCGCCCTTTGCGAGACGTGGGGATTTTGACCTTCGCGGATCGAGGAACCGTAGCCATCTCTAACTAACCTTCCGATCAAACTCCCGCACCGCTCTCACAAATGCCCGCACTTTCTCAGGATCTTTTTTGCCTGGTCGTGCCTCGACGCCGGAAGCCACGTCCACGCCCCACGGACGAAACGCCTCAACCGCTTGGGCTGCATTTGCTTCTGACAATCCGCCAGCCACGATGAGCCGGGTTCCCAATCGAATCATTCCTTCCCGAAGAAAGGGCGCCTGTCCCCAGTCAAACCTCGTACCCGTTCCGCCAGGGCGATCCCCATCGCCCGCGTCAACAAGGATTGCAAGAATGCGATCGAGTGTCCTCTGCGAAAAGAAAAAACCCACCGGATCGCGACCGGCTTGTTGGAATACCGAGGCTGAAAGTGCAACAATCACATCACACTGGGCCTCGCGAAAAAATTCGTCATCAAGCGTCGGCAGTTGACCATTGGCATCCGGATAAAGCTGCGCAGCAGTCAATCCGACCGAATTCGAGGTCGCGACTAGATTCGCGGTCGTTTGCCCCACGAATACTCCTACCTTCTCGACGCCCTCCGGCAGCTTCCCCACAATCTCCCGCGCAGTCTGAACACTCACGCACCGCGGACTCTTCTCATAAAACACGAACCCCACCGCATCCGCACCGGCGTCAACCGCCACCAGCGCATCTTCCAGATTCGTCATCCCGCAAATCTTCACCCAGGTCACGCCAGCCTCAATCGTTACGTTGAAACCACTGGCTCCGCCGCAGGAATTTTTCCCAACAGCCGTGCCAATTCGTTTCCAGGAGACTCGGCCCGCATCAGCGACTCGCCGATCAAGAATGCCTGATATCCCGCCATGCGCAGCCTTCCGATGTCGGCAACCGAATGAATGCCGCTCTCCGCCACCCGCACCACACCTGGCGGAATTTTCTCCACCAGCCGAAATGCGACCGCAAGATCAACCTTGAATGTCTTCAAATCGCGCGAATTCACTCCAATCCAATCACATCCCGCATCCAGCGTCCGGGCCAACTCATCTTCGTCGTGGACTTCGCACAGAACATCCAGCCCGCGCTGCCGGGCCGCGCGCGACAGGGCCATCAATTCTGCTTGCGACAGCGCCGCGACAATCAGCAACACCGCGTCCGCAGAATTCGCCCGCGCTTCGAGCAACTGAAATTCATCAAGGATGAAGTCTTTTCGCAGGCACGGAATCGCGACCGCAGCCGACGCTTCCCTCAGATTCCTGAGCGACCCCTGGAAAAATTCTTCGTCAGTCAGCACCGATAATGCCGCCGCGCCTGCCGCTTCCAGCTCACGCGCCAGTTTGTCCGGATCAAACTCCGCCCGGATCAGTCCCTTCGAGGGTGAGGCCTTCTTCAACTCAGCGATGACCGCAATTCCACCGCGGCTCTTTTCAGCAAGAGCGCGGCGAAATCCGCGCGGGGAGTGCTGTTCCGCCCGCTGTTCCAGTTCGCGCACGTCGGCTGCGCGCTTGGCGTCAGCCACGCGCGCTCGCGTAGCCGCAACGATCTGGTCGAGAATGGCAGCCATAGAGAATCTTTCGATTATAAGTGACTGGCCGCCTAAGGCAGGAGAACAGCCAACAATTTGACTTTGTAACCAGGACGCAGACGAATCGAAAGGAATTCCTTGCCGCCGTAACACCTTACTGACAGATTTCCTTCATGCGCTGGTACGGCTTCTCCTTCACGGGTGGAAACTTGATCTGCCTCGCGTCCATGATCTGCTCCAGTAGCGTCCCGCCATACTTCGATCCCGCATCCGGGTCAGTGTTATATGCAGGATCGCTCTGGGCCTCTTCCAACGTCACAAGCCTGAACCCCCGCTTATTCAAATGGTCCAGCGCGTCCGGCAGGATCGTGCCGGTGAACGCACCAAGGTGAAGAAGAAGCACGTGATTGATATCGTGCCCGAAAGTCAGCTTCGCCAATTCGCGGCCTAGATCCAGATAGGAGTCTTCATATTCCAGATAACTCGACTTCAGCCATGCGATTGATTGCGCGTCATCCTTCGCTACGCAACGTGCATACGCCGAGTTCCACATGTAGTCTTCCCAATCCATAGTGACTTGCGCGATCTTGTATCCGTGAGCCGCCAGGTAGCTCCGTACCGCGCGCCGTTTCTCCACCGAGTCTCCCTCGCGCAAATACGGATACCGCAGCCAATGCCATTCCCGCCCCGGTGCCGCCAATAATTCGAGCGCGGGCTCGTTCTGCTCGATTTCGCGTTCAAAAGCTTCAGCCGGATTGTCATTCAGGTCCAGATGCGAGTAGGTATGATTTCCCACCGGCTCCGATGCCGCCCAGATTCTCAGCGCCTCCGCCGCATCGGGATTCCCTTCCAGCTTTTTTGCGTTGATGAATCCATAAGCGGGCGGCGCGTGATGCTTCTTCAAGATTGCGATCGCTCCGCGCGCGATCTCGGCCCGCGTGACCCCGGGAGGCAGGCTGCCATTCAGCGGAAGATCGTCGAATGTGATTGCGATCTTCTGCGCGAAACAAACGTTGAGCGAGAGCAGGCAAAACACCGCAATCAGATATTTCATTGGAATCTTTCCGGCAAGCTGTTCGGCTGGATTTTCGCAAGCCCTGACCATGTCATTCCGACCGAAGGGAGGAACCTGCTGTTCCCCGCCGCGCAACTCTCATTCCATCCCCAGTGACTTCTTCACCGACTTCCCATATTCCCGCGCCTTCTCAAGAACTGCCGGCTCATCAATAGTTAGCAACCTATGATCACGCATAACTACGCGCCCCCCGATGATCACAGTTTCGACATCGCTGCCCTTGAGGGAATACGCAATCTGCGCATATACGTCATACATGGGCACGGCATTCGGTTCATCGAGGCTGATGAGAATCAAATCCGCCTTCTTCCCCGCTTCGATGGAGCCGATCTCCTTCTCTTTGTGGATCGCCCGGGCACCATCAATCGTCGCCATTTCTACGACCGCCTTCGCATTCAGCGCCAGCGGATCCATCTTGTGGATCTTCGCCAGCTTCGCCGCAAGATCAATCTCTTCCATCAGGTCGAGATCGTTATTACTTCCTGCCGGGCCGTCGGTGCCCAGGCCGACAGCGACACCCGCGGCGCGCATTTCAGGTACAGGCGCCACCCCGCTCGCGATCATCATGTTGCTGGATGGATTGTGCACGCACCCGACGCCGCGCTCTTTCAGCAGTTTTCGGTCGGTTTCATCCACGTAAATGCAGTGCGCGCCGATCACGTCGGGCCCGAGCAGTCCGATCTTATCCATATACTGCACCGGAGACATTCCGTTCTGCTTCATGCTGTCGTCGTATTCCTTTTTCATCTCCGCCATGTGAATCAGAATGGGCGCGTGGTACTTCCGGGCGACCGCAGCCGCATCCTGCAAGGTTTTCTTCGAGCACGTATAGATCGAATGCGGCGCCGGAGCCGCCGTGATCAGCGGGTCCCCCTGCCAGCGCTTGAGAAATTTCTCGGTGTAGGCCAGCATCTCTGCTTCGGATTTGTTATCAGGCGCTGGGAAGTCGATGAATGTCTCGCCGAGTACTCCGCGCATTCCGGCAGCCTTCGTCTCCTCCGCGACCGCATCCTCGAAGTAGTACATATCGGCGAATGTCGTAACCCCGGCACGAATCTGCTCCGCAGCGGCCAGCCGCGTTCCCCACCGCACGAAGTCTTCATTCACATTCTTCGCTTCCGCCGGGAAAATATACTTATAGAGCCAGTCGTTCAGCGTCACATCGTCGTGCAACCCGCGAAACAACGTCATTGGAACGTGCGTATGTCCGTTGATAAACCCAGGCAGCACGAGAGCGCCATGCGCGTCGATGGTCTGCGCGGCTTTGTATCTCGCCTCGATATCGGCACGAGGCCCCGCCTCCACAATCGAATCCCCGCGTGCTGCGACGCTGCCGTCGTGCAGAATCGTGCGCGACCCATCCATCGTCACCACGATTCCGCCGCTAACGATCAGATCCACATCCTGCTTCGACTGAGCAAATCCCGCGACACTCAGAACCAGCAATATCGCCAGCAAAGCCAGCTGGTGTCCCATTTCTCGCGTGCTTTGTGCGCGAGAAAGCCTGCCCTGAGTTTGTCGAAGGGTGGGATTTTTGATTTCAATCGGACTCTGCCCCAGCTGTTGATTCTCAAGTTTCATTTCGCCCCCACTCTCTTCAAGTAAAAGCGGAAGAAATCTTCCGCATTCGAATTCAGGCAAACCTGCGCGTTCACTGGCCCCGGTTCTTCGCGCGTATAGCCCTTCTCGTCCACACGAATATGCATCGGCGTCACCGGGCACAACTCCCGCTGCAGCACATACGCCAGCGTCATCGGATCAAACAACGTTGGCGTCTCTTGCCCCCAGAGGTGATAGAGAATCGCGAGCTGGTCGCTCACTGCTGTTCCGCGGCTGAACAACCAGGCGCGCTTCACTTCGTCGAGCTTTAGCTGAGTTGAATCCAGCGGCATCACATAAAGCGGCACGCCCGCCGCAAACAACTTCTGCGCTGAAGGAATGTCATTCAGGATATTCCACTCGGGCATGGGAGGCACCGGCGCCGTATATCCCAGATCTCCATAACCTCGCCGCACCGATCCACCCATCAGCACGACGCCTTTCAGCTTTCGAAACGTCGCCGCGTCTTTGTCGATTGCAGCGCCCACATTCATCAGCGGTCCTATCGCGATCAGCGTGATCTCGCCGGGATATTTTCGAATCTGCTCCAGAATGAACTCAACCGCGTCCGCATGCGAGTTCCTGGTGAACGACCCGTGCTCTCCGTAGGCCCGCTGCGACATAGGATTCTTCGTCGCCGTCGCCCTTCCCGCATAAACTGGAATCTGCGCCTCTCCGACTTCGCCGAGCAAGCGATCCGCGATTCTGGCGCGGGCTTCCGTATCGCCAAAAGTTGTCGTCACTCCCAATACCTTCAGCTCCGGACTCTTCACCGCCAGCGCCAGCGCGAACGCGTCGTCTACATCGTCGCCAATGTCGGTATCGATAATGATCTTCTGCGGCCCCACTGCGCTCTGCGCTTGCATGAGTCCCGGCCGCGCACACACGATAAGACACAGCAGACATCCCAACGCGGTTTTACGCATCAATCCTCCAGCGGAATAAAATCAAGCCATCACAATAAACGGATCTCCGCGGCCGTCGCACGCCCGGGGACCTCTGCGGCCGGCATGGCTGGCTGCACTTCATGTTGCAGAATTTTGCATCTCTGCGTCTCCATTATTCATAAATTCACCCAAACCGTCTTGACACGGCTTTTCCATCGGCGCAGACTCCCTCTACTGGGCTGCTTTACTATCCAGGCGTTCTTCGTCGGCTTGGAGATTCCGGCCTCGACGATCGCCAGCAGTTCTGCATCGATCCATGGCAGGCAGCAACGGTTAAGATTGCTTTCTTCCATGGGAACGGCCTTCCAACCGATCTAAGTTGATCGAGGGCGGGACGCGCGCCGCGTAAAGTCCAAGACACTGGCCAGGCATTTCGCATTCACCCAATCAGCACCAGCCTTTCACGAGAGGAGTAATTTCGATGCAGAAAGCTTTTTATCTCGCCATCATCGCGCTGCTACTCGCCGGCGCCGCCTACGCGCAGGATGACGATGCCACCGCCGAGGCCGTTCACCCATCGCGTGCCCTCGGATCCGTCACTGAAAAATCCATTGCCTGCAAGAGCGGCGGCATGACCGGCGCTAGCTGCCAGCAACTGACCGTCAGCTGTCCGAGCGTCGGCAACGTGAGCGCCTATCTTAAGATCAACACCCCCTCGAGCCCGAAAGGCACCGTGCTCTATGGCACGGGGACCGACGGCAACGGCCTCTACGACACCATCTTTACTTATGGAAAAACCGCAGTCCAAAATGTATACAACGCGGGCTTCCGCACCGTACAGGTTTCCTGGGGCACTCCTTTCAACACCGCTCAACCCGGAGGATGGGTTCAAGGCCCCGGAGGCGTTCTCGCCGCATCCTGCCGCTGGGCAACGGTCGCGAACTACGTTTACACGAAAATTCAGAACAAGAACACCTTGCCCATGTGCGCAACCGCCAACAGCGGAGGCGCAGGCGCCCTCGCCTACGTTCTCTCAGATTATCCCAACAACATTTCTATGGCTGAAGTGACCAGCGGCCCGCCCACCGCCCGCCTCGACTGGGGCTGCATGTGCAATGCGGGAAAAATGAATACTTTTTGCGGTAAGGGGTCGATGGGTACATGCTTTGGATCGGTAGACGGCGCAGTTTGGGACCCCGCCTACACTCCAAACAAATACTGCTCCAACGCCACCAAGGGCAACCCGCCGCCGGGAGGATCTGCTTTCTTCCTCGCTGACAGCGTCGAAGCCTCGGGTGCAACCTACAACTTCTCCAAGACCTACGTAAACGTAGTCTTTGGCGGTACGGATGTAAGTTCCGCGATTCCGATCGGCCTGGACTGGTACAACAAAATCACCAGCAAGAAAGAGCAGACCTGCGTCGCCGACGCTCCGCATTCGATCCCGAATGTCCTCGACGGCGCAACCCAGATCGCCAATGACATCATCGGTCTGTGCAAAGTGCAATAGCCGATTGAAGAACTAAGAAGCAACGGGTGCCCCATTTCTCGCGTGCTGTAAGCGCGAGAAGTGGGGCTTTTAATGTTGGAGGAGCATACCCGCTACACTTTAAGGACGAATCTCCGGTTGAAAAGCGCGTCAAGAACCTCACCCTGACAATTAATCTCGCAGCACGCGCGCCGGATCGGTCCTGCTGGCGCGCCAAGCCGGAAACAGGCACGCCGCAAGCGCCGTCGTGGTCATTACCAGCAATGCCAGCCCGAAAATCAGCGGATCGTGCGGGTTCACACCGTAGAGGAGCGGCCCGAGTAATCTCGTCAGAATCAGCGCCGCCACCATGCCGAAGATCACGCCCGCCCCGGTAAGCCGCAAGCCGCGGGAAATCACCAGCCGGATCAAGTTCGCCCCGCCCGCTCCCAGCGCCATGCGCAGGCCGAGTTCGCGCCGGCTCTGCGCCACCGCGTAAGAGATCACTCCGTACAGGCCGATACCAGCCAGCAGAAGCGCCAGCCCTCCGAGGATCGAGACCAGGGTCACCGCAACCAACTGCGGCGAAGTCGATCGATTCACTTGTTCCTGAAGCGTGATCATTTCCGAAAGCGCAAGGTTCTCGTCCAGCGCTTGCACCTCTCGTACCAGAGCGGCGCGTATGCTCGCGACCGGTTGACTGGTCCGGATGTTCAGTGCAGCTCCGCGCACGAACTCTTGCCGCAATGGCACATAGAAGAATGGCTTCGTGGCTTCACGCATGCTTTCGTACTTCGAGTCGGCGGCCACTCCGACCACACGGGCCCAACCGCCTTTTACCTGGAGCCGGCGGCCGACGGGATCTTCGCCCGCCCAGTAGCGCATCACCATGGCGCGGTTCACGATCGCCACCAGCGGAGCGCTTTCATTATCGCTGCGCTCAAACTCCCGCCCCGAGACCAAGGGGATCCCCAAGGTCGTGAAATATCCCGGCCCAACCTGGTTGTACTCCACCGAAGGTTGTTCTTCCAGGGATGGCCGGTAGCCGTCGATCGCAATCGGCGTCTCGGAAAATGTTCCGTAACCGAGCGGCGTGACGCTGGCGAATGCAGCGGACTCTACACCGGAAAGCGCATTCAGCCGGTCGATCAGTTCATCCTGAAAGATCTTCGCTCGCGGAACATCGTATCCCGCCGCCACCAGCGAAACTCCGGCCGTCACGACACTCTTGGTCGTAAAGCCGGGACTCGTGCTTCGAATCTTTTCCAGGCTTTCCAGCAGCAACGCCGCTCCCACCACAAGCAGAAAACTGAGACAGACCTGAAGAACCACGAGGCTGGAGCGCAACCACGTTCTGCCTCTGGCTCCGACCACTCCCGCAGATTCAGCCTTCAAAGGTCCCGCCAGGTCGAGATCCCGCGCATGGAACGCGGGAATGACTCCCACGAGCAAGGTCACCAGCATGCAGATGCCCGCGCTCATTACCATCACCCGGGCATCGATCTCGCCCGGAAGATACATGGCTACTCCGGAGCGCGTGGGCAACAACAAAACCAGTGCGTGCCGGCACCAATACGCAACCAGAAGTCCGCCGGCGGTTCCGATCGCGGAGAGGAGCAAGCCCTCGGTAAGCAACTGCTTCGTCAGACGCAGCCGGCTCGCGCCAATGGCCAGACGAATGCTCATCTCGTGGCGCCGGGCAAAAGACCGTACGAGCAGCAGGTTGCCTACGTTCGCACAGGCGATCAGAAGCACGAAGGCTACGACAACAACCATGAACCCGAGTGTCGGCAGCATCGTGCGGGCGTGATTAAATGGCGTTTGCCACAACGGCCAGATTCCGATGCCACGGCCGCGATTGCTGGCCGGATAGCTCGTCTCTAGCCGTCGCGCGATGGCCGAAATCTCCTGCTGCGCCTGCGTGCGGCTCACTCCCGGCTTGAGCCGCACGAAGGCTTCGATCCACCGCGCATCGCGCTCTTCAAGCTTGTAGCCACCGCTCTCAAACGTTGCTTCCATTGAGGTCGGGACCCAGAACTGGATCGCCCAGCCCACAAACGTCCCGTGGAATCCCTCGGGCGCGACGCCGATAATGGCATGCGGGACATTATTGAAGCGCTGCGTCTTGCCGATGATTTCCGGATCGCTTTTGTATCGATCGCGCCACAGCTGGTAGCTGATTACAACTACCGGGTGAGCGTCGCTGCCATTGTCCTCGCCCGCTTCGAATCCTCGCCCCAGCACGGGGCGCACTCCAATCGCGTCAAAATAGTTCGCGGAAACGATGCTTCCCCGCGCCGTCTCCGCATGATCGCCAATGCTCAGAGTACTTCCGGTAATCTTGCTGACGAATGCCTGATCGCAAAGAGAACAGTCTCTGCGCACATCCTGAAAATCGGGCCACGACAGTTCTCCCGGATCGCTTTCTCCGCGGGCTGTCCCGGCCAGCGCAAACAGCCGCTCCTGGTGCACAACCGCAGGATACGGACGGAACAGAATTCCCTCGATCCAGCTGAATACCGCGGCGTTTGCGCCGATTCCCAGAGTCAGGCACAGGAGTGCCAGAGCGGAAAACCCAGGGCTGCGAAACAGTTGCCGAAAACCGTAGCGCGTGTCCTGAACAAAATCGCCGATCAAGCTCGCGCCGCGAGCGTCCCGGCACTGTTGTTCAATCTGCGGCAGACCGCCCATCGTAAGCATGGCCGACCGCCGCGCGACGGGCGGCGGCATCCCTTTCGCGATGTTTCCCCGGATTTGCATCTCCAGGTGTTCCCGCAGTTCCTCTTTCATCTCCCGCTCCACTTGATTGGAGCGGAACAGGACGCGCAGGCGCGCAGGCAGGGAATAGAGCCATTGTTCCATATCCATACTCACGCCTCTTTGAGCTGCACGATTCCGGAGATCGCCGACGACACCCGGTTCCAGTTGGCCGTTTCCTTCTCCAACTGCTTTCGCCCCAATCGCGTCAGCAGATAAAACTTGGCGCGACGATTGTTTTCACTCGGCTTCCACTGTGCGCGAATCCATCCCCGGCGCTCGAGCTTATGAAGGGCCGGATAAAGCGAACCGTCGCTCACTCCAAGCACGTCGCTCGAAATCTGTTTCAGCCGCTGGCTGATGGCCCACCCGTTCAATGGTTCCAATGCCACTATCTTGAGGATCAGCATGTCCAGCGTACCCTGCACCAGGTCGGATGGCTTGCTCACAAGGCAACTCCTCTCGGTTACCGAGTTAGACTACCGCCGCTTCCCTCGGTTAGCAAGAGGTCGAGCTTCCTGAATTCGAAGACCGGGGAGCGTCTGCCGGCCCCAGGCTGGCTGAGCAGGCGGCACCGCTGATTACCGTAGCCTGCAACACACAACGTGTCGTCCTATCCACAGCGCAGAGATCCATCAACTCACGTTGTATCAATCACTTCCATATCGGTCCGCCGCTTGCAACTCACTCCATCGCCGCGACCCGGCAGGAGGCAACCACCATGACCCGCATTACCGCAAGCTCAGTATCCTGGGGCAAAAGCAACATCACGAAAAACATCGCCAGCGCAGCTCTGGGAAATCTCAACGCTTATTTGTTTGCCGCTGTTCTCATCGTCTGCTCTGTAGCCGTCGGATGCTCCAGCGACAAACCGAAACCCGTAACCACCAACAACCAGATTCCCGCGGTACAACCACCGAACTCGGCTCCGACGCCATCGGCTACGCCCGTAATCCAGGCCGAGAACAAGCCCGCTCCGAAAAGGCCCGTAGTCCGCAAGAGGCCCGCAACCGTCAACTATGCTGACAAGACGTACGGCGTGACTTTCGAATATCCGCGCCGCTACGCGATCGAAACCGGAGACGCCGCCACCCAACTGGTTGCGCAAACTCCGATCCCGATGAACTTCGTGCAGCCCGGCGGAGTCGCCCTCGCCGCCGTCTCTCTCCCCGAAACGAACTACACCAACACGGATTTTTCCTCGGCGTTCTTCAACGTAAGCGTCAACAAGGCCGTGAGCTCCGATCAATGCAGCGAATTCGCCGTCCCGCAGCCCAGGCAGAGCATGACGTCGGAGGCGATATCGGATTCCTCCACGTCTCAGTCTTCCCCCGACCCATCAAAGGACAGCACGAAAGAAGTCGCGAAAGACTCTGGAGTCACCCCAGCCTCTGAATCTTGTCATCCTGAGGACGGCACCAAGTGCGGTCCGAAGGACCCTACGTCGGTCGCAGCTGCCACCGGCGCAGATAAACCCGTCACCACTGATGCAAAATCCCCCGACGCGAATAAGCTCCTCATCGGCGACCTCGAACTCCGCGCCACCGAAGCCGTCTCCGGCGAAGGCACGCGGCAAAGCGACTCCAAGTACTTCCATATCTACCAGAATGGAGCCTGCTACGAGTTCGCATTGAACGTCACCACCGACGCCTCGGAAGAAGGCCTGGTCAAGCACGTGGACCGCGATAAAGTTTTCACTCGTCTCGAGCAGATCCTGAGCACGGTGAAGATCAGCCCGGTGCCGCCGGAGGTTGCAGCCGAAGCCCCCGCTCCAGCCCCACAGGAAACGCCCGCCCAGTGAGTCAGGAATGTAGGCAATAAAGATGAGTCGGGCGCCCCACTTCTCGCGCGATTTGTGCGCGAGAAGTGGGGATTTTGGCTTTCTCTTAGCGGCACCGTCGTTCCCGTCTTGGGAACTCGGCATCTCCATGAACCCCACCCCGCAACCATCGTGGCCGCTCCGCCTCATCCCAAGGTGTACAATTCACTGACACCGGGAACCCTAACTATCTATTCGCAAGGCACAAGCCTACAGATGCCGGTCGGCGGCATCGCTCGTGACGGCCCGGTGTGTTCCACGCTCGATCTGAGAAGGAGCTGTCATGAGAATTCTCCTCTACAACCCTGACAACGGCGTAACCCGCAACTTTATGCCGCACCTGTGGATGTTTCTCCTCCAGGCGCTCACTCCTGCCGGCCATGAAGTCGTCCTGATCGACGGCAACGCCCAGCCCATGGACGAAACCCAGATCGCCCAATATGTCCGCGATGAAAACATCGGCCTGGTCGGCATCGGGGCCATGACCCGCATGATCGCAAAGGCTTACCGCATCGCCGACGCCATCCGCGCCACCGGAGTTCCCGTCGTCATGGGCGGCCCGCACGTCACCGAACTCGCCGATGAAGCTCTCGGCCGCGATGGCGGCCCGCGCCACGCCGACGCCGTCGCCCTCGGCGAAGCGGACGACACCTGGCCGCAGATCGTCAACGACGCTGCCAATGGCCAGCTCAAAGAGATCTACGCGCCGGTTGATGCAGCAGGGAAAGAAGCCAAGCCTCCACTCAAGCCCTATCCCGTAATTCCCTGGGACAAGATCGATCTCCATCAATTTAACATTCTCCCGAAAGCCGTTTTTCCGCTTCTGAGCAAAGTCGGCGAAGGCTGGGGAACTTTCCGCATCGTCCCCGTCGAATCCGGCCGCGGCTGCCCCTACGGGTGCGAGTTCTGCACCGTCACCGGATTTTTCGGAGACTCCATACGCTTCCGCACCAACGAGAGCGTCGTCAATGAATTGCTCATGCTGAAAGCCCGCGCGCGCAAGGAAAAGGGCCAGATCGCCGTCTTCTTCATCGACGACAATTTCGCCATCAACGTCAAGCGCACCAAGTCCCTGCTCAAAGACATCATCGCGGCCAAGGCGCAGGTTCACTGGGTCGCGCAGATCAGCGCCAACCTGCTGCGCGACGAAGAACTCGTCGACCTGATCGCCGCCTCCGGCGGCAAGTGGGTCTTCATCGGCATGGAGTCGATCGATCCCGCCAATCTCAAAGACGTAAACAAGGGATTCAACAAGCCCGGTGAATACGCGCAAGTCCTCGAACGCCTCGCCAAACGCAACGTCTACGCCATCACCTCATTCATCTTCGGCATGGACAACGACACGGTCGGAGTCGCCGAGCGGACGCTCGAACAGGTCCGCACCTGGCCGCCGGGGCTGCCCATCTTCGGCCTGCTGACGCCCTTGCCTGGAACCCCGCTCTACACGCGCCTCGACAACACTGGACGACTCACCCGCCGCAAGCACTGGCAGGAATTCATCCCCTTCGCCATGGCCCACACGCCACTCAAGATGACCATCGACGAGGCCCACGCCGAAGTGAAATACGGATGGAACCACGCCTATAGCCCCAAAGCGGTCGCGCACGCCGTCGAGTCGCTCGACGACCAACCGCTCGGATATCGCGTCAATATCCTGCTCGCCCGCCTCTGCTTCCGCGGAATCTATTTCCCCATGATGGGAAAATTCGCCTGGCTGAAAGTAGTGGCCGAAAATCGCGGGATAATTTTCAAGCTGATCGTCGAAGCCATCTTCGGCCGCCGCGCGCGGCATCTAGATCCCGCATTCAAGAAAACCCCGGAAGTCCAGAGTGAAGTCAACGCCTGACTTCTTCGGCTCCGACTGTATGCCGCGGACACTCCACCAAAGGCTCGGCGCCCCAACGCGCCTCTGGCGCGTTATATTCTGGCACGCCTTTCCCCCCCAATGCCTTTCCCGCGGGCCCTCTCGATACCCTTTCTCGCACGCCTTCTCGGTACGCTCTCTACGTACGCGCTTGTCGGTACGCCTTTCTCGGTACGCCTCCACGACCTGCGGAGAGACTGTCGAATGCGTGGATTGCCGTGGAAGAGCGGCGCTTCAGCGCCGCGTCAAGCGTGCACAATCGGTCTGAGCTTTAGGCCCCAGTGGTCGTCTGTGGGCGCATGGAGTTTCCCCGCAGCTTCCTTCAGCCGTGCGTCAGAAAAAATACCACCACCACGCCTTCAGCCGCTGTGATAAGACGAGACCCAAGACCCGAACCCCAAGCTACAATCATTCTCGATGTCCACGCTAATCGCCCGCCACAAAATCCAAACCCCCGACGGCGTCACTCTTGCGGTCCAGGAGTGGGGAAATCCCTCCGGCCGACCAATTCTTTTCATTCACGGAATCTCCCAGTGCCATCTCTCGTGGCGCAAGCAATATGAAAGCGATCTAGCCCAGCAGTTCCGCCTGATCACCTTCGATCTCCGCGGACATGGCGATTCCTCCAAACCGCTCGACGCCGTGTCGTATCAGGAAAACCCGCGCTGGGCGCACGATCTCACCGCCATCATGGACGCGCTGCATCTCGAACGGCCTGTAATCGCCGCGTGGTCCTATGCCGGCCGTGTTATCTGCGACTATCTGCTGACTTACGGAGACTCTCGTTTGGCCGCGATCAACTTCGTTGCGGCCTCGACCAAGACCGGACCCGAGTTCACTTCAGCTGGAGGCAAAGTTCTTCGCCGCGCTTTGATGATCGACGATCCGCCGAACAACAGGCAGAACATGAGGAAATTCGTCGAAAAGTGCAGTGCCGAACCGTTGCCGCCCGCCGAACTGGAGACGATGGTCGAATATAACCTGCTTCCCTCCGCGGAGATTCGTACTCACATGCTGACGCGGACGACTCCTTATGACGACGCGCTACGCACAGTAAAGGTTCCCGTGCTCATCACCCATGGCGAGCAGGACCAGATCGTGATTCCCGCCGTAAGCCAATACACTGCCTCAGTGATCCCGCACGCGAAAATATCGCTCTATCCGAACTGCGCGCACATGCCCTTCTGGGAAGACGCCCCCCGCTTCAATCGTGAGTTGGACGCGTTCGTCCACGAAGCCCGCAAATAAGGAAGGTTCGGATGCCCCATTTCTCGCGCGGCGTTTTGCGCGAGAAGTGGGGCTCGCTGCTTGTCACTTCCTCTCAAGCAACACATGCGTAGCATTCTCACCCGCGACGGTCTTCACTACCCTGAGCCCCAACTGGTGCAGATTCATTCCGGCAAATAAATTCTCGCCTTCACCCAGCAGCACCGGGGAAACTGCCAGATGCATCTCGTCGATGTGCCCCGCGATCAGATACTGGCGGAGGGTTGCGACTCCGCCCCCGATGCGAACGTCCTTGCCCTGCGCGGCGTCCTTCGCCTTCCGTAGCGCCGATTCGATTCCATCGGTCACGAAATAAAATGTCGTCCCGCCCTTCATCTCCAGCGGGGCCCGCGCGTGATGCGTCAATACGAACACCGGCACGTGATACGGAGGCTCCTCGCCCCACCATCCCTTCCACGAATCGTCGGGCCAAGGCCCGCGTATCGGTCCAAACATGTTGCGCCCGAGAATCCACGCGCCGACATTCTCGAATGATTTCACAGCCATCTGATTGTCGACACCAGTCGTTCCACCAGCCTTCTCGCCGGCAAGTCCAACGACCTTTTTGAACGTCTCGGTAGGGAAGAACCAGCCGTGCAACTCAGTCCCGCGCATGCCAAGGGGATTATGCAAATCCTGCCGCGGGCCGGCGCCGAAACCATCGAGGGAAATGGAAAATGCTGCGACTCTGACTTTGCCCATGAGTAATTGCCCTATCCGTGAGAATCCGCATAAATCCGCGGCAAAAGGCTTTTCTTTCACTATCCCAGAAACTTCTTCAATGGATCCCAGTAGTGCGAATGCCACCCAGTATCGAGATGATCGAAGTGGCCTTCGGGAAATCCCGTGTGATCGAGAACGATTCTGGTTCCACTACCTTGCGCCTTCAGTTCAAACTTGACCAGCGAGTAAGTTCCTTCTGGAAACTCTTTCGACAGTCGCCATGCCTGCACGATCCGCTGGCTTGGCGCCAACTCCACATTCCGGCCGACGACTAGCCCGCCAAACATCGAGAACGCCCCGCCCACTTTCGGATCGATTTCCGCCGGCAGTCCGGAAAATGCCGTGAAATCTTTCGAACTCAACAACACCTCATAAATCCGCGACGGAGCCGCCTTGTAATCGATCTCCTGGTGCAGCGACGTGCGGTCTTTGTTGGCCGCCGTGCTGGGAATCGACGCCATCTTGTCGTCCTGCCCACGTTTCCAGGCGGCAGCGCTCAAGATCGGCGCCGAGCACGCGACGAAAATCCCCGCCACCACCTGGCGCCGCGTAGAGTGGGCCGATACCGCCGGCTTTGCATCGCTATTCATGTTTGTGGATCCTCCAGGAACGAACGCACTCCCGCCGAATGATCAGCAACATCATACAAGGACACAGGGGTACCCCATTTCTCGCGCTTTTTGCGAGAAGTGGGGATTCCATGGACTTCTCCTCTATCTGGTACCTCGGTAATCTCATACTCGCGAATTCACTAGGGCACGCGCATTGACCAGCGAATACTTCTAGTATGAGGAAACTTTCTATTTTTGGTGCGCTGCTGATCTGCGCTTTCGCCGCGAACCTGTCCGCGCAAAATCCAGGGTTCTACTGGAGTCCTGCCAACAGCGAGACGATCCCTTTGGAGCCCGCCAGCCTGCATGCCGGCCGCGTCTACCATCCCGCTGTCGGCGGCGGCGACATGCATGTGCAGATTGACACCAGATATCCCGTCACCGTGGCAATGGTTTGGGCTGACGAATGGAATGCCGCGCAGCAGCCCGGAGCTCCCGCGCACTTCAGCTTCCTCTGCATTAGGGAGCATGTCACCAGCGCGATTTATGAATGTCATCTTCCTTCCGAACGCCCGATGATCATTACCTTCCGCGACGAACGCAGGCCCGAGCGGAACGTTGTCACCACGATTGGCGCAATTCTCGGACCCGGAGCGCGGCAATTCATTTCGCCCAACGATCTGCACATCCAGTACTTCAGCTACGTTCAGCCCGAGTTCCACTGGCGGCGCATCCTCGACGAAAAATATCAGATCACTCCGGTACCCAAGGTCTACAGCCTGATGACTCCGGACCACGACGGCCAGGAACTCAGCGTGCACATCAAGTCGCCGATCCCGCTGACGGTCGCGCTGCTGCCATCGCATCTTGCCGACCAGGTCTATGACAAGACCGTGACACTCACCGATGCCCTTGACCAAACCGGCTGCAAGGAACGCGGCGTCCAGTCGATGAGCTTCCATTGCACTTTCAACGTCGCCAATGGGACGCAGACGCTGCTGATCCTTCCGGACATCGATTTTTCCGGCAAAAAGAAAGCCACGGTCGAGGCCGACACGGTGAGGTGCGTTGAGAATTGTGAGCTGTTGAGCGCGCCTGCGAATCCGTAGACTGCCGGCATTGGTTCTCGTTTCCCCTCACTATTTAATCGCGAGTTCACTGGTCCCCACTCAAGCCAACTGCGGGCTTGAATGGGCCACCGTTGCTTAGTTGGCCACTCGCTTGTCTTTCCTGCAGCTTTTTCGACAAGCTCTGCGCGAAACCCGGATTCGCCGCCAGCAGTGCTGGGGCGCGGTCTATTACCTTCTGACGGATCTGTTCGCGTATCTCGGCTGGGCTGAGTTCTCGGGCGGGAGATTTCTTTTTGCTGGAATCTGGCTTCTCTTCTCGTTTAACGTCAGATGGTTTTTCTGCCGAGCCGTCTTGGCCTCCGGTTTTGCGGTCCAGGTCGTAGAGGTATTCTGCGGCCTTCATTACGCCTCGGTGGCGGGCGGCATCTTCTTCTGTCTCGTACACTTCTTCGTCTTCATCTTCGTTGAGGAAATCGGAATCGTCCCAGGCGTGGGC
>DASXDY010000092.1:0-60475 GCA_036490405.1 Candidatus Sulfotelmatobacter sp. | reverse complement strand
TGCTGGAAGCGCAGACGGAATTGGCCACGGCGCAACAGGCGTTGTTGCAGGCGGAAGTCGGATATCAGCTCGCCGTCGCCACGGTGGATCACGCCACCGGGGAATTGCTTGCCCCGTATCACGTTCAGATTTCAGAGTTGTCGAAGTAGGCTCGATTGCCGAATTTGTGTCGTTGCATCAAAACCATCACATGGGACACGAAGTGTCGCGAACGAGGCGGAATGAAAGCTTTCCTTCGTGTTCCTTTGTGGCCTCTGTGGTTGAAGCCTTTCGTCAACACTGCGAGAAACAAGGAGCAGCTTCCCTGCCAATGACCAAGGCGGTAAACTAGACTTCCAGACCGTGCGAGAGTGGCGGAATTGGCAGACGCACCAGACTTAGGATCTGGCGGGTAAAACCGTGGGGGTTCGAGTCCCCCCTTTCGCACCAAGCTTCTTGGTTCAATCCCCGCAGTCGGCGTTTGTCGTCCCCGCCAAGATTGTTATGTGCATGTTTCCGCTTTTCTTCTGACAGCTCCGCGCCCAGTTTTTGTTCTCCGTCCATTCCGCAAGGGGACGCATTGGTTCCGTTCAGGAACGCGATTTGTCCCACTGACGAAGCTGATTCTGGTCCGATGACGATTCGAGGAGGCACCTCGTTTGTTGAACTCGCCATTTGTTGAATTCGCGCTTCTTCCCCCAATGCCGTCGGGAGTCGTTCTGGCCGCCGCGTTCCCGCCGGGATAGAATCATCCGCCATGACTGATCTCGACCTGATGCGCGAAGCGATCGCAGAGGCCAGGGCCGGCCTACGCGAGCGCGGATTGCCCATCGGTTCCGTGCTCGCCGATGCATCCGGCCGTATCATCGCACGCGGGCACAACCTGCGCGTGCAGACAGGAGATCCCACTGCCCATGCGGAAACGGTTTGCATCCGCAACGCAGGCAGGCGGCGCGACTGGCACGAACTGACGCTGGTCAGCACGCTCAGCCCCTGCATCATGTGTACGGGAACGGCCATTCTTTATCGCATTCCGCGCATCGTGATCGGCGAGAACCGTAATTTTCTCGGGGCAGAAGAATTATTTCGCCAGCACGGCACGCAGGTGCTGGTCCTCGACGACGCCGAATGCGTTCAGATGATGACGGAGTTTATCCGCGATCACGCGGACCTGTGGAACGAGGATATCGGGAAATAGCGGTGTCCGGCCTAGCGCGACGCGGCTTGCTCGCGCGCCGCTTTTGGTGAAACCGCGGATTCGCTTGCAGGAACTGTCAATTTCAGGTCCCACTTGCATAACGGACAGCGCGTGGCCACCGAATATACGATTCGGCCAACGGCCACGCACTTCGTATTAATACAGGCTTTCAATACATCCCCCACAACAATTGAATTCAAATTAGCATGAACGCCGCGCTGTCGTTGCGCTTCTTTTCGATTGGAGAGGATTTATTTTTCTTCTGGCAGTCGCGGCCGCGGACAATCGATCACTTTCCAGAGGGGCTCATCCATCGCTGATTCGTTTGTGTACCTCCGCGACCGCGGTAGTGAAGGTTTTCAATCCGGTATTTTTCGCGTGTTGTACAATCCCACGCCAAATCCCAATCGTCATTTCAGGAGCGCAGATGGATTCTGCATCGCCGCAGCCGCTGAACGCGAATTACGGATTGCGGCAAGGAATTCTTTCTCCCACGGAAACACTGGCGCAGTCGGTGTCGACCATGGCGCCGACGACCACTCCCGCCGCGACGATTCCCCTGGTCTGCGCCCTCGCCGGAAACGGAACCTGGCTCGCCTATGTGCTCGCGACCGTCGCGATCATGCTGGTTGCGCTTTGTATCGCGCGCTACGCGCGCCATTCAGCCTCTCCCGGTTCCCTTTACACCTACGCTACGATGACGCTGCCCCCGTGGCTCTCGGCTTCGGTTGCCTGGAGTTTGCTGCTCGCCTACATCGCCACCGGATCGAGTGTAATCGGCGGCTTCTATCACTATGCAAAGCTGTTGTTTTTGCACGGTTCGAACGGACATGCCGTGCTTGCCGTAGTCCTCTCGCTCGCTGTAACTGGCGTTTCCATCTGCATCGCATGGCGCGACGTGAAGATTTCCGCCCGCCTGATGCTGTGGATTGAAGCGGCTTCGGTTTCGACCATCGTTGTCGTGGTTGCTCTGCTGCTCTTCCGCCAGGGACGGCACTGGGACTTGGCTGAAGTTCACCTCCAGGGCATGACCGGCAGCGGCCTTCGACTCGGACTCGTACTCGCCCTTTTCAGCTTCGTCGGATTCGAAAGCGCCACGACGCTGGGCGCTGAAGCCCGCAACCCGCTGAAATCCATTCCCCGCGCCGTAATTGGGAGTTCCCTTCTCGCCGGCGCTTTCTTCGCCATTTGCGCCTATGCCGAAGTGCTCGGCTTTCACCGGGTCGGCCAGGACCTCGGCTCGAGCCAGGCGCCGATGTATGTGCTGGCGCGTGTGGGCGGCGTGCCGGTCCTCGGTTTGGTGATTGACGTCGGCGTTCTTGTCAGCCTCTTCGCCGGAACGCTGGCGTGCATCACTGCCGCTGCGCGTGTGCTGCTGCGCATGGCCCATGACGGGCTTGCGCACGATCTGCTGCGAACCACTCACGCCCAAAACCAGACTCCCGGCTACGCGATTCTGATCACGGGCATCGCAGCCGTGGCGCCGGTCGCAGTGCTGGCGGCGCGCGGCGCAAGCGGTCTCGACGTCTATGGCTGGATGGGATCGCTCGCTACCTACGGCTTCATAGTGGCCTATGCCCTGGTATGCATGGCGCTGCCGCGCTACCTCGGGCAACATGGCGCCCACGATCCTGCCGCCCCCGTCATTTCCACCCTGGCCGCGGTCGCCATGCTGCTCGCGCTGGCGGGAAATCTTTATCCCATTCCTGAAGGCCCGTACGGGAAGTTGCCTTACATCTATCTGGCTTACCTGGTCGCGGGATGGGCATGGTTCGGACTCCGGTCTCGGACCTACAAAGCGCGCCTCGCCGGGGGTGCGGAACTGGGCCAATAAAAATTCCTGATTCCGCCCAAAAGAATTTTCATTAGCCGCGCGCCTTCCGCTTTGCCCATTCTTGTCGTACATTGGGCGGCATCAATTTTCCAGCCATTCAGTCTGGGCCACGTAATTCCTGAAACAAGGGCGGAAGCGGGTTCAAAACCGGTCCAACCACCGGAAGGGATTTGTGTTTTCCAACTCCAGCGAGGTCATTATGGCGAAGAAGATGAAACTTGGCATTTTCTTTCTGACTGGAACGGCGCTGCTTGCGCTGCTTTCTCCGCGCGCGCTCGCGCAACAGACGCTGGGTGGCATCACCGGCACCATTTCCGATAAGAACGGCAGCGTCCTTCCGGAGACCACCGTGACCATCGTCGGCGACCAGACCAAGCTCACTCGAATCCAGCAAACCAACGTGAACGGCGGGTACGATTTCGTCAACCTTCCCATCGGGACCTACACCGTCACCGTGACACATGCCGGTTTTGAATCCCAAAAGCTGCCAACCATCCTGGTGCAGGCGGATCGCACGGCCACGCTCAACGTCACAATGAAGATCGGCCAGGTGGATACCACCATTGAAGTCGCAGCCGCGCCCATCATGAATGCGGTCGATACCACCAATGGCTACATCCTCGAAACGCAGCAGATTCAGGCCGTGCCGCTTCCCACGGGCAGCTTCACCGGGTTGGCGATTCTTTCTCCCGGGGTGAATGCCGAACTTTCGGGCGGCACAGGAGTCAACAGCGGTCTGGGCAATCAGCCCATCTGGGCCAACGGACAGCGCGACACCAGCAACAGCTTCCTGCTGAATGGCGTCGACGCCAGCAACCTGTTCAACGGCAAGAGCACCAGCCAGGTGGCTTCAGCACGCATCGTCAACAACACCGGCGTGGCCAACGCGGCCAGCACGAGTGCCGCACCCATTCAGAGCACGGCTTCGGTTTATCTGGCGATCGGCCAGGCTTTGCCGACACCCGCGCCGGAAACCGTGCAGGAACTTCGCGTCAATACATCCATGTACGATGCGCAGCAGGGATCCACTAGCGGCGCGCACATCGACATGAGCACCACCTCGGGAACGAACGCGTTTCACGGTACGGTCTACGGACACCGCGGCACCGACTGGCTCAACGCCGCGCCATTTTTCAACAAGCAGGATCCCAACATTCCCGCGGACGACAAAGTCCCGCAACTGCATCGATACACGCTGGGCGGAGCGATCGGCGGACCGCTCATCAAAGACAAGCTTTTCGGCTACGTCAGCTATCAGCACGTTCACTCCTCCGATCAGGAGATCGGACTCTCGCGCCTGCTCGTTCCCTCGGAACTCACCGACAATAACCGCACCCCCCAAGGGCTGGCGCAGATATCAAACGACATCTGGGGAACAAGCCTTACCGGAAGCGGCGATGTGAACCCGGTTGCGGTCCAGCTTTTCCAGGCCAAACTTCCGAACGGCCAGTATCTGATTCCTTCGGCGGATGGAATCACTCCCACGCCGCAATTCCCCGAAAATGCCATCGTTCCCGGCACCGCATATTTCATCTCCGACCAGGCTGTGGCCAACCTCGACTGGAATCCGAGCACGAAAGATACTGTCTCGGCCAAGTATTACTACCAGCACAATCCGAGCCTCGCTCCGTACGCATATTCCAGCGTCGCGGGATTCGCGCAGCGTCTCGATGCGGGCAGCCAGGTCGCGTCGCTGACTAACACGCAGTCGTTCGGCCCGCGCTTCAGCGTCACCGAAGTGCTTGGAATTTTGCGCGAAAAGGTTTACAGCACGATCGCGCAGCCGTTCACTCCGCAGCAGTTCAACATCAACACATTCGGATCTTCATCCTTTCCCGGCATTACGATCGTGGATCCCCTCGGGCTCGACAATCCAACGGCCAATCCCGCAGGCATCGAAAACCTTCAATTCCTGACCATCGGACAGGGCGCGGCTTCGCAGGGCGCGTTCACGGGAGTTTTCCAGAACCGCATCATGCCTTCGGCGAATGCGATCTGGATCCGCGGCCGGCACACGCTGACCTTCGGCGGCAGCTACGCCTACACCCAGCTCAACACGCGCGACATGCGCACCAACCAGGGCATCATTTCTTCGGCGGATTTCTCCCAGTTCATTCAGGGACTCGTCACCACTAACGATGACTTCACCACGACAAAGTTCCTGCAAGGCAATGCCAACCGCTACTATCGCGCGGGGCAATCCGGCGCCTACATCCAGGACAAATTCCAGATTCGCTCCAACCTCAGCCTGACTGCCGGCCTGCGCTTCGACTGGGATGGAGGCCTTACCGAAAAATACGGGCGTATCTTCAACTTCGATCCCTCGCGCTACCAATACGACGACGTGAACGACGCGATCGTTTCGAACGGCTTCATCATCGCCGGCAACAACAAACTCTTTCCCACGAAGGGCGTGAGCAATACCACTCTCACCGGACGTCAATGGGGCCTCGCCCCGCGACTGGGGGCCGCGTGGAGCCCGCGCCGCTTCAACGACAAGCTGGTCGTTCGCGCCGGAGCGGGCATGTACTATGACCGCGGCGAACTGTACTCGTATCTCTCTCCCGGATTCGCCGAGGGCGTGATCAACGGCGGACCGTTCGGCGTGAACCAGACTCCGCCCTATGTAAACGCGCAGGCGTGCGCGCCGGATTCCTACTATCTCGGTTACATTCCCACCTGTCCTGCGAACGGCTATTCGCTCTCAAGTCCCTGGGGGCCGGCGCTCGGCCCGGCGCCGAGCGGTAATCCTGCCGACATCACGCAGTATCTTCCCAATCAACAGGACATCGTCGACGGCGCGCAGATGTTCTCGTTCGCTACCTACAACCGCGCCAACAAGCTGCCGTACACCTTCAACGGGACTTTCGATGTGCAATGGCAGCCGCGCAACGATCTGATGATTGAAGTGGGATACGTCGGCAATCTCGGGCGGCATGGCGTGATACCGATCCCCTTCAATCAGCCGGGGATCGCATCGCCGACGAACATCATCCATCCGAACTCGAAGTTTCCGCAGTCCTATACCTACGGCTACACCGTGGTGGATGACAGCTTCAACTTCCAGCAACTGCCCGATGGGTCGACCTATCTCGCGACCTACGAAGGCGGCAACGTGGATATGCGCGTGCCCTATATCGGCTACTCGGCGGAATCGGAAACCTACAAGGCCGCCGGTGTATCGGGCTACAACGCGCTTCAGACGCATATCGAGAAGCGCATGAGCCATGGTTTACAGGTCGGATTCTCATACACCTATTCGCACGCGCTCGACGAGCAGAGCGGCATGGGATTGTTCTTCAACGGCAACAACCCGCTCAAACTGCGCTCGGCCTACGGTTCCTCCGACTTCGACCGCACACATGTTTTCAATTTCAGCTACATGTATCAACTGCCGAAGTTCCGCAGCGCCGCATCGCTGGCCGGAAAATTCACCAACGGATGGGCGCTGCAAGGCCTGACCGTGATTCAGAGCGGCCAGCCCTACAGCATCATCGATTACACAGGCGCGGTCGGCAGCATTTTCTACAGCGTTTACGATGGCATCACCAATCCTATCGTTCCACTCGCTGCCGGATGCACCCCAAAGAACGCGCTGACCGGCGCATCGGGCGCGGGCAGCACTCCCGCGTTGAAGTCCGACTGCTTCACCATCCCCCTGCTCAATCCCGGCGATCTCGGCGGAGCGATTCCCACCAACGATCCGTTCGAAACGAATTTCACCTCTGGACAGCGCAACATCTTCCGGCAGTCGTGGCAGAAGCGCGCCGACATCTCCATCGTGAAAGAAACCGCGCTGACTGAGCACTACTCGCTCAAGTACAGCCTCGACATCTTTAATGTCACCAACACCGCCAGTTTCGATATTCCGATCGACGATGTCTCGCAGAACGCGTTCTACAACCAGTTCCCTGTGATTGGAACGACACCCCGGCCCACCTCGTGCGACAGCAGCAATACCGGCTTCTATAACTGCCCCACGGGTCTGGGCGTAACGAACAAGACCATCGGCGCGCCGCGCCAGATCCAGATGTCGTTGAAGTTCGTGTTCTAGCGGCGGCGGGAAATCGTTTGCGACGAGTTCAGGCGAAATGCAAGTTTTGCCTACTCACTCCACGATCAGCGTTACCACCGTGGCTTGCCCCGCATCGGCCGGAATTCCAGGCGAAGATCCCGTGATCGTGACGTTGTAACTCACAGGGTTGCCAGTTCCGCCGCCTCCGCCGACCGATCCCTCGCTGATGCCGCTGCATGAGAACAGTGGAACGAGCAGCACAACAATGAGGGCCATGAATGCGGCCATGCGGCACAACGTTTTTCTCGGTGAGACTGTTCCGACAATCAAAAATGCGGGAAACAGCAGCCACAGCAATGCGAATCGAAATCTTCGTGAGGCGGCGCTGCTCGCACTCGTCGTGACGTTCATCACAATCTGCATCTGGGAATTTCCCGGCGTTACCGTCACAGACGTCGCGTTCGTCTGATTGAAAAGGCACTGCGCTCCGGCTGGCAGCCCGACTGCCGCGCATTGCACGGTCACTGGCCCAGTGAACGAGGCGCCCACTGGCTGCACCGTAACACTGTAGGCCCCGCTCACCTGACCGGCCGTAACGGTCTGGCTTTGGTTCGCGGGCAAAGCGATCACCTCAAAATCCTGGCCGATGGTCAGGGTTATCGTTGCCGGATGGACCGGCGTTCCACTCGTGTCTTGGGTGTTAATGGGGATGTTGTAGACGCCTGCGGCGGCATCATTCGGCACATCAATTGTCACTGGAAGGATTGCCGTGCCCCCACTCGCAAGAGTGCTGGGTGTGATCACGCAAATCGCGGCTGGAAGGGCGCTGGCGTTACAGCTGCCGCTGATTTTCCCGCTGTACGAGAACAAGGACTCAACCTCGAAGCTCGCGTTGACCTGCATCCCTGGAGTCGCAGAAAGAGTCAGTTGTGTAGATGTGATCTTGTAGTCTCCGATATTGAACGCGACCGCCAGCGTATGAACGAGTGATCCCGATGTCGCGGTAATCGTGACCGCATATGTGCCCGCGGTCACACTCGCCCCGCTGATCGCCACAGTAGCCGTTGTAGGAAAGCTGCTGGCGGAAACCGGCGTAACGCTGCAAGCTGCCGCTCCTGATGTCGGCTGGCAGCTCAACGCAACCGTGCCGGTGAATCCATCTACCGCCGCAATTGAAATGGACCCGGAGCCTCCGGCGCTCCCGGCATTCATCTCGGGAAATGGAGCCGGCTCCGTCAGAACAAAATTCTGGTTCGACGTCACGATCAGCGTAAACGAAGTCGTCACGGGCGAGGGCGACCCAGTCGTTGTCGCCGAAATCGATACGGGATAATTTCCCGCCACCGTTGCTGCCGGAACCATCACGGCCGCGGTCATGTTCACTGGCGCGCTTTCCGTTGGAGTCACTGTCGTTCCCGGCGTCAGAATACAAGTCGCGCCGGCAATAGCGCTCGTGCACGCGACGGTCACGCTCTGGTCGAAGGAACCTCCGGCAGTGACCTGAAGGCTCACCGGCGAGGAGGTCGTTCCCGCGTCGACACTCACGCTGGCAGGGGTTGGCGAGGTCAGCCCAAAATCCAGAAATTCGAGCGTCACTGGAAAAAGATGCGTCACATGATTCGGATCATTTCCGGCACCCTGCACATTGAAGTCGTATTCGCCCACACCTCCGCCGACGGCGACCGTAAACGGCGTCGCATTTCCCGGAACGAGCGTTGACGGAACCGGCGTGCACGTGGGCGGAGGAGCCGTCGTACCCGCGACACAACTCAATGTCACCGTGCTCGCATATCCGTCAATCGCGGTAAGGGTTCCATTGAATACGCCACTCTGCCCGGGAAAAATATCCAGCGGAGAGTTCGATATGGCCAGCGCGAAATCCGGCACGCTCACCAGATTGAACTCCCAGATTCCCCGCCCGTAAGTCGAGGCCCGCAGCAACTGCTGCCCGCCAGCCGTGAACATCCCCAGAGCAGTCACGGCAACGTTCGGCAGAAACCCGGGCTGCCCCGAAGGCGGATCCGGGCCGAGTTCGGTCCAGTTCGGAGCCGACGTCGGACTGGCAAATACGCCCACATCGGTCGCCACGAAAACCTCTGCGCCCGCGGGATAGACGAGCGCCGCATTCGCCGGCGCATCCGGCAGGTTCGCCGTGAAGTCGACCCACGTCGCTCCCGCATTCACGGTCTTCCACACGTGGCCCGGGCCGCCGGTGAAGCCCATCACGGTAACGTACGCTGTGCTGCCCGCCGCATCCGATGGATCGATCGCGACGCCCGAAATCGGAAACTGGTTCGGATTGATGCTGCCCGCCGGGCCGTTGTTCGTGACATCGGCAAAGCTCGCCGTCCCTGCCGTCGTATTCGCAGTCACCCAGATATGCCCGCCGCTCGGAGAATTCAGCGGCCCGTCGATCGGTCCCAGGCCGCTGGTGCCGGCGTACATCACGCTCGACCCGTTTTTGTCGGTGGGGCCGCCCGACGCCATGGCGCTGACCACATTGACCTCACTGCCTGAGCAGGTTCCGGAACCGAGCGTCTCGAAATTGGGGCTGAGCGCCGTGTAAGTGCCGCCGGTCCGAGGACCGCGCCAGACGCGGCAAGTCCCGACCAGCATCGCCGACGTCGATTGCGGATCGAGAATGTAGGGAAAATAAAAAGCGCCGTCATCCCCGCCCAGGTCCTCGCTGGTCACGACAAAATTGAACAGGCCGTTATTGCAGTTCACGCCCGCGGAACAAAGCTGCACTCCCAATCCTGCCGGAGGCACGTCGGGGTTCGACGCATAGAAATTCAGCGGCGCATCTGGATCGATGGCGCTGTAGCCGCCGTCTCCGCCCAGCACATTGCCCCAACCCAGATCGACAGTTGCCTCGTTGGTCGCGGGAGAACCGTTGCCCTGCGCGCCCCCCAGCAATATGTCTGCATTGCTCGGATGCTGCGAAAAACCGACAAACTGCGTCATCGAGCCAAGGTTCTGGTTCAGGTCGTCGAAGGCGTTCGCTCCCGTACACGATCCCGTGCTCAATCCAAGAAATCCATCCAGTGCGCGATAAATTCCGCCGTCATTCGCGAAATACATCAGCGCATTTCCCGAATCGCTGCCCGAGGAAGGAATCGCATACGACAGCGCCTGCTGATTGGGATGCACATGCGCCGGCGCTCCCGCAGGATCACATCCGTAAGCATGCGTAAGATTCATGAACGGAGTGCTGTTGCAGGTTAGATTTATGGTAGTGATTGAACACTTGTAAATATTGACCGCGCCCGCGTAGAGATCGGTAGCTGCACCGTCAGCGACGGCCAGCAGTTCCAGGTTGTAACCGCCCTGCGAGACGCCGCAGCCTTCGACGTCGTCGCAGTTCGTGACGCCGGAATCGGAGATTGCACTCCACGATGCTCCTCCGTTCGTGCTCTGCCACATCCCGCCATCCACAACCGCGCCATCGGACGAAAGCGACACATACCACGCATACATCTCGTTTCGTCCGGGCACCGCCGTAATTTCCCCGCGAAAAATGGGGCAAGCCTGTCCGTTCGAAACCGATTGCGCCGGACATACTGCTGCACCGAGTACAGACCCGCCCGGCTGGTTCGCCAGCCGTGTCCAGTTCACGCCATCCGGGGAAGAATAAAATCCGTGATAACGCACGGCCGCGAAGAACTGGATCGCTCCGTCGTTGTACACAACGGAAGTCGCCGAGGTGGCGTCGGCCGCGCCGGCAGGATCCGTCAGCAAATCGTAGCTCCAGGATTGGCCCGCATCCGACGATGTATAAAGTCCCGGCTTCGTTTGCGCGGTAGCTGCTCCCGCGACGATTCCTTCGGTGCTGGTTGCCATCGCAGCCACCGCCACATTCGTTTGTCCCACAGCCCGGCTGAACGCCATTCGGGCGCCGCCCAGGCCAGCGAACGGGAGCGCGCCGGCATTCGCGTTGGAAGCCAGCGTCCAGGTGCTGCCAGCATCCGCCGAGCGCAGAATCCCCACGCCGAAATAGGAATCCGAAGCATCGTCCGCCTCGCCGGTTGCGGCCAGGATCACCGATTTCGTCGGGTCGCTGTTCCCCGGCTGGATCGCAATCGCCCCGATCGAAAGCGTCGCCTCATCGTCACTGACCGGCGCCCACGTCACGTTGTTCGGTGTAGCGTTGGCCGCATTGGCGGACCTCCACACGCCGCTCTGCGCGCCGCCGGCGTAAATCGTATTTCCCGTCGGATCGGCCGGATCGATGGCCACCGCGGTTGCGCGTCCCGACACCTGGTGATAGTCCTGCGTCCCGTTACCGCTCGCATCCGAGGCCAGCGGTACTGGTCCAAGCGGAATCCATGAACCCGTCGAGAACGAATCTTGCGGGCTCGCATTCAAGGCTCGCGCGGATCGCATGATTAGTTTCTGCTGGTACGCCCGCCGGCGCAGTTCGGCTGCGGTGCGCCCGCGTACCAACCGCCCGCGATAGAACCATTGGTCTCGTTCCTTCGAGTGGTCTGAAGCTGGCACATTTGGTCGGGCGGCAACTTGCATCGCGTTCTGCCCGATCGCGAGGAGTTGAAAGCCAAAGCAGATGAAGACGAACGATGCCGCACGCCGAAGGAAAAGCACACTTCTGATTCGCATGAAAAAACTCACTGCCAAGTATCGGAAGCAACTGAGCGGGAATCAATGCAAAAGGCTGATTGGAAGCGGAGTTTGGCCCAATTCGGGAAGGACCAATTTGGGAAGGGGCGGCGAGTCGTTCGTGAGTTATTCCTTTACAGCCCCAGCATTCTGTGCAGCCGTTATCGCCGCGCTCCGCGCAACGTAATGGATGTGGAGAGCAACTCGGCGGCGAGTCCGCGCCGCGAAAGATGTTCGGCGACCCGTTTCTTTGTCTTCGCCGGCGAACTCTTCGCATCCAGAAAGACCAGCACGGAAGGTCCCGCGCCGCTCAGCGCCGCGCCGAGAACGCCATCCTTTCCTTTGAGTTCCTGGAGGCAAGGCAGCAGCGGACACAGTGCAGCGCGGTAGGGTTGGTGGATGCGATCGTCGAGCGCCGCCGAAAGCAGGCTGGGCCGTCCCTGCGCAAACGCCGCCAGCAGCAGCATGGAATTCTGAATATTAGTCACGGCATCGGCCCGAGAATATTGCGCCGGCAGTACGCCGCGGGCCTTTTCAGTGGAGAGGCTCTGCTCCGGAATCGCCAGCAGCAGCGGCCACTTCCCTTTCGGCCGGACGTTCACCACCTGCGCTTCCGCCTCATCCGACATGCGCGCGACCGTAAGCCCACCCATCCAGCAGGCCGAGGCATTGTCGGGATGGTGCTCGCGCCGCGATGCTTCCCCGATGATTTGCGTATCGCTCCAGCGCAGCTTGCCGAAGTGGTTCGCCAAAGCGATGCCAGCGAGCCGCGCAGCCGCCGACGATCCACAGCCCTTGCCGATGGGAATATCATTCGCCATGCGCAGGGCCAGTGGAACCATCTTTCGGAATTCCGACTCGAGCACCTCGCGGTAGGTATTAAGAATCAGATGATCTTCAAGTTGAGAGCAGATTCCCTCATCACGCCCGGTTGCGACGATGGAGAATTCCGCGGCCGCGCGGGCTTCAATTCTGATGTAGAAATCCATCGCCAGCGCCGCCGCATCGAACGCCGGGCCGAGATTGGCCGACGTCGCCGGAAGCGACAGGCGAAACGCGCTGTTTTTTTTCCTCGCCGCCGGCATCTTCAGGACTTTTCCGCCTGCTCAAGCGTTTTGATTACCGCGTCCAGTGACGCATCCAGCGCCACCGGCGGACGCCGCAATGGCTTCAATGCAGCCTCGTTCGCGAACAATTCCCCGCGATGAAAATCAATTGTGAATTCGGGGTCCTTCAGCGAATGCCCGGTCAGGACCAGCACCACGCTCTCCTCCGGCTTGACGAAGCCTTGCTTCACCAGCTTTTTCAATCCTGCCAGAGTCACCGCCGAGGCCGGCTCGCACCCAATGCCTTCCGCGCCGATCTCGGCCTTCGCCTGCGCGATTTCGGCCTCGCTCACTTGCTCGCACGCGCCGCCCGTCGCTTCGAGCACGCGCACCGCCTTCTTCCATGACGCCGGATTTCCAATGCGGATTGCAGTGGCTCGCGTTTCCGCATCGACGCTGACCAGTTTCTTGCCGCCGCCTTCGCGTAAGGTCCGCACCAGAGCATTCGCGCCTTCCGCCTGGATCACCGACAATCTCGGCAATCGCGCGATCAATCCCAGTGCATGCATTTCAAGCAAAGCTTTGCCGATCGCCGAACTGTTTCCCAGATTCCCTCCCGGAACAATGATGTGCGCCGGAATCTGCCATTCCAACTGCTCGAGCAATTCCAAGGCCAGTGTCTTTTGCCCTTCCAGCCGGAACGGATTGATGGAATTCAGTTGATACACCGGCGCCCGCATCACCAGCTCCTGCAGCAGGCGCAAACATCCGTCGAAGTCGGTGCGTAGCTGGCAGGTCACCGCTCCATAGTCCAGGGCCTGCGACAACTTGCTCCACGAAATTTTCCCTTCGGGCACCAGCACCAGGCTGCGCATTCCGCCGCGCGCCGCGTACGCCGCCATGGAAGCCGAGGTATTGCCCGTCGAAGCGCATGCAACCCAGCGAAATCCAGCCTGCCTTGCGAACGTGGCAGCCACAGTCATGCCGGTGTCTTTGAACGAACCCGTCGGATTCATCCCCTGATGTTTGGCCAACAGGCGCTTCACCCCGGTAATGCGCGAGCATTGCGGAAGCTCATAGAGCGGCGTGTTGCCCTCGTGGAGGGTGACGACGTGCTCCTCTTGGATCGCCGGCAGCAAATCGCGAAATCGCCACACGCCGCTCTGATCGACTCTCCGGGAAGACAACCGGCGCTCGCGCCAGGCAATCTTCAAGGCATCCGCAGCCAGAGGCCGCTCTGTCCATTGCGGATATGCGATCTCCAGCAAATCCCCGCACCGCGCGCAGCGGAAGTTCTGGCTGGCATTACCGCTGAGTTCGCCGCAGCCGATGCAGCGGAAACGGAATTCCGATGAACGCACATCGGGCGCTGAAGTGGAAATTTGCGGCATAGGTTGGATCTATTTTACGTTGCGCAGATATTCGTCGGTCTTGTTGATCCAGTCGGCGCGCGGCGGAGTAAATACATCGAGGTCGACGGTGTCTTCCATCGCCTCGGCCATGTGCGGCATGTGCGCCGGAATGCACAGCACCTCGCCTGCGTGCACAACGATCTCCTTGCCGTCGATCCAGAACTTCAGCGCGCCGTCGAGGATGTAGGTGAGCTGCTCATTGTGATGGCTGTGCAGCGGGACGATGCATCCTTTCTTCAGCAGCACGCGCGCCAGCATGATCTCCTGCCCGACGACGAACTGCCGGTGCAGCAGCGGCTTCAGTTCTTCCAGAGGGATGGTATGCCAGGGAATGTATTGCAGTTCTACTTTGACCGCGTTCTTCCCGGCCACGGGACCGCGCGCGCTCTGCGCCTTCCGCTTCGAACTCTTGCCGGCGGATTTCGATTTCTTCGCTTTTGCCATGTTTTTCTTCTTCATCGACGCAGCATTCCCATTTCTCAGTCGATGCCCTCCACAATACGGACATCCCTTTTGACGTCCCCCAGCACTTTCATCGCTTCCTTGTATTCGGGGCTCTCATACGCGGCGATCGCATCCTGCACGCTGTCAAACTCCACGATCACAGACCGCTCAGGTATGCCCGCCTCGTACACTTTGACCGGCATTCCGCGGGAGATGAACCGTCCGCGGTGCGCCCGCACCACCGGCGTCGCCAGCTTGACATAGTCGGGTAGAACCGCCGGATTCGAAACCGAATGATAGAAGGTAACCCAGTACCCTTTTGCCATGGTGCCTTTCAGAATCCGCGTCAGCTTAATGCACGCGGCCGTTATACAACTTCACCGCGGTATCGTGCAGATAGGCATGCGCCATTTCCAGCGCCCGCGGCTCGGTGACTTCGCCCTCCGAAATCATTTCGGCCAATGCCGCCGCCAAGGCCATGCGCGCCGACTGCGCCCCGAGCCAATAGCTTTCTTCCGCGCCCAAAACGTCATTGTACGGGAAGCAATCCGTTCCAAATGTAATCTTGTCGGGATAGGTTTCCAGCCACATCTTTAACGTATCTTTGAAGGCCGACGGATACTGCGCCAATTCGCCAAACGACGAGTCCAGATATACATTCTTCATCGCCGCCAGCCAGATCGCCTCGCGCTCCAGGGGATATCCGCCGTGAATCATCACGAACGTCGTGGAAGCGTAGCGCGGATCGCGCAACACGCTTTCCAGGCCCATGATATTGCTCTTCGACAGATTGAAATAGTCGCCGATACCGACCGCGGTATGAATATGGATCGGCAGATGCAGGCGCCCGCCCTCGACCACCAGATAGCGGAAAATGTAATCCTGAAACGTGCGGTATTCCTTTTCCGTCGGAATGCCGCCGCCTACAAAGCGCAGGTAGATATCCTCCGCCTCCGTGCGGGGAGGATCGCTGAACGTCGTCGGCCGGAAATACGCGACTTCAAATTTGATCGCGATGCCTCCGCGCTTCGAGTTGTCCTCCAGCGTCTGCGTGATGAATTTCAAATAGTCAGAAAAAGTTGCCGGCAGCTTGCTGACATGTTCCTGCTGCATCCAGCGATGCAGCATCTTCTCCTGCAAGGGAATGAATACGCCCTCATCGGGATTGCGCCCCGTCTCACGTACATTGTCGAACGGCCACATGAACGCGTCCCCGAAAAACACCCAGGGAAAACGCTTCGCATCGAGATAATCGGCCATCATCGCCCGGTTCGCCACCGAACTCTCGATGTTGATCTTGTCCAGGATTGAATCGAAATATGCCGTTCCGGCCAACTGCTTCTTCAATTCGGTCTTCTTGTCGAGCAGCCACTTGCTGTGTTCCGGCGAGAGATCGTTGTAGGGATATCCAAACAAAGCCTTCGCGGCAGCCGCGAGTTCCACATTGTCCGCGCGCGTGCGCAAGGGCTCGCTTGCGTCCGGCGGCGCAGCCATCGCGTCCACGTCTGGATCGTCCGCAAATCCCGGATGCGCATGATGATCGAAAGCCGGGATCTTCTCGATCTGTGGCAGCAGGCGCTGATAAATCTGCTGCACATCCGGCCCGGGAAACGGGCGCGCCTGCGAAAATGCAAGCGTCGCCAAAAAACCAAAAGAACACGACAGAAAAATGCGCCCAGCCAGTTTCATAGCGTTCCCCTGAACGTAAATGTTCTTGCGTTTGTCATGCAGAGCGAAGCGATGAGGTGAGCGCAGCGAACCTCATCGCGCAGTCGAAGCATCCCTGCCCGGCTGACTGTCGAGGGTAGAGATTCCTCGCTTCGCTCCGAATGACGAAGCGAAACGAGACCACGTTCACTGAACAGCCACCGTCGCCTGCCACGCAGCCGATACTTTCATGATCCGCTCCACCGCCTCCTGCAACGTAGCCATAGACGACGCGAACGAGAAGCGGATGAAGTCTTTCCCCGCCGGCCCAAATGCCGCCCCCGGAATTGCCGCCACGCCAGCATCCTCCAGCAGAATGCGGCACAGTTCTTCAGCGCTGGTTCCGGTGCCGGTGATATCGACCCACGCGTAAAACGCTCCCTCCGCCGGCAAGCAGCGGAATCCCGGCACCTGGTTCAACCCACGCACAACCTGCTCCCGTCGCTTCGCAAATTCTCCCACCATCCGCGGCGTGTTGCCTTCGCGGTCGCGCAGCGCCTCGATCGCGGCATACTGCGTAAACTCGGCGACGCAGGTATAGGTGTTCACCACCATCATGGCCAGCGCGGGCACGACTTCCGGCGGAGCGACGGTATATCCCAGACGCCATCCAGTCATCGCGAAGCTCTTCGAGAAACCGTCGATGATCAGCGCGCGCTCGGCCATCCCCGGGTAGCGCAGCATCGACATGTATTCCCCGCCGTAAATGATGCGCGCATAAATCTCATCCGACAGCACCCACAGATCGTGCTTGACGGCGAGTTCGGCGATTGCGCGTTGGACTTCATTGGTGTAAACCGTTCCCGTCGGATTGCCGGGAGAATTGGTCAGAAGCATTCGGGTGCGCGGCGTGATCTTCGCCGCGATCTCATCCGGATCGGGCTGAAGGCGATTTCGCATCGATAGCGTGAATGGTACTGGCACTGCGCCGAGACCACGCGTGATCGACTCATATCCAGGAAAGCCTGGATCGGGATACAACACTTCATCGCCCGGCTCCAGCAGCGCCATCATCGATTGAAACAGCGCAATCTTGCACCCCGGCGCAATAACAATGTTGTCGCCCGAAACGCTGATGCTGCGCGTGCGCGCAAGGTACGCCGCAATTTCCTGGCGCAGCGCGGGCAAGCCAATCACAGCACAGTAACGGTCCTTTCCGTCGGCAAGCGCCTTCGCCGCCGAATCGATCACCGATTGCCCCGGATGAAAGTCCGGCTCGCCCAGCTCCAGATGAATAATGGACCGTCCCTGCGCCTCCAGTTCCTTCGCCCGCGCGAAGACCGAAAGCGCCCCTTCCCCGCTCATCACCGAAATTCGTGAAGCAATGGATCTCATGAAATCCCCTAGCCACCCAGAGCCAACTTCTTGGCCACGGATCAACACGGATTTTCACGGATAACCCTATTTTTTGTTTTATCCGTGAAAATCCGCGAAAATCCGTGGCCAAGGTGTTACTCGTAGCTCGTAGCTCACAGTCCTTTATACATTCCACCATCTACCAGCACGGTCTGACCCGTGATGTACGACGCCCGCTCCGACGCCAGCCATACGATCGTCTCGGCCAGTTCCCGCGGTTCGCCCAGTCGCTTCAGCGGGGCATCCGCCGCCCATCCGTCGAAAATTTCCTGCTCGCTTTTTCCCGAAGCTGATGAGCGTGCCTTCGCCAGTTCTTTCAGGCGATCGGTCGCGGTGAATCCGGGCCCGACGTTGTTCACCAGAATGCCGTCTTTGCCGAATTCATTCGCCAGACTTTTCACCAGTCCGACTACAGCCGCTCGCACCGCATTCGATAGAACCAGATCGGCCACCGGCTGCTTGGTCGTGATCGATGTGATCGTGATGATCCGTCCCCAGCGCTTGCGCTGCATGTGCGGAATCACTTCGCGCGCGAAGTAAACCGTGCTGAGAAAATTGGCGTCAATGGCCTTCTGCCAGTCTTCCAGCGATGCCGCCAGAAATCCCTTGGCAGGAGGCCCTCCCGCGTTGGTCACGCAAATATCGACGCTGCCGAACTTGCTCGCGACCGCCGCGACAAAGCGCGAAACAGCGGCCGCATCCGTGACGTCAAACGCTTCCGTGAAAATCTCCGCCGAATGCTTCGCCCGAATCTTTTCCGCGCCAGCTTCCAGCGCCTGCCGGTTGCGCGCGCACATGGCAACGCGGCACCCTTCAGCGGCAAAAGCTTCTGCCGTAGCCAGCCCGATCCCCTGGCTGGACGCCGCCACCAGCGCAACTCGATCTTTCAGGCCCAAATCCATGAACGCCGAATTATAAATGGTGCGGAGATCAGGCACGCCCCTGCGCGGACAAACCCAAAATCTTTACCACAGAGGACACAGAGGAAACAGAGGAAACCCAGCAAGAGATTTCCTCTGTGTCCTCTGTGGTAAGGATTTTGATTTTGCCTTCCAGAACTTGCGGCACACACGATTGCAGCATTACCCTTGATCGTCAGCGAGGATCCATGAAACGCAGATTCACCCACCCCGAAACTCAGGCCACGCGCGGAGCCAGCGACCTCCGCAAGAAGCACGGCCCCGCCACCACGCCGATCTACCAGACCTCGACCTTCGAAGTCACCGACAACGAGGAGCAGCTTCGCGTCACCGGTTCCGACGCCTATTACACGCGCTACGGCAATCCGACTAACTCAGTCGCCGAGCGAACCATCGCCGAACTCGAAGGCACCGACGCCGCCCTGACGTTTTCCTCCGGCATGGGAGCCATCACCACCACGATCATGGCTCTGCTTCAAGCCGGGGACCACATCGTCGCCCAGCGCGACATCTACGGCGGCACGCACAAATTTCTCTCGCAGTGGCTGCCCAGACTCGGCATCGAGACGACTTTCGTGGACACCACCGACTACGAGCAGCACGCCAGTGCGATCCGGCCGAATACGCGGCTTATTTACGTCGAGTCTCCAACCAATCCCGCCTTGCGCGTGGTTGACCTGAAGAAAATCTTCGATCTCGCGCGGAAACACGCCCTGATCGGCATGATCGACAGCACTTTCGGAACGCCCATCAACCAGCGCCCCGCCGAGTTCGGCATGGATCTCGTCATGCACTCGGGCACGAAATATCTTGGCGGACACTCCGACCTCATCTGCGGCGTAGTCGCCGGGCGCGCCGAATTGATCGAGCGTATTCTTGCCACCCGCACGACGCTGGGCAATGTGATGGACCCGCACGCCTCGTGGATGCTGGTCCGCGGCATGAAGACGGTGGCCCTGCGCGTCGCCCGCCACAATGAAAACGCGATGCGGGTGGCCGAGTTCCTGGAGCACCACGCAAAAGTCCGCAGTGTCCACTACCCGTTTCTGGCGAGCCATCCGCAAACTGCGCTAGCCCGCACGCAGATGTCGGGCGGAGGCGGCATGGTCACCTTCGAGGTCGAAGGCACAGGCGAAGACGCCCGCCGTGTCAGCGAAGCCCTGCGCCTGTTCATCCTCGCGCCGAGTCTCGGCGGAGTGGATTCGCTGGTCTCGATTCCCGTCCTGACTTCGCACCTCATGGTCCCCGCCGACGAGCGCAAGAAAATGGGAGTCACCGAGCAGATGATCCGTCTCTCGGTCGGGCTCGAAGCGGCCGAAGATCTCATCGCCGATCTCGAACAAGCGCTGCAAGCGGTCGGCACAACTTTGTCCGCGTCGGTGGGATAATTCTCAACCAGCACGCCCCTTTCAGTCCGGAGGCACCATGGTGATCAGACTTGCGTTTCTCTCCATCCTTTGGCTCGTCTGCCTGTTACCCACCGCCCACGCCCAGATGAAGGATGTCTACATTCCTGGAACGCCTCCGCCCCCCGCCCCCATGGATCCCGAGCACGGCCAGGCGACTCCGGACGAACCGAAGCTTCCACGGCATCACATCGATCTCGCCAAACTCCAGCAGGAGGCCGACGACCTCGCCCGCACCGCACAAACCATTCCCAAAGATGTGTCCGGCGTTCGTCAGGGCACATTGCCAAAGGATGTGATCGAGAAACTGAAAAAAATCGAGAAGCTCTCAAAGCACCTGAGAGGCGAACTCAATCCCTGACCGCAACGCCTTCTGAACTTTCCATGACAAAAAAACCCGGCCTCTTTCGAGGCCGGGCAATTTTCTTGCACCGCAATCAGGCTAGAACAGGAACTTCGCGCCCAGTTGCAGCACGCGCGCCAGGTGCGCTCCGCCGATCTGGAGGAAGCCGGTTCCGTCGAAGGTGCCCGACGGTGCTGCCCATTCATCGTGGTTGAACACGTTGAAGGCCTCGAAGCGGAACTCAAGCGCGGTCTGTTCGTGGATCGTGAAGTGCTTGAACAGCGCCATGTCGAAGTTCGTGCGACTGGGGTTCCGCAGGAAGTTGCGTCCGACGGTTCCGAAGGTGAGTCCCTGCGGCACCGCAAACGCATTCGGATTGTACTGGAACTTCACATAGGCATTGGAAGCGACGTCGCTGGGCGGAGGAATGTTGGAGTACGGACTGCCAACCAGGTCGGGATACGATCCGGTGCCCACGCCGTTGCCCACGCCGGCGTTGTCGCCGTAAGTGCTGCCGTTGGTGACATTGAGCGGCGTGCCCGTCGAGTAGGCCACGATGCCAGACCACTCCCATCCGCCAAGTACGTTGTGCATGAGGCCCTTATTGCGGAAGATCGGCAGATCGTACACATAGCCGATATTCAGCATGTGGCGCTGGTCGAAGCTCGAACTCGAGCGGCTGGCGGCAATGTCATACGAGTTGACAAAGTCGCCGTTGTAACGGTCCGATGAATCGTCAATCGAGTGGCTGTAGGTGTAGGCCAGGCTCAAGTTCAAAGCGCCTACAGTCTTGCGGGCCGCAACCTGCAGAGCGTTGTAGGTGGACGAGGCCTTGTTTTCAAGGCGCGTGATTGTGGAAACGCCGCCGAACGGGCGGTACGGACTCGCATCGTTGCCGCATGCCACCGCCAGATTCGTCGCCCAACCGCCGGTCATCGGCGCGCTGTAGGTCGTCGACCCAGTCGCGCTGTCCACGGTGTACGTGCCTGGAGTCGCCGTGGCAATCGCGGTATTGGGATCGAGCGAGACACCCGCGCAATCGAATGCCGTAATTCCCTGGCCCGGCCCATACGGGTTCTGCGCAGCCGTCGTCGGATACAACTGGTTCAGGTCACTCTGACGGCCAAGGTGCGTTCCCTTGCTGCCGACGTACGACACGGTGACTACCGTGTGCGACGGCAATTCATGCTGTATATCGAAGTGCCACTGCTGCATGTAGGGCCACACCACCTGGTTCGGTATGGAGAGGAAGCTCGACGGAAAGACCGGGGCGACCCCTGTCAACCCCGTGTTTCCAATGTTCAGATAACCCGGGATGTTGTTCTGAGTGGAACTCTGAAGTAACGGAGAGGTCTGGCCTTCCATGCCTTCCGTGTTCGCTTCGTTTCCGTTTGCGTGTTCAAAGAACACGCCATATCCGCCGCGGATCGCAGTCTTGCCGTCGCCGCGCGGGTCCCAGGCAAATCCGATTCTGGGTGCAGGATTGAACAAGTGTCCCTTCGAGCAGCCAACCGCAATCCCATTGACCCCGCACTGCACAAGACCATCCAGTGGATTGCCGATGACTGCGCCCAGCGAATCGGTCGCCAAAGCGCCGGTGGTGCAAGGTGTCGCGCCATCGGGGCCGATTCCGCTTGGCGGGCAGATCACAGGCGCCGAGGCCGCGTCGTACACGTTTGGATCCCAGTTGTAGGCGTGCTTGTAGCGATCGCGGTAGGTACCCAGGAAGCTCAGACGCAGACCGAGGTTCAACGTCAAACGATCGGTCACGCGCCAGTCATCCTGAAAATAAGGTTCGAGAATCTTGTACCGGTTGTAGAACTTCAACTGGTTGCTGCCCTGGCCGAAGCTGGCGATGTTGCCCAGCAGCATGTCAGCGAAGGCATTTCCCGAACTCAAAGGAGAGCCGGTGTCATAGGTCAGCGACCCGTTCACCTGCACGCTGCTCAGTTCGTTTTTCTGCGCGGCGACAAAGTACGCGCCGAACTGAAGATTGTGGCGGCCCACGATCTTCGTCAGGTTGTCGCGATAGGTATAGGTTGGGTTGGAGTTGTACGGACCCTCCGGCCAGATGCCGTCCGGATCTTCCGCAATTCCATCGTAGATTCCGCCGCTGAGATTAATCGCGGGCAACTTCCCGCCGAAGCCGTTGTTGTAGAGCGAGCCCATCGGCAAACCATCAGGACGCTGGAAGTATCCCACCGACTTGAACGAGATGTGGTCGGTGGTGTAACTGGCCACGAATTCGTTCAGCAGCGTGGGAGAGACCGTGCTGGTCAGGCGCGCCACCAGGCTGACGCCGGGGCCGTTGAACGCAGTCTGCACCGTGGGGAACGAAGCCGAATCCCAGATCGGACCGGGCTCGACCGTGTTCCACGAGTCGTGAATGTAGCGGAAGGTTGCGCGATTGTGTTCGTTAATATTGTGGTCAATGCGAAACAATTCTTCGCGCCAGCTGGTCGGCAGGGTTGTATTGGTGACGTAGCTCGATGCGCCCGGCTGGTCGATCGTGCCCACGGGAATCAGCGGCATCAGCGCGCTCGCAACCGGATCGATGGGAAGCGGTCCAAGGCTGCCATCAAATGGCAAACCAGTTCTCGGATCGGTCGGGCAGTCCGAGAACGATCCCGAATTCGGGTTGGGGCACACATCGCTGAAATCGCCGTTGCGCTCCGCGCTGTATGGAACCGGTGAGTTAAAGCCAGCCGGAACCCGCTCCCGCCGCCACTCCTGCGACCAGAAGAAGAATGTCTTCTGCTTTTCGGTGTTGTAAACCCCGGGGATAAAAACTGGCCCCCCAATGGTGTAGCCAAAATCATTCTTCTTATAAGGAGAAACCTGGCCCGATCCGCCGTGCGAAGCCATGTCCGTATAGTTCTGCGCATTAAAGGCATCGTTGCGCACGAATTCGTAAGCATCACCGTGGAACGCCTTGGTTCCACCCTTCGTCTCGACTTCAACCGTGCCGGAACCGTTGCGGCCATACTGCGCGCCATAGTTCGAAGTCAGCACTTTGAATTCAGAGATGGCATCGACGCTGGGATAAACGTTCAGCGTTCCGTTGCTGCCGTTATCCATGTTGTCGCCGCCGTCCAGTTCCCAGTTGTTGTACTCGGTGCGGCCGCCATTCATACTGAACGCCACGCTGCCGTTGATGCCGACCTGCGGCTCATCCATGCCCGTCTGGTTGCTCACGCCGGGAACCAGGCTTACCAGCGTGGTGAAGTTTCGTCCATTCAGTTCGAGCTGGGTAATTTCTTTTCCCGTGACCGTGCCCGCCAATTCTGAGGACTGCGTCTCAACCTGCGCAACATTCTCGCCCTCGACAATCACCTCGGTGGTCGCTGCGCCGACTTCCAGGGTCACGTCCACGCGCGCTTTTTCGGCGACGTCAAGCACCACGCCCTTGGCCTGATACTTCTTGAATCCAGTTGCCGTCACCATGACGTCATACTTGCCCTGCGGCAACGCGGACTGGTTGTAATCGCCAGTCGAGTTGGTCTGCATCTGCCGGTTGATACCCCGGTCCGGGCTGGCAATCACGACGTTCGCGCCCGCGATCGCGGCGCCCGACGGATCTTTCACCGTGCCTGTGATGGATCCTGTCTGCGCCCATGCACCCGCGCAAAACATCAGGACCAGCGACACCCCTAACAGCACACGAGACATTTTCATGGTGATAGCTCCCCATTGGCGCGAGTTCGCTCGCGCCGGTTCAGTCTGCCTTGCCGTGCGCGCACGCCTTGCGGCGTGATTGCGTTGAGAACGTCTTTCCCGTTTTTGGTTGAGACCCACGACGGGCTATTAAAACGTATGAATAGTGCTTTTGTGTAGCATCCACTGTCAAGAAAAAACCGCTTCCCGACTCCATCTCAATAGCTTTTTCGACCGGAAGCGTTTACGAGACTTCTACGGCCGGCTCTCAGTTCTTACGCCAGGTTTCGCGTCGACTCCCGCACTACCAGTTCCGGCGTGACTTTGCGGTGCGCCACCGTGATCTCCCGTTTTTCCAGCACCGCGTTGATCCCGTCCACCACGATTCCCACCGCCGACGCGCCCATCGCCTCCATCGGCTGGCGCACGGTGGTGAGCGACGGACTGTAAATCGCCGAAGTCGAAACGTCATCGAACCCGATCACTGAGCACTGCTCCGGAACTTTGATTCCCGCCTTGCTCAGCGCCCGGATCGCGCCGAACGCGCTCATGTCGTCGAACGCCAGCATCGCCGTGAACTGCCGCTTTTGACGGATCAGATCCTCCGTCAGCTTGTATCCCCATTCAAAACTCGACAACGGATCGCGCGACTCCGGCATGTCCATGATCAGCTTTGGATCCAGTTCCACGCATCGTTGCTTGGCGCAATCGCGGATGCCGCGCCAGCGTGGAGAACTGTCGGTCAACGCCTTCGGCCCGCGGATGATGGCAATCTTGCGGTGGCCGAGCCCGCAAAGATGGTCGAGCGCAATCTCCCCGCCCACTTGGTTGTCCACGATTACCGAGCTGATCGAATCGGTGTTCAGCTCACAACCGATCATCGCCGTCGGAATGCTGCTCTTTTCCAGGTCAGCCAGAAGATTGATATCGAGAAACACCCAATTCGCAATCACAATCAGAGCTTCAATCCGCCGGTCCAGCAGCATCTCCAGGTAGCGCTCGAAACGGCTGCCCTCGTTGTGAACGTCGGTAAGAATCGGCAGATACGACGACTGGTAAAGCGTGTTCTCGATGCCGCGCAATATCAGCGTGCAGAAAGGATCGGTCATGTCAAAGACCATGACCCCAACCGTGTGGCTGCGCTTGCTGCGCAGCGAGCGCGCAAACTGGTTCGGCCGGTATCCCAGCTTCTGCGCCGCGCGCTCGATCTTTTTCTTGGTGGCGGGAGGGATGTACCGTGCCAGCGGCGCATTGTTCAGCACAATGGACACCGTGGTGGAAGAGAATCCGCTCTCTTTCGCCACATCCCGAATGGTTACCATGGCAGGGCCTGCGCTGGGTGTAAAAAGTATGGAGATGAAAATTGCGGCGAGCCGCAGTAGAACGTGGTACTCGCGTCCGGGGCCGCCGCTTGAAATCGAAGCGAACGCTGGCGGACACTACAGCAGAGAGTCATCCGAGTGTCAAGCGTGCGCACTACATCGATAATTTTTGTTTTGTTCTTGCTGTTGGCGGCGGGGTCGCAGGCCCACGCTCAGTCCGCATCGCCTGGCGCCGCCAACCCCGCGGCCGGCGCGCATTCCCCCGATCCTGCACAGATCTTTCAGCGCGGACAGAACGCCCTTGACCGCAATCAGCTCGACGAAGCCGAGCGTGATTTCCGCGAGGTCCTGCAACTCGACCACAAAGCCGGCGCGGCCTTTGCCAACCTCGGCGTCGTCTACATGCGCCGCAAGCAATGGGACCAAGCACTCCGCACGCTGCACAGGGCCGAACGGCTGATGCCCGGCCAGCCCGGCATCCGCATGAACATCGGCTTGGCCTACTACAACCAAAATGAATTCCTGGAAGCCATTCCGCCGCTCGAATCCGTCGTGCATGCTCAGCCCGAAGCCGAGCAGCCACGTTATGTACTGGGGCTCTGCTACTTCTATGCCGGGAAGTGGGCAGATGCGGCAGCCACACTGGAACCCCTCTGGGAGCGCGAATCCGCCAATCAGATGTATGTCTACGTGCTGGCCAATGCCGCTCATCGCGCTGGAAAGAAAGATCTCGACGACCGCGCCTCGGCCCAATTCCTCAAGCTCGGAGGCGACACCGCCGAATCTCATCTGTTCATCGGAAAATATCGCCTGGAATCCGGCCAGTTCGATGAGGCCATCGCCGAATTCAACGCGGCGGCCGAGCGCAATCCCAAACTCGATCTCGTCCACTTTTACCTCGGTCTCGCGCACCTCAAGAAGCAGCAGTATGGCGACGCCCGCGATGAATTCCTCAAAGACGCCGCCATCGAACCCGATCTGGCCCTCAACTATGACTACCTCGGCCAGACCTACTGGCTGATGCAAGACGACGCCAGCGCGGAAAAAAATTACCGCGAGGCATTAAAACGCGATTCGCACCTGGTCGACTCCCGCCTTGGACTCGCAAAGATTTATCAGAAGCAGCAGAAGTACGCCGCGGCCCTCGCAGAAGCCGATGCCGCCGTCAAATTTGATCCCGCCCGCCCCGACGCCCACTACGTCCGCGGCCAGGCTTTGCTTCGCCTCGATCGCAGGCAGGAAGCGAAAAAAGAACTGGACGAAGCCACCCGCATCCAGAACGAGCGCGGCTCCCAGCCGCAGCCCGAGACCATGCCTTCTCCCGAACTGAAGCCCCTGCCGCAGTGATACACTTTTCTTAGCTGCAAGTTCCCCTTCTCAACGCGATCCCTGGCTCCCACAGGAGGTGCAAATCATGAAAATTCTGAAAATCGTCGGCATCGTCGTCGTAGTGTTGATCGTAATCCTGATTGCCATTCCTTTCTTCATCGATGCCAATGCGTTCCGCCCAAAACTCGAGTCTGAACTCACCGACGCCCTCGGCCGCGACGTAAAAGTTGGCAATCTGTCTCTGTCGATCTTTCAGGGCGCCGTTTCCGCCGACAATATTTCCATCGCCGACGATCCAAAATTCAGCAAGTCTCCCTTTGTCCAGGCCAAGGCCCTGAAGGTCGGCGTCGAGATCATGCCGCTGATCTTCCACAAGACGCTGAACGTCACCGACCTGACGCTCAATCAGCCGGAAATCAGCCTCGTAAAGTCGGAAAACGGCGAAGACTGGAACTTCTCCAGCCTGGGGACAAAAGCTGCGCCTGCCACCCAGCAGACCACCGCTCCGGAAGCCAAGCCCGCCGCCCAACCGGAATCGCCCTCGCCCGCCGGTTCTGCCGCTCCCAGCCAACCGAATCTTTCTGTGGCCAAGCTGAACATCGACAATGGGCGCCTCACGGTTTCTCGCGCCGGCACGAGCGAGAAGCCGCGCGTATACGATAAAGTCAATATCGAAGTCAAAAACTTCTCTTTCGCATCATCCTTTCCATTCCAGATGACGGCCGATCTTCCAGCCGGCGGCACCCTGAAACTCTCCGGCAATGCAGGCCCCATCAATGCCGGCAATGCCGCGCTCACGCCGCTCGATGCAAAGATCAACGTAAACAATATGAATCTCGCCGCTTCCGGATTTATCGATCCCGCCGCGGGCATCGCCGGAATCGCCGGCCTCGATGGCACTCTCTCTTCCGACGGACATCAGGCCAAAGTCAACGGCACGCTGGATGTCTCGAAATTACAGGTGGTCCAGAAGGGATCGCCCGCGAGCCAGCCGGTAAAGGTCACCTTCGCCGTCGTTCATGACCTGGTGAAGCAGACCGGGCAACTCACGCAGGGCGATGTCGCCATGGGCAAGGCGGTCGCCCACCTTACCGGCACCTACGACGCTCATAATGCCGTCACGTCGGTGAATCTAAAACTCAACGGCCAGGGCATGCCCGTGGATGATCTCGAAGCCATGCTCCCCGCGGTTGGCGTTGTATTACCTCCGAAGGCAACATTGAAGGGCGGCACGCTCAACCTCGCAATGAACAGCGATGGCCCCGTTGACAAGCTGGTAACTACAGGCACGATAAAACTTGAAAACACGGAACTGGCCAACTTCAATCTCGGATCGAAGCTCTCCGCTGTATCCGCCCTGTCGGGCAAGAACACCGGCAACGACACCACCATCCAGAACTTCAGCTCCGACGTTCGCAATTCACCGCAGGGCACGCAGGCCAGCAACCTCAACCTCACCATTCCCTCCATCGGCGTTCTCACCGGCGGAGGCACCGTCAGCCCCTCCAACGAACTTTCTTTCAAAATGAAGGCCGACGTCGGCGGGATGGGCGTGCCGTTTGGAGTGACGGGTACAACCTCCGATCCCAAGTTCACCCCCGATGTGAAAGGCCTCGCGACTGGACTTCTGCAAGGCGTTCTCGGAGGCCAAGGCCAGGCCCAGGGCAAGAACGGTCAGCAGCAGCAGAACCCCGTCGATAACGTGATGGGATTGTTCAAGAAGAAGCCGAAATAGAAATCAACCTGTACCTTTCTCGGCCGGCTCCATCAGGATTTCCCAAAGGCCCGCGTACTCGCGGGCCAGCGGACCTCGCTCGCGATCAAATCCACACCCGCGAGAACTCATCCGGGATTCCACGCCGGGTATTTACTATTGCGAATATATTTTTTATTATCAGGAAACTATGCCGGGCGTCTCTCAAACCATCACCGAAGGTCTCGGGCGTTATTCCATCGGCGAAAAGCTACGCACACTGCGGCTGCGCAAGAGCATGGGACTGGTCGAACTCGGCCGCCACAGCGGACTTTCCGCCGCCCTGCTCTCGAAGCTCGAGCGCGGCAAACTGTTCCCGACTCTGCCCACTCTTCTCCGCATCGCGCTGGTCTTCGGCGTAGGACTCGATTATTTCTTTACCGATGAGCGCAAGCGCCGCATCGTCAGCCTCGTCCGCAAGCAGGAGCGCGTCCGCTTTCCCGAACGCCCCGGCGTGCCGGAGGTTCCCTACTACTTCGAATGTCTCGACTACCACGCCACCGATCGCAAACTGAGCGCCTTCGCCGCGGAATTCCAGGACGTCCCTCCTGAAAAACTCAAGCCGCACTCCCACGCCGGAATCGAATTTCTCTACCTGATGAAGGGCACACTCGCCCTCAGGATCGGCAGCGAAGAATTTCAATTGCACGCCGAGGATGCCATTTATTTCGACTCCGCCGTCCAGCACAGCTACCGCCGCGTCGGGTCAAAACCATGTTCCGGCGTAATCGTCACCGTGCCCTAGCCCGAACCCCGGGTCGAACTCCAGTGTGCCGTTTGAACATTCTGGCTCGGACTTAACTGCAACTGGCTTCCTTCCTGTAAAATGTCGGTTCGACTCCAACCGCAAGCGCCCGCGATCTCCGCCCAGCGGAAACCCGGGTTCGCGCGGGCAGCTTTTTCGTGGTTCCAGGAATCGAAGCTACTTAAACCGCTCATGTTGAGATCGCAAGGGCCTATCAAAAATCTGAAAATCGTCGCCGCGGGCATCGCGATGCTGTGCCTGTTTGGGCTGCACGCCTCCGCGCAGGATTTCTCCCTCACGGCCCAGCCGTTCAATCCCGTCGCCCTCGCGCCCGGCGGCACGACCTACTCGAACATTGCGATGGTCGCCAACTCCGGCTTCGTCGGTCCCGTGACTTTCGGCTGTACCGTGACTCCTCCTGTGCAGATTCCGCCCGAGGACCTTCCAGTGTGCCAGGTGAGTCCGCCCTCCCTCGCCGGATCCGGCGGCGCAACCGCGACCATCACCACGACCGGCAGCACCTCGCAGATCGGATACACCGTCACCATCACCGGCACCGACGGTTCCGGCACCGTGTCATCGTCGCCGCTTCCGGTCACCGTTCTCTCCGTAGCCCCGCAGTACACGATCACGGTACAAACAGCCATCGCGCCCAGCAGCGTTCCCGCCGGTAACGGCGCGCAGGGAGTCATTCGCGTCAATCCCCTCGATGGCTACATGACGCCCTCCAACGGCTATATCACCCTTTATTGCGCCTCGATCTCCCCACTCGTGACCATTGCCCCCGTCTGTTCTTTCACTTATCCGAACGGCGATCCGGGTGTCGAGATCGGCGGGAATACGCCGGTGACGGCAAACCTGACCATCAGTACGTTCGGACCAGTCATCACCGGATCGTCCGCCCGTCCGCGGGCGTTCTACGCGATTTGGCTTTCCTTCCCGCTGCTGGGATTGGTCGCCATCGGGGCAGCCATCGGCGGAAAGCGCTCGCGCCAAGCCTGGGGACTACTCGCCCTCTTTGCTCTCAGTGGTTCGCTTCTTCTGGTTCCCGCCTGCGGCAACACCAACACCAATAACGCGACCACCACCCCCAACGGCGTCACTCCGGCCAACAGCTACACCTTTACCATCGTCGGCGTCGACACCAACGGAGTCGTTTCCAGCAATACCGGCTCCACCACCAGCGCCGGCCCAACCGTCACACTCGCAGTGACTGCACCCAGCACACCGTAGAGTTGTCTTTGGGGTTCTCTGTCTTTGGGGTTCTCTTCAGAGAATTTCTGAGATCTTGTCGTTGGGGTTTTCTTCAGAGAATTTCTGGACATCAACGCTGGTGCGTCAAGCGCCGTGAAAGAGCGGCCCTTTAAGGGCCGCGTCAGAGCCGAATGAATGGAGTGGGCTTTAGCCCCCGTGCGAGTGTTACGAGGCTGCCTTCTGCGACTGCCGCTCCAACTCTTTCGCGTGATGCATCAGAACATCCCGCAATGAGACGATTCCCTTCAATTCCGGCCCATCCACGATCGGCAGATGCCGGAAGCCGAACTCGCGCATAATAAACAGGCACTCCTCGATCGTTTCGTCGGCGGGCACTGCCCGCGGATTCGCCGTCATCACCTCCGCCACCGAGGTCATCCCCGGCGTGCGTCCGCCGGCCACCACCCGGTTCATGATGTCGCGTTCGGTGAGGATCCCCGCCAGTTGTCCATCGCGCATGACCGGCACCGCGCCGATATTGTGTTCCATCATGTAGCGCGCGGCTTCCAGCACGGTGCGCGTCGCGTCCACCGAATACAGCTTGCGGTCTTGCAGCAATTCGCGGAGAGTCATGGGCGAAACTCCTTCGATGAAGGGCGAGCTTCTGAACTGGGCCGCCCGGGCAGGCAGCGCACGTCAGGTGCGCAATACTCTACCACAAGGGGAGAGCCGAGGGGCGCCGCTCGCTGCTCGAAACGGCTTCATCCCGAAGGCCCCACGTTTTTTGCTGGCGGGCCGAAGGATCTCGCATGTCGTCAACTCGGACTCTGTCGCTCACATCCTCTCGCCAAAAAACGCGACCCCAGGAAATTCATCCGCAGTCCGGATGATTTCCTGAGGTCCGAAGTCCCAGGGCCCGAGGTCAGCTCTTAGAACCTGAATTGCGGGCCGACGCTCACGCGCAGATTGTTGTGCGCGCCACCATTGAAAAAGATATCGTCGCCGGCTTCCAGACGAACTCCAATCGGCCCGGCAAATGCTTCGATACCTCCGCCCGGATAAAGCGCGAAGTACGTCGCGCCCGTGCCCAGTCCAACCGAGTTCGTGAAACCTGTCGGCGCATTGGCGCCGGTCACGGTGAAGTTGTCAAATCCAACTTTGCCGGTGACGAACAGCCGGACCGGCCCCGAACCCGTCTGGAATTTCGGGCCGAAGAAACCGTGCAGCGTGCGCAGGCGTGAGGTGACGTTTACGCTGCTGATGCCATTATCGAAGGTGGACGTATAGTCGCGCTTGAAGTCGTATGCCATCTCAGCTTCAAGCTGAATGCTCGGGCGAATCCCAAATGCCGCGCGGCCGCCCAGCCCGAGAAAGTTTCTTGTCGGTCCCGGATCTGCCAGGCGGTAATAGTTTGCGAACGCGCCGATCTCAACATGGTCCATGTGGCCACTTTCCTGTGCGACGAGCATGGGCGTGGCGAAGAACAGCGAGACTGCGAGAATTCCCAAGAAACGTTTCATAGTGAGTCGTCTACTCCTGAATGGTTTTTGTGCCGCCCACACCTCTGCCCTAGCACTGCCGAGGGTGAGTGGATACACAGCCGAGAAATTACCCAATATGGATGCGGTCCCCCGGTCGCGGGTTGGACAGAAACCGGCGCGCGCAGGTCCGCGCACGCACAACAAAACGGCGCGGAGTGTGCTCCCGCGCCGCCGCATTCTTCTTAAGCCGTGTCATTGCAGATGGTTCAGCCGCTGCGGAGACGCAGCAGTACGCGGAAGAGCGGCGCCTCAGCGCCGCGTAAAGCATGCACAATCACTTCGGGCTTCAGCCCCGGTGGCCGCCTCTACCCGCCGGATCTGGCTCCCTCACCGGCCCCGCTACAAATCTCTCCGTAACTTCTTCCAGCGTCTCAAAAAACGCGGGATAAGAGATCGCCGCCGACTCCGCCCCGCCAATCACGGTCTCCCCATCCGCTCGCAACGCTGCCACCGCGAATGCCATCGCAATCCGATGATCGCCAAACGAATCAAGTTCGTTCCCGTGCAGGCTCTGTCCGCCAGGAACTCTCAGTCCATCTTCGAACTCTTCCACGCGAGCGCCCATCAATCGCAGGTTCGATGCCACGCTCGCGATGCGGTCGGATTCTTTTACCCGCAGCTCTTTCGCGTCGCGCACTTCAATTCCCTGCTCCGAAAACGGGGCCACCGCCGCCAGCACGGGAATCTCGTCGATCAGCGCCGCCGAATCGGCGCCCGATATCTTCGCTCCCCGCAATCGCGCACCATCCACTTGCAGCGATCCCACCAGTTCCCCGTGGATCTCATCCAGATTCGTCACCGAGATGCCCAGCCCCATCTGCATGAGAATGTCGAGCAGCCGGGCCCGCGTGGGATTCATCAGCAGGTTGGGCAAGGTCAACTGCGATCCCGGAAACAACGCGGCCGCGCAAAGAAAAAACGCGGCGCTCGAAAGATCGCCCGGGATGCGCGCTTCGATGCCGCGCAACTTCTGCCCGCCGCGAATGCGCACTTCATGGGACGTACCGCTCTTGCGCTCGACCTTCGCCCCGAACGCCCGCAGCGCAACTTCGCCGTGATCGCGGGTGCGGACGGACTCTTCGATGCGCATCTCTCCCTCGGCAAATAATCCGGCAAACAGCAGGCAAGACTTCACCTGTGCGCTGGCCACCGGCATTTTGTAGTCGATCGATTTCAACACTCCCCCGGTGATGCGCAAGGGCGGCTTGCCTGACGGCGATTCGATCCGCGCGCCCATCGCCGAGAGCGGCTTGATCACGCGCTCCATCGGACGCCGCGAAAGCGATTCGTCGCCGATCATCTCACTCATGAAATTCTGCCCGGCAACAATCCCGCTCAGCATCCGCATGGTAGAGCCGGAATTGCCGCAATCGAGCGCAGATGAAGGCGCATCCAGCGCCGGCCCGCGTCCCCGCACTTCAATCGCGTTTCCGCTCCGCTGCCAATCCACGCCCAGCGCGCGCATGCAACCGAGGGTGCTCGCGCAATCCGCGCCCGTGGAATAATTTTCGATTCGCGATGCGCCTTCGGCGATTCCCGCCAGCATCGCATAGCGATGCGAAATCGACTTGTCCCCCGGTAAAACAACATTGCCGCGCACGTTGCGCGCCGGGCGCACCACAATTTTCGTTTCAGATTTCATTCGTGATCAATCTTAGTGGAAGGAAAGCAAGAATTAATTGCCCGGCCCAGCATTCGCCGCCAAAATCCCGCGGTTCAACAATTTCTCCGTTCAACAATCCGCCTGTTCAGGGAGCTCGCCGTTCAGGAAATTCGCCGCTCAGGGAATTCGCCCCTCAGAACAAAGGCAGCCGCAGCGTGGAAGAGCGGCCCTTCAGGGCCGCGTAAGCGCCCTTTGAATTTAAAGGGGCTTTAGCCCCGCGTGGAACGCCTACACCCGCGCCTCGGCCGTGGCCTCCCGCAAAATATCCGCTGGAACTTCTTTCATGCTCACCCCGAACTCGAACATCGGAGTCTCCGTGCCGCGTCCCCAGCGCGCCACTTCCCAATGCGCGCGCACAAACTTCACGTCACCATGCTCAGACAAGTCCAGCAACAGCGGCGTCTCTCCCCAATAAAACTTCTGCGGAAACGCCGCGATGGATTTCACTCCCCACGTCGTTCCATCGGCTGAACCGAAGATACTGACGTCCAGCGATTCCTGCTCAATGATCTTCGTGATGTTGAGCGTAACCAGAAAAACGCGCGCGGCCGCGCTGCTAATATCAACAGCCTGCCCGTCACCCTTGGCGGTCACAGCAGTATTCGCGGGAACCAGAATGATTTCGTTAGTCATGGCGAGAGATTCTAACATCTGTCGTTAGTCGTTAGTCGTTGGCGAACGCAAGCCCAACCCCAGGATGATTGCCAACGACGAACGACCAACGACGGTCCGCTACTCCGACGGATGCGGCGCCGTGAAATCGCTACAGCACGGCTTCTCCGCCGGCTTGAATTCCATCAACTCAATGCGCGTGAAATCCGGATCGAACACATTCAACTGCCGCTTGCCATCGCGCCCCATCTGCGGATGCTCGCCCCCGTGCACCTTCCACCCGTGCGATTCCAGCAGCGCCTGCGCCTTCGTCATGTCCGCAACGCCCAGCGAGATGTGATTCATCACGCCCGTCGTCTCCAGGCTCGGATGCTCCGGCTGGTTCAACATGTATTCGAGCCAATCGGTGCCATCGGGCACCTGCAAGGCAACCCAGTCGGTCACGTCGTCTTTCATACCTCCATGCCAGTAGGGACGGAAACCAAGCGTCTCGATGTAAAAGCGATCTTCCGCGGCACGATCGTGCACGATAAAACCAACATGAATCATCCGGTGCGAAACCGCTTCCGACGCGGGCGCAGGCTTTTCGGCCTTGCCGCGTTCGACAAACTCAAGGTGATGCCCCTCAGGATCGGCCACCGTGAAACTCAGGCTGTGGTCCGATTGCCCCTGAATTTGCCCGGGCTTAAATCCCTTCGCAACCAGATAGCGCCGCAGCGCCACGATGTTGCCGGTGGTGAACGCCGTGTGGTCCATCCGGTCGGTCGCCTTCGGATCGGGCGCCGGACTATATCCGACCCACTGCGCGCCCGCCATGTAGCGGACCGTCTCCCCAGATTCCGTCGGCTCCGCAGAAGCGAGCCCGAGAATGTCGACATAGAGCTTCTTCACTCCGTCGGGCGCAGTTGTGTAGAACGACACGTGATCGACGCCCGTGATCTTCGGCCGCTTAGGCGGTGGAGTTTGCGAGAAAGCGACGGGGATAAAGGCCAGCGACAGAAACAGAAGAGTCAGTTTCTTCATGGCGGATGATTCTAGCAGGGGCGCAACGATGCGAACCAGGCGGGATCTGTCATGCTGAGCGCAGCGGAAACGAGCGAAGCGAGTCCCGCGGAGTCGAAGCATCCCTTCCTCGAGAGTACTGCCGGGAGCAGGGATTCCTCGGCTTCGCTCGGAATGACAAAAACCTACGCAACGCTGTCCAGAAACTGCCGCAACACGCGCCCCACCAACTCCGGCTGTTCCCACGGCGAATAATGCGCCGCCTTCGGAATCACTTTCACCTGGCTGCCCGCAATATGCCGCCGCATCAACTCGGCTTCGTTCACACCGGTCATCCTGTCCTCATCGCCGGTGATCAAGATAGTTGGCACGTCGATCGTCCTCAAGGTCTCCACCGAATCGGGACGCTCCGCCATCCCGCGCTGCACCTGCGCCACATTCTGCGGAGACATTTTCCGCATCATCCGCAACGCGCCATCAACGATATCAGGGCGCGTCTCGCGCGTGGTCCGTGCCAGCACGTTCTGCAACATGCCTTCGAAGAAAGACTCGGTCCCGCGCTCAACGACATCGTTTGCAGCCTGCAACCGCGCCGTGCGAGCTTCGTCATTGTCCGCGGGAGCCTTCGTATTACACAAGACAAGCGCGGTCACGCGCGAGCGATATCTCCTCCAGAACTCAAAAATCGCGTACCCGCCGATCGAAACTCCGACGATCGGCGCACGATTGATCTCGACATCGTCCATCACGTGCTCGATGTCGGCGGCATGTTTCTCCATCGTGGCCGGACCTTCACCGACTTCCGATTCGCCGTGTCCACGCAAGTCAGGCATGATCAGCCGATACTTCGTCGCCAGCGCCTGGGCGGCAGGCAGCCAGAACTCGTGATTTACGGGAAACGGATGCAGCAGCACAACTGGCCGACCATCACCCAGCACCCGATAGACAATTTCCGCGTCACCGCTCTTGATACGATAGGAAGGAATCGGCTCCATGCAGGAATTTAATCACAGGAACCGGGCGGGAAAAACCGAGCGGCCTGAGGTTGCAAAATGCGGCTTCGACATCCGTGGAAGAGCGGCCCTTTCAGAGCTTGCCCTGAGCCCGTCGAAGGGGCCGCGTAAAGGCGACTCATTTCACAAGGCTTTAGGCGCCGGGATCGTATTTCGCCTAAAGACTCGTCACATGCTGCCCGCCGATATCCGGCGCAGCCAGCAGCAACGGCTCCTCCGGCATGATGATCCACGCAATCAGATAGGCCAGAAATCCGAAACCGGTCATAAACGCCACAATCAGCCACACAACCCGCAGCAGGGTGACGTCGATGTCGAAATATTCGGAAAAGCCCAGGCAGATGCCGGCGACCTTTCGCCCCATCCGCGGACGAACCAACTTCCGCCGCGCCAGCGACGCTCCCACCCGGATGCCGCAATACGCGCAGACATTGGCATCGTCCTGAATCACCTTGCCGCAATAGTTGCAGTACATGGCTTTGCCCTCACTCTGTAATACGAATCACACGGCCAGAATGTTTCATTCCCGGTAAGCTTCCCGGATGTAGCGCCGTGCCTGGTCGGCAGGCCCGGTGCTGGCGTTGCCCGCCAGCACAGTTTCATAGCGCTTCATCGCCAGGTCGCGCTTTTGCAGCAGGTCGTACATCTCGCCGGCGGCGAGGTTGGCCTTTTGCACGATGTCCGGATCGGGATTGGGCGCCAGGTTCACCAGTTCATACGCCGAAGCTGCGCCCAGCAGGTCTTTCTTGCTGCGCAGCAATTCTCCCAGACCCCAGGCTGCCAGCTCGTAGTGCAGGTTGCCATACTTCCCTTCGCGCCCGTTCTGCCAGACCTTGCGATAGGTGGCTTCGGCCTCCGGCAGGCTTCCTTCGGCGCGTTGCAGGTTCGCGACCTCCGTCAAAAACAGATGGTTCCGCGGATATTTCGCCGCCAGTTCGTTCATGTATCCCAACGCTTCGTCGTATTGGTGCTCACGGCGCAGGAACAGCGTCAAAATCACCTTGGCGTCAACGGCATTCTCCCCGTCGCTCTTGGCCACCTCGCGCAGATCGGCCAGGCCTTTGTCTCTCGAGCCGCTCAGGCCCGCGATGGCCGCTGCCATCTTCACGCTCCAGGGCAAGTTGCCGACGACATAGTTGTGCGTACCCACGACCAGCTTGGCGTCCAGAAATTGCGGATCGAGTTCCAGCACGCGCTCATGGTCGTGGCGCGCACCCACGGCATTGCGCAGAGCCGAAAACCATGCCCGCTCGACAATGCCCGTGTACACCGCAAACTGGGCCCGCGTCACGCCTCGACAGTACAGGGCATGGATGTCGTTGGGATTCACTTTCAATTCCTGATCTTCCAGCGCCTCTGCGCGCTGAACCAGGCTCTTGATGCGGTCTTTGATCTTCTGGTCCGTCGGCCGGGGTGAGCGTCCAATGAAGCTGTCGTTGGTGTAGTCGCCGGTATTCATCGACCCGGTTTCGTAGAGGTCGTGCATCAGCACGGCGGTCAGCAGATGGTTCACGGCGTAGGGATCATTTGGCCGCTTCTCGACGATCTTCTCGAACTCCTGCTCGGCGCGGTCGTAGTCCATGTTGTAGAAGCGCTCGTAGGCCGCTTCGGTCTGCGGATCGCGCGGCGCGCCGTGCGCCGATTTCTCGGCAGGCTGGGACTGGCCCAGGGCAAATGTGGAACAAAGCAGGACGATCGGCAGGAGACTGCTGCGATACAAAAAATTCATGCGCAACTCATTTTCAGCGCGAATGGAATCATGCGGTGGCGGATGCGTTCAGTTTAAATCAACTTCGTCCGGCGCGCTTTCCAGAGGCAGAGGCCCAGGCGACAGTGGAAGCTGAGGCGACAGCACCCGAAGCCCAGGTCGAAGACGAGCAAGGACGGACCGCATGCCCCCGGCAATGCCACTCACGAGATTCCCATGCCCTCGCCCTCGGATCCCGACGATCATCCTCGGCCCGTATGTCGTCCGGTATTCCAGCCCCGCCAATGACCAGTTGAATCGATTTAACGAGCGAATCCAAGTAACTGTTTCTAAAAGATTTACAGTCGAAGTAATTCACAGCCATCAACCGTTGTTATACCTTTTCCTGACTTTCACTTACACAGGTATCGACCTATTCCCAGTGCAGAAACGTTTACGGCGTGAGGGAAGATCGCTCGACGGGAACCGCGGAGAAGATGCCCCCACGTTCCTGACTTGCTACCTCTCAATCGCGGATGTCGCCCCTATAATCCTGCCTCGAAGCGGTTTGTCCGATCGCTTCAAAACCCGCTGTCCCAAAGGCTTTCGGCGGGCATAAGGCTCGGAATCGGTTCATCTGGACGGACAAGGGCCTGTCGTAACTGGCGCATCTTTACTCTGCCGGACGGGTAATAATTGCCGCACCGGCGCCTGTGGATGCCGCATTCAAGTTTCTAAGTCTTTTTCCGATAAAGCTTTAGGGCCGAACCTGCTTTGGTGGTTGGAATGCCACATGCGTGTTGCAGAAGGACCCCTATATATGGCAGAAGTTGCACAAGGAACGCAGCAGGAATTTTGGCGTCCGCCCTCCCCCACAGTTGCGGACGCGCCGGTTGCGCTGCAAGCCGTTCCTAGCCTGGTCACCGCCTGTAGCCGCTGCGGGACTGAGTTTCTGATCGGCTCGCGGTTCTGCCATTCCTGCGGGAGTTCTCGCCTTCAGGCGAATGATGCCGCGCAATCCGACAACGGATTTGCCTCGACCATATGGCGTCCTATCGTTGGCTTCGCCCAGATCGCGTGGGCGGCATGGCGGAAGATCGAGTTTCCAGCCTGGCTTCGCTACCTCCACTTCCATGAGATCAAGAGCTGGATCGGGCTGCCGACCGCTTCGCTGGTCGCCTTCATGATTGGCTTGGGATGCGTGGCTGGGGCTCTGTTGGTCGGCCTGCTTACGGCCAGGAATTTCGTGGACTGGCAAGCGATTCAGTTCTACCGCGGGGAGTGGCTGCTGGCCGCGACCGCGGCGTTTGTAGCCGGAATCCTGCTGAAAAAAACCTCGTCCCGCGACAGCGATTAGTGCGATTCTCCGCCGCCCGATCCTGCGGCGCGGCGCTGCTGGTTCATCCGATACAAATGATGCACGGGGCCGGTGCCTTTGCCTAGCGGCTGTCCGTAAGAGATGGCGGCGGTGACGTAGGTTTTGGCGAGAAGCGCCGCCTCGGCCATTCCACGGTCGAGCGCCAAATGGCAGGCCATTCCCGTGGCAAAGGCGCATCCCGTGCCATGCGTGGATTTCGAGCGCTGGCGCTCGGCTTTGAAGACCTCGTGCTCGATGCCGCGCTTGGTCTTAAAGCTCAACAGATCGGTGGCCTTCTCCAGATCGCCGCCCGTGACCACCACTGCCTCGGCCCCCATGGCGTGAAGCTTAGCGGTCGCCGCCTTCATGTCGTCCACGTCTTTGATCTTGATTCCGGTCAGGGCAAAGGCCTCGTCGGCGTTGGGCGTGATCACATCCGCCAGTGGAATCAGGCGCTCGATCAGCACTTTGATCCCCGCCGCATCGAGCAGATCGGCTCCCGATGACGACTTGAGAATGGGATCCAGAACGATATTGGGCAGCCGGTGCTTCCCGCGTCCAGAGGCTGGTCCAGCCAGAAAATCGGCCACCGCCTTGGCCACTTTGACCGAACCGAGCATGCCGATGCGGACGGCGGCGATGTCCAGATCAAAGTCAAGCTCTTGAAGACATTGGGTCAGAAACTCTGGATCGGCCGGTTCAACCCGTTTCACCCCCGCCGTGGACTGCACAGTCATGGCGGTAATCGCCGCCACCCCATAGCAGCCATGGGCGGCAATAGTCTTAATATCGGCCGTCACCCCTGCCCCGGAGGAGGGGTCGAAGCCGGCGATGGTCAGAACAACGGGCGTCTTTTCAGCCATGTCCTTTAGTCCAGAAGCTTCGCGTTCCATGCGTTGAACGCAAGGCTCACCATCTCATATCGGCAGGCGAGGAAGGTACTTTTTCGCCGGGGATTTTCCCAAAATGCGGTTACCAAAGTTCGCGTAACGTCCACAAATACATGATTCCAAGTAAGTTGCGGGAGTTTCCGCTGTAAGCCATTGATTCCCGAAAGCTTGTAAATTCTACCGGGTCACGTCGGACGTGCTATTGGCGTTTTGGTAAAGGCGTAAGCTCCGCCAAACAAAGGCCGTTATCCCGGATGTCCCAAATTACCAATGGGTTACGTTGGAACTCTATTACTCCAAGGTCACTGTCCGAAAGGCCATTTGGGCTTGACTGCCGTTTGGCACGCCGATAGCATTTAGAAACTGCAGCAAGATACAGCCTTAACGGCCAAGGGCACTTTTGAGATGCGAGGAGAACTGAATGCAACGACGTATAGCTCATGGACTGGCGATCGGCTTTCTGATCGTCGGCCTGGGAGCGGCTCAGGGACCAACCAACTCGGAGGCGAAACCGGCTCCAAGTAGTAGTTCTGTAGAGGGGAAACCCGACGTCCGCCAACAGGTCAAGACTAAGCCTTACCAGGTGGGAACAGCCAGCTGGTACGGAGAGACTTTTCAGGGAAAACCGACGGCAAGCGGTGAGCCGTTCGAAATGAACGACATGACCGCCGCCCACCTGACGCTGCCAATCGGCAGCTACGTCAAGGTGACAAACTTGCATAATGGCAAGGCCGTAGTGGTCCGGGTCAATGACCGCGGACCGGTCGTACCTGGACGGATCATCGATCTGTCATATGGCGCCGCGCAGGCGCTCCAGTTCCGCCACCGCGGACTGCAACGCGTTCGTCTGGATCTGGTCCAACCCGGCCAGCACAAGCCCGTCCTCCAGACGGTCGCCTACAACCATCCCCCCGTAGCGCAACTCCCGTAAAACTCCTATACTGACCGGGATGGCGGCTCTCACCAACCGCATCCCGAACGATGGCGCACGCCATCGCAGTGAGTTTATTGGGGGTAACGATCTGGTCAGGAGTCTCGCTGGGAATGACGCGAGAGAGAGACTGATCGTTGCGCTCGACGTTTCCTCCGCCGCCGCCGCGCAGAAGATCGTGGCGGCGGTTGGAGATTCTGCCCTCACCTACAAGGTCGGCATGCAGCTCTACACCGCCGAGGGCCCGCAAGTAGTGCGGGATCTGGTGGCTTCCGGGCGGCGCGTGTTCCTCGACCTGAAATATCACGACATTCCCAACACCGTGGGATCGGCCGTCGCCGAAGCCGAAAAGCTTGGGGTCAGCATGCTGACGGTGCATGCCTCGGGCAGCGGCAAAATGCTGAAGGCGGCGGTGGACGCGGCGAAAGTGCGTCCGGAATTGACGGTTCTTGCTGTCACTGTGCTGACCAGCATGGGTGGCGACGATTTGGAGCAGATCGGCCTGCCGGGGTCGGTCGAGGAAAATGTCGTCCATCTGGCAAGCCTCGCTCTACACTGCGGATGCCAGGGCATTGTGACTTCGGCGCGTGAGGCGCGCGCGGTACGGGCGAAGCTCGGTAGCGAGTTTTCGATTGTCACGCCCGGGGTGCGCCCCGCGGGCACTGCGGTGGGAGATCAGGTTCGCGTGGTCACGCCTGCGGAAGCGATTGCTGCCGGGGCAACTCACATCGTCGTGGGAAGGCCGATTACCGAGGCCGCGGATCCCGCCGCGGAAGCGCGAGCGATTCTGGAACAGATGAGCCTGTAGTAGTTCGGCAATCAGCCATTAGCCTTCGGGATATTGGCGCCGGTACTGTGGGTGGTACGATGGTAGTATATTGGTAGTATGAAAGAGAAGACATCCGTCACACTCTCAAAAGAGGTGTTGACCGGTATCGACCGCCTTGCCGGATCGAAGCAGTCGCGATCGGCGTTCATTGAGAATGTGCTGGCGGAGTATCTTCGCGCGAGGGTCCGCGCACAGATAGAAGCGCGCGATCTTGAACTGATCAACGCACATGCTGACGAACTGAACGCGGAAGTTGACGAGGTGCTCGCCTATCAAGACTTAGGCGAGGGCTGGGACCGGGAATGAGGCGCGGCGAGATCTACCGCGTACACAAACCACCGGACGAAGCGAAACTCTTCCGCAGCTTCGTGATCGTCAGTCGCCAGACTTTGATCGATTCCCGATTCCCCAGCGTCATTTGCGCGCCCGTGATGACACAGGGGCACGGATATTCAACCCAGGTTTCGGTTGGCGTGGATGAAGGGCTGAAGCATGAAAGCTGGATTCTCTGCGACAACCTGGTAAGTTTGCGAAAAGAAAAACTGACCCGGTTCGTTGGTTCTCTGTCGAGCTCCAAGATTGCGGACCTGGACCGGGCTTTGATCATTGCCCTCGCCTTACAATGATGGGGAAACACGGACGGACAGGCAGAGAAAACCGTTTCCGCAACCTGGGACATCCGTCATGCCCCCCGCAGCGCTCATTCTGTGAAGAGAGCATACTGTGGGCTTGTGCGGGTTAAGAACATTTGAGACGGAAGAGATACCGACCATGGCCTCCTCTGGTAACACTCCGGCGCCTTCGCCCACGAAACTTTGCATCGCCTGTAAGGAACCGATCCCGGTGGACGCGGAAGTCTGCTTCCACTGCCAGACCCGGCAGACTCTGGAGAAAGATTCCGGATCGAAAACAATCTTGAAGTGGGTGGGCGTGGTCACCGCCGCCATCGGACTGATTACCGGGCTCAGCGGGGTGGTCGGTCCGCTGAAAGGCTGGTGGACGCAAGGCAGGCAAGCAAAAACGATGCTCGCCACCGCGCAGCAGCAGGAAGAACTCGGGGAATATTCCGCATCTCTCGACACCTTGTCGGAAATTTTGAAGAACGATCAGGGAAACACTCAGGCGCTTCACACCCGGCTCGATGTTGCCATGCTGTGGGTCGAGCACACCCGCACGCCGAGGCGCGACCTTGATGCCGTTGCGCCGCAGGCAAAGGCGATTTTCGACCGGCTTAGCCCGGTCCTGGAAGCGGGACTCGGCAACGCCAAAGACTATCGCGCGGCCGACGTAGTCGCGCATCTGGGCTGGCTGAATCTTTTGAAAATGCGGATCGTCGGCGAGAGCGGCCCGGTCGAGACGCATATCCACCACGCTCTCCAGATGGATCCGGACAACGTATATGCCAACGCGATGCTGGGAGAGTGGCTGTTGCTGACTCATGACAGCCTGGAACAATCCAGGCAGCACTTCGCCACCGCACTCAAGACCGGCAAGGCCAGGGATTTCGTTCGCGGATGCCAACTGGAAGGCATGATTTACGACGACGTCCCGGGGGTACCGGCTGAACTGATTCGGGTGGCGAATCAGATGAGGAAGGACCACGACCCGATCAGCGACGACGACCGCGGACGGATTCACTCTTATTACAGCACCGTGACCGGAAGCGACGCGGAGTTGCGGGAAGTCGTGTCGGCGGTTCCGCCCGATGAAGCCTGGGCAACCTACGAGTGGGTGAGCCCACCCGAAGCTCCGGCGTCGGTTGACACAATTGAACAGCGCTTCATCCGGGCCAACATTGACGAAGCTGCGGGCCAGCGCTCCGACGCTCTACAGATTTACCGGGGCCTCGAAACCGATACCAAAGATTCCAAGAGCCGCGTCGCGCAGCGGGTGCGGGACGCGCTGCGGCGGCTCGGCTCCTGAGCAGTTAGAGCTTCTCGAAGAACTCGCATCCCGAGCACGAGATGTAAATTCCGCCGGGGATACCGCGCTCGCGGTCCTTTACCCGCTTGACGATGCGGGTGGGCTTGCCGCACTTGGGGCAATCCGTGCTCTTGGTGGTGTCCATGACCTTCTTGCGGTCGGCTGTCTTTGCGATTTTGGCGCCTACTGCCATGAGTTCTATCTCCTGATCTCAGATATTTGCGCAGCGCAATCCGCGCGTTGCCAGCGTGGATGATGTGGATGAAGTGTCCGCTATTTCGGGACGGGACTGCGGGAATCCACTCGGGAAGACTTTGGCTGCGTCTGGGTCTCTTCCGCCGCTTTTGATTTTACAGGAAGGTTGCGAGAGATGTCTTGCGGGGCGCTTGCACCTCCAGCGATCAAAGCGCGGTGTGATCCTGAGGACGGCGACGGCAGTGCGAGGGACCTTACGACGGCGAGCAACGGAGAAACGGTTTGCGAGCTTTGCATCGCTGCATGCGGCGAATATGGTTCTCATCGACGGTATCGTAGTGTCATCCGGCGTACGGTCCTCACAGCGGGCTTCGCCGCTGTTCAGGATGACATCTACATGGTGGTCGTCCCAAGTTTGACCCCGCTCTCTCGCCCCTGCTACCGTCATATGTTTGCCCGGTGAGTGTGTCGTTGCTGTGCGCGCGGCCATCCTTAGGAGACTTTCATGCCAGCCATCAAATTCCGCGGCGTCGATTTCATCCAGTACGATTCCCTGCTTACTGACGAGGAAAAACTTGTCCGCGACACTACGCGCAAGTTCATCGAAGACAATCTGATTCCGATCATTGAGGAGTGCAACCGGGCCGGGCGCTTTCCGCGCGAACTGGTCAAGCCAATGGCTGACCTGGGCTTCTTTGGCGCGTCGATCAAGGGATACGGCTGCGCCGGCATGGGCAACGTCGAGTACGGCCTGATGACGCAGGAACTCGAGCGTGGCGACTCGGGCGTGCGCAGCTTTGTGAGCGTGCAGTCGGGGCTGGTGATGTATCCGATCTATGAGTTTGGCAGCGACGAACAGAAAGATACTTGGCTGCCGGCGATGCAGAAGGGCGAGAAACTTGGTTGCTTCGGGTTGACCGAGCCGGATTTCGGCTCGAATCCCGGCGGCATGCGCACCAAAGCGCGCAAAGTTGGAAACGAGTATGTGATCAATGGCGAGAAGATGTGGATCACATCCGGCTCGATCGCCGATGTGGCCGTGATCTGGGCGAAAGTCGAGAACGAGAATGACAAGATTCGCGGATTTCTGGTCGAGACCGACCGCCCCGGATTCAAGGCTGATGACGTCCATGGAAAGTGGTCGCTGCGCGCTTCGGTGACGTCGGGGCTCTCGATGCAGGATGTGCATATACCCGAGTCGAACTTGCTGCCGAAGAGCGGAGGATTGAAATCTCCGCTGATGTGTCTGAACCAGGCCCGCTACGGGATCGCATGGGGCGCGTTGGGCGCGGCGATGTCGTGCTACGACACCGCGCTTCAGTATTCCCTGCTGCGCAAGCAGTGGCGCGACCAGCCGATCGCGGCGCACCAACTGGTGCAGGACAAGCTGACGTGGATGATCAGCGAAATCACCAAAGCGCAACTGCTTGTGCTGCAAGTCGGACGATTGAAAGATGCAGGCAAGGTCGAACACCAGCACATCTCGATGGCGAAGCGTAACAACGTGTGGATGGCGCTGGAGTGCGCTCGGTTGTCACGGGACATCTTGGGTGCGAACGGCATCGCGGATGATTATCCGGTGATGCGGCACATGATGAATCTGGAGTCGGTGAAGACTTACGAAGGCACGCATGATGTGCACTCGCTGATCATCGGGCAGAGTGTGACCGGGATCGACGCGTTCTAGGGCATCTTAAATACGGAATATCCAGAACACTGGGGTGTTCATGACGGCTGATCGCTTTCCGCAGAAGGATGTCGATAAGCTGCTAACAGCATGTCATCGTAGGTGTTGCATTTGCCATCGATTCTGCGGCGTTAAGATAGAAACTGATCACATAGTTCCACGGGACAATGGTGGTCAAAGCACTATCGATAATGCGATAGCCGTATGTTTCGAATGCCACGCTGAGATTCACAGCTATAACGACCGCCACCCCAGAGGGCGTAAATTTCGGCCCGAAGAGCTTCGCGGTCATAAGGAACAATGGCTGGAAACGTGTAAGGCTCGGCCTGATATCTTCAATGCAAGATTCTCATCCGCAGAAGTCGGACCTCTGCAAGCATTGATTGATGAACTTGAATTCAATGCCAAGGTAGCCCTCTACGCAACACCCGATCGACTTGGTTGCCTGTTTCTCGATGAGCAGTTTCGCAAGGCAATCAGTACCGGCTCAATTGCTACCTTGCGGGACAATTTGAAAGAACTCTTGATCGAAGCATATGTAGCCATTGGCCGCGCCAATCAACATGTATCTGGTGCCGCAAACCACACAGGGAAGAGCGACCCCTTGCAGGAAAGTGCACAACGGGCTGTGAATAGCATTAGCGTATGCTCTGCCCCAATCAATAAAGCTCATTCTGCCCTTCTTGAGTTCTTGGGAACGGAGAAATGACGTGCTAGTTCGCAGCCTTTCTAGGATCGACTGATTGTGAAGAAGCGCGACGATCTGGACGACGTAATTCGGGAAGAGCGAAGCCGGGGGAAGAAACAGCCTATCGATACCGATGCGATCAAGAATCAGGAAGAACGAAGGAACGCGGTGCTGCAAATATTTCGCCGAGGTACGCGCGAAGACCTGCGTTCACTTCTGAAAACCTGGGGATATTCCAAGGAAGAAATCGAGGCTGCGATCAGCGAGTACGACGCTGCACTTGATCAGCAATCTTCCTAGTCTCACCATCGGCTTTGGCGCGATCTGCGGGAGTCATTTTGGCGGCACGCTGATTGATCTCGGAAGCGATGCGCTCGGCAAAGTCGTCTAATCTGTCTTCTTTCGGACGCTTTAATTTGGCTACAGCCATCGGGGTCCCCTTGCCTTGGCGGCAATTCTAGCACCTCTATTGTCGCCCGCGGCTTCATGGGACGCAAGCCTGACTTTGGTAACCTAATCGATCCACGAACCAAGAAAGAGCCTCGATGCTTCCGGAAAAACGAAAGCGAATCGCCCCGGCGGTCCTGTTCTTATTTGGCGTGCTGGCCAGCGTTCGCGCGCTGCGCGATTCCAACAGCCTCTGGCCGCCGGATGTGGTCTGGGCGTCGCTGAGTCCTCCGCACCGTTTCCAGCTCTGCGGCGGAGTTGCGGTGATCGTGGTCACGCTGGTGATGGTTGCCGTGAGGAAGAAGCAACCCTAACGATCACGGGCGGTTGCAACCCGTTTGCTTCGAAGATTCCACCAACATCATCCACTGTTGCATCTGTTCTGTTTTCGTAACAGGCTGAGATAGCGCTTCCGCAGCCGAATCTCGTTGGTGTCTTCCGCCTGCCGTCGCGCGTTTCCCTGCCCCATGGGCGGAAGACGTACCGTGAATGGCTGTCGGCGCGGCGGGTTTTCCTGAATCCGTAACAACTTTGTTTGGCCCAATCCCTTCGGCTTTTTCCGGGTACGCTTCAAACCCATTCGAGCAAGGGCCGTCTCCCAGCGAATTTCTTTCGGCCCATCTTGCCGGTTCGAGTGACCACGAATTTCGTTCGCGACTCCTCTTCGAAGGAGCCTCGGCCCCGGAACCATCTGTCGGAACCATCTGTCGAAGTCATCTGTCGAAATCAATCGAGGAGATCTCTATGAGCACGATTCAAACGTTGCTGGCTCTGGCGGGATTGATTTATGTGCTTTGCGTCATCGTGCAGGCGGCGCAGGAGGTGTTCAAAGCGTTGCTGAACATGAAAGCGAAGACGATGGCAGAGACCATGACTCGATTCATGGGCGATCATCTGCCGCTGGCCGATATCCGGCAAGCACTGCAAAAGCGCGGACTGAACCTTACTGCGCTGGAGCATTTCGACAAAGACGATTTCCGGCAGTTGCTGGACGGAATCCCGGGCCTGGAGCCGAAACTGGAAGGTGTTGTCGCGTCACAAACCGCGACGTTCGAGCAGATGAAAGAGAATGTGGCGGCGAATTATGAGGCGGCGCGGGCAGCGTTTCAGGCGCTTTACACGCGAAGGAATAAGTTGTTCGCGATCGGGTTCAGCGTGATCATCGTGCTGGTCCTGAATGCGAACATCGTGGTGCTGTATCAAGAAGTCGGAGCCGACCAGGTGATGGCGCAGGCGATCGCGGGCCAGGCGGGCAGGGTTGCGACCTGTCCGCAGGCGAAGCCCGACGCGCAAGGCAGCGATTTTCAGAACGTCTACCAAACCAATCGGGACTGCATCAAGAAGGCGCTGGATGCGAATCCAATTCTGGTACGGGGCGGCAAGTACGGCGTGGATTGGGAGGCGGACAAGCTCAATACCATCCTGGGACTGCTGGCCATGTGCGTGCTGGTGTCGCTGGGCGCGCCGTTCTGGAACGATGTTCTCAAAGGCCTGGCAGGAATCAACAGCACGCTGAACTCGAACGACAAGAAAACGTCGTAGACACGCGGGCTGGCGGCGGATTTCTTCCAGCGGCTCGCAGGCGTGCGCCGATGGACCCATGATGCTCCCTCCGGCTTGCACGGGCGGCGGTTCGCTTACGAACTCATGAATGCCCTTTTATCCCCGGCAGATCGCGGACAGGAGCGCCCGCGCCCCACGTTGCTTTCAGATCAGGCGGAGGGCTTGTCTTTCATGGGCTGGACGGCCATGAAGTCTTCGGCGAAGCGGCCCGCGTAGTCGTCGAGCAGGGCTGGAATCCTTTGCGAGTCTGGCGATCTCAACACCAGGCCGGCGTGGTGATGCTTCTTGATTCGGGTGATGATTTCGGAATCGCGGTAACCGGATGTATCAGGATTATCCTGCCTGGCCAGCGAAATAATCACTCCGGCGTAGTCCTCGCGCACTTGCGGAAGGCGGTAGGTGCCATCGCCGCCGGAGATTTCGATGCGCGCCCATTCCCGCCAGAGGTTAAGGCCGGTCGCGGCTTCGACCATTTCATTGATATAAGCGCCTCCGACGCGGGCGGCACATTCCAGGAAATAAAATTCGCCATCTTCGCGGGCGCGGATAAATTCTGCGTGCGAAACTCCGCGCAGCAATCCCAGAGCACCGAGCAGATCGCGGTTGATGGCGCGCAAGGCGTGATCGGCTTCGCTTCCCCGCGGGACCGTGTACGTCGTGAAGACGCCGCCGTGGGCCACATTCATCGGAGGCTTGCCATATTGGCTGACATTGGCGAAGAGGATTTCGTTCTCGGAGACGACGGAATCCACGTGGAAGACGTCGCCGGGCACGAACTTTTCGATTAGATACGTTGCCTGCTTTTCGCCAAGTTGGTCGAGCAGGGGCCACAGTTCATCGGCAGAATGGAATTTCTTGATGCCAATGGCCGATGCCTCCTGGCGGGGCTTGAGTACCCATGGGCCGGGAACGTGGTCGAGGTAATAGCGGATGTCGCCGTGATTTACGACAGGAACGAAATCGGGTACGCGGAGGTTGCGGTCGAGGGCACGCATGCGCATGGCGAGCTTATCGCGGAAGTAGCGCATGTTGGTCAGGCCCATGCCGGGAATGCGTAGATGCTCGCGCAGGGTCGCGGCGGTTTCCATATCGAATTCGTCGAGGGCGACGATGCGGTCGATCTTTCTGCCGCGGGCCAAATGGGTCACGGCTTTCACGATGTCGGGGATCGAAATTTCTTCGGGAAGATAAAACGTGTCGTCGAGACTCTCGCGCGGCCAGTCGGCGTCTTTCAGTTTCTCGGCGGTGAGCAGGATCACGCTGCATCCCTGGCGCTTGCACTGCCGCATGAACTCCTGGCCCTTTTCGTAGGTGGTGATGCAGAGGATAGTCAGGGGACGGGGATCGGGCATGGAGGTTGGATTCCGAATCAGGGGAAAGAGGATATCACGGGTAGCCGCGAGTCCCGAGTCGTGAGTCCTGAACCCCAGCCTTTGGCTCTCGGCTTGGCTGGTCTGGCACACGATTCCACTTCGTTCTGGATTTTTTCGAAGCGCGCGTTCGCAGACGCGAACGAGAAACGCATGCCTTGGCCAAAAGCCAAGAGCTTAACGGCATATAGTTTCTCCCCCGACAAAATCGATTCGGCGAATGCCGTATTTTCAATCGCACACCGCTTGCGCTATAGTCTCAACCCGGCGCGCGACCGCGTTGCGCGCAGGAGAATTCATGGCTACGGAAGGTCGTCCGGGCGGCTTGGCACGGATTTACGGCGAAAACATCGAGAGCGACCTGGCGTCGCGATTTTTGCGCGTGGTGGAAGTTGCGGCCATCGCGTCGGCGCGCACCATGGGCCAGGGAGACCGCAAGGGCAGCGACCAGGTTGCGACCGAGGCCATGCGGAAAACCATGGACTCGATCCCCATGCGCGGCACTATCGTCATCGGGGAGGGCGAGCGCGATGAAGCGCCCATGCTTTATATCGGAGAAAAAGTTGGGGCCGAGTTTCCGGACGGGACTGAAGTGCCGGAAGTCGATATTGCCGTCGATCCGCTGGAAGGCACGAACCTGTGCGCGACCGGCGCGCCGGGATCGATCACTGTGCTGGCGGCTTCCGAGCGCGGCGGCTTGCTGAATGCTCCCGACTGTTACATGGACAAGATTGTGGTTGGGCCGTCGTGCAAAGATGCGGTGTATCTGGACGCGCCGGTTTCGCACAATCTGAAAAACATTGCCCGGCGTCTGGACCGCGATGTGGAAGATCTGGTGATCATGGTGCTCGACCGTCCGCGGCATGAGAAGTTGATTGCCGATATCCGCAAGGCGGGCGCGCGCATCAAGCTGATCGGAGATGGAGATCTCTCGGCGGGTATTGCAGCCGCCGTCATCGGGACCGGCGTACACGCGGTCATGGGATCGGGCGGCGCGCCGGAGGGAGTGATTACCGCGGCGGCCATTCGATGCCTGAACGGCTACATGCTGGGCCGGCTCGTCGTGAAACCGGACCAGGAAGAGCGTTTGGAGCGCATGGGGATCAAAGACAAGAACCGCATCTACGAAGCCGAAGACCTTGCGCCCGGCAAGCAGATCATCTTCGCCGCAGCCGGCGTGACCGATGGCGCGCTGATGAAAGGCGTCCGCTTCTTCGGCGAAGGCACTCGCACTTCATCGGTAATCATGACCCTGCGCACGGGCAAGGTGCGGTTTGTGGAGAGCATTCATCTGGAGAAGAGTCCGGATTTCAAAGTGCGGTTCTCGTAATACTCTGGCAGCGCGAGTCCCGCGACTTAGGCAAACGGATTCTGTATCCGCACATTGTCTATCGTGCTGCCGTGCTGCAAGTCTTCGCTGTAAAGAATGTCGCATCCGCCTTCAACAGCGGCCGCAACGATCAAAGAGTCATACCAGCCCAGCTTGCGTTGGGCCTTGATTCGCATGGCTGCGAAATAGAGCGCGGGCGAAGAGTGCACTGCGAGCAGCGGACGGAACACAGTGCCCAAATATTCCTCTGCTTCTGCCCCCGTCATGGCCGGAGAAAACCGGCGAAACGCCACGTTAAAGAATTCCTGCACAACCTGATAACTCACAATCCCCGAACCAGAGTCAGCGGCCTGCTTAATCAGTGCGACAGATTTCCTCGCCTTCGCCGGCGCATGCGGATCAAACGCATACACGAAGATATTCGTATCGAGAAAAAACCTACCGCTCATTGAGTTCATCTCGCGAGTAGGGCCCGCATGATTTGATGTGCTTCAATCGGCGCATCAGGGACTCGACGGCAGCGCCGCCGCCGGATTGCGCGGCATACTGCTCCAGCCATTCACGGAAAGCTGCATTGAGAGTGGTGTGGCGCGCCTGGGCAACCAGGCGTGCCTGCTCAATGAGATGTCCCTCGGCGCTTAAGGTCACATTCTTCACTAGAATAGTGTACACTACCCTAGTGTAACGCGCCAGCCCGAAATGCCCTATTTCAAATACTCCGAATCCTTCTTCAACTCGTCGGGAATGGGCGGAAAGGGCGGCCATTCCTGGGAATATCCCTTGAGCAACGGCGTTGAGACTTCCGAGCGCGCGGTACCGTCGTGGACAGTGAACTTGTGCGGATTGCCCCCGGAATATCCCTCCCAGAGACACACGCTGGCATAAACGCCGTCTTTGCGCAGGATGTAATATGTCATGTCCATGAAGCGCAACTTGTTCATATCGCCGTTGTAGTTGCGGACGATACGCTTGAGCGCGTCCATGCCGGCGTCCTGCGGAGACATGCCATGACGCATGTTCTCGACAATGGTGTGGGCTCCGGCAACCTTGATGTTCTCTTCTCCACTGCCGGTGGCTCCAGCGGAACCCACGTCCTGATCGGTGTAGCAGCCAGCGCCGATGATCGGCGAATCGCCGACCCGTCCGGGCAGTTTGAAGGCAAGACCGCTGGTGGTCGTGATGCCGGACATTTCCCCTTTTTCGTTCAGGACCGAGCAGTGGATGGTTCCGGTCGGCGGAAATAAGACGCGGCGCACCGCCGATAACTGAAATTCCGGCTCGATGCCGAGTTCGCCCGCACGTTGCTGAAGTTGCCGGATGCGGTCGCGCAAACGCTCCGCATGCGGTTTGGAATCCGGCTCCGGCGCTTTCCATGAGGGAGAGGAGATTCCCGGGCCCCACCAGTCGCGGTCGGAATTGAATTCTTTCCACAGCATCCAGATCTTGCGCGAACGGTCGGTGAGCAGGTTCTCGCGGGGAAAGCCCATGGTGACTGCGAAGCGTTCGGCGCCATCGGCGACGAGCATGACGTGGCCCGTGTGCTCCATCACGGCTTTCCCAACCATCGAGACATTCTTAATGTTGCGCACGCTCCCGACCGAACCCGCGCGGCGGGTCGGGCCGTGCATGCAGCATGAATCCAGTTCGACGACGCCCTCTTCGTTGGGCAGGCCGCCGAGTCCGACGGAGTCGTCATTGGAGTCGTTCTCCGGGCCTTTGACGACGCGGATGGCGGCATCGAGCGTGTCGCCGCCACCTTTGAGGAATGTGTAGGCATCTTCGACGTAGGCGTGGCCGTTGTTGGCGCAAATGATGATCGGGCGTTTCGGGGAATCGGGGGCCGCTTCGGCGGGTTGGGGATGCGCGCTGACTCCTGCGGCCACGGCTCCCATCACAGATGTCTTGACGAAATCACGGCGTGAAACGGTCACGGATTCCTCCTCGCGGTTTCAGATCGTGCTTTGCGGAACGCGGAAGAATATCACGGCGTGGCAGGATTCACGGCCAGGCGCGTTTAAAAAACGTCAACCACCAGGCCCCTCAGGGACCAGCCGACGCGGCTGTCCCCACAAATGCCCTCAGCGCCGGCCGAAACGTCTTCGCCGGGTGGGGGACGAATCTGTTCCGGTGCTGGACAGATCGGCGGTTGCCAATGAACTGACGGGCTGCACTTTGTCCGAGCGGAAACGCAGGAGCGCCGCGATGTTGCCGACCTGGTCGAACGCGGCATCGTCTTTTACATAAAAGGTTTCGATGTCGCGGCGAACGACCCAGGGAAGGATGGCTTCGCCGACGTCGACGATCTCCTGAGTGGAGTGTCCGCAGACCGGGCAGAAGCTGACGAGATGGGCATCCATGTGGCCGCAAGACGAGCATTCCACGGCATGGGCCTGAAGATTCTCGCCGATAAGCAATGTCTGAACCTCCCCCAGTTCGAGGGAGCGGAGAACACGCCGTAAGCCGGTCACGCCGCGCCCATGGCTGCGCGCCTCGCCGATCGCCTGATCGACGCGATCCTTTCTCCGGTTGTCATGCCAGTGATCGGCGATAGCCTGCGCCTGCGCGCAGATCTCATCGCGAGTGGCGTAGGCCAGGTCGGCATGAAAGCGCCCAATCAGCGACTGTGCCACATAGGGATGCAGTTGCGGCTCGAAGATCGGCAGCTGCGCGTCCTGGCAGGCGAGGATCCACTTCTCGAAAACCCCTTTTTCCAGCAAGGATTTCAACGTCTCCGCGACATTCTTGAAATGCTGGCGGACTTCGTCGTCGACGCGGCGTTGGGCATGGCCGCCGTCGTATCCGGCGAAACCGTCGCTGCGGCCGCGGCGCGACAATGGATGAAACAGGTCGTCGCGCTCGGTCAATTCCCCGAGGCGGAGATCGAAAATGCGCGCGCGGTGCCGGTCCACCAGGACCACGCCCAGCAGTGGCAACGCACCCAGCAACTGGGCGAGCGGCTTGAGATGAAAGTGGCGGTCCACGAACAGCTGCGTGTTTCCCAGCATGGGCGGAACTTCATATTCGCGCCAGAGCTTTTTCCGGGCTGAGGCGAATACGGCCTTGCCGTGTGTGCCGTTGGTCCGCAGTTCGCCGCAGAGTTTCACGATCCGCTCAATGTCGGCGCGAGCGCAGTCGTTCTTGCCCTTGCTATCGAGCCGGCGCAACGCTTCACGGGCCAGGTCCTTGATCAGGATCGCGTCTCCCTTGTGGGCCTTGTTGCGCGGGATCGAAGGCTGAAAATAAAAACTGACGGCGCAGGAGGATTCGTCCTGAAACTCGGCCAGTTCACGGATTTGTTCGCGAGTAATGCTCATGCAGGGGCTCCCTGGACAAAAAATCATTGATGGATCATGCCGCGCCGGTCGGCGCGACGCGGCCGGGGAATTGCCGGGCGAGACCGGGCGATTTGCGGAGATGCTCGCGCGCGCTGGAAACGCGGGCGAGAACACGCTCGGCGGGCGTGCCGGTAATGGCAACGATTTCTTCGACGCTGAATCCTTCGACGGCATGAAGAATGAAGGCTTCGCGCGTTCCAGAACCAAGATCGCGCAGAGAGGCCGCAATCAGCCGCAGCAATTCGTCGGACGCCATGATCTGCTCGGGGGTCGAGACGCGCGTATCTGCCAGGATGGTTTCGCCGATGAAGGACTCGTCGGGCTGATGGAACTGCAACTCGGCCTCGTCGCTGGCTTTGACGTTGCGACGCCGGGCGGAATCTTCCAGATGGACCGCGTCGCCGTCGATTCCATCGGAACGCGAGAGTTCATCGAGAGCCCGCATCGCTTTGTGATAGAGCCAGGGCTCGAGCGCGAGTTTCTCGGGTTTCTCATGGCTGTCGCTCAAGGCGGCTGCAATGGCCTCATCGATGACTTCATCCGTAACGAGGGAGCCGGGAAGAATCGTCTCCTGCGCTTCCCGGAAATAAATCTCGCGCTCAACAAAGCGGGTCAGGCGCCCGAGATTGACGTTGACGTAGGAACGCACATCGTCGGCGGAAATGGTTTCGGGAAAAACCGCGGCCAGCGTTTCCTCGAATGGGACCTCGCGCATGGGAACCTGGGAGCGCGCGCTGTTGCCGCGGCGTCCGCGCTGCCATTTGTGCGAGGCGCGAAGCAGATCTTTGTGCTTGTTGAGCTGCTGAAGCAAGTCTTCAAATGCAGCCTTGACGGCGGTAGTGGGCGCCGGAGCTTTGGACTGAGCCGCCAATTGGCCCGAAGGCAGGCGCAGATTCAGCGAGACGCTCATTCCTTCGCGCGGCGAAAGTTCTTCGATAACCCCCTTGAGATGCACCAACTCAGGCCGGTAAACCTGAAGCCGCTTTTGCAGTTTTTCGATTTGATGCTGAACGTCTTTCTCGATGGCGGGAAACCTATGAAGGCGGTAACTGACGTGAACATTCATGAGCGCCTCGGCTTGCTTACGAAGTGCACAACCAAGTGCTTTCTAAGCCGATTGTACACCCGCTGAAAAAAATGCAAGCTGAGAAAACCCTTTCCGAGTAAGAAGAATTTTTGTTTTGGAACTGATTCCGCGACTCGGCCGAAAGAGATGAGATTTTCCCCCGCTTTCCGTTCCGATTTTCGGCCAGAAGTGTGCGCGCCGCATTTTCATTTATGATGCCCATCCATGATTCGAACTAAGGTTTTTCCAGTACTGCTGATTTCTGTCTCGACGGTCTGGGCGCAGAATGCGCCGCCGAAAAACATCGATACTGTCTACCCGGATGCGCATGCTTTGTATCTGGACCTGCACGAGCATCCTGAACTCTCGGGGCATGAAGTGCGGACGGCGGCGGCGCTGGCGGACCGACTGCATGCCGCGGGTTACGAAGTGACGGAACACGTGGGCGGCACCGGAATCGTTGCCCTGATGAAGAACGGCCCGGGTCCGACCGTGATGCTGCGGACGGAGCTGGATGCGCTGCCCGTTGAAGAGAAAACCGGCCTGCCCTTCGCCAGCAAGGTCCACGCAAAAGACGATGCCGGGCAAGACGTTCCCGTGATGCATGCCTGCGGGCACGACGTGCACATGGCTTCCCTGCTGGGCACGGCGGAGATCATGGCGCGCAGCAAGAACTCGTGGCATGGGACTTTGATGCTGATCGGCCAGCCTGCCGAGGAAACAATCGCAGGCGCGAAAAGAATGATCGAGGACGGATTATTCACGCGCTTTCCGAAGCCGGATGTTGCGGTCGCTCTGCACGTCAGCAATGCCGAACCGGCAGGAATGATAGGAATCACACCCGGCATCTACAACACGAATGCGGATTCGCTGCGCATCACGATTTATGGCAAGGGCGGCCATGGATCCATGCCGAACAGAACCATCGATCCCATCGTGATCACGGCTAGAACAGTGCTTGCGCTGCAAACCATTATTTCGCGCGAGATCCGCCCGGGAGAGATGGGAGTGATCACCGTCGGCTACGTTCACGCAGGGACGAAGAACAATATCATTCCCGACCACGCGGAAATGGGACTGACTGTACGAACTTACAAACAGGATGTGCGGCAGCAGATTCTGGCGGCGATCACGCGGATCGTAAATGCGGAGGCGGCTGCCGCGGGCGCCCCGCGCGAACCGTTGATCGAACATATTGAAGGCACGGATGCGGTGTACAACGATCCGGCGCTGGCGGAACGGCTGAAAACACCGCTGGAAGCGGCTTTGGGCAGGGGCAATGTGATCATCGAAGGTCCGATCGCGCCGTCGGAGGATTTTTCTTATTTTGTCGAGCAGGGGGTGCCGGGATTCTATTTCAGCCTGGGCGGCGCGGACCCGGAGAAGTTTGCGCAGGCGAAGGCCTCGGGGAATGCGTTGCCGACGAACCATTCGCCGCTGTTCGCGCCGGATGTGGAACCGTCGATACGAACAGGGATTACGGCGGAGGTGGTCGTGCTGAGGAATCTGCTGAATTCGACGCCGGAAGAGTTGCACCAGCTGACTATGGAAAAAACGCCCTGAGTCCGGCCTTCTATGTACGTACGCTAGTATTGACATTTGTACGGACGCCAGCGTAGCCTATGAGCACCCGGGAAAGCGGCCTTGCGATTCGAATGGGATGAAGAGAAAAACCGCCGCAACCTGGCAAAGCACGGGATCCGATTCGAGACCGCGGCATTAGCGTTCGAGGATCCTCATGCGCTGACTCAGCGCGATCCATTCTCCGAGAGCGAGCAACGCTGGATTACTCTTGGAACGATTGAGACTGTCACAGTACTGTTCATCGTGCACACGTCATTCGAGCACGAAGAGGAAGAAGTTGTTCGAATTATTTCAGCCCGCACTGCAACCCCACGGGAAAGGAAACAGTATGAGGAAGCTCAGCAAGGAACAGAAAGAAGACATCGCAAGGCTCGCCGCCATGAAAGACGAAGACATTGATCTTTCCGACATGCCCGAGGTACTTGACTGGAGCAAGGCAGAGATCGGCAAGTTCTACCGGCCGCCGAAGAAGTCAGTCACGATGCGGCTGGATGGCGACATCATCGATTGGCTCAAGGGATACGGACCCGGCTACCAAACACGGGTCAATGGACTGCTGCGTCACGCGATGCGCAGCTCCATGGGCGAGAAACGAGCGCGCAAGTCGCGGCGGGTTTCATAAACATGCCGGGTGGTAAGGTCGTTACGGAGTCGACGGTGAAAAATCAGCGGAAGTTCACAGTTGTGATTGAGCACGACGAGGATGGCTACTACGTTGGAACCGTTCCGACGCTTCGCGGCGCTTCGCGGCTGCCACAGCCAGGCAAAGACTCTTGATGCGTTGATGAAACGCGTGCGAGAGGCGGTACAATTATGCCTGGAGAGTGAAGACGATACCGGCAGTTCGCTCGAACTAGTCGGGGTACAGCAAATATCGATATGACGCGCCTTCCCCGGCTCAAGGGAAAGGAAGTCATTCGCATTCTGAAACGCGCCGGCTTCAAGTCATCCGCACCAAGGGCAGCCACACATTCCTAAGACATCCCGATGGACGTGCCAAGTTTGTGCCAGTTCATTCGGGCGAAACCATTGGGCCCGGTCTCCTGCGTGCGATTCTCCGAGACGTGGAAATACCCTCGGATGAATTCAAATAGCCATCTTCGAGAAAGTTGCTTACACCGCAACCGTGACTGACGTTTCGGTGCGAGTTACGGCGCGGTATAGCGTGTCGCGCTCGATCGGTTCCCTGCCGGCGGCGCGGATCAGGTGTTCCAATTCTTCCCGGCGCATGCCTTGCGGCGTGGTCGCGCCCGCGTCGTGGTAGATTTTTTCTTCAATCACCGTGCCATCCATATCGTCGGCGCCGAAGCGCAGGGAGATCTGCGCCATCTTCGCGCTGACCATCTGCCAGTACGACTTGATGTGCGGGAAGTTGTCGAGCACGAGGCGTCCGACGGCGATCTGCTTCATGTCGAGCATGCCGGTGGTCTTCGGCAGATGCTGGAGGGGCGTGTTGTCGGGATGAAACGCGAGGGGGATGAAAGTCTGGAAGCCGCCGGTTTCATCCTGTAGCGCGCGCAGCTTAAGCAGGTGGTCGACGCGGTCTTCGTCGTTTTCGACGTGGCCGTAGAGCATGGTGGCGTTCGACTTCAGGCCGATCTGATGAGCAAGCTTGGCGGTCTCGAGCCATTGGTCGCCATCGATCTTGTGATCGCAGATGATGTGGCGCACGCGGTCGGCAAAGATCTCGGCACCTCCGCCGGGCAAAGAATCTACACCCGAGGCCTTTAGTTGCTCCAGTGTTTCACGAATCGGAAGCTTCGCACGCTTTGCCAGATACGCCACCTCGACCATGGTGAAGGCCTTGAGATGTACTTGCGGAAAGCGCTGCTTCAGACCGGAGCAGAGATCGAGAAAGTACTGAAAAGGCAGGTCGGGATGTAGTCCGCCGACGATGTGGAATTCGGTGACGGCTTCGGTATATCCGGAAGCGGCGGTCTCGAACGCTTCCTCGAGCGCCATGGTGTAGGCGCCGGGCGTATCCTTCTTGCGGCCAAAGGCGCACAGGCGACACGCGGCCACGCAGACATTCGTGGGATTGATATGCCGGTTAACGTTGAAATACGTCTTGTCGCCATGCAGGCGCTCGCGCACGGAGTTGGCTATCCATCCGACGGCGAGAATGTCGCCGGTGCGGTATAGGGCTAACGCGTCGTCGGCGTTAAGGCGCTTACCGGCTAGAACTTTTTCGTGAATGGGCTGCAGCCGACGGTCGTCGGTCTGAAAGGCATGGACTGGCCTTGTGGCGGGCATCCCTTTGATGATATCGCAGGATTCCAGCATCTGCCATTGGTAACTGGGCTTGCCAACTGGGGTGACGACGGGCATTTACAACGGGCTACCGCGTAACGGTCACGCGATTCTGGAGCTGCGCGTATTCGTCTTCCGACAGCACATGCCGGGTCACGAGTTGGTGGGGAGCGGCGTATGGACGCTCGGCAATAATCCGATTGGCCTTTGCCGTGGTGATGCCCGGCAAGCTGGACAACTCGTCTTTCGAGGCTTTGTTCAGGTCTACGGATTTCCTGCTGTCTCGAGTGAGCCCCTCTTTCACGCCTTCGGCAACTGCTTTGGTATCCCTTTTAAGTATGGATGTCGCGTCAGCAGTTTTCTCCCGCAATTGGTCGGGGTTCTGATGGGTGCATGCCATCCAGCCGGCAATCGCGAAGGTCAGCAAGCCAAGACGAAGGACTCGGTTCTGCATGTTGTTCCGATGCCAGTCTGGACTTGGCGGTTGGTCGGAACAAATCGTCGCCTACTGCACGGACGGAAAGTGCATCTACTTGTAGAACGGTTGCGCGCCCATACTCCCTGAGATGGAAGGAGAGCGATTCATGAAGAGCATTCTTACCTCTGCGGCAATGGTGACGGCATTGTGTTGCGGTGCGGCATTAGCACAGAACACAACGCCGTCGTCAACGAATCCGAATACCGCGGCGCCTCAGACGCAGGCAGCTACTGCCTCAACGCAACCGACGCACGTAGCCAAGATTGCGCCCGGCAGCGTCATCCCGGTGCAACTCACGAAAACGGTCGACGCGAAGAAGGTGAAGACCGGCGACGAAGTCATCGCAAAAGTTACACAAGACATGAAGACGACCACCGGCGAGATACTTGTCCCCAAGGATGCGAAGGTCGTGGGCCATGTGACGCAAGCTCAGCCGCGCAGCAAGGACCAGAAAGAGTCGCAAGTAGGAATCGAATTCGATCGCACCGAGACGAAGAGTGGCGAGATGCAAATGCCGATGTCGATTCAGGCAATCATCGGCCAGCAAAACAATGGTGCGAATTCGTCCTCGGGAAATGAACAGCCCTATTCGACGCCGTCGGCGGCACCCTCGTCAGCCCCTACCGGCGGAATGGGCGGCGGCAGTTCGCAGCGGTCGGGCATGAGCGAGCCTACGCCTCCACCGACTGCTTCGCCTTCTGCGACGGGCGGAACGCCAAGCGAACCGCAGACGAACGCCAAGACCAACCCTCCAATTACCACG
>DASXDY010000054.1:0-17621 GCA_036490405.1 Candidatus Sulfotelmatobacter sp. | reverse complement strand
GACCGCACAGCCCTTATTCACTGGGGAAACTCAATCACTGGCGATGAATTGGCATCCCTTCCCAGTGGCCCCATCGTGAGCCATATTTACGACTTAATGAAAGGTAAGGGGACGGAAAAAAACCTGCGCCTGTGGAGCGCAGCCATCAAGCGCGATGGAAATACCATGTCATTGACTGGCGACCCGAATGAAGGCGCATTGTCTGAGCGAGAAAAAGAAGTTCTAGAAAAATCTCGCAACACTATCAACAACATTCGAGGTATTAAAGTCTCCACGTGGTTTCATGACAATTGCCCAGAATGGTCTGATCCGGGCCACAGTTCTTCCCCCATCGATCCCAGTCAGATACTTCGCATTGCCCATAAAACAGAAGAGGAAATTCGGGAACTCGAACACGCAAACGAGGAACTGAGGCTTCTCAATTGTTTACTTGGGACGGCCCGCTAAAAGCTTTCCTCTAATTCATCATGCAGCTTGGGGACACGTTCATCATGGGCGAGGGAGGCCACTTGTGGGTAGTGATCTCCGACCCTTCCGCTCGCCCTGAATTTATTATTGTGAATGTAACAAAAAATGCATTTCGCGCAGGCTGCGACTGTGAATTATCCCCCGGCGACCACCCATTCATAGACTACAAGTCCTATGTAAATTTCGGCGACGCCCAACAGGTCACGGCTGACGCGGGAATCAAGTTGCAAAAATGTCTGGATACTGGTGCCGTGACAAGGCACGCGAATATGAGGAAACCGATACTGGATAAGATTGTAGCGGCGGGGAAAACATCAAAGGCGCTACGAACAGAATACAAAGCCTATTTGTGATTCTTCCATCTGGCGCTGGCAGCCTTAGCCGCAACCCTACTCCGTTGTTCCTTCGTCATAGTCTTTAGGCGTCGCTTCCCGCCAATCTGTCCGCCTTTACGACCTATTTCCGCCATGTATGCTGAGAGATCGGTCGGTATCGCGGTGGGTGTCTGCGGACGCCCTTGCGGTGGTTCTGGCAAGTCGCCTGTCGATTGGTCTACGATCCACTTTGCAAGCTGGTTTGGATCGCGCGGACGTTTGCCCTTGCCTACGGTCACACGAACATCATGCCACAGGTAGGGATGCTAAAGCGAGACTGTGGATTTTCAAACTGACCCAGTACCGATTGCTTGTATCGGTCTTAAGGGGAATCCCATGCAAAGAAGTCTCTTGTCGATGGCCGCGCTAATCTGGCTCGGCGCAGCCGCTGTCTTTGCTCAGAATGCAACACCGGTCGGCCTCTTCGAGAACCACTCCGATGTCGGAGCCGTCCTCCACGCCGGATCAGCCGGCTACGACGCCGCCAGCAAGAGCTACACCATCTCCGGCAGCGGCGAAAACATGTGGTCCACCGCCGACGCCTTCCAGTTTGTTTGGAAGAAAATGTCCGGCGACGTAAGCCTGACCGCCGACATCAGCTTCCTGACCAGGACTGGCAACGAGCACAAGAAGGCGGTCCTGATGCTGCGCCAGACGCTCGACGGCGACTCCGTCTACGCCGACGTTGCGCTCCATGCCAGCGGCCTTACATCGCTGCAATTTCGCGACGAGAAAGGCGCGGTCACGCGCGAGATCCAATCGAATCTGTCAGCGCCGAAACGTCTACGAATCGTAAAACGCGGGGACTACGTTTACATGTCGCTTGCATCGGAAGATGTCGATCCGCACCCAGCAGGAGGATGGCTGCGCATTCCACTCGAAGGCGAGTTCTATGTCGGCATCGGAGTCTGCTCCCATGACAAAGATGTCGTGGAAAAAGCGGTATTCCAGAAAGTCGAACTGACGCAGCCCACCGCAAGCTCTGAAAAACCGCAGCTCTACAGCACGCTGGAAACAGTAACGGTGGACTCGGCCGATCGCCGCGTCGCTTACCTGGCGCAAGGCCGATTCGAAGCCCCCAACTGGACGCGCAACGGCGGTGATTTTCTTTTCAACCGCGACGGTCGCATCGAACGCCTGTCCGTCAAAGGCACCGCCCCGGAAAAGATCGACACCGGCTCAGCCACGCGGTGCAACAACGACCACGGCATCTCGCCCGATGGCACGCAGCTCGCCATCAGCGACAACTCGCAGGAAGATCACGAATCGCTCGTCTACATCGTTCCGATCAAGGGCGGAGCACCCCGCCGCATCACGCAGAAATCTCCGTCGTATTGGCACGGCTGGTCGCCCGACGGAAAGACGCTTGCCTTCGTCGGCCAGCGCAACGGCGACTTCGACATCTATGCAATCCCGGCCGCCGGAGGCGAAGAGACGCGCCTCACCACCGCCAAGGGACTCGACGACGGACCTGAATACTCTCCCGACGGCAGCTTTATTTACTTCAACTCCGAGCGCACCGGACACATGCAGATCTGGCGCATGAAGCCCGACGGCAGCGAGCAGGAACAAGTCTTCTCCGACGACCTCAACAACTGGTTTCCGCACATTTCGCCCGACGGGAAGTGGATGGTCTTCCTGACCTATTCCGCTGACGTGACAGGCCATCCCGAGAACAAAGACGTGATGCTCCGCCTGATGTCGCTGGCGGACCGGAAAATTACAGTGCTGGCGAAACTATTCGGAGGGCAGGGAACGATCAACGTGCCATCGTGGTCGCCCGACAGCAAGCAGGTCGCATTCGTAAGCTACATGCTGATTCCGCAATAGAATGCACTCGGCCGGTAATCTCACGCCGAAGCATCGTGGAAGAGCGGCGCTTCAGCGCCGCGTTAAGCGTCCAGTTCAAGCCGGCATTCAGGGTCCGTACCTCACTCTCCCGCCCGAAACGGCGAAGCCGGCAGGCCCTCGCGATTGAAAAGATTACAGGTAGGATTCGCCGCCCATCCATAACGAACGGAAACCGGATCAGTTACGGTCGCGCTCGATACAACCACCGCCTCGCCATCAATTCTTGCGTCGGCGGCAACGTACTTCCCATCCGATCCGGCGATTTCGAATCCCACTAGCGGTCCGTTCTTCGCAGTCATTCCACTCGCATGATCGAACCACACGCGCAGAGCATGATCTTCTCGCGTGAGCTGCCGATAAAGCGGTCCCGACCATTCGATTTTCTCTCCATAGGAGATCGCACGGGCCGCACGCGCCAGGCGCAATCCGACATCAAGCTTGTCTTTCGGATGAATGTCCACCGCGTCGCCGATATCAATAGTCACAGCCATGCCGGTGTTCTTCACCGACAAAGTCTGCCGCTGGCCTTCGCGCACTTCCGGCCATTGCGAATCGGCACCGGCATTCCAATTCGCAAGCTGCACGATCAGAAAAGGGAAGTCGCCCACATCCCAGGCCCGCCGCCAGTCGGCGATCAGAGTGCGAAGCTGGCGGCCGTAAAGTGGCGCAGTCCGCCCCGCATTGGCCTCGCCCTGATACCAGATCGCGCCCCGAATCGCGAAGCGCGTCAATGGCGAGACCATTCCATTGAACAGCGCTGCCGGGGCCCAGGCATCAAAGTCCGGATGCCAGGGCCGCCCCGGTTCAGGTTTTCCGTCAGCCTTCGCCTGCGCCGCGGCCTGTTCCCACTCCCGGTCTTGCTTTTGCAGCCGCAGTAGCGTTGTCTCGCGCTCCTCGACCATCTGCGAACGGTCCGCGAACACGGGCATCAGCGATGCGTCGGCCGATAAGCTCGGCAAACTCGTCCACGATTCGGCCGGAGTTCCGCCCCAGAATGTCTCCAACAATCCGATGGGCACATTGTTTTTCTGCAACAGATCGCGAGCGAAGTAATACGCGACCGCCGATGACTCGGCAACGCTCTCTGGCGTACAGGCCGCCCACGTCTTCGCTTCTACATCTGACTTCGGATAGCTCGAAGGCCGTTGCTCCACCCGGAAGATGCGTATCTTGGGATAATTCGCCGCCGCAATCTCGGCATCGGGATTCAGGAGCGCCTTCATGGGAAATTCCATGTTCGACTGCCCCGACGCGACCCACACGTCGCCGACAAGAATGTCGTTCAGCGTGATCGTATTCGCGGCCTTGATCGTCATCGCATACGGCCCGCCCGCATCACCCGGCGCGAGATACACGCTCCAGCGTCCCAACTCATCGGCCGTCGTGGATTTCGTTTCTCCGCGAAACGTCACGGCAACGCTTTCCTGCACAGCAGCCATGCCGTAGACGTGTACCGGCAGACCGCGCTGAATCACCATGTGATCGGCCAGAACCGATGGCAGAGTAACGTCGGCGCCAGCGATCGCGCTCAACACGAAAACGCAGCCAAGCAGTTTAAGCAATAGTGATCTCAAGCGTTTTAACCCTCCTTCGTGCACCTTCGTGACCTCTTTGGTTCAAGCTTTTTCTAGCGCGCCAGCTTCTGATCGAAGAACTTCGCCATCAGTTCCAACGCCTCTTTCGTCTCGGGCAACTGGAAGTGATACCAGAACGCATGCGGCAACGCCTCAAAGACGACCAACTGCGCGTCAGTCCCCGCGCGCAGAAGCGCCCGATGAAATATTGCCGTATCGCTGAGCAGGATGTCGCGGGTGCTGGTGACCGACAAACTCGGCGGCCATCCGTGAAGGTCAGCGTAAAGCGGAGACAGCACCGGATCCTTCCGGTCCGTCTTGCCCGCATACTCCTCGTTCGAGGGATGGTTCGGATCGGTCGGCCGCAAATCTCCCGGAAATCCGCTCAGCGTGAACAACTGGCGCGCCTCGCCCACCCGGCTGTAGTCGGCGAGCCCCGAAAACATTCCGATCGCCGCCGGAAGCGGCAAGCCGAGTTGCTTGAGCTTCGACGTGACTTCGGCCGTCAGGATCGCGCCCGCCGACGTCCCGAAAATTCCGATCCCGCCCGGCTTGTAAGTTTTCAGGAGTTCTTTGTAAACGGCGACCACGTCCTCCACAGCAGCCGGAAACTGGTTCTCCGGCGCAAGACGGTAGTACACCGAAACCACTTTGATCTTCGCCAGGTTCGCGATCGGCACTCCCTCGATCAGTGATCCGGAGTCGGAGTTGAATCCGCCGCCATGCAGATTGATGAGCACGCGCAATCGATGGTCGGCGGGCATCTCAAGCGGAGTGATGATGTCGGTACGAACTCCCGCCGTGGTTGTCTCCTGAATGTTGACTGGATAAAGCTTCCGCGCTTCCGCCGAATCCTGTGCGCGCCATGCGTCGGTGCGCGCCCGCCGCTCGGCCAGCAACTCCGGCCCGCTGCGAACATTCTTCGTGAGCGAATTCAGCCACTGCTGTGCCTCCGGGCTCACCGTCGCGGGAACCGGCACCACGCGAGTAAGATGCGCCGTGCCGTCGGCGTCGAATGTTGCGGAGTCCTTGTCAGGCGCAGCATTCGTTTGTGCAGCCGACCCGGCGCTCAGCAGGAGTCCCACGCCCGCAAGGAAGAGAAACATTCTGATTTTCATCGCGATATTTGTACCAGAGAGCTTCGCGTGAAGGAAACTGAAGGGAACACAAGGCGCGAATCGACAGGCGTAGGAGTTCAGGAAATCTAGCCCAACCGTGGAGTGCTGGAAATGCCGATCCAACCTGGAGTGCAAGAAATGTCGACCAAACCTTGGCAGCCCGGAAATGCCAACCAAACCGTGGAAGAGCGGCCCTTTCAGGGCCGCGTCAGCGTCTAAAAATAGGAAATGGGGGCTTTAGCCCCGAAATTCTACGCCAGCGTGAACTTCCCCCGTTCAATCACCCTCTGCGCAATCTGCTGGCGCAATTCCACCGTATTGAACGGCTCATACTTTCCCAGCCTCCGCAGGATCGCCAACTGCGTCCGCAGCATGTCACCATCGGCGACTGCCGCGATGACCTTTCGCGCCGCCGATTCGATCTTCTCCATCGCCTGCGATAGATACACGCGCGTCATCGCGACCGGCAACGCCGCCGCCGATTCTCCCTTGCTCTGCACCATCTTCTGCGCTCGCAGCACCGCCGATTCCATGGCATAAGTCTCGATCGTCATGTCGGCGATCGCTCCCATGATCTCCTGCTGGTCCTGGATCGCCTGCATGTATTTCTGCGTGGCCGCGCCCGCAGCGAACAAGCCGAGCTTCTTTGCCTGCGCAACCAGTTTTCGTTCTTCCGGCAGAGCGCCTTCGAGTTCTTCCGCCATCGACGGCCCGGACAGCACTTCGTCCATCAACTGCTTGATTGCCGCCATCAGGGGCAACTGTCCGCTCATCGCCCGCTTCAGCAGAAAGCCGGTAATGATGAGCCGGTTGATTTCGTTCGTGCCTTCGAAGATGCGATTGATGCGTGCATCGCGATAGGCCCGTTCCGCCGGATATTCCTCGACAAATCCGTATCCCGCGTAAATCTGCACCGTCTCGTCGACGATGTAGTCGATCATCTCCGAGCCCCACACCTTGATGATCGAGCACTCGACGGCATATTCCTCAATCGCCTTGAGCGTCTGTTTCGCCGCATCTGCCGCGGACTTATCGACATCTTCCAAGGCCGAATCCATCATCCCGACCGTGCGATACACCAGCGATTCCCCGACAAATAGCAGCGTCGCCATATTGGCGATTTTTTCCCGCACCAGCCCGAAATCGGAGATCGTCTTGTTGAACGCCTTGCGCTGTTTGGCATAACCGATCGCGTTCTCTAGTGACACGCGCCCGCCGCCCACGCACATCGCCCCCAGCTTGAACCGCCCAATGTTCAGAATGTTGAACGCGATCAGATGCCCTTTGCCCGCTTCGCCCAGCAGGTTTTCGGCAGGAACTTTGCAGTCATTCAAAATGATCGGGCAGGTCGACGACCCGCGAATGCCCATCTTGTGCTCTTCGGCGCCGATGGAAAATCCCGGAAAAGTCTTTTCCACCAGAAACGCTGAAAACTTTTCGCCGTCAATCTTCGCGAAAACCGTAAATAGATCGGCGAAGCCCGCATTCGTAATCCACATCTTCTCGCCGTTGAGCACATAATGCTTTCCATCGGGAGAAAGCACCGCCCGCGTACGGCAATTCAAGGCATCCGAACCAGAAGTCGATTCCGACAAAGCATACGCGCCGACAATCTCTCCCGCCGCCAGCTTCGGCAGATATTTCTGCTTCTGCTCCTCGGTCCCGAAGTAAACGATAGGCAACGTGCCGATGCCGGTGTGCCCGCCCCAGGTCGTGGCGAACCCGGCATATTTCGCGATGTGGTCCGCGATCACGGCCGCCGTAACCTTGTCCATCTCCAGCCCGCCGTAGGCTTCCGGAATCTCCACCGAACTCAGCCCGAGTTCGCCGGCTTTCTTCAGCAGATCGCGCGTCACCGAGAAATCCTTGTGCTCAATTTTCTCGACGTTGGGCACGATCTCGTTCATGGCAAACTCTTCCGCCGTCTGTCCGATCAAGATCTGCTGTTCGTTGAAGTCTTCCGGGGTGAATACGTCTTCCGGTTCCCGCGTTTCGAGCAGAAAGCTTCCGCCGGAAATCTTCGTTTTGGGAATCGCCGTAGTCGTCGCCATGTTTACTCCTCTATCGAAAAGCCATGCGAACACGCAGCCGCCGCACACCAATTCTAATGCGTCAGGTAATGGAAGGATAGTTACGCGCGATGAGAGTGGCAGGCGCGGTTTCGGCATGCTAATTTCACCACACACGTCAGGAAGCATGCGCCGATTGATCTTCCGTCGTGTACCTTCTGGTCTCTGTAGTGAACGCCTTAGAATGACCGCTGGCCACTTACAGTGAAGTTTCGCAGGCCAGGACGCGATCAGTTCGCGGCGTCAAAACGAAACGAATAAAAACTCCCGAACGCCTTCGCCGGATCGAAGCCCCGCAGCCGCGACGAATATCCCCCTTGGACGCGGCACTGCTGATAGCGTTGCTGCAGTGACGAATAGAGATTCTGTTCGCTTTGCCACGAGGTGGCGGCCTCGGAACACTCCGAAGAGGCTGTTGCCGCGCATGCGCTCTGCCGGATCGACTCCGCCGCCTGCATGCGCTGCCCCTGGCGTTCCAGCATGGTACGTAGCCCGCTGCAATCGTCCAGATAGTGCGTTTGCAGAATGCAAGGCGATCCCGTCCAGACTGCTCTGCCCGAGCAACCTTGGTGGGCACGTCTTGGTATCACTGTGCCAACTCCGCAACCGCCCGCTTTTGCCTCCCCACCGGGGCAAATCTGGCACGGCCCGCGCAGGCAAACCGGCCGCCGCAAATCCACTACAAGCCTGCCCTCTGGCTTACGAGAAGGATGCCGGAGCAAACCCCAGAAGCCCTTGTGTTCGCGGATCTCAGGCTTCGCTCCGGGAGGGGGCGAAGAAGCATTCACGCGCGTGCGAATGTACTCCCGAATCTGCTCTTCAGGTTTTCCGGCTTTCACCATCTTCACGACTTCCCGTGTGCTTTGCTTGTCGAGAATGACCGGCTCGTTCTTTTCATTGACCGCGCGGATCTCAGTCACACGGATGTCGCCGGAACGCACCATATCCGCAACCGAGCGTTCCGCCTTGCCATTCGCACCGGAAGCGGCGGCAACTGAACCGTGCGAATTCGACCCGGTCGAACCTCGGCCACCACTGGATTCGTGGCCGCCTCCCGAGCTGTGGCTTCCGCCTGAAGCGTGGCTGGATGACGCGCCGCCGCCCGAACTACCGCCGTGAGAACCGCCGCCCGAACTTCCTGACGACGAGGATGATCCGCCGGAAGAGCTACTGTGCGAGCCTCCTCCTCCGCCCCCGCCGAAGGAACCGGAGGATCCGGAAGAACCAGAATGTTGGGCAAACGCTACAGAGGAGAAAAACAACGTTGCAACGACCAGGCCGGAGAGCCGCATACGCACCTCCTAACCACTCGCGAACACGCCATCATAGTCGCGCGCGCCGTCAAGGAACACAGCAATCGGGTAAAAAAATGTCACGCGGGTTCAGCGTTCGTCATCCGGACGTGCAACTTTTTTCACTGCGCGATTGTTCGCCGGCGTGCAGGTCGTGTAGCGCACCAGGTGCGTCGAATCCGAATCTTTACTGTCCCGCGCCATCACATAAGTCCGCATCTTGAAGCAAACATTCACATTCCCATTCTCGGGGAATTGCATCGGCGGCAGAATAGACGGCCCCGCCTGCGCCGGATTGAGAATCTCAAGACCCTCAGCAATCCCGACCGGAGGCTTTATCTTGGCGTCCAAAGCTTTTCCCGCGTCGCTGGACTGTTGGGCGAATGCGCAGAGAGGAGTAAGCAGAAGAGCAATTACAACAACGCGGCCGGAAGTCATAAGAACCTCCTGAAGCGGATTATAGCGCCGGACGCCAAAAGATTTCCTTCGTGTGCCTTCGTGTCCTTTGTGGTTGATGCTTTTGAACTCAGATGTTCTCGAAAATCCCTGCCGCGCCCATGCCGCCGCCGACGCACATCGTCACCATCCCATAGCGCGCGTTTCTCCGCTTCATCTCGCGGATAACGCTCGCGGTCAGCTTCGCCCCCGTGCATCCCAGAGGATGCCCGAGCGCAATCGCGCCACCATTCGGATTCACTTTCTCCGGATCGAGCCCAGCCTCCTTGATCACCGCCAGTGACTGCGCCGCGAAGGCTTCGTTCAACTCGATCACGCCGATATCGGAAAGCGACAATCCCGCCATCTTCAGCGCCTTCGGAATTGCGAACACCGGCCCGAGTCCCATTTCTTCAGGCTTGTATCCTGCGGTGGCGAACGAAACATATCGCGCCAGGGGCTTGATGCCCAGCGCTTGCGCCCGCTCGGCCGACATAACAACAGCCGCGGCGGCTCCATCCGACATCTGCGACGAATTGCCAGCTGTCACCGCGCCCTTTGTATGAAACGCCGGCTTCAGCGCGAGTAAGGCTTCGAGCGAAGTATCGGAGCGCGGGCCTTCGTCCACTTTGAAAATGATCTCCTGCCGCTTCGGCTTCGATCCATTCGGAGTGCTGAAGCTCACTGGCACGGCTACGATTTCGTCTTCAAAGTTTCCCGCCTGAATCGCCGCCAGCGCCTTCTGATGGCTGCGCAGCGAAAATTCATCGGCAGCCTCGCGCGTGATTCCAAACCGCTGCGCGACCCGCTCGGCGGTGAGTCCCATCGAAAGATAAGCATCGGGATAATGGTCCACCAGCCACGGATTCGGCGAGATTTTGTGCCCGCCCATCGGAATCATCGACATCGACTCCGTCCCGCCGGCCAGGATCACATCCGCACCGCCTGCCATGATGCGCTCGGCCGCCATGGCAATCGATTGCAATCCGGAAGAGCAGAAGCGGTTGATGGTCAGCGCAGAAGTTTCCACGGGCAGCCCGGCGCGCAAAGCCGCGATCCGTGCGACGTTCATCCCCTGCTCGGCTTCAGGCATGGCGCAGCCGAGGATGACGTCTTCAATCTCTTTGAGATCAAGCTGCGGCACGCGCTCCAGCGCGCCCTTGATCGCAACCGCCGCCAATTCATCGGGACGAGTCGACCGCAACGTGCCTTTGAACGCCCGCCCCACCGGCGTCCGCACCGAAGATGCAATCACAACTTCACGCATGATGATTTATACCGTGATGTATTCCGTCGTGGCGCTGGGCGCGGGAATCGGATCGCCGTTCTGCCGCATGCCCTCAAGATGAAATTCCACCGCCTCGCGGATCAGCTCCTTCACCTCGTCCAGAGTTCTGCCCCCGACGCCGAGTCCCGGGAGATCGGGCGCATAAGCACCCCAGCCCTCCGCCGATTTTTCATAGATGACGAGATATTTCATTTCAGCCCCGCCTGCTTAAGGATATTGTTCAACGTTCCAGGAGGAATGTCCACCGACGGATGGCCCGCAACAGTAACTGTCCCAGCTTCGCCGGGTGATGTTATTGCCGATGACTACCCTTGGTTCGCGCCAATCTCCAGCCATCCCCCTCCAGGCGCTTGATCACGTCGCGTACCTTCATGAACACTGTCCGATTTCACTTCGCCGGAGCAAAGAAATAATAATCCGCCGTATAAGCGCTCTTCGTCTCTGCGTCTTTGTGCGCCTCATCGCAAGCATCATTCCCCGGCTTGCCGCCATGCGTATGCACGCGCTGAATAGCCGTCACATTCGCGAGCGCGCCCTTCTTGGAATTCGTCTCCACATTGACCAGCAGCCAGGGAATCGAATCCGGATCGAGCGAATCCACATGCGCCGCAGCCTTCCCAGTGACTTCGCTGCCGTCTTTCAGTTTCCAGGTGGGGCCAGCCAGGTGCTGCCCGATCACTTTGTCTTTGCGGTCTTTCAACTCAGCGTCGGGGCCTTTAAGGGTCCAGGAGAACTTGCCGTCAGCGCCGGCCGAGCAGGTATAAATCTGCGAGCCCTTGGCGTGGACGAACAACACAGGTTCCAGTCCGGAAGGTACAGCAATAGCGTCTGGGACATCCGGCGCCGATTCCTTCGCGGGAGCATCTTTTTGCGCAGCCGCCAAACTAACGAAAGAAAAAATGGCAATCCACGCGTAGGAAGCAAGCATTCTTTTGACGTTTCTCATAACCTTCCAGCCTGAAGTGAACAATTTAGTCACAGCGTAACGCCACTATCGGATCGACCCTCGCCGCGCGTCGCGCAGGTATGTAACCGGCCAAAGCGGCCAAGCCAACCAATACAACCGAGACAGATGCGAAGATCAGGGGATCTCCCCAGCCCACTCCGTAGAGCAGGCGCGAAAAACTCCCAAGAGTCCGGCCGAGCACCAGCGTGCCCACCGCTCCAATTCCGATACCCATGAGCACCAGTTTCAACTCCTGCATAACGAAAAGGCGAAGAACGTTCCCTTTGTTCGCGCCCAGCGCCATTCGAATCCCAATTTCCTGCACGCGCTGCGTAACGGCATACGAAATTGTGCCGTAGATTCCCACCGAAGCCAGCAGTAACGCCAATCCCGCAAATGCGCCGAGCAGAATCATCGGGAAGCGTTGGGCAGACATGGAATCCGAAATAATCTGCTGCATGGTTTGTACGTCATACACCGGCTGGTCGCTCGCAGCCTGGTAAGCGGCCGCTCGAATCGAAGGAATAAACGTTGCAGCGTCGAGCGGCGTGCGAATGATTATGCTTGCGTCCGGATAATTTACCGGCACCCACTGGTCCGGGTCCTGATAAAGCGAATAGTACGCCTGATATTGACTGCCCGGCCCGGCATCATTCAGGCCGGTATTCTTCACATGATTTACCACGCCGACGATCGCGCAAGGACCGAATGCCGCCGGTCCAAATCCAGCAGTGATCGTATGTCCCAAGGGCTTTTCATCGGCGAAAAACTTGTGCGCGAAATCGGTGTCGATCACGGCGACACACGGCGTCTTAATCGTGTCATCCCGGCTGAGAAAGCGCCCTTGTAACAATTCCATTCCCATCGTCCGAAGATAATCCGGACCTGTGAGAAACGGTTGCAGGCGTGGCGCGCCTTGTTGGGAGTCGGGCGTACGCGAGTCCAGCCAGAACGGCAGATAGCCGCTCTGTCCGGTCAACGGAATGGCAGAAGTTAACTCAGCCGCCTCGACTCCAGGAATTTGACGAATTCGTTCGACCAATTGTGCGTATGCCAAACGAGTCGTCGAAGGCGTTTTGGTTAATGTGTGTGAAACTCCGACCTTCAGGGAGATGATGTTCCTGGTCGCGAAACCGGGATTGACGTTCCACAAATTGAAAATTGTGCGCAGCAGCAGGCCCGTAGCCACGAGCAGCACGAGCGTCGAAGCCACCTGCACAATTACAAAACTGCTTTGCGTCCGTCGATGTGCGACGGTCGAACCCCGCCCGGCTTCCTTAAGTGATCTTTGCAGGTCGGCGCTCCAACTCTTCAGTGCCGGCGCGAGGCCAAACAAAATTCCGACTATGAGGGAAACGCCCAACGTGTAAAGCAGAACCGCAGTGTTGATTCCAATGTTCTCGCTGCGTGGCAAAATTCCGGGTATCACAGCCACGACATATCGGACTCCGCAGAAAGCGATCAAAATCCCAAGACTCGCCCCGGCAAGCGACAGCACCACGCTCTCCGTCAACAATTGCCGCACCAGGCGCGCACGGCTCGCCCCGAGCGCCGAACGCACGGCAAATTCTCTACTTCGAGCCGCGGAGCGGGCCAGCACAAGATTCGCCACATTCGCGCACGTGATCAGCAATACCAGTCCGACCGCGCCCAGAAGCAACGCGAGCGTCTGACCAGCGTCGCCGACGATTGCCTGCTTCAGAGGCTCAACATAAATTCCCAGGTCGCGGTTGTCGCCGGGATATCGACGATCGAGCGCACTCTGGATGGTGCTCATCTCCGCCTGGCTTTGAGATAGGCTTGATCCTCGTTTCAGGCGCGCGAGCGCGTAGATGCCATCGTGAGTTCCTCGATTGTTCAGAATGAGTGGGTCAAGCTGGCCGAGCGGGGTATAAACATCAACATCGGCATTAACATGAAATCCAGGCGGTGCAACTCCCGTGACTGAATATTCCACGCCGTCGAGGGTGACTGTCTTTCCCAATACGCCACGGCTGCCGCCGAACCGGTCTTTCCACAAATAACTACTGATGACGACTGCAGGCGGGCCTCCCGCCACGTTTTCCTGCGCAGTAAATTCTCGCCCAAGTAACAACTCGGTTCCCACCGTGCGGAAAAAGCCGGAAGATATTTGGCAAGCCCTAATGTGGGAGGGAGTACCAGGAAATGTAAGGTCGACCCCCTGCTCTCTGAACGCCGCCATCTGCTCAAACGACCGAGAGCTTCGCTGCCAGTCTTGAAAATTTGGATAGGAATCCCATACGCGCGGAAAGCGCGGATTGGTTTCCCAAACCATAACCAGGCGATGCGCCTCGAAATACGGCAGCGGGGCGAGTACCACGCCTTCCACCACGCTGAAAATCGCCGTATTGGCGCCAATGCCCAGAGCCAGCGTGACCACAGCCACCGCACTGAACCCAGGGCTCTTGCGCAACTGCCGGATTGCGTGACGAATGTCTTGCAGTAGTCCGGTCATCTCATTTACGTCTGCACGTCAGTTCCGCAGCGTCTTGCCCGTCTTCAGCGTGTACTGAATCCTCTCCTGCGTCTTGCGCTCGCCGCACAGCGACTTGAACCCCTCGCGCTCGAGGTCAAGGATGTACTGCTCACTCACGGGTGTGCCCGGCGTGACGTTTCCCCCGCACAGCACCTCGGCGATCTTGCCGCCGAGCTTCACCTCGTAGTCGGTGATGAAATCCCCCTGCCGCATCAGATGTACTCCCATCTTCAGCGCAGCCAGCAGGCTCTCGCCCGGAGCGGGAATATCGGTTCGCGGCACCGGAGGCTCGTAGCCGTTTCGAACCAGTTCCAACGCCCGCGCCTTCGCATCCGACAACACGCGCTCGCGGTTCATCGTGATGCGGTCGGATTCCGACAAAAATCCCAGCCCGCGCGCCTCGTGCGCCGAAGTCGCGACCTTCGCGGTCGCGATCGTCTCGAACGCTTTCTTCATCGCCTCCATCATCTCGACCGAACCGGCCAATGCCTCATTCGACGACTTGCCCTTCGCCGAAGCCGCGCTATCCACCGCGCGCAGCAACATCTCTTTGCAACCACCGCCGCCCGGAAGCAGCCCAACTCCAACTTCAACCAGGCCCGTATAAAGTTCGGCATGGGGCTGCCGCGCCGGGGCGTGCAGAGAAATCTCTGTCCCCCCGCCGAGGCACAGCCCAAATGGCGCGCTGACCACAGGCTTCGGCGAGAACTTGATCGCCTGCGTCATCCCCTGGAACTGCCGGATCACCAGATCAACGTCGTCCCATTCCTCTTCCTGCACACTCATCAGCAGAAGCATCAAATTCGCGCCCACGGAAAAATTCGCCGCGTCGTTGGTGATCACGAAGGCGTCGAAGTTGTCTCCAGGCCCGTTCGGCTTCAGGGTTTGATTGATCAGCCCGATGATGTCGGTCCCCAGCGTGTTCATCTTGCTGTGAAATTCAATGCAGGCCACGCCATCGCCAAGATCGACGAGAGACGCTCCGGAATTCTTCTTCACCACGCCGTTCGACTTCTTCGCCACGGTCACCGACCACACGCCCTCCGGCACTTTCAAAGGCTCTAAACCGTCATCGCGGAGATCAAAATACTTGCGGCCGGAGGAAGCACTCGCATCGTCCACATACCAGGACTTCTGGCCGGTAGCCAGCATCATCTCGACATTCGCCGCAACCGGCTTGCCCTCTTTCTTCATCCGCGCCACCGTCGCTTCGACGCCGGCGGCATCCCAAAGCTCGAACGGGCCTAACTCCCAGTTAAAACCCAGCTTCATCGCACGATCAATTTCAACAATCGAATCGGAAATCTCGGGCACACGGTTCGCCGCATAGGTCCACAGATCGCTCAACGCCGCCCAAAGAAATGCTCCGGCCTTGTCGCCCTTCACCGGCCCCGCTCCCTCCATGCCCAGCAACATGCGCACGCGCTGTGCCGTGTCCTCGACATTCTTCGCCATGTCGAGCGCAGGAAACTTCGGCTTCTGCCGCGGATGATATTCCAGCGTCTTCCAGTCAATCGCCAGACGTTCGTCTTCCTTGCCCTCGCCGCCTTTTACTTTCTTGTAAAACCCGCCCCGGCTCTTGTCGCCCAGCCATTTCTTCTGCAGCATCTGCGTGAAGAAATCCGGCAGCCGCAGTTCGCTGCGTTCATCGCGAACATTCGCCGTCATGTTTCCCACGACATGCCCGAGAATGTCGAGCCCAACGAGGTCAATCGTGCGGAAGGTCGCCGACTTCGGCCATCCCACGGCTTGCCCGGTCAGCGCGTCGATGTCTTCGACGGTCAAGTCCATCTCCTGCATCAGCCGCATGACGTTCAGCACAGAGAACGTGCCAATGCGGTTGCCGATAAAGTTCGGCGTGTCTTTCGCGATAACCACTCCCTTTCCAAGTTGCACATCGCAGAAGTGCGCGACCACATCGATCGCAGCGCGATCGGTATCAGGCCCCGGAATGATTTCCATCAACCGCATGTAACGCGGAGGATTAAAAAAGTGCGTGCCAAACCACGCCCGCCGGAAGTCCTCGGAAAATCCCTCGGCGATTTTCCCCACAGGCAGTCCGCTGGTGTTCGTCGTGATAATCGTCCCCGGCTTGCGGATCGCTTCCACCTTCCGCAACAGCGCCCGCTTGATCTCGAGATTCTCAACCACAGCCTCGATGATCCAATCCACGTCAGCCAGCTTCTTCAGATCGTCGTCGAAATTGCCGACGGTCACCAGCCGCGCCAGCGAAGCATCCATAAACGCAGCCGGCTTCGATTTCTTCGCCGCATCCAGCCCCGCGGCAGCAATCTTGTTGCGCGCGGGCGCATCCGCATCCGGAGGAACAATATCCAGCAGCAAACTCGGCACGCCGGCATTGGCAAAGTGCGCCGCAATCCGCGCCCCCATCGTTCCCGCGCCCAGAACAGCAACTTTATGAATTCGCGTCACAATCAGGCCTCGAAATGAATGTTCTTTGACGGAGGATATGCGGAATCAGGCGGCGGTGCAATTGGCGAAGCCGGCATGGCTGCAGAGGCCGCGTAAAACGTCGGCTTAGGCGTGGTTTGGGTGGCGCAGCGTTCCAGCGCTGCGATCAGAGCATGCTTAAAAACCGGTTTTACAGGGTATGCAAAGAACTCTCAAATGCATGCAGTGCCGTGGAAGAGCGGCGCTTCAGCGCCGCGTAAAATGAGCACGATCGGTTTGGGCTTCAGCCCCGGTGGTCGCCCTGGCCGTGGAACGGAGTTTTGCGCTGGCTCTTTGGATTCTGCGACTGCAGCGAGTCCCGTCATCGGCTACAGGCGCTCGCTGAAGCGGCCCGGATACAACCCCGTCTCACTCCGCCCGCAGCGCCTCTGACGGCGAGATCGAACTGGCCCGCAACGCGGGAATCAGCGCCGCGCTCAAAGCGGAAAGACCCAATGCGACGACGGCCTTTGCCGCGACCACGGGATCGTAAGGAGGCAGTCCGTACAACTGGGTTCGCAATATCCGGACAGCGGCCAGGCTCAACGGAAAGCCAACCAAGAGGCCAATTGCCATCAAGATAAAGGCTCCCCGCAGGATCAGCGTAAGCACGCTTGGCCGAGTCGCTCCCAGGGCCATGCGCACGCCGACCTCGTTCACCCGTCGGCTGGTGTTGTAGGCAGTCACTCCATAGAGGCCGATTGCGGCCAGAATCAGAGAAAGAATTCCAAAGAAGGAAGTGAGCCGCGCCGTAAGCCACGGCTGCGTGAGCTGGCGAGCCACTTGCTCTCGGAGAGTGTGAACGGAAACATCCGGCAGATTCGGATCGACCGAAGCCACGGCTTCCCGCACCCGTTCCTCCGAAACGCGCGCCCCAGGCTTGGTCCGAATCACGATGTCATGCAGGAACAGCGAGCCCAGCTCCTCGTGAGAGTATTCAGCCTGCAATTCGGGCAGGAAAAAGTACGCGGCGTTTGGGATATCAGGATTATCAACCCAGTATCGCGCATCTCTTACCACCCCCACGATTTCGTACTCGCCGCCTTTCCCCGGCTCTTTGCCAAAGTGCCTGCCAATGGGGTCTTCATTCTTGAAAAACTTCCGCACGAATGTTTCGTTAACAACGGCGACGCGCCGCGAACTCGCTGTGTCCGCGGGAGAAATGCCTCGGCCTCGAATAATGGGCTGCCCGATCACATCGAAGTATTCGTCCGTAACCCGGGTCCACAATGCCGAGTTGTCGTCCATCGGTCCGGGA
>DASXDY010000064.1:0-53834 GCA_036490405.1 Candidatus Sulfotelmatobacter sp. | reverse complement strand
ACGGCAGTGCACGCATTTTGAGAGTTTTCGGCAGCATCGGGTCCGAGGTTCTGAGGTCTGAGGTCCGGTTTCAGCGGTGGATCAGTCCGAAAGTGACTGCACCTACGGATCCGCCGATGTCGACGATGGAGACCAGGCGTTCGATGCGGTGATGGCCGGACTTGTGGAAGAAGTAGCTCAGGCCGATGGCTCCGACGGTTTCGCCCGCAAAATTCATAGCGAGAGCCGGAGTGGAGCGTCCGAAGCCGCGCACGATCGGATTCAGTTCCTGTCCGCCGTTTTGCAAGTTCATGCGGGTCACGCCGAAGTCGGCAAAGTTGGACGCGGCTGCGGCGATGAAGAGCGAGCGATTCGTTTTGTCCCAGAATCGATGCTCGTACTCGTGCCCTGATGGCGTGGAATAGAAGGCTGGCTCGGGCTCGACGGCGGGAGTGGGAGCGTCGGAAAAAAGTTCTTGTGCGGACGCGGGGCAAGTCATGCCCCACGCGGCCAGAAGCAATGCAGAGATGAAGACGAATCGGCGGCCCATAGGATCCGCCAAACGAGGCGGCCCTCTGGGTAGGGCAATCGGCACACCAGCGAAGAGAGATTACTTCGCTCCGGCAACGGCTTAAGACTCAACCAATGCAACAGAACATTGGTAACCAGGCGGCAGGTTACTATGCATTGTTTTTCCGGCTGAGGGATTTTCACTTCTTGTAGACGACGCCGCCCTTCATCACGAACCCCACATTCTTGAGGGCCGAAATATCCTGCAACGGATCGCCTTGCACCGCGACCAGGTCTGCGAGATAACCGGGTTCGAGCGAGCCGATCTGGCCCTCCCATCCGAGGATCTTTGCGCCATTGAGCAAATCGGCCTGCAAAACGGCGAGCGGAGTCATGCCGTATTTCACCATCAGTTCGAATTCGCGGGCTTGCGTGCCGTGGGGGAAGGGGCCGACGTCTGATCCTGCAGCCATTGGGACACCGGCTGCGATCTGTTTCTTGAATTCCTGCACTTTGAGATCGAGTATGGCGTGTTCGCGCGCTCCGCGCTCGGGCGTGGCGGCGTGTTCGGCGAAGTATTCGAAGATGGTAAAAGTGGGGACGGCGAAGATTTGTTTTTCCTTCATCAGGCGCATCGTTGCATCGCTGAGCTGGTCGGCGTGATCGATGGAGACGACTCCGGCCTGCGCGGCGTAGAGTGTTCCCGGTTCTCCGGTGGCGTGAACGGCGACGTGTTTGGCGAGGCGAGCGGCTTCTTTGACCGCGGATTCCAGTTGCGCCTCGGTGTATTGGTAGGGCGTGGAAAGCTTGCCGTCTTTGACAGAGTCTGCGCCGGTTTCGTAGATCTTCGCGAAGTCCGCGCCCTCTTTGAATTGCTGGCGCATGACTGCGACGAGTTCGTCGGCGTTGTTGGCGTAGTCGGCGTTGGAGAGCACGTGCTGCGCGGGGTTGTAGCCGATGGCGTCTTCGTGTCCGCCGAGGATATTTATGGCATTGCCGCTGATGCGCAGGCGGGGGCCGGGGATGCGGCCAGAGTTGATGGCGTCGCGAACGGCGGTGTCGGCCGATCCTGCGCCTTCAGTGCCCATGTCTCGCTCGGCGGTGAATCCGGCCATGAGATCGTCGCGGGCGGCGAGCGTTGCCATGATGGTGCGCTCGGGGACGGACTCCTGCACGGTTTGCAGATCTTCCGCACCGGGGTGCAGGAAGAGATGAACGTGGGCATCGATCAGTCCGGGAAGTAGAGTGCGGTCGCCGAGATCGATGACTTCGGCTCCGGCCGGGTGCTTCACCGAGGCCCCGACTTCCACGATGCGTTCGCCTTCGACGAGAACTTCTCCCGGCTTCACGATCTTGCCGTTCTTTATATCCAGCAGGCGCGCGGCGTGGAGGACGACCGGGTGCGACGAGGCCTGGGATTGGGCGGCAGCGGCCGGCGCAAGAATCGACGACAGCGTCAACGAAAGCAAGACGGTTCGGATTCGCATATGGCCCGCGATGGTATCACTGCAACGGGACGGGTTCCAGCGCGGCGGTGCTGTGGTGCTCCGCGAAATGGCTTCCCGTAGTACACTTTTCGCCATGATGCCAAGACGCCTGTGGTTTGCGTGCGTTATTCTTTTCGTCCTCGCGATCGATGGAATGCTGTTCGCGCAGGCCGGTTCCTCAAAAGCAAAATCCGGAGTCCAGCAAAAAGCCTTCGGCACACGGGAAGGGAGGCCCGTCAACTTGTACACGCTTACCAATTCTCACGGCGTTGAAATCCATGCCATGAACTATGGCGGCATCATTCTTTCGATCCGGGTGCCAGATCGCAAGGGCCAGTTGGCCGATATCGTGCTTGGTCACGATTCGCTCGAAGGCTACACGCCGAATCCTCCTTACCTGGGCGCGATTGTCGGGCGGTACGCAAACCGGATCGCGAATGGGAGCTTCACCCTCGACGGCAAGACTTATACGCTTCCGAAAAACGACGGGCCTAATACACTGCACGGCGGTACGACGCGGACCTTCGACAAAGTCGTGTGGGATGCCGAGCCGCTAAAGGGCAAGACTGGCGTGGCTTTTACCTACCTCAGCAAAGACGGTGAAGAAGGCTTTCCCGGCAACATGAAAGTGACGGTGACCTACACGCTGAGTGATGCGAACGAGTTGACGATTGACTACCAGGCGACTACGGACAAAGCATCGCCGATCAATGTGAGCCAGCATAGCTATTTCAATCTGAAGGGTGAAGGCAACGGCGACATTCTCGATCACGAAATCATGATCAATGCCGATCGATTTACGCCGGTGGACAAGAACCTGATTCCGACCGGCGAACTCAGGTCGGTGAAAGGGACGCCGTTCGATTTCACGACCTCGACCAAGATCGGGGCACGCATCGAAGACAAAGACGAACAACTGACGCTGGGACACGGCTACGATCATAACTTCGTCATCAACCGCAAAGGCCCGGGACTGACTCTGGCCGCGCGGGTATACGAGCCGACTACTGGACGCGTGCTGGAAGTCTCGACCACGCAGCCGGGAGTGCAGTTCTACACCGGCAACTTTCTTGACGGCACGGTTACCGGCAAGGGAGGGCACGTCTATAAGCGGCGTTTCGGTCTCTGCCTGGAGACGCAGCATTTCCCGGATTCACCGAACCATCCGGACTTTCCGACGACGATTTTGAGGCCGGGCGAAAAGTTCCATCAGACGACGGTGTTTAAGTTCTCGGCGAAGTAGGGCCGGTTCCTGACGGCAGCACTCGGACGGATCGGCAATTTGTTTCGAATTGTCATCCTGTTTCGAATTGTCATCCCGAGCGAAGCGAGAGACCTGGGTTCTTGCCTGCGCCAGCATCCCGTTGCTTCAGGCAAACACCCAGGTCTCTCGCTTCGCTCGGGATGACAGGCCATCTTCCTGTGCGGGGTGGCCTGACGGCTATGCCGGGCGGTGTGACAGCTGCACTTATTCCGCGCGCAATTCTTCTACGAGCGCCTTCTCGACCTGCCTGCACTGCTCCGGTGGCAGTTTTTTCCCGCCAGACGTCAGATAGAACGTATCAATCGCCATCTGGCCTTCGGTATCAATGAGTGCGATTTCGATGTTGCACCGCTGGTCTGACAGGCACGATGCGATTCGATGCAGCAGGCGCGGACGATCCTGGGTGATTACTTGAACCAACGTACTCGCTGCCGAAGACAGATCGTCGAATTCTATTTTAGTTTCGATTTTTACTTTCGCGATTATGCCTTTTTCCGAGCGCTGCCGGTCACGCAGCATTTTCTCCAGGTCGGCCTCGCCCAAAAGCACGCTGGCAACGCTGCGGCGGAAGCGGTCCCATTCCGAAAGATTCAACTCGAGGGTGCGGAAGCGGTCGGTGAAGTAAAGGGTGTCGACAACGATTCCGACCTGGTTCGAAAATGCATTGGCCTTGACGATGTTCATGCCCCAAGCGGCGAGAACGCCCGCGAGTTTGGCAAAGAGAAACGGTCGGTCAGCGGTCACCATTGTGAGTTCATACCAATGGCGTCCGCGTTTGAGCTCAACCTGCACCGGCTCACGCCCGAGCTCGTCCGCCATTTGCATGTGGCGCATGACTTCTTCGGCGGTGTGGACAAGCAGATAGCGCTGGGGAAAGCCTTCCAGAAACGACTTGAACCTGCTTCCGGTCACCGGGGCAAGAGAACGGAGGCGCGCCAGTTTGTCGTCGTTCACCCCGGCATGGAGGCGCTGGTCGGCGCTGCGGTTCAGATGGTTCTCGGCGGCGATGTAGAGCTGCCAGACGTTTTCCGCCTTCCACGGCGTCAACGCCTCTGGGTTCACCGCTTTGATGTCGGCGTAGGTGAGCAGGCACAGCATCTTGAGCCGCTCGGGAGTTCCAACTTTTTCGGCGAATGCCGCAACGGTAGCAGGATCGAAAATATCGCGACGCAGGGCTGCCGAAAGCTCGAGGTGATTTGCGATCAGGAAGAGGACTTCCTCGCGCTCCTTGGGATCGACATCCAACCGGTCCATCGCGTGATTGGCAACATCCAGACTTGCCGGCACGTGATTATCGCCGGGCATTCCCTTGCCGGTGTCGTGCAGAAGAAGCGCCAGATAAAGCAACTCCGGGTCTTCCAGTTCGCCGAGCAGCCCGGCATAGCGCTTGTCCCACTCAGACTGGGATTGCTTGAGGCGATGCAGGCTCTCGATGGCGAGGAAAGAATGTTCGTCAACCGTGAAGCGATGATAGAAATCGCGCACGACGAGAGAATCGATCAGCTTTAGTTCCGGCAAAAGTAACGTCAAGAGCCGCAGGGACTGCATCGCGCGGAGCGCGTCGGCCGCGTAGGGCTGCAACAAAGTTTCCTGGAGGTAGAGCCAAAGTTCCGCACCCCGAGGGGGCGTCGCAGCCAGCGCCGGAAGCGCCTGTTCGATCCGGTATTCCGTAGTAGCGCTCAGCTTCAACCCGTGATGAGCCATGAAATGAAACAAGCGGAGAAGAACTTCGGGGTCTTGCAATGCCGAAGGCTGTTGCAAAAAAATCAGGCCGTCTACAACCGAGAAGTCCGCTGTTGTGACCCGCGAGCGCCAACTCTGCATCTGGCGATAAAGCGTGGACCAGGCTTCGGGAATTTCCTCCAGCAACTGCGCGACCGTGCGCTGTACCGCGCGCGCGTGGCCGTAATAAATGCGCATCCAGTCCGCCGGAGAGAGTTCAATCGCATCCGCGGCGCCGATGCGGCGGGCGGCAGCTTCGTCCTGCGCCTCCCAGCTCAACGTGTTGTCGTCACGCCCATGGCGGAAATGAAGAAAACAACGGGCCGACATTAGGAAATCGAGCGCGGCCTCCAATTGACGCCGGACCGGCGGACGCAGTGAACTGGCGTCGGGCCAGTCGTGCAGCTTGTCCATCGCTGAGATCAGCGCGAGCCAGTTGGCGACATTCCAATCGCGCAAGCCACCGGGAGCTTCCTTTAGGTTCGGCTCGAGGTGGTAGAGCGTCAGGCCGTATTTTGAATGGCGCTGCCGCGTGACTTCGGCGAGGCCTTGCAGTAGCGATTTCGCTTCCCGCATGACCAACTTGGGGATGACCTTGTCGTGCAGCCTGCGAAACAGATCGCGGTCACCGGCCAGATAACGACAGTCAAGCAGAGAAATCGTGAACTCGGTGTTGTTCGTGTCGTAGCGATCGCACTCGGCGAGCGTGCGCGACGCGGGGCTCAGCTTCACTCGCAGGTCCCACAACTCCTGCGAGAGGCGGCGTACCGGATCCTTGTAGAACTGCTCTGCCTCGCGATCGCCAAATAAGAAAAGCAGATCGATGTCGGAATACGGAAAAAGCCAGCCGCGTCCGAATCCCCCGGTGGCCACCAGAGCGAAGTTCGGAGGCCTGGTTTCGTCTGGAGAAACGATGTCCCGCCACAAGCGGGCGAGAATGTCTTCGATCAGGCGAGTGCGTTGTGCGACGGCGGCCCTGCCATCGCCGGTAGATTCGAACTCACGCTGAATACGCGCCGATTCCTCGTTGATAGGGCCCCTTAGCTCGCCGATGAATGAGGGTACCGCCATTGTGAGTGCGAAAATCGCGTACTTCGGTCATTCTCAGGAGGCATGCAGCCATGACGTGCAAGGGAATCGCCGGCTTACAGCGCGCCCTCGCCGCGTTCGTCGTTGCGAATCCGGATCGCCTCATCCACCCGTGATAAAAAAATCTTTCCGTCACCAATTTTTCCGGTACGGGCTGAAGTCAAAATCGCCTGCACAGCCTTCTCCACCAGGGGATCGGGCAGCACCATTTCAAGTTTGGTTTTGGGGATGAGATCGACGCTGTACTCGCGTCCGCGGTAAACCTCGGTGTGTCCTTTCTGGCGGCCATGTCCTCGCACTTCAAGCACGGTCATGCCTTCAACGCCCACTTCCTGGAGCGCCGTCTTGACCGCGTCGAGCTTGGAATTCTGGATGATTGCTTCGATCTTCGTCATGATGTTTGCAAGTCCTGTTCTGATTTCACGGGCCGAACCGCGGAAACTGGCTCGCTTATGCCGGCGTCTCCCAATAGTATCCTTCTTCGCCGTGTTGCGAGAGGTCCAGGCCTTGCACTTCGTCTTCCTCTGAGACTCGCAGGCCAATCGTTACATCGACCAATTTAAGAATCACTAAAGTTCCGACGATCGCGAGCGCCCACGCGATGGCCACGCCGACCAATTGATTCAACAGCTGGTGCGCATTTCCCTCGAGCAGGCCGGAAGCTGTGGCATTGCCCCGGGCGTCTTTGAAGATCGGATTCACGGCGCTGACCGCAAAAACGCCGGTCAAAATTGCCCCCAGCGTTCCGCCCGCGCCATGAACTCCAAAAGCATCGAGCGAATCGTCATAGCCGAACCTGGCCTTAACCTTCGCAACCATCCAGTAGCAGAAACCTCCGGCAATCAGCCCGATGATCAAGGCGGGCATCGGCTTTACGAAGCCCGATGCCGGAGTAATTGCAACCAGTCCCGCCACGGCCCCTGATATTCCGCCCAGCACGCTGGGTTTGCCGTTGCGAATCCATTCGGCGCCGGCCCAGCCGATCGCTGCAGCAGCGGCGGCGAAATGCGTGGCTACGAATGCGCTGGTAGCCAGACTGCCCGCCGCAAGGGCGCTGCCGGCGTTGAAGCCGAACCATCCAACCCACAGGAGACATGCGCCGATAAAACTGAGCACTACGCTGTGCGGGACCATCGGCTCTTTGGGGTATCCCACGCGCTTACCCATGTAGAGCGCACAAACCAGGGCTGAGACTCCGGAGGTGATGTGGACGACGGTTCCACCGGCAAAATCGAGGGTCGGGAAGCGTCCGCCGAGCGAAGCGTTGAGAAACCCGCCCTTGCCCCAGACCATGTGCGCCATCGGGTCATAGACGATAATCGACCACAGGACCATGAAGACCAGCATGGCGCTGAATTTCATCCGTTCGGCGAAGGCGCCCGCGATCAATCCCGGGGTGATGATGGCGAACATCAACTGATAGACCATGAAGGTCTGGGCAGGAATGGTTGCGGCATAATCGCCGTCAGGCGCAGCCCCGACGCCTCGGAGGAACAGATTCTGGAATCCTCCGATAAAAGAATTACCCGGGCCAAACGACAAGCTGTAGCTGAAAAGCGCCCAAAGGACTGTCACCACCGCCATCAGCGCGAAACTCTGCATCATCGTGCCGAGAATGTTCTTCTTGCGCACGAGCCCGCCATAAAAGAGGGCCAGACCCGGGCCGGTCATCATCAGGACGAGCGCGGCGCAGGTCAGCATCCAGGCGTTATCGGCGGAACTCTTGGCATCGGCAGCCTGCTGTTCAAGCTTGTCAAGCCGGGCGGTCACGTCCGTGGAGGGACTTGGCGCCACAGCGCCCGTTTGCGCCCGGAGCCCTTGAGCAACAGTCAGAATCAATACTGCCGACAACAGTCCGGCAATCAGGCGTTTTCCAATGAACACTGAGCAATGGCTCCTGTCGCGCGGATTCAGGGGCAATTCAGCGACGCTTCAATCTACCGTCGGATAGTCGCGGCCGGAAATCGAAACTATTTATCGTGCCTATCAGGTTTTGTTATTGAAACTTGCCGAAACGGAAGGCGCATTGCGACTACAGGGTTCTACCGATAGCGCATACGGGAAAAACAGGAGAAACTTAGCAGTCATATTGCGCGCCACGCCAAGTTGCGCGCTTGGGGGTCCCAGTCGTGTCATTGGAAAACGGTAAGGCTACTGCCACTCTTCCAGGCAAGGTCGAGAAAGTGATTCACCCTCATCCCAGTTCCGGCGAGCCGGAAAAAGCCCAGATCGCGGTGGAAGGCGCAGACCATCTCTACCGCGAGATTCGCGTCCCAAACCAGCTGACCGATGAGAACGGCCACAAGGTGAAGCTGAAAGAAGGAGCAGAAGTAGAGGTCAAGATTGAGGCCGACCGAACGAACGGCGACACAATCCCGCACGACGGTGGCCCGCGCAGAACGTCCGCGTAACTCCATTCGAAAAGCGCGGTGCCCGTGCGATCGGGCGATTACTTAGCCGGCCCTTTTGGTTGCTCCGGGACAGCCGGTTTCACAAACTTCTCATCATCGACCGGTACGTTTTGTTTCAGATCGGCGACCTGGATCGTGAAACGCCCGCCGGGTCTGGCCAGCGTCCAGCGATAGGGGACCTGCACACCATTCGCCTCGCGATAATCGGCGTAGTCGATCTGAGTAGGCAGCAGGCCCAGCGCCGTGTCGCCGTAACGCACCAACCGGACGAGAAGCCCGCTTTGCTGATCGAAGTAAAGAACGAGCGGCGGTTTCCCCTCACGCTTGCCGACCACAACGTTCGCTTCGTGCTCGCCGACTTTCTCCGTTCCGCGGATTTTCGCGTCCGTGATCATGTGCTTCAGATCGGTGGCGAGATGCAGATCGGCATCGATGGAGGCGCCATCGAGATCGGGGCCGTGCATCTCTCGAATCGGACGGCCCGGAGCGCCCAGCCAGCCTTCCTGGCCATTGAACCCCGTAATACTCTCGCCCTCCGGCATGTGAGTGATGGAGATGCGCTTTTCCGGCTCTTTGCAGTAAATATCGATCGGCAGCGACTTTCCAGCCACGTCGATAGATCCCTTCATGACACGGCTGGTGATTTTTTCAATCGCGGCTGAACCACCGGACGCCTGGATATATTTGTCCAGTAGCTGGTCGGCCGTCGGCCCGCCCTCTGTCGGCTTGGATTCCCCCGCTTCGCCGTGAGCGCCCATTGCTTCCTTGGGCTCTTCGCCCATCACTGCCGGAATCGCGATCGGATGTTCGCTCCCCCGGTGGCATGAATTGCAAGTCACTTCGCGATTGCCGTTGAAATTGTCCTTATTGATCGCAAACATCATTTCCATCATCTTGCGAGCGGTCTGCTTGGGCTTCTTGTCGTCTTTGTCGAAGGCCCCCTGCACATGGCAGAAATCACACTCGACGCCCAGCGAGGCGCTGATGAACTGCATGGTCGGAATCAACTGATCGGCAGGAATGCCTTTCAGTACCTGGATGTTCTTGAACTGATCTTCTGCTTTCTTGGAGGCCATCTGTGCGTTCGCCGCAGCCACTAAGAGCATCAGAACTGGAATCGACAAGATTATGGACAATTTCCGGGGCATTCGGTTGTTCCTCGCTCACTGGAAAACGAAAAGTCTAACAGACTTGCCTGGCGGCAACATCTGTTCGCCGGAAAACCTCGCGCAAGCGAACCGGGCCGCGATTCTCGATTGCGAAGGGCGTTTACGGTTACGCTCATTCCGGCTTTGCATCCCGCCGGAAGAATTTTCCCTTGTCCATCGCAGCCGGCACCGCTACATCGAAAAATCCGACCATCATTTCGTCGGAAGTCTGGTCACCCCAGGTGACGCTCTTCGTCGGATCGGGATTATGCGGATTGTTTTTCGAATTGTCATACCAGGCAATCGCCCGCAGCTTCGTTCCCGCTTTGAGCAGACGAGGTTCCGCAAGCCTGTAGCTCAACTGCCAATGAAAGTGATAGTTGACTCGCAGCAGAACTTCCACGCTCCCGTCATCATGCACAATGTCGTATTCGAAGCGCTTGCCACGCAGATGCATGTGCGGAAACAAACTCAGCAAGGTCGCATCGTGGGGGAGTGTGCCTTGCACCTCAACGCGGAAGTCATCCGCTCCGGGAGGGATGATCAATGCATGATCGTTGAGCTGCAAAGTCATCACCCTCTGCGGCGGCGGGGATTTGGCGAACACCAAGCCGATGCTGGTCTGGTCCTGATCGGCGGCGCCGTTGGTCGTGTAGTGCATCTGGAACACAAGGTCCGATCCGGCAGGAACGAATTTCGCCATCCCGTGAGGCCAGCGGTCGGGAGAACTTCCGGGCGCGTAAACCAGAAGCAGATCGCTGGTTGTCTCGTGTGCCTGGCGCTGTTCCACCGGATCAGTCAATGATGAGGCGGTGAAGGGATTTCCAACCGGGGCATGTCGCAGCCAGTCTGAATTCGGTGGACGAATGTAAACCACGGCATGATGCACGTGCGCGGGACTTCCCGGCCTGAATTCGCACATCTCCACCCAGCGGTCTTCGGCAAAGTGTGTGGGGACGATCTCGTAGGTGTATTCGACGATGCCGTGAGCGGGAATCGCAACCGGCTTGGGCATTTTTATCGCAAGATCAGGTTGCGGAATGTTCCAGCCGTCGGTCCATTCGCGCGCAGGCGGCGCGTCATGAGGGTTCCCCTCCGGAGAGCCCGCCTTCCCCCATGCTGCCATCGTCGCCACCTGCGATTCTGTCAGCGATGGATCGTTCGCGAAATGCCCGTAGCGCGGATCGGCGAACCAGGGTGGCATCATCCTCGTCTCGACCGAATGCGCTATGGCAGATGCCCATGGCTTCGTTTCGTCGTAGGTCACAAACTGCATTGGCGCTACTTCGCCGGAACGGTGGCAGCTCTGGCAGTGGTCCTGAAGTATGGGCAATACGTCTTTGTAGAAGGTTGGGGAAGTGTGTCCAACGGGAGGGCTCGCTTGCGGCTTCCATGGGGCGCACAGCACGACCGGGCATGCCGCCATAAGAATCAGGGCAATTCGCCTCACGATCGCAGAAACTCCAGCGTGAGCGCCCACGACTGGCGGGCAGCGTTCGGTTCGTAAGCTGCGCGTTCGTCGCAGAAGAATCCATGGTTCGCATGGGAGAATTCAGCATTGACGTAATGCTTCCCGGCGGCATCCAGAGCGTCGGCGACAGCCCGGCGATGTTCCGGCCTGATGTTCTTATCGAGCCCACCCCAGATCAACAACGCTCGGCCATGCAATTTCGGGGCGAGATCGAGCAGGCCAGGCGCAATTCCGCCTCCGTAGAACGAGACCACCGATTGCAACGGAAGCATGCTGTTCGCCAGAAACGAAATGCGGCCGCCCATGCAGAATCCCACGCAGGCAATCTTGTCGGACTGAACCTGCGAATTCCCGCCGAGCCATTCATAAGTGGCTCTTGCATCGGCCCCGGCGCCTTCGTTCGTGATCGCCTGGTAGTGAGGCGCCACCGAAGCAAAATCCTGGTAATTTCCCTCGAATCCCGTCGGGGCAGTGCGATGAAACAGCTCCGGCGCGACCGCAACGTACCCTTGCGCGGCGAATCGCTCGGTGACCGTTCGAATATGCGAGTTAACGCCAAAGGCTTCCTGAAAGACAATGAGACCCGGATGAGGGCCAGCGCTCGCCGGGCGGGCAACATAAGCCTCCATGAAAGAGCTGCCGGGAACGTCCAGCTGAATGATTTCCTTCAGGATCGAGTTCTGGCTCATGGATGCACCGCTAAGGTACTTTACGTTCTAGTCTCGCATAGCAGCCGGATGCAAACCTGCCGGCGGCACCACTCCGGGTAAAATGCTACAGTCGTCAGTTCATGTCTGCACTCAATTCCAGGTTCGTGCGTGCCTGCAAATCGCAGCCTGTGGATCGCACTCCCGTGTGGTTCATGCGGCAGGCCGGGCGCTACATGCCGGAGTATCGCGCCGTCCGCAAGCAGCATTCACTGCTGGAAATCTGCAAGAAGCCTGCATTGGCAGCGGAAGTGACCATCACTGCCGCGGAGTTTCTGGGCGTAGATGCTGCCATCATTTTCGCCGATCTGTTGCTTCCTCTCGAGGTAATGGGCTTGCCCTTTCATTTCGCCGTGGGCGAAGGGCCGGTCATTGAAAAGCCTGTCCGCGCGAAAGAGGACATTGCCAGGCTTCGCACTGACCGCGCGTCTGAGCTGGGATACGTTTCTGAAGCGGTGGCACTCGTGGCAAAGCATTTTGCCGATCGTGTCCCTGTCATTGGCTTTTGTGGAGCGCCGTTCACCCTCGCCAGCTACATGATCGAGGGCGGCGGCTCGCGCAACTATGTTCACGCCAAGAAAATGATGTACAACTCGCCCAAAGAGTGGGACGCGCTGATGGCGAAACTGGTTGCCGTGACGACCGCATATTCCGCGGAGCAGGTGCGGGCCGGGGCGGATGTGATCCAGATTTTCGACAGTTGGGCAGGCTGCCTCAGCGTAGAAGATTATCGCCGCTATGTGTTGCCTCATGTGACCGGCATGGTGAAGCAATTGCAGAAAACGGGAGCGCCGATCATTTACTTCGGCACCGACAGCGCGACGCTTCTGCCCTCGATGAAAGAGACTGGCGCGGATGTTATCGGCCTTGACTGGCGTATTCCGCTCGATGAAGGCTGGGCTCGGCTCGAACACCAGACCGCCGTCCAGGGAAATCTTGATCCCGTATTGCTGTTTGCGGAGTGGAAGGAATTGAAGTCCCGCGCCGAAGATATCCTTCGCCGCGCCGGTGGCCGCCCCGGCCACATTTTCAATCTTGGTCACGGGATTCTGCCCGAGACACCGGTTGACAACGTGAAAGACCTCGCCCGGTTCGTGCAAGAGCATTCCGCGTCGCATTCATGAAGAGGATTGCCATCATCGGCGGGGGGATTTCCGGCCTCGCCGCCGCGCATACTCTGGAAGAGCTTCGCAAGTCTGGCAGGGATCTGGATTACGTTCTCTACGAAGCGTCCCCGCGGCTGGGAGGAGTTCTTCGCACGGAGTGTGTTGACGGTTGTATTGTCGAGGCCGGGCCTGATTCCTTCATCACCGAAAAAAGCTGGGCATTGGACTTCTGCCGGAGCATCGGCCTCGGCGAGCAGTTGATCGGATCGAATGACGCCAGCCGCAAAACCTGGATCCTGAATCGAGGCCGGCTGTTCGAGATGCCGGACGGCCTGATGTTCATGGTGCCGACGAAGATTTTGCCAATCGCTTTTTCCAGGCTTTTTTCCTGGAAAACCAAGCTGCGCATGGCGCGGGAGTTGTGGCAGCCACCGCGAGCGGAGGGCCGGGACGAATCCGTCGCGTCATTTGTGGAGCGCCATTACGGCACCGAAATGGTAGACCGGTTGGCGGACCCGCTCCTTTCCGGAATCTATGGCGGAGACGCGGCGAATCTCAGCGTTCGGTCGGTGCTTCCGCGCTTCGTCGATATGGAGCGGATCCAAGGCAGCCTGGGGCGCGCCATGCTCGCTGCGCGAAAGAAAGCGGCGAAAGCTCGAGTTGAAACTGCCGTAGCAATCTTCACATCGCTCAAGAAGGGCATGCAGCAGTTGACCGATGCGCTGATCTCGCGCCTCACGCCATCCTCTTTACTGACCAACTCGACCGTCGAAGCGATTCCCTTGGAGGCGGGAGGGTGGGGTGTATCGGCCGGCATGCGGTCCGACCATTTCGACGCGGTCATCATCGCCTTGCCGGCGGCCGCCGCGGCGAACGTGCTACGCCTCGCCAGCCCTGCGCTTTCTGTCGAACTGGCAGCGATTGCCTACACATCTTCGATCACGGTTGCCCTGGGCTACGATCGTGAAGTCCGCCAGTCTCTTCCGCCTGGATTCGGATTTTTGGTACCCCGCAGCGAACGGAAGCGGTTGCTGGCGGCGACTTTCGTTCACAATAAGTTTCCGCATCGTGCGCCTGGAGATCGAGCCTTGTTGCGCTGCTTTTTTGCGGGTGAAAACGCAGAAAACGTCTGGACGATGTCCGATGATCAAATCACCGGCGTCGTGCGCAACGAACTACAGCAGATTCTCGGATTGCGCGCCGAGCCGCGATTCGCCCGGGTTTATCGATGGAAGAGTGCGATGGCGCAATATTCCGTTGGGCATCTGGAAAGGCTCGATCGTATCGAGCGGTTGTGCGCGCTGTTGCCGAATGTTGCGCTGGCCGGAAACGCTTATCGCGGGATCGGCGTTCCGGATTGCATTCGCTCCGGCCAGGAGGCGGCGCGGCGGGTTGCGGGAGGATAGCTGGCGGGACAAAAGACCAAGCCGCGCTTTGCGCGGCGGACAGCCCGGGGGCGGTTGTCCCTACATAAGACCCCGCGCTCACGCGCTTTTGCTCGCGGATCGATCTCGGCGTTCGCGGGCGACTACCAGGCGAATCTCGTCGTAGGTTATTTCCGGCGGCAGGGAATCCTTCAGCGGTTTCAGCCATTCCAGGCCGATCTTTGCGCAGGCCGCTTCGATCACCGAGAGTTTCGTTCTGTCGATCCACTCTGGTCTGAATTCCAGTTGGCCGGATTCGACCATGTCCGCCACGGCGCTGATCACCGTGGCCAGTTGCCGTCCGCGGATGTCGGCAATCTCCTGAAAGCTTTTTCCCGAAGAGAGCAGGTTGAGGGTTTCGAGAGCTGGCGCCGACTTCCTGCCCGGTTGAACCGTGGCGCGGGCCCCGCTACGGAAGCGGGCAAGTGCGTCGAGAATCTGCTGGCCGAAGGCGGTGGCTTTGCGCTCTCCGATGCCGGAAATCTGAAGCAATTCCGCATAGAACTTCGGCTGCACGCGGCAGATTTCTTCGAGGGTTGAATCGTGCAGTACAACGAAAGCGGGCAGGCCCTGTTCTTTCGCCGTTGTGCGCCGCCATTCGCGGAGATATTCGCGCATGGCCAGTTCTTCAGCGTTTACCGGTTCTTCGGGCAGCGCCGAAGCGAGGGCCGCAGGCGCTTCAGGCCCAATCTCTGGCATGAGCCTTGCCGAACTTCCAAAGGAAACCTTCTTGCGGGGATTGGGCCGCAGTATTTTGGCCAGCCACGGCGGCGAGACGCCGCACACATCGCAGGCATCGCAAGAATTCCACTTGGGGATTTCGCCAAAATGCTCGCAGATCTGCCGGTGGCGGCATTTGTTCGACTCCACAAATGCGCGGATGACGTGATAGCGCTGCCAGGCGCGCTCGCGTTCCGCGGAATCGGTGATCTGGTTGGCAAAATATCCAAGCAGGCCCGCGTCTTTGTTCTGCCAGAGCATGATGCAGTCGGCGGGGCGGCCGTCACGCCCGGCGCGGCCTGCTTCCTGGTAGTACTGCTCGATCGACTTGGGCAGGGCGAGATGGATCACGGCCCGCACGTTGGCCTTGTTGATGCCCAGTCCAAAGGCGATGGTTCCAACCAGCACGCGCACTTCGTCGGACATCCAGCGCTCCTGGTTCTGCTTGCGCGTCGCGGTGTCCATTTTGCCGTGGTACGGCGCGGCGGAAATGCCCTGGTCTTCCAGAAAATCGACTGTCTCCTCTACGCGGGTGATCGTCGGCGAATAGACGATCACGTTGCCTTCGGGGTAAGCGCGTAGCGCGCTTACCAGCAATGCGGGTTGTTCTTTGGAATCACACGAGCGCACCAGATATCTCAGGTTCGGGCGATGGAAGCTGGCAATGTACTTGTCGGGATTGCGAAGTTGAAGCTGGGTCAGGATGTCGTGCCGCACATGCCGCGTAGCGCTGGCCGTGAAGGCCGCAATCGGCTGCTGGGGAAAAACGCCTCGAAGACGGCTCAACTGCCGGTATTCGGGACGAAATTCGTGCCCCCACTCGGAAATGCAATGTGCCTCATCAATGGCAAAAAATGAGATTGGAACTTGCTGAAGCCATGCCACTGTATCGGCACGCTGAAGACGTTCGGGCGAGAGATAGAGCAACCGGAACGCTCCCTCCCGCGACTGCCGGATGACGCGTGCCTGCTCGTCACTGCTTAGAGTGCTGTTCAGGACGGCCGAGGGAATCCCCATCTGCGCCAGTTGCGCGGCCTGATCCTGCATCAGGGCGATCAAAGGGGATATGACTACCGCAGTTTTGCCGGAGAGGATCGCTGGCAGCTGGTAGCAGAGCGATTTGCCTCCACCCGTAGGCATGACCACGCAGATGTCGTGGCCGGCAGCCAGGCTCTTTACAATGCGCTCCTGCAATGGCCGGAACGAACTGTATCCCCAGTAATGTTTCAGCGGGGTGAGCAGGTCGGCATCCGGAGTCATGGATCCAGTATAGGTGTGACGCGAGGGACGGTATACCAAACCGGCAAGAGAAAGTCAGAGGTTTCCCAAACTGAAAACGCCCGACGCTCAAGCCCCACCGCATGCGGGGATGGGCGTCAGCGGGATGCAGCATGAAAAATCACGATACCGTCGGGTGCGTCCGATCGAAAATGATCCAGACCAGCGCGATCACCGCGAAGCAGAGCACACTGCCTTCGGGGCCAACCGATCCTCCACTCAGCCACGGAGGGCCGCGCAGAGACGAACTGAGCAGGTGGCCGGGCGAGATGGTGCCGCTGTCGGGAACCGAGTAGAAGAACGTTTCTCCCCAATCCCACGCCGCGTGGAATCCGACGGCAAACCACAGATTTCCGGTACGGCGCAGCGTCAGGCAAAAGAAGAATCCGATAGCCGCGGCCGCCAGCAGTCCAGGCCATTGCTCGCCGCCATTGCGCAAGTGAATCAACCCGAAGGTGCATGACAACACAATTGCCGCGGGCCAGAAGCCAATGCCGCGGGTCAAAGTGAACTGCGAATATCCGCGCAGCAGAAAATCTTCGAACAAACCGACCAGCAGGAACATTAAAGCCCAGAACGCGGCGAAGCGGGCGAGCCGAGCGCCGTGCAACACGATGTGACCGAAGGCAAAGCTGTGCAGCGCGCAGAGGGCGAACATCAGCAAGCTGACGGCGGCAAATCCCCAGATAACGCCGGTCCAGAACAACCTTCCAAACGCTCGCTTGCCGGGCAATCCATAGGCCCCCCACTTGCGGTGTTCTACGCGGGCCAGGACCAGCGCCGGAACCACCGCAGCCACCAGGCTCCCAAATTCTTCGAGCAGCATCGACCACAAACCGCCCGCTCCGAAATCGTGGGAGCCCGCCAGACCCACGGCCACCTGCTGTAACAGCAGGAATGCCGTTATGTAGAACGCAAGGCCCCATCCCGGTCGCAAGCCATCCGGGCCGAGAAATAACGTGCGGGCATAAGAGTCCTGGCTCGCTGCGCTGAAATCCGGGGCCGGCGGGAGCATGGAAGGGCCCGCTGCGGGGTCTCGTCGCGCGCCTGGTTCGTGGACGGTCAAAGGGACAGGTTTTCCGGAAACGGCCCTCGCCATGGTAAAACACTCCGCTCGACCTTATGCACGCATATTTCACACGCGAGCGCTTTGGACGCCCGCAATTCGCAGCCGGACTGCTGCTCCTCGCTTTTCTTGGCCAAGGAATCTGGCTGGTTCGCTCTGAACTCCGGGCGGAACACGATCCAGACGCACGCGAGGCGATCCTGGTCAGCGAAGGATGGAAGCAATGGCATGGCCGCGGGATCGCCGGTGCTCCCATGACGGAAGCCGATCCAGCCTCGCTGGAACCCGCCCCGCTGGAAGCAGGCGCTCCGGGGCAAAGTCAGCCTGAGTTTGACTCGGAGCGCTCGCCGCTGGTCTATCTTGCTTCTGCCGCCCCGTTGGCTCTATGGCCTCACGATCCACCCTCCGAACCACCCGTTTTCTGGCGGTGGCTCGCGCGCATGCCATTTCTCGCCTGTGGACTGTTTCTCGGAGCATCGCTCTGGTATGTGGCCCGGCGGCTTTGTAGTCCGGCCGGCGGATTAATCGCTCTCACGCTCTACTGCTTTTCCCCCGCGATGATCCAGTCAAGCGCCCTGTGGCACACCGAGCCGGACATTCCCGCCGCCTGGGGAGCCTTCGGGACAATCTTCACCGCCATCGCGGTCGCCCATACGCTCTACGCCCCGCGTGAGGTCGTGCTCTGGAACTGGCGGCGAATTGTTCTGCTGGGAATCTCACTTGCGATTGCCGTCGGCTCACAGTTTTCCATGATCGCTCTTCTGCCGCTGGTTCTCGGCTTACTGCTCTACGTCGCTCCGGTGCGCAAAAGGGCCGGCCTTGTGATCTGGGTCGCGGCTTGCTTCGTTGGATTTGCCTTGTTCTTGAGCGCCTATTTCTTTCACCTGCGCGCTTTCAGCGAGAGCATGAAAAATGCTGCGTTCTGGGGAGCGACGTGGCGGGGCTTTGTCATCCCGGCCGTCTACAAGCAGGTGGCGATCGAGATGGGCCGCGCTTGTCCCGCGCTGGCCTTGATCTTCCCGGTCATGTTGGGCGTCTACATGGCGTGGCGGCGTACGCGTTATTTCGGAAACACGGCCCCGCTACTGCTGGCCGTGCTTTTCATCGTGCTGGGGATTGCCCATCCGCACGTTGGGGGAGCCGGATTTCTGCTCGCCTCTCTGCCATTTCTGCTGATCTTCGTATCCGGAATCATGGCGGACCTGCTGGAAACGAGTTATCGCCCGCTCGCATTGGCATTTGTGCTCGCTCTCTTGCTTACTTATGTTGTGCGCACCGTCTTCGCGCTGGCACAGGTTCCGGCGGGCTAAGGAAATCAGCGCGCGAAGTGGATTACGATTTTCTGCGACACGTACGAATCCTGGGCTGAGGGCATCTCGATTTGCAGTTTCCCTGCACGGGAAAGAGATGCTCCTTCGACCGTATTTATCTGCGAAGGATTCCACACATCGAGTTCGTACCTGCTTCCGCCCCGGCCGGAAGCTTCCAGCGTCAGTTGGTTTCTTGCCGAATTCCACGATTCCGAGAGAACCCGCAACCCCCGGCTGACGCTCCCCAGCGGCGGCAACTCATTAGAGAAAGTCAGGCCGAAGTCATTCTTCAGGTGGACCACAACAACGTTAGGGCCTCCGTACACCGGAAAGCGCGTCCACAGGTGTTGATCGTTGCGGTTCGGCTGGATCTTGAAGGGAAGCGGGCGGCCATTCATTTCCACGCTGACGATCTGCGTCCGCAAGCTGAACGCTGGGGAGAACTCGAGCCAGCACTCGCCATTGCCCTTGCGTCTGATTTCGAGCGCGATGCTGTCAGCAGTCTTGCGATATTGCAAGTCGAGGCTGACCTCGCCAACACGGGAGTTGCCGATCGACAATGACGTCCAATCAGCGGGAAGGTGTGGGGAGAACGTGAGCAGGTGGCTTCGTGCATTCGACTGCAATCCCAGCATGCCGCGCAGAATTGGACTGACCACCATCGCCGCCGACCAGATCTGATGGGGAGAACTGGTGGCGAACGATTGGTAATAATCTCCCGACAACACTTCTGTGAAGTGCCCCAATGCTCCATCGAGTCCGAGCAGTGCGTTGGCGCGAAGATTCGCATAGGCCGGGAAGGCGCGATGGTAGCGGTATTCGCCGACCGAAGCCCATCCAGTGAACAGAGGCCAGACGGCGCCATAGTGATAGCCGGAACCGTCGTAGACCTTGGACTGATCAGAGATAATGCGCATGCCCCAATCGGTCTGATGCTGCTCCGCGGCGAGTTGCGTGATGGTGCTGTCAGCGCGGTCGGCGTCTGGCAATCCAAACCACATGGGAACCGTAGTCAGCACGCTGAGTTCGTTCGCCCGCTGATTGTCCTGTTTCAGCGCGAAGGCGTAGGCATTCGTCTCGGGAGCCCAGAATGCCTTGTCGAGTGCCGGCTTTTTCTGCTCAAACTCGGCGGATGCCTGCTTGCTGATGTCGTCTTTACCCAGAAGTTGCGCGAGATTCGCCAGGGCATGCAACGCTTCTACCGCGAGTCCCGCCTGGTAATACTCGTTCTTAACCGGAAGCAGCGGACCACCCTCGACCCATCCATGGCCGATTCCGGCATTTTGCGCCAATCCCTGGGCATCGTACGTCGACCGCAGGAACTGATATGCACGCGACACGTTGTCCCACTTCTCCTGCGCGAACTTCAGGTCGCCGCTCTGCATGACGTAGTCGCTCATCGCGATAATGAAAAGAGGCGTGGCATCGGCGGAAACGTAGGCGTAGGGATAATCCTTGAACCACGGCACCAGGCTTGCGCTCTGCGAAATCTCGTGCGGGACTTTGCCATCTTCGCGCTGGAATTTGCTGATGAAATCGAGCGCCGTACGAGTGGTCGAATAGTCTCCCTCCGCATTCAGCGCGAACGATGTCCATAGCGAGTCACGACCGAAGAACCAGGCGAATCCCGGGCGCTGGCTGACGCCTGAGGTCCGATATCCTGCAACCAGGCCGCTCCCGAGATACGGATTGTTGACCAGTCCCTGGATCGTACTGATGCGTGCCCAGTCGTAGGCTTGTTGTAAAGTCGAGTCGGGCAACTCCAGGCTTACCGTCTTATCGAGGTACGCGCGATAGTAGTCTTCCGAATTGCGCATCGAGTCCAAATAAGACGCGAGCAGGTGTTCGTACTCTTTCGACGCGGCGGTGACCCCGGTGACGGACCCTGCGACCACGATTACTTTCCGCTCTTTGCCTTTCGGCGTCACTCCCAGCCGAAAAGAGTTCTCGTTTGCCGACGAATAGTTGGTCTCATAGGCAAGATGAGCATCCCCAGCTGCGGGCGATCCCACAAAAGCGGCAAACTTGTGGGACTCCTCTCCGAATACGATGGCATGCTGCTTCTCGTCCCAGTTGATGTAAGTCCCGCCCAATGCTGCCGGCCATTCGAGCTGAAAATCACCGGTGAACGTAGCCTCGATTTCGAGCGGTTGTTCGGTTTCCACATCGAGCAGAATTACGGCTCCCATTTCGTTGATCGGCGCGCACAGTGTTTCGCGGACCCGGAAGGAATCGCCCGCGTACAAAATGGAGGCCGACTCGGGCTTAACCGTCAGGGTACGGGCCAGGCTTTCGGCTGGCAGCGCTCGGTCGCCCACATGAAATGTCAGGTGGAATCCACGAAAAATCTTGAGTGGATATACCCACGCCTCGAAACGTCCGGCTTCGTCGCCAAACAATCCTGCATCTTGGCCGACAACGGGAAGGAACTCCCAGCTGCGGACCGTTCGCGTCAATTCGGGCGGATGCTGCGATGACTGTGCTGCCAGCGGGACGCGGAAAAGCAACGCAAGAGCGAAGAGAATGTTAAATGCACGAGAGGAGCGAAAAGTCATTCCGGCCATCTTTGGAAGGATATTCAGCCGCGCCTGAGCTTGCAAAGTTGCGGCTCCCTGAATATAAGAGGGAAGGGGCGAATTCTAGCACGAGCCGAGCGGGCCAGGTAGCGACCTCTTGTTCCCTTCACGCCGCGTTTTTCTGAAATCTCTTAGCCGTTCGGCGCTCGTCCTCTCACTTGAAAGTGTGCTTGCGCTGGCGCGTCCGCGCTGGTTGTCGGCGAACACAGGACAGTCGCAGAAAGCCGAAGCGCCTCCCGCCAAATCAGATATTGGTGTGAGCTTTCTGAATGTCGCCCGTGAATCGGGGCTGAACGCAAAAACCATCTATGGCGGAGAACACAAGAATAAGTATCTGCTCGAAACCACCGGTTGCGGCGTCGCGTTCTATGACTACGACAACGACGGCTGGCTCGACATTTTTCTCGTCAATGGCACACGCCTCGAAGGATTTCCGGCGGGCAGCGAGCCAACTTCCCATCTCTTCCGCAACAACCGCGACGGGACCTTCACCGATGTGACGTTTAAGGCTGGAGTCGCCCACTCCGGCTGGGGCCAGGGCTGCTGCATCGGCGACTACGACAACGACGGCTGGGAAGATCTCTTGGTCACTTACTTCGGCAAGAACGTTCTCTATCACAACAACGGCGACGGAACCTTCACCGACGTGAGCGCCAAGGCTGGAGTGGCGGGCAACGGCAAGCGCTGGAACACAGGCTGCGCCTTCGTCGACTATGACCGCGACGGCAAGCTCGATCTCTTCATTGCGAACTACATTGAGATGGATCTGGCGACGGCGCCTGTGCCCGAATCGGGCCCCTGCCTGTACAAAAGCATCATGGTCGCCTGCGGACCGCCGGGATTGCAGGGCGGAAAAAATCTTCTCTACCACAACAACGGCGACGGAACATTCACCGACGTCTCGGAACCCTCGGGCATTCTAAAGGCCAACGGGACCTACGGCCTCGGCGTTCTCACCGCCGACTTCGACAATGATGGCTGGCCCGACATCTACGTCGCCAACGATTCCACCGCCAGCGCTCTTTATCAAAATAAAAAGAACGGCAAGTTCGAAGACATTGCCATCGAAGCAGGATGCGCCCTCAGTCCCGACGGCAAGCCACAAGCCGGCATGGGCGTTTCGGCAGCGGACTATGACATGGACGGCAACCTCGACATCGTCAAGACGAATTTCGCCGGGGACACGCCGTCGCTCTACCGCAACCAGGGCGGTGCCAATTTTGAAGATACGACATTCATCGCGGGACTCGGCGCGCACACGCAGTTCCTCGGCTGGGGCTGCGGCTTTTTCGACATGGACAACGATGGGTGGCCTGACATTCTGATTTGCAATGGCCACGTTTATCCGGAAGTCGAGCAACTGAAAACTGAAGCCGGATATGCACAGCGCAAATTGCTCTACCAGAATCTGCACAACGGCCACTTCGCCGACATTTCCTTCGACGCAGGACCGGGAATTTCAGATCCGAGTGCTTCGCGCGGCGCAGCTTTCGGCGACTTCGATAACGACGGCGACATCGACATCGTGGTCAACACCGTGAACGGTTATCCCCAGCTTCTGCGCTGTGATTCGAAGCTGAACAATAACTGGATCAAAGTACGCACCATCGGAACGAAGTCCAATCGCAGCGGGATCGGCGCGCGCCTGATCTGTACATCGCAATTGCCAGGAGAATCAAAGCCGCATCGCCAGATCGACGAAGTCCGCAGCGGCGGTGGCTATTTCTCGCAGAACGATCTGCGCGTGCATTTCGGACTCGGGAAGGCTTTGAAAGTGGATGTGCTGGAAATCCGCTGGCCAAGCGGCCAAGTCGACACCCTGAAAGATGTGAAGGCGAACCAGTTGGTGTACGTGAAGGAAGGCGAAGGAATCACGCGGACCGTGCAGTTCGGAACGCCCGCAAAAAAGACTTAACTACAGAGGACACGGGGGAACGCAGAGTTCCCTGTGATCCTCTGTGCCCTCTGTGGTTCAAGGTTTTCCTGCGTGAGACGCGACCGCCGATCCTTGGCCCTCGGTCAGAGTCGCGATCTGATCGATCTTCACATCAGCAAACCGTTCGGTCACTCCGCTCGGCCAGCGAATTTCGACCCACTCGATCTTGTCGCTCTTGCCCAGTCCGAAGTGAACTCTCATATCGCTGTTGGAAATGTAGCTCGATCCGCTGCGCACCTCGTCGACCAGCATTCTCGATGCGGTCTTCACGGAGACTCGCGCGCCGATGCCGTCACGATTCGATTTCGTTCCCACGGTATGAATTGCGATCCAGCGATTCCCGTTCTTCACCTGATTCACCAGCAGGCTGGGCACGTCGTTCATGTTGTTGATGACCGCCGACATTCGTCCGTCATTCCATAAATCCCCTACGGCAAGGCCGCGCGAGGACGCAGGCGTGGTGATTGCCGAGCCCGCCGACGCGGAAATATCGCTGAACGTTCCATTCCCGTTGTTGTGAAACAGGATTCGCGGCTCTTTATAGTTGCTCCCCAAATGCTGGCTGTCGACCTCGGGATAGACATGGCCATTCACCAGCAGCAAATCCGGCCAGCCATCGTTGTCAAAATCGAAGAACATGGTTCCCCAGCCCAGATATTGCGTGTAAAGGCCGAGACCCGCAGCCGATGTAGCGTCGTCGAACGTTCCGTCGCCCTTGTTCTTGTAAAGAGTCGAAGTGTCGTCAGAAAAGTTTGTCTTGAAGATATCCAGATGCCCGTCGCCGTTGTAATCGGCAATCGTCGACCCCATGCCGGCCTGCTCGCGCCCATCTTCATTAAAGGCGGCGCCAGCGGTTACGGCCACGTCGGTGAAGGTTCCGTCGTGATTGTTACGGTACAAAATACTCGGCGTACTGTCGCAGGCGACGTAAATATCGGGCCAGCCATCTTCGTCGAAGTCGAAGGTCGAAACGCTGAACGCATAGTGCCCGTCGGTGCGGTCGATATGCGCCTTGGTCGTAACGTCTTCAAATGTTCCGTCGCCGCGGTTGTGATAGAGAATATTCTTCGATCCCGCGAGGCCACGCGGCCCGCACATGACCGGAACGCCCTTCCACATGCAGGTCGGACGCTCGCCGGGTGCAGGCGCGTTCGCCAGATCGAAATCAACATAGTTCGCGATCATGAGATCGAGATGCCCATCGCGGTCGTAGTCCACGAAGGCGCAGCCCGTGCCCCAGGCCTTGCCCGATCCCGCGACGCCGGATTTCTCCGCTACTTCGCTGAAGACTCCGTGATTGTTGTGGTAGAGGCGATTCTTGCCGTAATACGTGATGTAGACATCTTCCCATCCATCGTTGTCGTAGTCGCCGACGCAGACGCCTTGTCCCCAACCGGTCCCGGTCAGGCCGGCCCTCTCGGTGACGTCGGTAAATGTGCCATCGTGATTGTTGCGATAAAGGCGATTCGTCGGAGCTTTGCCCGCAGGAAATCCTTCAAGCCGCGTGCCATTCACCAGGAGAATGTCGGGCCACCCATCGTTGTCGTAATCGAAAATAGCGACTCCGCTGCCGGTAGTCTCGATGATGTATTTCTTGGTGTCGATCCCGCCGAAGATGTTGGGTGTGGTGAGGCCGGCTTTTGCCGCGATATCAGCGAAAGTAGCGACTGGGGCGAGCGGAGCTTTGGTTTGCTGCGCAATCGAATTCGCCGATGAACAGAGCCACCATCCGCTAACGACTCCACACCAGAGGAGAAATCGTGCCGGGGAGAGATGAATCGAAGATTGCATGGACCAATTGAATCGTAGGGCGAGCACAAATCGCGGTCAAGGCGAAGGCTAGTAGATGACAGGCGCTTCGGCGACGCCGACGTGGGTATCCGCGCCACCATAATAGAACAGATAACGATTCTGTCGCCTGACGATGCCTTCAACGAACACCACATTCGGCACCTGGCCAATTTTCTCCCAATCTCTTTCTGGAAGGAACACGGGCTCGTCGCTTCGCCACAGCAGCTTTCGCGGATCATTGCGGTCGAACTTTGCGACCCCGGTGCGATAGACCAGTTGGTCGTCTGCCCCGTTGTAAACCAGAAAAATGCTGTCTTTCGTGACGATCGGCGAAGGCCCAGGCTCGGCCACGCGGGAATCAAATCGGTCCGGCCTGACAGGCAGCACGGGTGTTTGAGTAGCTTCCGTCCAATGCAGCAGGTCGTCCGAATAGGCCAATCCAGTCTCATCCTTGTGGTCCGCGCTCGTTCCGAGAAAATACATCCAGTATTTGCCGGCGATTTCTTCGGGAACAATCGCGCCTGACTTCGTCCATTTCACATTCCAATTTCCTTTGCTGGCCGGAATGATGACACCTTTGCGATCCCAATGAATCAGATCTTTCGACGTCGCAAGGCAGAGCTGAGCGTCTTTCTTGTTGTATCCCGTGTAGGTCAGGTAATACGTATCCCCGAATTGAACGAGCCTCGGATCTTCCACTCCTCCGTCTTTCTCGTACTCCGCCGACGGGCTCAGCACCGGCTCATCCCGCCTCGTGAAATGAATTCCGTCGGCGCTCTCGGCATATCCGATGCGGGAAGTTCCTTGCTTGTCCTGCGCGCGGTAGAGCATCACAATCTTGCCGTCGCGCACTACGGCCGCCGGATTAAACGTGCCCGCCGATTCCCATCCGTTGCCCTGCGGAGAAATGATCGGAGTTTCCGACAGCCGCCGCCACGTACCAAACGGCAGGCGCGGGCTGTCCTGCGCGAGCGCAACCAGCGCGAACACGATCACAGCCGAAACTGAACGCAGTACCCGCAATCGAAATCTCCCGCACAAAACAAAACGGCAGGGCCGACCCCCTGCCGTTTGCAATTCCAGAAATGCCAGACTTACTTCTTGTTGACGGCCTTCTTCAATTCGGCCCCAGGCGTAAATTTCGCGACCTTGCGGGCTGCGATCTTGATGGTGGCGCCGGTTTGTGGATTGCGTCCGTTGCGCGCCTTACGCGCTGAAACGGAGAAGGTGCCGAAGCCAATCAAGGCCACGCGGTCTCCTTTGCGGAGGGCGGCAGTAACGCTATCGACAGCGGTATCAATGGCGGTGGTGGCCTGTGCTTTGCTGATGTCACACGCGCCTGCGATCTTGTCAACCAGATCGGCTTTGTTCATAGTCTCTCCTCGCAGGTCTCGTTCATGCCCAGCTTGCACCGGGACGAAAAATGGCTTGAACTGGGTTGGGAAACCTGACCGTCTCGTATTGTGCTCCCTCTGCAAGGAATGTCAACTGTGAAAATCCGCGCCGGAAGCCTGTTTCGCACCCCACCGGCCCGAATCGGGGCGACCATCACGGCTTTGCGCGTCCGCAGGAACGATTTTCCTCTGCTCTCCACAGGAGCCGCTTCAGGTTCACAGGATGTACACAGTTCGTGCGCGATTCCGGCTTGCGCGAATGCCGTGCCAGGGTGCAGAGTCGAATAAGCTTGTGCAGCGACGAGCGACCCGTGCGTGACTGATAATCTTAGGTGTTAAGGATTTCGTAGAAACGTGATCAAGGCCCCAGCAGAAGTTTGTCACCTCTGTAGCGGTACCGGATGGAAGACGGCAACGCCCAACGGCAGCGCCAACGGTCGCCGCGTCACGCGCTGCGACTGCCAACTGCGGGCGAGGACGCAAACTTTGCTGACGTCCGCGCACATTCCCCGCCGCTACGAGCACTGTGAACTTACGAATTACGATACAGACTTCCCTGGAGCGCATCCGTCGTTGGCAGAGGCACATTTCCTCGCTTCGAATTTCGCCAAGAAGTGCGACCCCCGCGGCGACAAGGGACTCCTCATCATCGGCAAGATCGGCACCGGCAAGACGCATCTTGCCGTCGGGATCATGAAGGAACTCGTTCTGAATCGCGGCATCGCCTGCCTGTTCTACGACTACCGCGAGCTGCTGAAAGAGATTCAGAACTCCTATAACGCGACGGTCCAGACCACCGAACTGGATGTATTGCGGCCGGTGTTCGAAACCGACGTTCTCGTCCTCGACGAACTCGGCGCAGTGAAGCCGACCGAATGGGTCTGGGACACGGTCAGCCTCATCCTGAACACGCGCTACAACGACAATCGCACGACCATCATCACCACGAATTTCGACGACCAGCCCGCCGCCGGCGCCAGCGGTTCGATCTCGCCCGTCAGGGCCGCCAGTCGCGGCGAAACCCTCGGCGACCGCATCGGAGAACGCATGCGCTCCCGCCTGCACGAAATGTGCCGCATCATCACCCTCGACGGCGCCGACTTCCGCCAGAAATATCGCAGCGCCAACTTCCGCTAGCTCTTTTTCACCACGGAGACACAGGTCCCGGGTGCAGAGACCGAATGCCCCATTTCTCGCGCGTTCTTTTCGCGAGAAGTGGGGAAGTTAACCGGCACTCACCACCTGGACACAGAGCCATGGAGAAATACAGTCATGGTTTGATCCAGTTTATCTCTTGATCCGGTTTTCTCTGTCCCCCTGTGATTCCGTGGTGAACAAGCTCTAAAATCGCAGGGTGCTGACGAATCGTCTCGAATTCGTTCCCGAGCGCGACGCCGAGACTTTCGCGGCGGTTCCCGCCGCTCCGGCAGTCTTTCTGCTGCGTGGCCAGGACGAGCAGGCCGAGCCCTATGTCAGCAAGACCGCCAACCTGAGGCGCCGACTGCAACGACTTCTCGGCCCGGTAGTAGAGCGCACGAGGAAGCTCAACTTGCGCGATCGAGTGCATTCCATCGAATACGCGCCGACCGGTTCCGACTTCGAGTCGGGATTCCTTCTCTACCGCGTTCTGCGTGTGAACTTTCCCAAGACCTACCAGAAACGCCTGCGCTTCCGCTTTGCGCCATTCGTGAAGGTTCATCTGGAGAACGAATATCCGCGCGCCTCAATCACCACGCGCCTCGGCAAACTCAACGGCCCGACGCTCTACTACGGCCCGTTCCTTTCGCGGGTCGCCGCAGAGAAGTTCATGAACGACTCGCTCGACTTCTTCAAGATGCGCCGCTGCGTGGATGATCTTCATCCCGATCCCGCATTTCCCGGCTGTATTTATTCGGAAATGAAAATGTGCCTCGCGCCCTGCTTCAAGGGATGCAGCGACGAGGAATATGCCGGAGAGGTGAAGCGCGTGCAGGACTACTTCGACTCGGGAGGGCAGTCTCTGCTGCGTGAGTTTGCCGATCAGCGCGAAGCGGCCTCAGCCAATCTGGATTTCGAAAACGCCGCGGCGATTCACGCGCGCGTCGAGAAACTCAGCCCCGTCGTCAGCCAGCTTCCCGAGATCGCCCGTCGCCTCGACAGCCTCTCAGCCTTGATCATTCAGCCCAGCCACATCGCTGGCGCGGTGGCATTCTTTCGCGTCGAGCAGGGCAGGATCCTTGATCCAATTCCATTCATCATCCAGCCGTCCGAACATGCGAAGTCGCAATCGATGGAAGCGCGGGTGCAGGAAGTGTTGCACTCCGGTCCGTCAACCAAGGCAAAATCCGCCATCGAATTGATGGAGAACATCGCCATACTGAAGCGGTGGTTCTATCGCGGCAGCCGTGTCGGCGAAATTTTCTTCGCCGACGCTAAAGGCGAACTGCCGATGCGCCGTATCGTTCGCGGCATCTCGCGCGTGTTTCGCGGCGAGAAGGTAGAGCCGGAGCCGATCGCTCCAACTGCCGGAGCTTGAATCTTTACTTCGCCGCTGCAATCTCTGTGGTTTTCCACCCGAACCACCGCCGCCCCGCCCAACGCACCGACTTGAAGCCAATAGCGAGCGTCCCCAGCAGTGTTCCCGCCCACAGCAAAACCGCCGGCAGATAAAACAAAATCCCAATCATCGCCGTAGCGTAATTCGCGATCGCTTCCAGCCCATCGCGCAGCGCCATCCGCAACTGATATCCCGGACGCCAGTTCAGTCCCAGCACCTGCGCTTCGGCCTCAGTCCGCAGAGAGATCGCAATCGACACCGTTTCGATCTGCTGCGACAGCGCGTTAAACTCGGCCTGCTGTTGCTCGATCTGTCCGCGCACGTTGCTCAGTTGCTCGCTGACCGCGAGCATGTCTTTCACCGTGCTCGCTTGCTTCATGATCGCGAGATACTGCGTTTCTTCCGCCTTGAGGTTCCGCAGGGTCGCATCCTGGTCAACGTACTGGCGCGTGACATCCTGAGCGCCGACATTTTCACTCTCAATCCGCACTCCCAGCTTGCGAATCTCAGCCCGCGCCTGGTCGAAACGCGCCGCCGGAACGCGGATGGTAAGTGTCCCACTCGCCGAGGCATCCCCGGCGCTTTCAGCCGTCTCGACATATCCGCCAAGGCCTTCCGCCAATGCGGTGATCTTGTCCGCGACTTCGGCAGGGCGCTGTACGACCATGCTCATCGAAGTCGTGCGGATGATTTTTCGTCCGGTCACGGCATCTTCGCTGGGTGAAGATGCAGGCTTGGCGGCCTCCAATGAGGCACTTTGCTGATAGGAAGTTAGTGCTTTTTCCTCGGCCAACAAGGGCCGAGAAGATCGCGGCTCCGACTGAAGTACCGAATCCCGTACTTTGAATAGGCTCTCGTTGTAGCGTGGGATCGCCACGACAGCCCAAATCAACAGAATCCCTCCGCCAATTACCACCCACTGCCAAGGTTTCCTGATCGCTCCCAACGACTCCGCCAACGTTGACATGCTCGCCCTCCATACCACCGAAGAACGAGTCCGCCGTACCCGCTTGCGCCCATTATTTGCGCACTCAGCAGCCTCTCCCGACGTGCATTGACGCTCGCCTCGAATCCGCCTAAGATGGCTCCGCGCCTGAGTTTCCCCGTCCCAGAGGACTTCGTCCGCAATGATTGGCCAGACCGTCTCCCACTATCGGATCGTCGAACTGCTCGGTGGTGGAGGAATGGGCGTCGTTTACAAGGCCGAAGACACGCTGCTCGGCCGGTTCGTGGCCCTGAAGTTTCTTCCCGAAGGTTCGTCGGACGATCCCCAAGCGCTTGAGCGTTTTCGCCGGGAAGCCCGCTCTGCCTCCGCCCTGAACCATCCCAACATCTGCACCGTCCATGAAATCGGCGAGCACGAAGGCCACACCTTCATCGTCATGGAGTGCCTGACCGGAAACACGCTCAAGCACATCATCGACGGCCGGCCGATGGAACTGGAGCGCCTGCTCAACCTGTCGATCGAAGTCGCCGATGCGCTGGAAGCCGCGCACGCCAAAGGAATCGTCCACCGCGACATCAAGCCGGCCAACATTTTCGTCACCGATCGCGGACACGCCAAGGTTCTCGACTTCGGCCTCGCCAAAGTCGCCCGAGCCGCGCGGCCTACGAGCGGCGATTCCCAGACCATCGCAGATCTAACCAACCTCGATCTCACCAATCCCGGCACTGCAGTCGGCACGGTGGCCTACATGTCGCCGGAGCAGTTGCGCGGCAAAGAACTCGACGGCCGCACCGATTTGTTCTCTTTCGGCGTTGTCCTCTACGAGATGGCCACAGGCACGCTGCCCTTCCGCGGAGAAACGTCGGCCGTCATCACCGAGGCCATCCTCAACCGCGCCCCGACTGGCGTGGTCAAGCTGAACCCCAGGCTGCCGCCAAAGCTGGAAGAGGTCGTCACCAAATCGCTGGAAAAAGATCCCGACATGCGCTGCCAGAACGCTGCGGAATTGCGCGGCGACCTCAAGCGGCTTAAGCGTTCTCTGGACTCTTCCCGCGCAGCCGTCATGACCGAGGCGGCACCTGCATCTTCGTCATCCGCCGCGATTCCGGTGATCGCCTCGCCTCCACCAACATCCGCCGCGAAGCCTCTTCGAACCGCCCTCTGGCTGGCTGCTGTGCTAGTCGCAGTTGGCGCAGGGCTGCTCGGCGGAAAGGCGCTTTTTTCCACCAAGCCGCTTGATCCGCCGCTCTACCGCCAACTGACTTTCCGCCGCGGCAGCATCCGCTCTGCGCGCTTCGCCCCCGACGGACAGACAATCCTGTACAGCGCAGCCTGGCAGGGAAATCCGGTCGACGTGTTTACGGCGCGCCCCGAAGCGCCCGAGTCGCGCTCCATGGGCCTGGGCCGCACGCAGCTCATGTCGATTTCGCCCACGGCAGAGATGGCAGTCCTGCTCAACAGCAAGGCAATAGGCGCATGGGTGAGCATGGGGACGCTGGCGCGCGCGCCACTCTCGGGCGGCGCTCCCCGCGAAATGCTCGAGCAGGTCCAATGGGCCGACTGGGGCCCAGATGGGAACAATCTGGCCGTGGTGCGCGATATGGATGGCCGCAATCGCCTGGAGTATCCCGTCGACAAGCCGCTCTACCAGACTGGCGGATGGATCGGCCATCCGCGCGTTTCACCGAAGGGTGACTACATCGCTTTCGCCGACCATCCACTCCAGGGCGACGACAGCGGCTCGCTGGCGATCGTCGATATGGCGGGCAAGAAAAAAATGCTGTCCAGCCAGTGGTTCACCATTCAAGGCGTGGCCTGGGCGCCCGATGGAAAAGAAATCTGGTTCACCGCCAGCAAGTCGGGCACGGACCGAACGCTCTATGCGACCACACTTGACGGCAAAGAGCGCATCGTCGCCCGGCTGCCCGGCGCGCTTATGCTTCTCGATATCGCCAAAGACGGCCGCGTGCTGCTTATCCGCGCCACCTGGCGGCGCGAATTGCTCGGCCTGATCGACGGAGATACCAAGCAGCGCGAGCTCTCGTGGCTCGACTACACCTTTCCCTCCGACCTTTCCGCTGACGGCAAGACGCTGCTCTTCGATGAAGAGGGCGGAGGCGGCGCGCTCGCCTATTCCAAGACCGGTGGGCTGACCTATGCCGTCTACATCCGCAAGACGGACGGAACTCCGGCTGTACTGCTCGGGGAAGGCGGCGCGGTGGCGCTCTCGCCCGACGGCAAGTGGGCGATTGCGCAATCTCAGGAATCGCCTTCGCAGTTTCGCTTGCTGGCCACGGGAGCCGGCGAAGCGCGCGACCTCACCAAAGACAACATCAACCATAGCTGGGCGCATTGGTTTCCCGACGGCAAGAGAATTCTGTTCGCCGCCGACGAGCCCGGCAAGGGCGTTCGCTTTTACGTGTATGAAGTCGAGACCGGGAAGAGCCAGGTGATCTCGCACGAAGGGGTGAACGGCACCGCATTCATGATCTCGCCGGATTCGAAGCAAATCGCCGCCATCGGTCCTGATCAGAAGGGATATCTCTATCCCGTGGCCGGCGGCGATCCGAAAGCGATCCCCGGCTTCAATCAGGGCGAGCAGCCCATCACCTGGAGCGCCGATGGCGATTTTCTCTATATCTACCAGCCCGGAGAACTGCCGGCGCGTGTCTTCAAGCTCGACTTGAAGACCGGCCAACGCACCCTGTGGAAGGAACTCATGCCCGGCGATCCCGCCGGAGTCGAAAACATCGGCCCCATCCTTATGACGCCCGACGCGAAGACCTGCGTCTTCGGCTATCACCGCATGCTCGCCGATTTATACCTGGTGGAAGGCCTGAAGTAGCTCAATTGGGAAATCCAGAAGGGATCTAGGCAGGGACCGCCGCCCTCGGCTGTCCAACCGGGCACAGCCCGGTGGCTCTGCGCCGATTCGAGCACTTCACTGCACGCGGTAAAAGGCACTTGCGTGAGGCCTCAGTAAGACTTGAATTCCATCGCTGGGCCCGAGATCTTCCCGCTTCCACAAATCGCGAGCAGACAAACCTGACGCGTTGAGTCCAAGTTCGCTCCATTTCAATTGAACTTTCTCGCTGGCCTCGCCGACATTGAACACCGCGACATAGTGCCTTCCCGGCACAGCGCCTTCGGCCACCCAAGCGCGAATATTGTCGCGGTCCAACGCCTGATGCCCGTCGTGGCTGTGCTGATCGACCTCCAGCACTTCTTCGTTCGTGATAAGCGCGGTGGTCGCGGCGTCATTGCTCGGCAAATCACCGCCAAAAATCAACGGCGAGCGGAAGATGCTCCATAGAGTCATGAGCGTCTGCTGTTCGTCGGCGGTGAATTTCGTTGGATCGCCGCCGCCTTCTTTTTGAGTAACGCGAAGGCGTCCAAGTGGCAGCATATCGCCGTCGGGCCAGGTGCCATTCTTACCGACGAACTCGGCCCAGTCGCGCATGTAGTCGAATTGCTTGCGCAACAATTTCCAGTCATCCCAGAAGTCGTCGGAGATGCGCCACATCTGCGCATATTTCTCGAAGAACCGGGCTTCCGAGAGCGGTGCCGGGCCGGGAGAAATACTCAGCACCATCTCGCGCCCCGTCTTGCGGATAGCCGTGCTCAGCGCCTTGATCTCTGCCGGCTGGTAGAGATGGCTTCCCATATCGTCGGCTTTGATGAAATCCACTCCCCAGGACGCGTACAGCGCCGCAATCGAGTCGTAATACGCTTGCGCACCCGGCTTGGTCGTATCCACGCCCCACATGTCCGGATTCCACTCGCAGGGATTTTCTCTATCGGCCACATCCGCGGCGTGATACGCGGTGCCCTTGATCGGAAGGTTCTTCTCGACCGCCTGCCGCGGAATGCCGCGCATGATATGAATGCCGAACTTCAGCCCCTTGCTGTGGACATAGTCAGCCAGAGGTTTGAACCCAGCTCCGTTGGCGGAAGATGGAAAGCGGTTGACTGCCGGGATTAGTCTTCCGAATTCATCTATCGTCAACGGAGCGCCGGGCTTATAGTCGTGCCCCTGCGCGTTGGGCTCGTACCACTGAATGTCGACCACGATGTACTTCCATCCGTACTTCGCAAGATGGTCGGACATCCAGTCGGCATTGGCTTTGACCTGCGCCTCGCGGACCGTAGTACCGTAGGAATCCCAACTGTTCCAGCCCATAGGAGGAGTAAGCGCCGGAGAATTCTGGGCGATAGCAGAGATCGCCCGAACTGCGATCAGGACTAGAAGGCAAGAAGAAAGAGATCGTCGTAAGTGTGGCATGGCGCCGCCTATTCTAAGCTGTCGCCCGGTGTGGCGCGCCGGGCACTCCTGCCCGCGAATGCTGGCGAAGAAACGAAATCCGAGGAAAAGGAAAGGCGGCCCGTGAAGGCCGCCCCATGTCTTAATCCGTGTAAATCCGTGAAGATCCGTGGCGAACGGTTCTAGATGTCCAGGTTCTTCACATCCAACGCGTTCTCTTCAATGAACTTGCGCCGCGCTTCGACGTCTTCGCCCATCAGCGTGGTGAAGATGTTCTCCGAGGCAGCAAGATCTTCCAGTCTCACCTTGAGCAAAGTTCTCCGTTCCGGATCCATCGTCGTTTCCCAAAGCTGAGGAGCCGTCATCTCGCCCAGCCCTTTGTAGCGCTGGATCGTAAACTCCCGCCGGCCTTCGTTGATCACGTGATCGCGCAGCTCACGGACGTTGGTTTTCTCAACGACCTCGGACTCGGTCTTGCGCTTTGTGGCCTTCGCCACTTTCTTCTCGGCCTTGTCGTCGTCGATGGCCTCATCGTCTGCGGCGTCGCCGTTGCCGGCGGCGGGCGCAGCCTTGACGAGTGTTTCGACGATGAACGGCGGCTCCATGAACGGCTCGATCTGCTTATATTTGGCGATCATCTGCCGGCACTCGGCGCTCGACGCCAGGTCCCAACTGATGATGTGCTCCGCACCGTGCTTGTTGACGAAGCTCACTTCCCACAAATTGTGCTCTTCGTCGAACTTCGATTCGACGCTCTTGAAGCCCTCGTCTTTCTGCAGCTTCTTGAGTTCCTTTTCCAGCTTCTCGATTTTCTTCGGAGGAGCTTTCTTGTCGCCTTCGAAATCCACGCGCTTGGCGAGATCGAGTTTCGGGATCAGTTCGGTCACGCGCTCGTTACGCAGGCGCTTGTCGAGCTTCTCGAAAAATCCGAGATACTCGTCGAGCACGGCCATGAACCGCGCCAGTTCCTTGCCTTCAATCTTGGCCGCGCCGTCTCCGTAGCGGACCGTCAGCCCATCGGCCGCGCGCTTCACCATGACTTTCACGAATTCGCGCTCGTCCTTGATGTACTGCTGCGACTTGCCTTTCTTCAGTGAGAACAGCGGCGGCTGCGCGATATACACGTTCCCGCGATCGATCAAAGGCTTCATCTGGCGGAAGAAGAACGTCAGCAGCAGCGTGCGGATGTGCGATCCGTCGACGTCGGCGTCGGTCATCAGGATGACTTTGCCGTAGCGCAGCTTGTCGATCTCCACGTCGTTGTTGCCCACGCCCATGCCCAGCGCCGTGATCATCGCGCGGATTTCTTCATGGGCCAGCGCCTTGTCGATGCGGGCCTTCTCGACGTTCAGAATTTTTCCCTTGAGCGGCAGGATCGCCTGGAAGCGCCGGTCGCGTCCCTGTTTCGCCGTCCCACCTGCGGACTCGCCCTCAACCAGGAACAACTCGCAGCGGTTCGGATCGCGCTCGGAGCAGTCTGCCAGTTTGCCCGGCAGTCCGCCGGAATCGAGCGCGCCTTTGCGCCGGGTGAGATCGCGGGCCTTGCGCGCCGCCTCGCGCGCACGAGAGGCATCGATGGCCTTGTTGATAATCCTCTTTGCGACGGGGGAATTTTGCTCGAAGAACGCGCCCAGGCGCTCGTTCACGAACGCCGTGACGGTCCCGGCGATGTCGGAATTCAGCTTGCCCTTGGTCTGCCCCTCAAATTGGGGCTGCGACAGCTTCACGCTGATCACGGCAACCAGTCCTTCGCGTACGTCGTCGCCGGTCAGATTTTCTTTCACGTCTTTGAACAGGCCCATCTGCTGGCCCGCGTAGTTGATGGTGCGGGTCAGGGCCGTGCGGAAGCCGGAGAGGTGCGTGCCGCCGTCCACCGTGTTGATGTTGTTGGCGAAGCTGAACACGGACTCGGAATACGCGTCGTTGTACTGGATCCCGATTTCCATGTGGACGCCGTTGCGGTCGTCCTCCATGTAAATCGGCTTGTCGTGCAGCACCTGCTTGCCGCGGTTGAGATGCTTGATGAACTCCGCGATGCCGCCGTTGTACTTGAACTCCGACCGCTTGGGCTCGCCGGTTTTCGAATCGGTGGTGCGCTCGTCGGTGAGCGTGATGACCAGCCCCTTGTTCAGGAAGGCCAACTCGCGCAGCCGTTGCGCCAGCGTGTCGTAGTTGTATTCAAGCGCGGTGAAGATGGTCTTGTCCGGGACGAAGTGGACCTTAGTCCCGGTCTTCACCTTCGCGACGCCGGTTTTCTTCAGCTTGTTGGTCGCTTCGCCCTTGGAATACGTCTGCTCCCAGGTCGCGCCGTCGCGCCAGATTTCCAGATCGAGTTGTTCACTGAGCGCGTTCACGCACGAGACGCCGACGCCGTGCAATCCGCCGGACACTTTGTAGTTCGATGAATCGAATTTTCCGCCGGCATGCAGCGTGGTCATCACGACCTGCGCCGCGGAAATCTTCTCGCCATCGATCACCATGTCGTCAACGGGAATGCCGCGGCCGTCGTCAACGACAGTGATGGAGTTGTCGGTCTCGATCGTGACTTCGATCTTGGTGGCAAAACCGGCGAGCGCTTCGTCGACGGAGTTGTCGACGACTTCATACACCAGATGGTGCAATCCCATTTCGCCCGTCGAGCCGATATACATCGCCGGACGTTTGCGCACGGCCTCCATGCCGCCGAGCACTTTGATGGAGTCGGCATTGTAGTCGCCACCGCCATTGCCCCCGCCATTTGCCGAGGTGATCGGAGTTACTTTGTCGGTTTTTGTTTTGGTGTCTGTAATGGGAGTAGTGATTTCTTTAGTGGCCATTCCGCTCCGCGAAAATGTCCCGATTTACTCTAAATTCGAATCATGCTCAAGCGCTGGAACTCGGCTGGAAAGTTCGTCTCGATCCTGCTCGCTTGAGGCGACTCGAAAATCGCCTCAAGTTATTGAAATTTCTAATACTTAGGATCGATCTCAACTAGAGAAATTATATCACAAATCGGGCTTGTTTCGGGGCGCAGAATCGACTCAGTAATCCCTGCGTTTTATGAGGAAGCGGCGTTAAAATCACCGCCTTTTTGACCGTAATCGGGGCCCAGGACAACTGCTGGATTATTCCCGAGCCTTGCTCGCCGCGAAACGCAGCCGTACGTAGTCGGCCACCCAGCGGCCATCGGCATCGCGCAGTTGCGGTTCGAGGGCCGTCCGTACCTCTTGCAGATAGTCGCCGCGGGCTTCGTCGGAGAAGCCCTGAAAAAAGTTGAGAGCGAAAGTTTCCAGCCAGCCAATGACGTCGCCCGGCAAGGGCGTCGGACGCGGGATGAGCGCAATGCTATCGACGCGGAACCCGGCGCGCTCCAGCCTCGTCGCGTAGTCGCCGGGCGTAGGGAAATACCACGGAACGCGGGCCTCGCCGTCAATCCCACGGCGGTCCAACGCTTCGACCAGCGCAGTCCTGATTTTGTGAACGCAACCGTGGCCTCCGCATTCGGCAACAAAGCGCCCGCCTGGCTTCAGGGCACGATACACTCCGGCGAGCATCGGATCTGCGCGCTTGATCCAGTGCAGCACTGCGTTGCTGAAGACGGCATCGAATTCTTCGTGATATGGCAACTCTTCTGCGCTGACCGCGAATGCTCTCAGGCCCAGCTTCCTCGCGGCTTCGACTTGCGGAACGCTCGCATCCACGGCAACCACGTCACAGCCCAAATCGGCCAGCTTTTTCGTGAGCACGCCGTCTCCGCAGCCAAGATCGAGAATCCTTTCACCGGACTTGGGCGCAAGCAAATCCACCACGGGCGATCCCAGGTCGGACACGAATCGCGCGTTACGCGCATAGGTCGCCGGGTCCCAAGTTTGTGCCGTGGGCATGGACGAAATCATAGCAGCTTGAAGTTGATCCCTCGCGTTACACTCCATGTGTGCACGAGCAGGCGCTCATCGCAGCATTCGTAAAGCGAAACAAGCGTGATCGTTACCGGGAGATTTTGTCGAATCCGCGGCTGCGTCGTAAGTTCACGGGCGCGCTTGCTCATTTTGCAGACTTCGACCCAAGGTTTCGTCTGCCCTTTCCCAGCAACAAGCTCTTCATCAACAACATCGCCATCGAACTGCAGAAGCGACACTCACCCGGCATCGTTTTTGTCGTCGCCGAGGATCCGGCCTTCGACCAGAGAGAACTTCCGCTCCTCGAAGCCCTAACGCAGATCGTAGGCCGGGGCATGGGCGCAATCGTCTCGTGCATTCCGGGAAGGTTTGCATTTGTGGAAACCGAGGACGAACGCTTCATCCTTGAGCGACCCGACCTCGTGGAGAAGCGCGAATACATCAGATTCGTGATCGGCCGAAAAGACGAGCAGAGTAATGTCGAGCAAGGGATATTTCAGGCAGTTGCGCTCGCGCTCGAATGGCGAAGCATTACCGGCACAGATGCCGATGAGCTAAGCGCGCTACGGGAGTGGTTTAGCAGCAACCTGGACAAACCGACCTCGTTCGGACGTGACAAGCTTCGTCGCGGTATTTGTTGGTTCAAGACAGGAGCTACCGAGCACATCGCTCGGATCTGGGATATGGTTCAAATCCTTGAACGGAACGGAATTTATATAAAGAAAATCCGGACCGATAGGCCGGGCTATGTGGTCTACGAAGACGAGTGGCAACTGGTTGCAGAACCCTTTCGCAAAGGCACAATGCAGAAAAAGTAATGGGCGGCCAGAGCCGCCCATCGGAAGATATCACCGAAGATTGAGTTTACGCCGTCGCTGGCCGCTCTCCACCCTTAACCCGACCCGGTTCCAGGTTCGGCTTGATCACGTGCTGCACGCCGTCATCCGGTTTCACCGGAGGCGGAGGCATTGGCGGAAGCTCTTTGCCCTCGACGAGCAGCTTGATCTCGTTGGCGTCGAGCACTTCGCGTTCGATCAGCGCCTTCGCGATCCTTTCGAGGGTATCGCGGTCATCAGAGATGATCTGCCTGGCGGTCGAATAACCGTTCTTGACCAGCTTCTGCACTTCCTGGTCGATTTTGATGGCCGTATCTTCGCTGTAATCGCGATGCTGCGCGATTTCGCGTCCCAGAAAGATCTGCTCTTCCTTCTTGCCGAAGGTCAGTGGGCCCAGATCGCTCATGCCCCACTCGCAGACCATCTTGCGCGCCATGTCGGTGGCCCGCTCGATGTCATTGCCTGCGCCGGTCGACATCACGTTGAGGAACATCTCCTCGGCGATGCGCCCGCCCATCAGAATGGAGATCTGCGTCTCAAGATAGTTCTTGTAATAATTGTGCCGGTCGTCCGTGGGCAACTGCATGGTCACGCCCAGCGCCATGCCGCGCGGAATGATCGTCACCTTGTGCAAAGGATCGGAGTGCGGCATCTTCGCCGCCACCAGCGCGTGGCCGGCCTCGTGATACGCCGTATTGCGCTTTTCTTCGTCGGTGAGCAGCAGCGACTTGCGCTCCACGCCCATCAGGACTTTGTCCTTAGCCAGCTCAAAGTCGTAGTGAAGAACAGCCTTGCGGTTCTGCCGCGCCGCCGCCAGAGCAGCTTCATTGACCATGTTCGCCAAGTCAGCGCCGGAGAAACCCGGTGTACCGCGAGCCAGGACGGAAAGATCAACATCCTCAGCAAGAGGAATCTTGCGCGTATGCACGCGGAGAATTTCTTCGCGTCCACGCACGTCCGGACGGCTCACAACCACGCGCCGGTCAAAGCGTCCCGGCCGCAGCAGCGCCGGATCAAGCACATCGGGACGGTTTGTCGCCGCCATCAGGATGACTCCTTCGTTCGATTCGAAGCCATCCATCTCGACCAGCAACTGGTTCAAAGTCTGCTCGCGCTCGTCGTGTCCGCCGCCGAGGCCTGCGCCGCGATGGCGTCCAACAGCGTCAATTTCGTCGATGAAGATGATGCAGGGAGCATTCTTCTTGCCCTGCTCAAACAGATCGCGCACGCGGCTCGCGCCCACGCCAACGAACATCTCAACGAAATCCGAACCAGAGATCGAGAAGAACGGAACGTTCGCCTCGCCCGCCACTGCCCGAGCCAGCAACGTCTTGCCCGTTCCCGGAGGCCCTACGAGCAGCACGCCCTTGGGAATGCGCCCGCCAAGCTTTTGGAACTTCTGCGCCTCGCGCAGGAACTCGATTATCTCCCGCAGTTCTTCCTTCGCCTCTTCCACGCCGGCTACGTCTTTGAACGTCACTTTCTTCTGCTGCATCGAGAGCAGGCGCGCCCGACTCTTGCCGAACGACAGCGCTTTGTTACCGCCCGTCTGCATCTGGCGGATCATGAAGAACCACAGTGCTCCCAGCAGGATGAGCGGGGCCCAGGTCCCGAGCAATTGCAGGGGCAGGCTGCCGCTGTTTACATCGTGGAACGTGTACTGGACCGGCGGAGTCTTGCTTTGCAGGTTCTTCATCACTTCGGGCGTAAAGTAATTTGCCGGAAGAGTGGTATGGAACTGGGAGCCGTCGCGGTATTTGCCGCGCACTTCCATGCCGTTGACCGTAAAGCTCGCGACATTGTTCTGGTCAACGTCGCCCATGAACTGAGTGGCGTTGACTTCTTTATCTTTTTGGCCGTCCCGCGCGCTCTTTACCACTTCCCAAAGCAGCAGGGCCGACACACCAATGAGTAACCAGAACAATACGGTCTTGACAGTTGAGTTCACCTAAAGGACTCCTGAAATTCGACGCCATCACATCCCCACTGGACGTCTGCAACTATTAGATGCCCCAGCGGGAGTTTCGATTGGCAATACCTTAAGAACTTTATTCTACATTTTTCTCCGGCAAAAGGCGCTTCCGTTTGGCCATGACTTAAGTCACAGCAGGGATTGACTTTGCCGGCACCTGGAGTTGCGCCAGAAAGCGTCGGGGAGTCGCCTATCTCGAGGCTGCCAGGTAGGGCAGATTGCGGTTGGTCTGCTCGACGGCTCCCAGCCCATAGCCGATGAGAAAAGTCTCATCCACCAGAAAGCCGAAATAGTCCGGTTGCAACTGCACCCGCCGCGCGGCCTGGCGATCCAGCAGCGTTACAAGCTTCACCGAGGCTGCGCCGCGCGAACGCAGATCGCTCATCAGGAACTCGCTGGTCACGCCGGAATGGACAAGTCCCTCCACCAGCAGGATGTGCTGGCCTTTGATCTCAGGCTCGTGGCTGAAGAAAATCTCCATAATGTCGTGCGCCGAGCCCTCCTGCGGACGGCTGTATCTCGGCTTGATGAACTGGCATACGACCGGCACTTCCACGGCCCGCACCAGGTCCGCCAGGAACATGAACGCGTTTTCGAGCACGGCCAGCATCTGGACAGTCTGGCCCTGATAGTCGTCAGAGATCTGCCGCCCGAGTTCCTTCACCCGTTTTTGGATCTGCTCGGTGGTGATGACCTGCCGCAGCGGCTCGACTCTCGAACCATTCATGAAATTGTGTGCCTCCCGGCACGGCGTTCAATCCTACAATGGGTCAACGTCACCGATCGCCGTAGTTTCGGCGATTGCAATTGCGTCCCGCCCCGGCTTGGCCCGAAATTGGGCGGCCACTGCGAAGCCACGCATCCATACGATCTCAGGGCCGTTCAACACGACTGGCCAGAGCCTGCGCTCCGCCTCGGGCACATGCAGTTCCTGAAACAGTTCCTTGATCTTCCTGGGGGACTTCCTGTGGCTGGGCCGAAAACGGTCTCCTGCACGCCAGTTCCGCACCCGGAGTGGTCCGGTGAGGGCATCGGCGTCCAGCAGGTGGTCAGGATTATACCCCGCATCCGTCCCGGCCGGAATGCGGCGGGCTTCGATCATCGAGCCGGTTTCGGAGACCGAGACGCAGCCTGGAATTTGCAAGGAATATTCGTAGTCGTGCGGCGCTTCACCGCCAGACAGATCGGGCGTCTGAAAAATAAGTTGGGCCGGCTCGCGAACCATCTTCCAGCCCAGTGGAAGTGACAACGCCTTGCCCGAATCCCCGCCTCCAGTGGCGAACTTAAGGATTTCCTCGACATGCTTGAACCCCAGCGGAATTCCGGCATGGTCTCCGATGGCTTTGACGATGCGGCGCTGCACTGCAATGGGCTCCCCAAGAAACCACATCCGATCCACCCACGCGTCCATGACGAGCCATGAAGCTCGTTCGATGCGGGAGCTCAAGTCGGAGTCTTTCTTGCCGCCAGGACCGGACGCCGCAATCTGCACTAGCCCGGACGAAGAGCTTCGCGCCCACTCCGGCTCCGACCAGTGAACGCCGGTGCCCATCCAGCCGGCGGCTTCGTTCTCCCAGTAGTCTTCTTCGCCGCGGGCGATCTCCGAAAGTTCCGCCAGATTGCCGGCAATTGCCGGGTTAAATTCCTTCTCAAGCAACGGAAGCACCAGTTTCCGTACTCGATTCCGCGTGAACGCATCTTCCGCATTGCTGGAATCTTCCCGCCAGCATTGACCGATGTCGTGGAGGTAACGCTCCAGATCCATGCGCCGCGTCGCCAGCAGTGGGCGGACAATCTCGCCGCACATCTCGCCATCCTCGTTCTCGATCGGGATCCGCGGATGAATTCCTCCCAGCCCCTTCATGCCTGTCCCGCGAATCAGGCGCAGAAGAACGGTTTCCGCCTGATCGTCGAGCGTGTGTCCGGTGACGATTTTGTGGAAGAGCGGCCCTTCAGGGCCGCGTAAAAGAGTGGAAATTGCACTGGGCTTCAGCCCCTGCGCTTCGCTCTCCGGTGTAAGCAGGTGGCTGAAGAATCCATACCGCAGCTCCCGAGCGGCGGCTTCCACGCCGATCTTTTCGTCTGCGGCATGCTGCGCGACATCGTCGCCATCGCTGAAAAATTCAAGATCATGTTCCCGCGCCAGGCCGGCGACGAACTGTTCATCCGCGTCCGACTCTGCCCCACGCAGCTTGTGATTGAAATGAACGACGGAAACGACGATTCCTAACTCGGGCTGCAATTCCAGCAACAGCCGCAAAAGCGCGACCGAATCAATCCCGCCGGAAACGGCCACACCGGCCCGCTCTCCGGCGGCCAGCAGTTCTTGTCGCCGAATGTGCTCCAGCAGGCGTTTCGCGAGGACATGCACCGCAACATGGTACATCCAGGGCTTTAGGGGCCGAATTCTCGCGGTTGATAGCTGGGATGCGCGGCGGGAGATTTGCGGGATGCGAGCGGAGGACTGGAAAGTTTCTGCGGGAAAATACCGTTCCCGGAGACCGCGACGCCAACGCAGTCTCCGGGGCTTCAGCGCCTCCGTCCGCCGAAGACGGCTGAGTCCGCACTCTGGAAGTCAGCGCACACGGCTCCTCTCAGCTCAGCCATGCGTTGGGGGATGGGCGGCCAAAGTACGTAACCCACTCATTCGCCCGGCGGCTTGCCCGGGCCATCGCCATGGCCGCGCCGGTCGTCGCCATGATCGCGGCCGGGCCCATGGTCCGGTGGGCGCTCCGCCTGCAACTTCACCCACTGGTCGTGATTGAGCTGGCGGCGGAGTTCGAACAGCATGCGCGTATTCGCTTTTTCCAGTTCCGCGCGGGCCTGCGCGACCTTGTCGATTTGCGCCAGCACCTTTCCCTCATCCGGCGGATCGGCCTGCACCAGCGGTTCCATGATGACCTCTTCTTTTTGCACCGCTGCTACCAGATCGATCAGCTTCAGACGGTTTGCAGTGAAAATTTCATCCATCTTTTTCTTCTGATCGGCGGTAATGCCGATCTTCTCTGCGAACGCAGGCTCGTCCCACCAACGCCCCGGAGGCCCGAGACGCATGGGGGAAGGTCCGCCCTCGCCCATTCCTCGGCCGCGCATGCGGCGTCCGCCTCCCATGTCAGGTGGCGGAGGCCCGTCCGCGCGAGGTGGAGGCGGCGTTGCGGGCGCGTCCTGTGCCCCGGCAACTACCGTCAAAGTGGTGAAGGCAAGCAAAATGAAAAACAACGCTCTGTTTTTGAACACACGCATGGCTTTGTATCTCCCAAGATTTGTTTGCTTATTTTGTGCTTTGACTTGAACTAGTGGAACTCGTGGTCGAAATCTGCAACGGCTGCATCGGTGATGGAACGCTCTCGGCAATCTCGGAATTGACCTGCGCCAGCAATTCGTTATCCTGCGCGATCTGGTCTTGTGAGGACTGTACGATTACCGCGCCAGGTGTGGTCACTTTGGCTGTGCTGTCAATTGCGGGTTTTCTCTCCATGCGGTACGCTGCTGCGAAAACGATCAACAGCACGGCTGCAACCGCCGCCAGCCTCCACCAGGAAGCGTAGCTTCTCGCCCGTGGAAGTGAGATCACCGGCTGCGTTTCCGCAGTCTCTCCGGCCACGCTCTCGCTCCAGGCATGACTCGCCGTGCGGAACGATCCAATCGAACTCTTCACGCGATCAAGCTCTTCCCGGCACTCGGCACAGGCTTGCAAGTGGGAGTCCAGCGTGCTGGTCCGGTTTCCCATCAGCAATTCGGTCATTTCTTCGTGCGTGATGTGCGCGCTCATAGGCGGCCTCCTAATCGGGTGCGGATCGCGCCCATCGCGCGATACAGATGTGTCTTCACCGTCGGAATCGGCATACCGGTCGCGGCGGCAATCTCGGGCAGATCCATCTCTTCGACGAAGCGCATCAGGAAAATGCTGCGCTGCTTCTCCGAGAGCGCTTTGAGGCTGCGAGCCACCGTCTCCACCCGCTCTTTCGCCAGCAGATGATCTTCTGGAGAACTCGCCCCACTCGGCAGATGCTGGCTGATCTCGGTCGCGTCAATCGAAGAATCCGTCGCCGCCTTCCAGAACTTGAACTTCTGGCTCTTGGTGTGATCGCGGATGAGATTGAACGCAATCCGCATCAACCAGGTCGAGACGCTGCACTCCCCGCGGAACTGGGCCCGCGTCCTGTGGGCCTTCAGGAAGCAATCCTGGATGATCGTCTCGGCCGCATCGCGGTCCGAAATGGACAGCAGCACGAAGCGGAACAGCCGGGCCTTGTACTGCTGCACCAGCGCGTTTACGTCCTCAAGCTCGGAGATGGCTCGTCCTCCCGCCGGGGGTGCCGTCAGTTCCACCGATAGGCCTTGTGCGCTCACACCTATATAGACGAGGGTGCCCGCCGGTTGGACTACTCAAATTTGCTCACCATTTTGCCCCACTGGTGCGAAGCAGCGGCAATGGGGTGGCCCATTCAAGCCCGAAGTTGGCTTGAGTGGGGCCAGTGTTGGGGAAACGGGTTGCGCAACTCGGGTCTTTGCGGATGGCGGAAATCTGTGCGGCGTTGAGGTTCTCTCTCGGCTGCGATCTTAGTTAGCGGTTGGGCGATCAAGACCCGTGGCGGAACAGGGCATTACTAGGAGCCGTCTAGCGCTCGTGCCGAAATTTCATTTCTGACTGTCGGGAATTATCGGCTGCGGTGTACGCTACAGCCATGCAGCGACGCTGGACACTGACGGAAAATGAGCTGATTTCCATTTCAGAAAACGAGCTGGTGCAGAAGGTTATTGATTCACTCCTCGACTATGTCGGCTCTATCGCCCCGGGAGAAGACGATTACGAACTCGTGCGACAAACTCCGAAACCAGCTCAATTCTTTTGGGGGATGCGTCTAATGGAGTCGGAAGTAAGCAACGGCGGCTTCGAACAATATTTTTGGAATTCCTCTTGCACGCTCGCGGATGTAGCCCTGGAGGCTTATCAAACGCTTGGTGCGGAAACATATACGAACCTCCTGCAGCGAGCTTTATTCGTGGCGGGCAACTCTGGATGGAGAAATCGACGCGCGCAATTCAACGATGACTGGCGAGAGTACAAAAAAGCTTGCTCGCCCGAACTGGATGAATTAACAGAAAAGTTTTGCGCCACCGGTCGTGGAAGCCCCGAATCGGGTGGGGAAGATACCGATCTCTATGGACAGAAGGTTGAATATATCCGCCAAAACGCAAAAGCGATATGCGGTGAGAAGGTCTAGAGTCCTGCGCTCTTATCCGCGATCAGCTTCCTGATCTTCTCCACGAACTCCGCCGCAAGCATGTCCTCCGTCTTTTCTTTCCCCCGCGTGCGAACGTTCACCTTTCCCGCCTCGGACTCTTTATCCCCGACCACAAGCAGGAACGGGACCTTCTGCATCGCGTGCTCGCGGATCTTGGCGTTCATCTTCTCGTTGCGCGCGTCCACATCAACGCGCACACCGATCGCCTTGAGCTGCGCCGCGACTTTGTGCGCGTACTCCGCGTGGCGCTCGCTGATCGGAATCATCACCGCCTGCACCGGCGACAACCATACCGGAAACGCGCCCGCATAGTGCTCAATCAGCACGCCGAAGAAGCGCTCGACTGATCCATACAGCGCGCGGTGAACCATAACCGGCTGCTTGCGCGATCCGTCTTCTGCGACATATTCCAGGCCAAAGCGCTGCGGCAGGTTGAAGTCGAACTGCACGGTCGATAGCTGCCATAGCCGCCCGATTGCATCGACCAGCTTGATGTCGATCTTCGGCCCATAGAACGCGGCTTCGCCGGGGATGGTCTTGTATTCGATGTTGCGCGCCTTCAGCACTTTTTCAAGTGACTGCGTGGCATGAATCCATTGCTCTTCGCTGCCGACGAAATTCTTCTTGTCCTCCGGATTCCACGTTGAAAGCTCGGTCTGAAACTTGTCGAAGCCGAAGTCTTTGAGCACGTCGAGCGCGAATTCGAGGCAGCCCGCGATCTCGTCTTCGATTTGCTCGGGGGTGCAGAAGATGTGCGCGTCATCCTGCGTAAAGCCGCGCACGCGCAGCAATCCGTGCATCACGCCCGAACGCTCGTAGCGATACACCGTGCCGAGTTCCCCCAATCGCACCGGCAGATCGCGATACGACTTCAGCGAATCCTTGTAGATCAGGATGTGGCCGGGACAGTTCATCGGCTTGAGCCGATATTCCGCGTCGTCGAGCTCCATGGCGTCGAACATGTTCTGCGAGTAGTAACCTTCGTGCCCCGAGGTGAAGAACAACTGCCGCCGCGCCACATGCGGCGTGTACACCAGCGAATAGCCGCGCTTAATGTATTCCTCGCGCATCCAGTCTTCCATCTCTTTGCGGATGATGCCGCCCTTGGGATGCCAGAAGATCAGCCCCGGCCCGGCCAGTTCCTGGATCGAAAACAGATCGAGCTGCTGCCCGATCACGCGATGGTCGCGCTTCTTCGCCTCTTCGACCTGATGGAGATGCGCCTCCAGATCTTTCTTCGAAAAAAACGACGTGCCATAAATCCGCTGAAGCTGCGGATTTTTTTCGTCACCGAGCCAGTACGCGCCCGCGATATTCAGCAGCTTGAACGCCTTGATCTTTCCCGTCGAAGGAATGTGCGGCCCGCGGCAGAAGTCGGTGAACTTGCCGGTGCGATAGATCGAAATCTTCTCGTCCGGCTTGGTGAACTGCTTGATGAAGTGCACCTTCATGAAGTCGCCGTCTTTTTCAAAGGCTGCGAGTCCCTCATCGCGCGGCAGAAACTCCCGCGTGTTGGGGACGTTCTGCTGCACGATCTCCTGCATCTTCTTCTCGAGTTTTTCGAGGTCCTCGGGAGTGAACGGCGTCGGGCGATAAAAATCGTAGAAGAATCCGCTCTCGGTCGGCGGCCCGTGGCCGAGTTTGGTCTCCGGGAAAAGTTCGAGCACTGCCGCCGCCAGCAAATGCGCCGACGAGTGCCGGTAGACTTCGAGCGCCTCGGGGTCTTTCTCGGTCAGAATACGCAGGTCGGTGTCGCTTTCCAGCGGCTTAAACAGATCAACCAGCGTGCCGTCGGCCTTGGCAACCATCGCCGCATCGGCTAGGCGCGGACTAATAGACTTCGCAACCTCAAGCGCAGTGGTGCCCTTGGGAACTTCCTTCACGCTCCCGTCGGGGAGCTTCACATGAATGTTGTCAGCCATAGTTTGAATTTCTGCAGAATCCGCTAAGTATCTCAGTCTAAAGAACCCATTTCCGAGGGTCAAACAGAGATGTCCTCGCCTGATCGAGTCAATACAGTCAATCACCTATATTTGACGAGGTAAGAGCGATGATAAACTCCGGTCGTGAATCATACGTATCTGGCCACTATGGTCCGCCTTGCCTGCCAATTAGCAGAAGCTGATGGGGCTACCCTCTTTACCGTCGACGGGACCATTTTGCGCCCTTACATTGTCTATAACCTGCCCAGAGAGTACATCGCGGGCATCGGAACCGTTCGGGTCGGCGCACAATGCTGCGGCCGCGCCGTGGAACAAAGAAAACCCTGGATTGTCAGCGACATGTTGACCGATCCGCTTTTCACCGAAGGACGCGTGGGAGCTGCTACGTCCGAGATTCGCGCCGCCTTCTCAGTTCCGGTCCTGGACGGCGACAAAGCCATTGCTTCGCTCGCCTGCCATTACACCAGTCCTCATGTGCCGGCCAAGCTCGATATTGAACGCAATGAAGTATTTGCCAAACTGATTGCCATCTCTTTGCGCGGCCGACAACCCGTATCGGTCTCCGAACCATTCTTCGCCTGGGCGATAGAAAATAAGGGGCAGGCGGAGAACCCTCTCGGTCAATAGAGGGAAAATGTTTCCGGCGCGATTCTTGACCGCGGATATTTCCTGGGGTCGCAGCCGTGCCCGGAACATCACCACGTGCCTTGCTGAAACCGACCCGCTTTCGGCAACGCTTCGCGCTATAATTTCCCCGTTTTTCCTGTGGCTGAATCGCCGCGAGGTGAGCCTGTTAATGAACATCCCGCCGTTTGCCAAGACGATCTTGTTAACTTCCATACGCTTGTTAAACCTGCACAAAATACGCATTCCAGGCATCGTGATAAGCGGAATGCTCCTGACTGCGGCGATACCCCTTCACGCCCAGCTGAAATCCAAGGTGACGGTCGATCCCTCGCAACAGAAGGCGGTGCTCTACACGACTTCGATCGGCATTGCCGCGGACCGTTGGGAGGCCAACGCTTACGATGCAGCCACCCTACAGTTGCTGCAGGATGCGGGATTCACGAACCTACGCTTCCCCGGGAACAATGGCATCGACGCCCTGTATCACTGGTCGAACGGCACGATCACGAATCCTTATACCGACGACCGCGCGCCCGATTTTCCGAAAGAGAAGCAGTTTCCCGCGGTGGTGCCGATCATCGACAAGTTAGGGACGGCGATCGTTTCCGTCAATTACGGGACGAACCTCGATGGCAGCGGCGGCGGAGAGCCAGCCGAGGCCGCGGCCTGGGTCGCTTACGCGAATGGCAGTCCGTCGAACACGCAGGCCATCGGCAAAGACTCCAAGGGAAACGACTGGAAGACGGTGGGCTTCTGGGCCGCTCTGCGGGCGGCCAAGCCGCTTGCGACCGACGATGGCTACAACCTGCTGCGCATTAGCCATCCAGACTCATTGGGCATTCTATTGTGGGTTGTCGGCAACGAGCCGTGGAACAACGGCTTTTACGGACAGGGACACAATCCGGGCTCCGACGCCGATACGACCGGAAAATACGGCCAAGCCGCGTCTCCCGAGCCCGATCTGCACGCTGGAAAGGTCGCAACTTCCAGGGAATGGGGACGTCATCAATCGAATTCCAAGGTCGGGCCAGCCGTCTACGGAGAGGCGGTCGTCGAATATGTGAAGGCCATGAAGGCGGTCGACCCGAAGATCATGGTGGGCGCCTTCGTGATGAAGCCGCCTTATGCCAATGATGCCGATCAGGTTGGGAAAAACTGGAATGCTTCCGTCCTGAAAGCTGCGTGCGCCAGTATGGACTTCAGTGCGGCGGTGTTCTGGGAGGGCAAAGGCGCGGAGCCGACTCTGGTCGACAACGTCGACGAAGGCGATCTGCTCATGCTCGCCAGGGACCCCATGGACGTAACGCGCCATATTCCGGGCGGCAACGGCTTGCAGTATGACTACTCTCAGCTCACGCACGACCTGGTCGAGAAGTACAAGAAATTCTGTCCCAAAGGGCACGAACCGCAGCTGGCCATTACGACGCTAGGCATCGCGGGATGGCTCCCGGCGAAGAATCCCGCAGCCACCGCACTCTTTTCGGCGGACGCTGTGCCCACGCTGCTCGAAACCGGCGCATACACCGTTGTCTGGTCTCCGATCCACGCCATAAGCCCGATCCTGCTCGACACCAGCAGTAAGCCGCAACCGGCTTATTACGGAATCAAGATGCTGCACGAGATTGCGACGCCCGGCGATGTTTTCGTGGGGACTACGTCGCAGTTGGATACGCTGGCCGTACATGCCGTGAAAAAGCGCGACGGCGGACTCGGCCTGCTGCTGATCAACAAGAATTTCGACCGGTCCGTCACCGCCGCGATCTCAGTGAGCGGTTACGCTTACGCGGCCAAGGGCACGCGCTATGACTATGGCAAGTTAACGATCGACGGGGGCAAGACGATCACCGAAGCGCCGATCGATGGCCTCGGCGGGACGTTCAACGTGGAAATCCCGCGCTATGGAATTACGGCCATTGTGATTCCGAAAGCGCCCTAGGAACATCTACGGCTGAGAAGTATCGCGCATATAATGGCGCGCATCGTGGCACGTAACGCTGGAGCACTGAACCCCGGAGCTAGGCTCGGCTCCTACGAAATCATTTCTCTGTTGGGCGCGGGTGGAATGGGAGAAGTCTATCGTGCCCGCGACACGCGCCTCGATCGCATAGTCGCGATCAAAGTTCTACCGGACCGCCTGAAAAAAGATCCTGAGCTTCAGGCCAGATTTCAGCGCGAGGCTCGCGCGATCTCATCGCTGCAACATCCTCACATCTGCGCCCTCTTCGATATCGGCCAGCAGGATGACATCTCTTTCCTTGTGATGGAGTACATCGAGGGCGAGACCCTCGCCAACCGGCTGCTGAAAGGTCCACTGCCGCTCGATCAAGTTGTGCGAATCGGCATCAACCTCGCCGACACGCTTGCCAAGGCCCACAGCCAGGGTCTGGTTCATCGCGACATCAAGCCCGGCAACATCATGCTGACGAAATCCGGGATCAAGCTGATGGACTTCGGACTGGCCAGAAAACAAAGTGCCATCGCGAGTGCGTTTTCGTCATCGAGTCCGCTGACGCCGTCAACGCCCACGGTCGAACTCTCCGGATTGACATCTCCGGCGTCGGTCCTCACCCAGAAAGGGACCATCGTTGGAACTTTTCAGTACCTTGCCCCGGAAGTACTGCAAGGAGCGGAGGCCGATGCCCGCAGCGACATCTTTGCGGCCGGATGCGTCCTCTACGAAATGGCAACGGGGAGGCGGCCGTTCGACGGCAAGACTCAATTAAACGTGATGAACGCGATTTTGGAAAAAGATCCCGAGCCGGTGATCGCTCTGCAACCCCGTGCCTCGGAGGAATTGAATGCCGCCATTGCCATTTGCCTCAAGAAGAATCCGGAAGAGCGCTGGCAAACGGCTGCGGAATTACGAAGCGTCCTGCAATTAATCAGCAACACCTCCGCGCACACTTCATCGGCGGCTTCCGGCCGCGCTGTCTGGAATTGGAAGGTTCTTGTCGGGGCGGGATGTTTTCTTGTGTTTCTCGCAGCACTGCTAGCCGGACTGTGGCCGAAGCACAGTGCCGCGCGAAGCCCGCTGTCCGCCGAACTCGATTTGCCGCTGGGCACAATTCTCGACACCTTGAACGATCCCATTGCGCTTTCGCCGGATGGCCACCGGCTGGCGCTGGCATTGCTCGGCGCAGATGGCAAGGCTGAACTTTGGGTGAGACAGCTTGAAACCGGGCGCACAGAGCGAGTTCCCTCCACTCATGGAGCGGAGTATCCCTTCTGGTCGCCCGATGGGGCTTCTATCGGATTCTTCGCCGACGGTAAGCTCAAGCGAGTCGATTTGGCCGCCGGAATTGGGCAGGATATCTGCGATGCACCTCATGGCCGCGGAGCAGCCTGGAACGCTGCCGGCTCCATCGTATTCGCGCCGGCGGCCTATGGCGGCCTTTCGCTTGTTTCCTCATCGGGAGGAGCGCCCACGGACCTCGGGATTCCGCTGCAAGCGAACGATTCCTTGCGTCTTCCTCACTTTCTGCCAGACAACGATCACTTTCTGTTCCTGCGTTTTCCGCAAGACGGCCCAAGCCAGGTCAAGATTTTCTCTCTCGCGACTCGGCGCGTGACCGACCTTGTTCAGGCCGATGCCGCCGCACAGTATTCCGTGCCCAATCAACTCGTCTTTGTAAGGAACGGCAACTTGTTCTCCCAAAAATACGAGCCGGGTGCCGCTAGTCTTTCCGGCTCGCCGACCCAGATCGCGACCGGTATTCAAACGGATCCAGCCCGGAGCACGGCGGCGTTTTCAGTTTCGGGATCCCGCCTCGTATATGCGCCCGGCGCAGCCGTAGCGCTGAAACAATTGCAGTGGATCGACGAGAAAGGCAAGGCGGCGGGAAACATCGGCGAACCAAACGGCTACTACTACGCCATGAGCATGTCCCCCGACCAGAAACTCGTTGCCGTCGCCATTTCGCGAGGGGAAGTGAGCATCATCGACGTAGGCAGCGGTTCGCCCCGCCCATTTTCGTCCGGCGGAGGATTCCCCGTCGAACAGCAATTTATCTGGTCGCCCGACGGAAAACGTCTGGCATTTACAGCCTCGGAAAATCAAAGCTCGCCGATGTCGATTCTATTGAAACCAACCGATGGCCGGGCTGATTCGACGGTTTTTCACGTATGCAAGAAAGAATCATGCGTGCCCAGTTCCTGGTCGTCGGATGGAAAGTTTCTTGCGGTTGTGGAAGGTTCCATCCAGCGGGGAAATTCACCGGCGGACACTACGTCGTCGATTTTTGCGGTCGACACCGGGCAGGAGCTTTACACGATCCCGCACGCGGCGGACATAAAGTTTTCTCCAGATGGCAAATGGCTCGCTTTCATTTCAGACGAAAAGGAAGCTGGCCACATTTTCATAATCGCCTTTCCTCCGGGCAGAGAGAAATGGCAGGCAACATCAGAGCCAGCGACCCGCCTGCTCTGGAAGAGCGGATCCACTCTTTTTTACGGCACCACGGCAGGAGGGATTTCTGCGGTCGAAATCAATGCAGCCGGGACGGAGATACAGACGGGGAAGGACCGCATGATGTTTGGTGGGCGCACTTTCCCAACTGATATTTCCTGGGACGTAACCTCTGACGGAAAACGCGCACTTACGGCCGTTCCATCAGAAACAACTTCAGCCCACAGCCTCAAACTGCTTCAAGACTGGCGTCAGCCTTGAAGCAGTCAGGCCTGCTTTTACATCCGGACATCTTTGACGTGCGTCGCGATGTACCACTTGTTGCCGAAGGCGTCTTTCACGCCGGCGTTGCGGTCGCCGTAGGGCTGGTCGGTTGGCTCCTGGAATGACGTCGCTCCCGCGGCCAGTGCCTGCCGGTAGACCGCTTCCATGTTCGGCACGTAGAGGTAGAACATCGCCTCCATCGTCTCGTACTTGTCGTGGGCCTCGCCCATCTCGAGCACTGAGTCGCCGACACGAACCACTGCGTGATTGACGACGCCATCCGGTGACGCGTACTTTGCGACTTCCTGCGCTTCGAAGGCGCGCTTCAGGAAGGCGATGAACGGTTCCGCGCGCCGCGGGTGCAGATACGGATTCACGCTGAACAGTCCCTCTGGGACATGGCTCTTGCCCTGCGCCGTCGCGATGTACCAGAAATTTCCTGCCTGGTCTTTCACCGTGCCGGAGCGCTCGCCGTAATCCTGATCGCGCGGGGCGTCGATCAGAGTTGCTCCGGCGGCAACCGCTTTC